>NZ_JBFTEH010000002.1:0-129389 GCF_041027365.1 Jiella sp. M17.18 | reverse complement strand
GGCGAATGCCGCGGCCGCTTTGGGCGTATGGGGAGCCGGCTGCCGCCCATGGAGCGGCAGCCGGGAGGTCACTGCTTCGGCAGCGCGTAGGTGATCACCTGATCCGACACCTTCGGCAGCAGGATCGAGTTGCCGCCGACGACGAAGGTCACGTATTCGCGGCCCTTGTAGGTGTAGACCGCGGGCATCGAGACTGCCGGGGCGTCCACCAGGCTCTTCCACAGCACCTTGCCGGACTTCAGGTCGATCGCCCGGACGCGGCTGTCCATGGACGCACCGATGAAGATCACGCCCGACTTGGTGATCACCGGCGCGCCGATCGTCACCGAGCCCCAGGATTCCGGCATGTAGAAGCCGTATTTCTGCACCTGGCCGAAGGGCTCGTTCCACAGCCGCTCGCCGGTCTTCAGATCGTAGGCCGCGAGCGTGCCGTAGGGCGGCTTCCAGCAGGGCATGCCGGCCCAGTTGAGGAAGGTCTCCAGGTGGAAGGCGTAGGGCGAACCGGCCTGCGCATAGTCGCCGGAGGTCTCGCCGTTCTGCTTCTGCTGCTCGTACTGGTCGCGCGGGATCAGCTTGTAGATCTGCACGACGTGGTTGGAGTTGACGACATAGATGCCGTCGGTCGGATCGACCGCGCCGCCGCCCCATTCCGTGCCGCCGGTCGTCGGCGGCCAGGTGATGGTGCCCTGCAGGCTCGGCGGCGTGAACTGGCCGTCGTCGCGATAGCTCGCCGCCTTCTTGCTGCATTCGCCGAAGCTGACCCAGTCGGCGATGGTCGAGACGCCCGGCCAGTTGTCGGGGATCACCCGCTTCGGCTTGGCGACATAGGGCTGCGTCGGGGAGGCCTCTTCGCCCGGAACGTCGGACGCCGGCACCTTCCGCTCCTCGATCGGGTAGATCGGCTCGCCGGTCACGCGGTTCAGCACGTAGAGGAAGCCCTGCTTGGAGGACTGCACCAGCGCCGGGATCGTCTTGCCGTCCTTCTGGATGTCGACGAGGGTCGGCGGAGAATCCGTGTCGACGTCCCAGATGTCGTGATGGACGAGCTGCCGGCTCCAGACCACCTCGCCGGTCTCGGCGTCGAGCGCCGTCACCGAGGTGCCCAGCGGCAGCTTCTCCTTGCGGTCGCCGCCGTAGAAGTTCGGGCTCGGCGAGGAGACCGGGATGTAGAGAAGGCCCCGTTCCGGATCGATCGACATCGATGCCCACACGTTGGATGTGCCGGTGGTCTGGATGTACTGCTTGGGGATGGCGTTGAACATCCACTTCAGCTTGCCGGTGCGCGCGTCGAGGGCGAACACTGTGCCCGGAGGTGCGGCCTTGTCGGCCCAGTCCTTGCCGGCCCAGCCGAGGAACAGCGTGTCGTGATAGACCGTCGGCGGCTGCAGCAGCGACAGCGGCCACTTGTTGTTGATCGTGTTCCACCGGTTGACGTCGAGCATGCCGTCCTTGCCGAAGTTCTGGCACGGCTTGCCGGTATCGGCGTCGACGGCCCAGAGCTTGGCGTCCATCGTGCCGATGTAGACGATCTTCTGGCAGGCCTCGCCCTTCTGCGGGTTGTCCGCCTGCCAGTAGGCGACGCCGCGGTTCTTCATGTCCGGCTGGGTCAGCGCCTTCAGCACGGCGTGCGGGTTGAAGATCCACTTCACCTTGCCGGTGTCCGGCTCCAGCGAGATGATCCGGTAGAACGGCGTGCCGATGTAGAGCGAGTTGTTGACGAAGAGCGGCGTTGCCGACCAGACCGACATCGGAACCTTCCCGGAGCCGTCGGAGACGTCGCCGGTGTGGTATTCCCACACCTTCTGGAGGTTCTTGACGTTCTGCGGCGTGATCTCGTCGGCGACGGCGTATTTCTGCGCCATCAGGTCGCCGTTGAAGGTCGCCCAGCTCTGCGGCGACTGCATCCAGGCGTCCGGCCCCTTCTTCTGCGGCTGGGCGACACCCTGCGCACTGGCCGTGCCGTCAGTCGGCGTCGTGACCCGGCCGCCGTCCTTGGTCGGGGTGGAGGTCAACAGGGGCGGCGTCTGGTTCTGCTGGGCCTGCCCGTTCTGCTGGGCCTGCGCACCGGCAGCGTTGCCGGCCGCCGCAGTCCCCTGACCCGCTGCCGGAGCCGCCACGCCGGGGACGCCGCCTGCCTGGCTGCCGCCTGCATTGCCGCCGGCCGCTTGGCTGGACGAGCTGTTCGTGCCGGTCGTGCCCGCAGTGCCCTGGGTGGAGGATCCGTTCGCGCCGGTGGCACCGTCGGCGCCGTCCTGCGACTGCGAGGAGTTGCCGGACACGCCGCCCTGATGCTGGGGCTGCGACGCCGAAATGCCCGGTGCCTCGCCG
The DNA here is from genome assembly GCF_041027365.1 of Jiella sp. M17.18. Lineage (NCBI taxonomy): Bacteria > Pseudomonadati > Pseudomonadota > Alphaproteobacteria > Hyphomicrobiales > Aurantimonadaceae > Jiella > Jiella sp. M17.18. The sequence goes on along the minus strand of NZ_JBFTEH010000002.1, from coordinate 127,061 downwards.
CCTGCGGGGGAGCCGCCGGTCTGCTGCGGTGACGGCTTGCTGCTGTCCGCCTGACTGCCCTGGTTGTCCTGCGCCAGAGCGAGCGAGGACGCCCCCGACAGCATCAGGAGCGTCGAGAGGGTGACGATGGTCGTGCGGATCATAATCAAGCTGCCCTTGCTTGCATGGACGGATCGGCGCGCCGCGGCCTGGCGGGGTCGATCAGGAGATGGAGGATCCAGGCGACGATTCCGGCTGCCATGGCACCGAGGACGATCCAGGCATCGAGGAAGTACGAGGCCGCCCCGCTGCCGATGAGGTCGAGAAGGATCAGGAAGGCGAGAATCCCGGTGAGCCAGCGCGGCCAACCGCTCGCAACCGCCAGGATGATCGCGGCCACGAAGAGGATGGCGGTGGACCCGAGAACGATATAGGCGCCGAGGGAGAAGGCGATGCCGTTGCCGGCGCTGAACGCGTTGATGGCCGCGACGACGAGTCCGACGAGGGCGCATAGGACCAACAGCCATGCGCCATATGCGACGGCTCTGCCGGTTCTGTCTGCCATGATAGGTGCTCCAGCCTTTTTGCAGGTGCGTCCGCATCTAGCGCCGCTGGTTCCGCCAGCGAGGGGAGCTGCATAGCCGAACCAATATTTTGCCGGGTCTGCGCTGTCGGCCCGGCGATCGCTGCCTGCTGCGCCGCAGCATGATGGTTCTCGCGTCCGCTGCGGAAGAGACCGGTCTGCGGCGCCTATCCGTCGCCAGCCTCAAGCCTGCCATCCTTTCGTGCGAACCGGGCTGCCTGGCGGGTCGCCATTACGGTTGCGTTCAGACGGAGACCATGGGAAGCTATTGGGGCGGCAGGGCTTTTTCTGCCGATGGGGACTCTCGAAGATATCGGACCTTTCTGGGAAGATGAAACGCCTCTGCGTCCTCGCCCTCCTGCCGCTGATCGCGTCGTGCAGCAGTGTTCCGAACTGGTCGATGCCCTCGTTCAGCGTTCCGCAGATGGAATTTCCCGACATCGACGTCGCCCGGCTCTGGTCGAGCAGCGACAGCAAGAAGCTCGTCCGCGCCGCCCCCTATTCGCTGACCACGCAGGAGACGCAGGCGATGCAGGCTGCGGTTCGCGCAGCCTTTCCCACCGATTGGAGCGTGACTTTCGTCGGCGCCCGCGCCGGCAGGCTCCCCGGCGGCAAGATCGCCGTTTGCGGCGTGGCGACCGCCGGCACGAACAAGGCCGTCGGCTATCCGTTCCGCGTGATGGGGGAGGGCGGTGCCGCGGCGGCGGGACCGCAATTCCAGCTTCGTCAGCTCGGTCGCAGCCGCGACGAGCGCCTGTCGATCTACATCGATTGCAACGCGCTCGGTCTCGTCTGAGGCGAGGGTCGCCGGCGCGGTAGCCGATCCGTCGGTCACCCATCGGTTGATCATCGGTCGGACCGGCTGATCTCTGCCCCATCGAGCGTCCGGCCGACAGGCGGAATGCCCGCTCCGTCCCCCGAAGCGGGCAATATTTTGGGGAGGTAGGCCGAGCCGCTACGCTGTCCTGGCGGCAGCGTCCGCGGTTGCCCGCTGCTTCTCCTCGCGAAAATAGGCCTGTGCCGCGGCGACGCCCGCGCCGAGCGTGATCTTCGCGCCGGCATCGGCCAGCGCCATCTCGGCCGCGCCCAGCGCCGAGAGGCACATGACCTCGTTCAGATCGCCGAGGTGCCCGATCCGGAAGACCTTGCCGTTGAGGCGCGCGAGCCCGCCGCCGAAGGAGGTGTCGTAGCGCTCGTAGGCGATCCGCAGCACGGCGTTGGCGTCGACGCCCTCGGGCGTCCGGATCGCCGAAACGGTGTCGGAATGCCATTTCGGCGCAGCCGCGACGAGCGACAGGCCGAGCCCGGCGACCCCGCGGCGCACGCCTTCGGCAAGCCGATGATGTCTGGCAAAGACGTTGTCCAGCCCCTCCTCGAACAAGAGGTCCAGCGACGCCCTGAGGCCGTGGAAGAACTGCGTCGGCGGCGTGTAGGGGAAATAGCCGGAGTCGTTGGCCGCCATCATGTTGTCGAAGCTGAAATAGAAGCGCTCCATCTTCGGACGGTTGTCGCGCGCGGCCGCCAGAGCCTTCTCCGACACCGAGAGGAAGGACAGGCCGGGCGGCAGCATGAAGCCCTTCTGCGATCCCGCCACGGCGAGGTCGACGCCCCACTCCTCCTGCCGGAAGTCGATCGAGGCGATCGAGGAGACGCCGTCGACGAAGATCAGCGCCGGGTGCGAATGCGCGTCGAGCAGCCGCCGCACGCCGGCGACGTTCGACGTCACGCCCGTCGCCGTCTCGTTGTGGGTGACGAAGACGGCGCGGATGTCATGCGCGGTGTCCGCGGCGATGAGCTTCTCGTAGGCCTCGAGCGGGACGCCTTCGCCCCATTCGACCTCGAGCACCGTGGCGTCGAGGCCGAGCCGCAACGCCATCTCCGCCCACTGGTGCGAGAACTGGCCGAACCGCGCCATCAGCACCCTGTCGCCGCGCGCCAGCGTGTTCTGGATCGCCGCCTCCCAGGTGCCGGTACCGGAGGAGGGGAACATGAAGACCCGGCCGCTGTCGTTCTTGAACACCCGCTTCAGGTCGGCAAACAGCGGCAGCGTCAGCGCCGGCATGTCGGGCGCGCGCTGGTCCTCCATCGGCACGTTCATCGCCCGGCGCACGCGCTCCGGCACATTGGTCGGGCCGGGGATGAAGAGATGCCTGATGCCGTGTTTCATGTCTGTCCTCTCATGCGGGGCGATGGGCTGATACGGATTGGCTTCCGATGTCGACGGGGTGGGGTCTTCTGAGCCGACGGAGACCGGCCGGCGCCGCCGGGCCGGCTCGGCCAAACAAGATAGGCGAGCGGGGCTCGAAAGGGAGAATTTCAAATCCTGAATAATGCGTAAGGAAATCTTAAACCGTGTCGCCGCCGGCCTCCGGCGGCCGCGCCATCTTTCTGTGGGCGAAGCTGATCATCGGGCGGGCGAAGCTTTGCCGCCGAAGGGCCCCTTCCTGTAGTCAGGCGACAACGGGCAGAGCGAAGCGGGATCGCGCTGCCCGTCGCCGACGGTTCGAAACAGCGCAGCCGCCTCGGTGCTCTCAGTGCAGATGAGAACGAAAGGGACGCTGCCATGGGTCTCCTCTCCGGCCTGATCGGCCTGACCAGCGATGTCGACGTCGACGAGGTCCGCAGGGACCTCGCGCCGATTCTCCTGCCGGACGAGGAGATCGCTCTGGCCTTCCAGGTGGTGCGCGACCTCCTCGTCTTCACCGGGTCGCGCCTCGTCATCGTCGACAAGCAGGGCATGACCGGACGCAAGCGCTACATCCAGTCGATCCCGTACCGCTCGATCACCATGTTCGCCATCGAGACGGCCGGCCATTTCGACGTGGACTCCAAGATGACGCTCTGGATCAGCGGCCAGCCGCCGATCGAGCGCGAGCTCTCCCGGCGCGCCAATATCGCCGGGATCCAGCGGGCGCTGGCCGACGGCGTTCTGCGCAGGTGAGGGCGCCGTGGTTGCGGCCGCAGGCTCTGCCCGCTGCCGCAGCGCTCGGCGATCCTGCGGGTGCGCTCGAAATCCAGGATGAGCAGCGGTTCCCGCACTCACGAATTGTTGAAGAGCGGATTTGTCAAGGATGCGGATTTTTTCCCGGCAGCAGGGATCGGAATCTTCTCGTCATGGTTAACGAGCGATGACCACGATCGCCGCAGAGATCCGGTTTGCCGAACAGCGGGATGCGACGGCTCTTGCCGCCGTTCACGCGGCGGCCTGGCGCGGCGCCTATGCCGGCATCATTCCGCATCGCTCGCTGTCCGGCATGATCTCTCGGCGTCACGCTGCCTGGTGGATGCGGGCGATCCGCAGCGGCGCGGGAATCCTGGTGGTGGATTTCGGCGGCGAGACCGTCGGCTATGCAACCCTCGGGCGGAACCGGACGGCGGCGCTGCAAGCCGGCGGAGAGATCTACGAACTCTATCTCAAGCCGGCCTTCCAGGGCCTCGGCTTCGGCCGCCGCCTGTTCGACGCCGCGCGCCGGCTCTTGGTTGATCGCGACATGCCGGGCCTGGTGATCTGGGCGCTCGCGGAAAACCGCATTGCGGTCGAGTTCTACGAGCGGATGGGCGGCAGCCCGATGGCGGAGGGGCGCGAATGCTTCGAAGGCAAGGCGCTGCAGAAGATCGCCTTCGTCTGGCCCTGACGCAGGCCGAGGAGGACGGGCGCGCCAGCCGGTTTATCGTCTTCCCGGAAAGACCGCGTCACCCGTTAAAGAAGGCCATCCTCGCCCGCGGCACAGCGACCTGCAGGGCAGGCTATGGAAGCGCTCTGTTGCGCCGTCCGCGCGGAGCGGATAGACACCCGCGCGGCTTATCAACAAGGCCGTGCGACGCTTTCACCCGGCATGAGCGGGCGCATTCAGGCGCCGACCAGTTTCCGGTGGAGCGAGCCCCGGATGCTCGGACCGCAAAGGCTCATCTCCGTGCGATCGCGCGCTCCTGACCCATGCGGAGCTGACGCCGTCGGCCGTCAGACGAGACAAGAGGATTGCTCATGCGCATCGACGCCATCTCCCGCGGAAACAATCCGCCGGAAGACATCAACGTCATCATCGAGGTGCCGGTCGGCGGCCAGCCGATCAAGTACGAGATGGACAAGGAGGCGGGCTGCCTCGTCGTCGATCGCTTCCTCTACACGCCGATGACCTATCCCGGCAATTACGGCTTCGTGCCGCACACGCTGTCGGACGACGGCGACCCGATCGACGTCCTCGTCTGCAACACCCGTCCGCTGTTCCCCGGCTGTGTGATCAATTGCCGCCCGATCGGCGTCCTGATCATGGAGGACAACAGCGGCCAGGACGAGAAGGTCATCGCCGTCCCGTCCCCGAAGCTCACCCGGCGCTATGAGAAGATCAGCGAATACAGCGACATGCCGGAGATCACGCTGAAGCAGATCGAGCACTTCTTCGAGCACTACAAGGATCTGGAGCCCGGCAAGTGGGTCAAGATCGGCGACTGGGGCGACAGCGCCCATGCCAAGGAGCTGATCCGGGCCGCCGTGGCGCGGTACGAAGCCGACAAGGGCTGAGCGGGGTAGTCTGCACAAAATCCGTGCGGCTATCGGGGCGTGGCGTAAAATGCCGCGCCCGTCCCGCACCCGCCGGCGGGGGGTGCAATGGCGCGCCATCGCCTAGGAAGCAGCGCATGAAGCCGGTTGCGGATCGGTAAACGCGAGCGGCTTCCGCCCATGCAGTTTTTGCACATCTGATGTGCAGAACCTGCTCTTCATTTGTGCACCTGCGAGGAATATCTGCGCGTCATCGAGATTCAAGAAACCGTGAGACCTCCGATGTTCCGCCGCTTCGCAGACCGCATCAACGCCTACCGCTCCGTCCGCAACAACATCCGCGAACTGCAGATGATGGACGACCGTGAACTCGCCGATATCGGCGTCGAGCGCAGCGCCATCGCGCGCGCCGTTCGCTACGGCCGTCGCTGACCGAGCAGAGCCCGGCATTCGAGCCGGGCCCAAGATCGCGCTCCCGCCGGAGCATTCTGAGTGTCGCCGATGAGCGGCCGTCAGGATGCTCCGGCGGGAGTTGCCGTTTCAGGGGCGGATTCGCGCGGGATGAGCGCACGGCGTGTCCCGATGACGGAGCCCGTCAGAAGGGCAGGCCGACATAGTTCTCGGCGAGCGCCGTCTGCGCCGCTGTCGAGCTTGCCAGGAAGTCGAACTCGGCCTCCTGAATGCGCTGGCCGAAGCTGCCGTCGTCCTCGAACCGGTGGATCATCGAGGTGAACCACCAGGAGAAGCGCTCGGCCTTCCAGACTCTCGCGAGGGCCGTCTCGGAATAGGCGTCGAGCAGCGTCTCGTCATGATCGTTGTAGTGGGCGATCAGCGCCGTCGAGAGATAGTGGACGTCGGAGACCGCAAGGTTCAGTCCCTTGGCCCCGGTCGGCGGCACGATATGTGCCGCGTCGCCGGCGAGGAACATCCGGCCGTAGTGCATCGGCTCGGCGACGAAGGATCGGAGCGGCGCGATCGACTTCTCGATCGATTCCCCGCGCTGCAGATGGCCGGCGACTGCTGGCGGCAGGCGCGCCTGCAGCTCGTCGTAGAAGCGCGCGTCCGGCCAGTTCGCGATGTCGTCGTCGGCCCGGCACTGGATGTAGTAGCGCGACAGCTGCGGGCTCCTTAGCGAGCACAGCGCAAAGCCGCGGGCATGATTGGCGTAGATCAGCTCTTCCTGGATCGGCGGCTTGCGCACCAGAATGCCGAGCCAGCCGAACGGATAGACCCGCTCGAACGTCTCGAGCTTGTCCGCGGGAATGGTCTGGCGGCAGACGCCGTGGAAGCCGTCGCAGCCGGCGACGAAGTCGCAGTCGAGCCGGTGCGATCCTGCGGCGGTGTCGAAGCTGACGAAGGGCGCATCGCCGGTGACGTCCTGCGGGGCGACATTCTCCGCCTCGTGGACGATCGGCACCCCGGCCTCGTCGAGCGCGTCGTAGAGGTCGTGGGTCACCTCGGTCTGGCCGTAGACGGTGACGGTCTTGCCGCCGGTGAGGCTGCGCAGGTCGATATGCAGCTTGTCACCGCGCCAGGCGATGTCGAAGCCGTCATGGACGAGACCCTCGCGATCCATGCGGGCGCCGGCTCCGGCCATGCGCAAGAGGTCGGTGGTGCCCTGTTCGAGAACCCCGGCGCGGATGCGCGACAGCACGTAGTCCCGGCTGCGACGTTCGAGCACGACGCATTCGATGCCGGCGCGGGTGAGGATCAGCGCGAGCAGCAGCCCCGCGGGGCCGCCGCCGATCACGGCGACGCGCGTGCGGGCCGGCAGGTTCGGTTGCGGTACGCTGGCGCTCATGACGGCGGTCTCCCGGGCTGTTGATCGTCGTGCAAGCCCGGTCTCTCCTCCCGGGGTCGTCCCGCGGACGCCTCCCGCGCCCGCATCACGTCAGTCTATCACGACGCCTTGCGGCTATGCGCGGCGGCCGTGCGGGCCTTGATGTCGCGCAGCGTGCCGAGTTCCTCCTCGGTCGGCGCCGGCGTCTCCTCCACGCTGTCGGCATAGCGCACGTCCCAGCCGCAGCTCGCCGCGATGTCTTCGCGCGTGACGCCCGGATGCAGCGAGTTGACCTCGAACTCCTTGGTCTCTGAATTCGGTCGCCAGACCGCAAGATCGGTGACGAGGAGGGTCGGGCCCTTGGTCGTGATGCCGCGGTCACGGCGGTCGGTGCCGCCCTTGCCGTGGCCGAAGGAGGTGAAGAAGTCGATCGCCTTCACCATGCCGCGCCTGGTCTGCTTCATGGTGATGAACACCTCGCCGCAGGACGAGGCGATCTCCGGCGCGCCGCCACCGCCGGGCAGGCGGGTCTTCGGATGCGCATAGTCGCCGATGACGGTGGTGTTGATGTTGCCGAACGGGTCGAGCTGCGCCGCGCCGAGGAAGCCGACGGTGATGCGCCCGCCCTGCAGCCAGTAGCGGAACATTTCCGGCACCGGCACCGTCGTCAGCGCCGTCTCGCAGAGCTCGCCGTCGCCGATCGACAGGGGCAGCACGCTCGGCGCGGTGCCGATCGTGCCGGATTCGTAGATCAGCGTGATGTCCGGCGCATGCGTCAGCCGCGCGACGTTGCAGGCGGCGGACGGGGCGCCGATGCCGACGAAGCAGACGTCGTCGTTCGAGAGGGCCCGCGCCGCGGCGATCGTCATCATCTCGTCGGGGGTGAAGCCGGTCGTCGCCATCAGTTGAGCCCCCTCAGATCCTTCACGCGGTCGGCGAAGACTTCCGGGCCGACCTTCCGCACGTTTTCCTCGATCCAGGCGTTGAACCGGTCCATGTCGGCGGCGATCTCGTCCCACTCGAGATAGGCCGCGTTGTCGCGGCCGTAATAGCCGCGGGCATAGGACGGGTGCGCACCGCCGGGGACCGGCGCGACCGCCGTCACCGTCCAGTGCGGCAGCACGGTGAGGTTCGGATGGATGTCGCCGAGGTCGTCGACGATCTCCTCGACCGTCACCACCGATCGATTGGCGGAAAGCACCGCCTCCTTCTGGACGCCGAGAATGCCCTCGATCAGGACATTGCCCTTGCGGTCGGCCTTCTGCGCGTGAATCACCGCAACGTCCGGCCGGATCGCGGGTACCGCGGCGAGTTCCTCGCCGGTGAAGGGGCAGGTGACCGAGCGGATGTTCGGGTTCACGTCCTTCAGTCCCGCACCCTTGTAGCCGCGGAAGACGGCGAGCGGCAGGCCGGCGGCTCCGGCCTCGTAGGCGTTCGCCATCGCCGCATGGGAGTGCTCTTCGATTTCCAGCGGGCGCGGCACGCCCTTCTCCACCGCGTCGCGCAGGCGGCGCAGGAGCCCCACGCCCGGATTGCCGGCATAGGAGAAGACGAGCTTCTTCACGAGCCCGCAGCCGATCAGCTGGTCGTAGATGACGTCCGGCGTCATGCGGATCAGCGTCAGGTCGGTGATGCCCTGGCGGATGACTTCGTGGGCGGCCGCGTGCGGGATCAGATGGGTGAAGCCTTCGAAGGCGACGCTGTCGCCGCTCGCAAGGTTCTCGGCGATCGCCTCCTTCAGAGGCAGGATTTTGGCCATGGTCTGGTGCTTGTTCTTTCCGCGGACCGGCGGGAACGCGCCGGTCAGATGTCGAAGAAGATCGTCTCGTTCTCGCCCTGGAGATGGATGTCGTGGCGATAGATCGGCACGCCGTTCTCCTGCGAGCGCGGGGCGATCAGGGTCGGCACGCGCGAGCGGTGTTCGATCCGCATGAGGATCGGGTCTGCCTCGTTGGCCGCCGTCTCGTCGCCGAAATACATTCGCGTGTGGAGCCCGATGTTGATGCCGCGGGCGACGATCCAGAGCGTGACATGCGGCGCCTGCGGGCGGCCGTCCTTGAACGGCACCGTGCCGGGCTTGACCGTTTCGAACACGAACTCGCCGGTCGCCATGTCGCCGGGCGAGCGGCCGAAGCCGGTGAAATTCGGGTCGGCCTTGCCGCGCTTTTCCCCGGGCGAGGGGTAGAGACCGTCGGCGTCGGCCTGCCAGATCTCGACCAGCGCGTCCTTCAGCGGCGTGCCCACGCCGTCGAAGACGCGGCCGACGATGCGGATGCGCTCGCCCTTGGTCTTGTCGTTGACCATGCGCTTGCCGAGGTCTTCGGCATAGACGCCTTCGATGCCGCAATAGTTCGGCGTGCAGCCGATATGGACGTAAGGCCCGGCGGTCTGCGAGGCGCTTTCCTTCAGCCGGTCGAGTGACTGGACCATCAGTTGCCCTCCATCCGGTTCTCGAACAGGGTCGAGCGGCGACCGCGCAGGACGATGTCGAACTTGTAGGCCCGCGCGTCCATCGGGACCGTGTTTGCCATGTCGAGTGCCGCGACCAGCCGCTCGACCGCGGCGCGATCGGGGATCGTCGCGACGATCGGGCACTGCCAGATCAGCGGATCGCCCTCGAAATACATCTGGGTGATCAGCCGTTGGGCGAAGCCGAGGCCGAAGATCGAGAAGTGGATGTGCGCCGGCCGCCAGTCGTTCGGCCCGTTCGGCCAGGGATAGGGGCCGGGCTTGATCGTGCGGAAGCGGTAGGAGCCGTCCTCGCCCGTGATCGTGCGCCCGCAGCCGCCGAAGTTCGGGTCGAGCGGGGCGAGATAGGTTTCCTTCTTGTGGCGGTAGCGCCCGCCGGCATTGGCCTGCCAGAACTCGACCAGCGCCCCGGGAACGCCGCGCCCGTCCTCGTCCAGCACCCGGCCGTGCACGATGATGCGCTGGCCGATCGGCTCGCCGTCCTTCGCCCAGTTGAGGATCAGGTCGTTGTCGAGCTCGCCGATCATCCCGTGGCCGAACACCGGCCCGGTCATCTCGGAGATGGTATTGTCGAGCGAGATGAGGGCACGCTGCGGCGAGCGGGTGACCGAGGTCTTGTAGCCCGGCGTATAGGCCGGTGGGTGCCAGGTCCTGTCGCGCTGGTAGAACGATCCGTCGCTCATGGCTGTCCTCCGGTCTTCGCCGCGTCGATCTCCGCATAGACGGACTTGGCGATCTTGATCGCATGGTTGGCGGCGGGCACGCCGGCATAGACCGCGACGTGCAGCAGCGCCTCCAGCACGTCCTCCCGGCTCGTGCCGGTATTCTCGGTCGCGCGGACATGCATCGCAACCTCGTCGTCCTGGCCGAGCGCGGCCAGAAGCGCGATGGTGACGATCGAGCGCTCGCGCTTGGTGAACTGCGGCCGCGACCAGACCGATCCCCAGGCGCCTTCGGTGATGAAGGTCTGGAAGTCCTTGTCGAAGCCGGTCGCCTGCGCCTGTGCGCGGTCGACATGGGCATCGCCCAGAACGGAGCGCCGGGTCGCCAGGCCGAGGGCGTAGCGATCGGCGGAGCCGTTGATATTGCTCATCAGCAGTCCTCCCTCGGCGGCACTATCGATGGGCGGAAAATTCATGTAAAATGAATTCCAGTCCCGATATCATGCGGTTCTCGTTATGGAAATCGATCCGCGAATCAAGATCCGCCATCTGCGTACCTTCGTCGAGGTGGCCCGGCTCGGCAGCGTCGGCCGGGCGGGCGAAATGCTGCACGTCTCGCAGCCGGCGGTTTCCAAGACGCTGGCCGAACTGGAGGACGTGCTGGGGGCCCGGCTGGTGAATCGGGGCCGGGCGGGCGCCGCGCTGACTCCCGTCGGGCAGATGTTCCTCTCTTATGCGACGGCGAGCCTGGCGGCGCTGCGCCAGGGCATCGACGGCGTCGGCGAGACGCTGGCGGCGAGCGCGCTGCGCCTGTCGATCGGCGCCCTTCCCAGTGTCGCGGCGCGGATCGTGCCGGACGCGGCGATCGCGTTCGGCCGGATCGCGCCCGAGGCCGGGCTGTCGATCGTCAGCGGGCCGAACGGCTACCTCCTTTCGGAACTTGCCTCCGGGGCCCTCGATCTCGTCATCGGTCGTCTCGGCCAGCCGGACGCGATGACCGGCCTCAGCTTCACCCAGCTGTACTCCGAACGGATCAGCCTCGTCGTGCGCCCCGGCCATCCGCTGGTCGGCTCGCGCAACCCCGGCGACATCGGCGACTATCCGCTGATCTTTCCGAACAAGGACGCGGCGATCCGGACCATCGCGGAGCAGTATTTCATCGCCCACGGCCTGTCCCGGCGCCGCGACCGGATCGAGACGGTCGCCGAGACCTTCGGCCGCGCCTATGTCCGCAAGACCGACGCCGTCTGGGTGATCTCCTCCGGCGTGGTGGCGCTCGACGTCGCGGAGGGCAAGCTGGTCGAACTGCCGCTCGCTCTGGCGGAGACGCTGGGGCCGGTGGGCCTGACGATGCGGGCCGGCGGCGACCCGTCGCCCGCGCTGCGGCTGTTCATCGAGGCGGTGCATCGGACCGTGGCCGATCTCGGTCTCGCCAGCTGAGGCCGCTTCACCGGTTCGCCACGGCAGGAGCCGCTCCCGTCCTCTCGCTTCCATCGCAAGTGGCGGTGCGGCAAGCCTCGCTCCGGCTTCGGACGCTGACCCTGCGGAAGGCTTAACCGCTCGTTAACCATGCCGTCGGATGGTCGGCGCGAGGAGACATCCATGCTCGCGCGCCTTGCCGTCCTTTCCCTCCTGAGCCTCTGTGCCGGCTGCGTCGGCAGTCCGTCGAAGTGCTATGTGACGGTGAGCGCGGTCGGGCAGCCGACGGCGGAGGCCTGCGAGACCGGACCGCAACTGGTCGTCCGGCCGATCACTCCGACGAGCGCCGCCTACTACGTCCCGCCCTACGTTCTCGGCGCCCTGTCCTACGAGGGCTATATCGATCTGCCGCCGGCAGCCGAAGACCCGGCAAAGCCTCCGGTGCCCGAGGCAGGCGCCGGGGTGGACGGGGCGGCAAGCGCCTTGTCGGAGACATTTGCGGAGGGGAAGACGGAAGAGCCTGCCGCGGATCCGGACGGCTTCGGGACGAGCGGTCCCGCGCCGGCATCCGGGCGTTCGCCCGTGGCCCTGCCGCTGCAGCTCGAGGAGAGCGATCCCGGGCCCGACCTGTCGCGCTACTGGGACGCGCCGCTCCTCGCGAACCCCTTCGCGGCCTTGCAGACGGAAGCGGGGCTGCGCCCGCCACCTTCGAACCGAATCGCGCCGAAGCCGACGATCGACGGCGAAGTCCGCTACTGGCGGCCGTACAGCGGCTACCAGACGCCCGCTCTGTCTAGCGATTTGCTTTTATGAACAGCGGCATGCCGTCGACGATGGCATGGCCCGGCATCAGATGCTTCACCAGTTTGGGGCGCAGCCGCTTGTGCGACGGGGCGACGATGATCCCGCCCTTCCGCACATCGAAGGTGTAGGTCACGCCGTTGCAGACGACCGGAGTGCCGAACAGGTTCTCCTGAAACGACTGGATGTCGATCGTCCGGCATTTGGAGATCGGCACGGACGTCCGGGCGTCGGTGAGAAGGTCGATGACCACGGCGTTCAGCAGATAGCCGCCGGCGATTTCCGCGAATTCGAACGAGGTTTCGAACCGCGGCAGTTGCTTGTGCTGTTCCACCTTGTCGTGGGCCGGCTTGTCGCCGAACGGGATGGCCAGACTGGACGCGAGCAGGACGGTCTCGATCAGCATGACGGCGGTCTCCGCATGTTGCGACGCGGGCGGGAAGGAAAATCTGGGGTGAGAAGGAAGGGGGAAATGCGGTGAGATCCCCCTTCCGTGGGTGTCGGCTTACGAGCAGGGGCCGGGAACCAGCGTGTAGTGGTCCTGCTCGACCAGCTTCTTGGTCGTGATGTAGACCGCCGGGTTGCGGCGATGACGAATCTCCGCTCCGTCCGCGATCTCGCCAGACCAGGTCGTGCTTTCGCCGGTGACCAGCTTGCCGCGGGTGTTGTACTTGTAGAGGGAGGGGATGTATTCGACGCAGTAGATCTTGCTTCCCCTTTCGTCGACATCCTTCTTGTACCATCTCGCATTGGCGGTCGCCGAGAAAGACACGACGCCGGTAATGGCGATGAGCGTGAGCAGCACTTTGCGCATGAGAAATAACGCCTCCATGTTCGATGTTGCGCAAGGGCAGGATGGAATGAAGTTAATAAAATATCAACACGCTAATCCTCCCTCTGCGGCATTTTCGAGAGTCATCAAGTTATATGTGCCAATATGGTACAGGGATGTATTATTTTGGCGCGGCGCCCATCCCGTAACGATGCAAGTGCGAAGCTGACAGCGACCGCCGAGGGGTGGTTCCCGCCGTTTTGAGCGTGGAAGCACCGGTTTCCTCTCTGGCCGTGGCAGACACGGGCAGCAAAGCCGCATCATTCCGCTGCGTCGTATCGCTGAGGATGCGCGAGAGGAATCCGCTGCGGGCGCTCGTCGGCGATCTCGCGCAGATGGCGCGGCAGCGCGCGGCCGGCGCATCCATATCGGGGCGGGCCGAAGTGGACGAGACGTCTACGAAGGAAAGCGATGTCCTGCGAGGGACGGTGGTGCCCAGGGGTGGAATCGAACCACCGACACTGCGATTTTCAGTCGCATGCTCTACCAACTGAGCTACCTGGGCGCCCTGACGCCGGCAGCGAAAGAGCCTCGCGAGGCCCGCTGCCGGGGAAAGCGAGGGCCTTGTAGAAAGATTCGGCGGGGCTGTCCAGCGCCTCGGCCGCCGGCGGGCGAAAAAGTGTGACGGGCGGATGTCGGCCCTGCGCGGAGGGGTCCTCCGGGCCCCGGCGGGTTGGGAGAACGCCGGTCGGTGCGGTGAGGGCGGGCAGCCGCGGCCTGGTCAGCGCGCAGCGGCGGCGGTGCCGGCCGTGCCGGGGTGGAGGCGCGCGAGGTAGAGCGTCTGCTCGCCGACGCTGCGGGCCGCAAAGGTTCGGAAGGGGCGAGAGCCGGGTAGCGGCATCGTCGAGAGGCGCAGGGCTTCGCCCGGAGCCTGCGCCAGGCCGAAGGCCGCATCGGCGGGATAATGCATGTCGTAGACCCGGATGGCCGGCAGGCTCTCGCGCAGCACCGCGACACCCTCATTCGTCGCGAGGGCGGTGCCGGAGGGGGCGGAGCGAAGGAAGCGCGCGGCCTGCTGCAGCGGCGGCGCCAATGCCACTCCGGGTGCTAGGGTCGCGGCCGAGACTGCTATCTGCAAGGCGAAGAGCCCGGCAATGACAATGGCGCCCGCCGCTCGCGCGGCCGTGGAGCTCCGGCCGGAGGCGGGCGCGAGGGCGACCGGGGCCAGCACCGCTGCGAGGAAGGGCAACGGTGCGAGATGGCGGAGGTGATCGGGGTTCTGCATCAGCACCACCCAGACCAGATGCGCGGCGAAGGCACCCAGCAGGGCCGCAACGACGGGCTCGCGGCGCGGTCGCGAGACGGCGGCGGCCGCGGCGGCGATCAGGGTCGCGGCGGCGAGCGCCCGCCCGAAGGGCACGCGGCCGAGCGCGTCGAGCCAGCCGTCGTCCGCCGCGAGGGGCGCGAGCAGCGTGTTGCCCCAGACCAGCGTGTGGCCGACGGTGAAGCGCAGACCCTCCGTGATCAGCAGCGTGCCTTCGCGGGCGAAGAGGAAGAGGAGCGCCGGCACGCCGACGAGGAGTGCGCCGCCGACAATGGGAAGAAGGTCGCGCGGGCGGGTGAGGGCGAGTCCTCCCAGAGCGCCGGCGAAGAGGGCGGCGTAGGACGGGCGGCAGCAGGCGGCGATGCCGAGGGCGAGACCGGACAGGAGGACGAGGCGCGGCCGGCGCTCCGCAGCCGCGAGCAGCGCCAGGAAGAGGGCGAAGAAGGCGAGGCCGGCGGCGTCGGAGAGGAGGCTGAGGGCAAGGCCGGGCAGCAGCGGCTGCGTCAGGGCGAGCAGGAAGGCGGCGAGGGCGAGGCCGCGGCTGCGCGCGATCTCCCAGGCCGTCCAGGCTGCGAGCGGCGGCAGCGCGAGGGCGCAGAGGATCGTGAGGACGAACAGCGAGCGGACCGGGTCGCCGCCCGTCAGCGGCAGCAGGAGGCGCCCCAGCGCGATGAAGCCGGGATAGCCGGGGAACTGCGGCGAGAAGTCGAGGATCGAGAAGCGCATGAGCCCGCGGGCGAAGTAGAGCGCGTCGTCCGAGGGCAGAGCGGCGGGATGGGCGAACAGCCAGACGGCGAGGGCGCCGTAGAGCAGCGCCGCGAGCCCGACGAGCAGGAGAAACGCCGTCGGCCGGCGCTGCGAGGCGCGTGCGGTGGCAGCGCGCAGCGCAGACGAGCCGCCGTCGTCGGACCGCTCGCGCCGATGACCCGTCGAACCATCGGCCTCCGTCTCGATGCGAGGCGGAGGCGATCCTGCACCGCCCGCCAGAAGGATCTGGCCGCCGCGACCGGAACGCGCCGGGCGCCGGCGTTCGGTCGTTGGCAGCAGCGTGTCAGCCCGGACGGCCGACACCCTTCAGCGCCTTCTCGACATTGGCATGCGCCGCGGCGAAGGCGGCGGGATCGGGATCCGAGGCGCCGACGCCGAAGACGCCGGGATTGCCGATCGCGTCGAGCGCCTGTTTCAGGCCGTCCTCCACGGTCTTGCGTGTGTCCGGCTGAAGGTCGGCCGCCATCGCGCTGAAAAAGCGCTGCGCCTTGACGACCAGCACCTTGGCCGTCTGGTAGTCCTTGAGGTTGTCGCGCGCGCCCTTCAGGCGACGCTCGATCTCGTCGGCATAGGCGCGCATCAGCGCCTGATGCACGGCCTTTCCGTCCTTCGCCGCCATCGCGTCGGCGAACGCCTTGGCAATGCCCGGATCGTCGTTCTCGTCGAGATAGGTCAGATCCGCCTTCATGCCGTCGAGCGCGGTCTGCGCCGCCGCCCAGTCGCCCTTGTCGATGGCGCCCATCAGCGCCTCGCGGCCGTCGAGCAGCGGCTCGGCGCCGGCGGCGGCATAGGAATAGGCGTTCGCCCGTCCGGTCCAGCCGGCGACGGCGAGGACCATCAGCACGAGTATCGTCAGTCGGCGCATCGTCACCCCCCTCAGGCAATGCTCTCGGTCTCGATCACCGTCCGCTCGTTGCGGTGCTCGTAGACCTGTTCCCGGACGTCGCGGCGGGCGAGGAGGCCGCGGGCGGCCATCTGCCCGGTCTCCATCGCCGCATCGGTGAACACATAGCGGAACGTTCCCTGACGTCCGCACTGGATCAGATTGTCGAAGCGCTTCAGATGCGCGAATGCCTTCGCCCGCTCCGCCCGGTAGGCGAGGTCCATGACGGGATAGGCATTGGGCGCGCGGGCGCTGAAATATTCGCCGGTCGCCTTCGATGCGTCGATGCCGAGGCGGCGCAGATCGCCGCAGGCGCGTTCGAACAGCGCCTCGTCCTCCATCGTCCAGAGCTCGTCGCCGGGGTCGCAGGGGATTTCCAGCATCAGGGACGTCATGCCCGGCGGTGCCATTTCGGGCGAGCGCCGGCGCGGCTCCTGCAGGCGCGTCGCCAGCATGTCCGGGTCCGACAGGTACTGCCAGGTGTAGGGCGAGACGTCGGGCATCGCCATCGCCATGTTGAAGAAGCGCAGGCCCCGGAACTTCAGCGTCGACTCCCCGCCGGTCATCCGCACCATGTCCGGCAGCGGCACGGTCGAGATGACGGCGTCGCAGGCGAGCGGTCCCGCATCGGTCTCGACCGCGACGATGCGGCCGCCGAGCGTCGACAGGCCGCGAACCGTGACGCCGGCGCTGATGACGGCGCCCTCGCGCTCGAGCGTCTCGGCGAGGCGGTGGAAGATCATCCCGAAGCCCTGGCGGGGATAGCGGTAGCTGCGTGCATAGGTGCGCGGCCCCTTGCCGGCGCCGGGCAGGAGCCGCCGCGCGACCTCCTTCAGGTCGACGAGGCTGATGCGCTGCTCGGCCCAGTCGGCGGAGAGCCTGCGCGGGTCGATGCCCCAGAGCTTCGCGGTGTAGCCCTCGAAGAAGGTGCGATAGAGCGTCCGGCCGAAGCGGCTCTCGATCCAGGCGGCGAAGCTGTCGTCCGAGGGGCGCCCGCCGGCCAGCGCCAGCTTCGCCAGATCCAGGCTCGCGCCGGCGATGAGGCTCGGCGGCGCGGTCTTCAGGAGGTTCTTCAGGGACAGCGGATAGTCGTAGGTCCGCCCGCCGAAGCGGATGACGCTGTGGCGTTCCGCCGTCAGGAGGTCGTCGCCGACGAGTTCCTCGACCAGCCGCAACAGGTCGCGGTTGTTGGTGATGAAGCGGTGGCCGCCGAAGTCGAAGCGGTAGGTGCCGTGCAATCCCTCGAAGGTCGTCGTGCCGCCGAGGCCGCCCAGCGCCTTGCGGCGTTCGAGGATGGTCACGGCGACGCCGGCGCGGGTCAGCTCGTGCGCCGCCGTCAGGCCGGCGGGGCCCGCGCCGATGACGACGACGTGGCGCGGAGGCTCGCCGAGCATCATGCGCGCGCGGCCGGCGCCGCCGAGCCGGCCGGTCGCGCGGCATAGGCGCGGTTCCACAGCACCACCGCGACCGCCAGGAAGGCCGCCCACACCGCGAACTGCAGCGGCGTCGGCGTGGCGTTGTAGCCGAACAGGCCGCGCAGGAAGGCGCCGACGCCATCCCGGTCCGGCAGGACGCCGGAGAGGTCGAACAGCGGCGCGATCGTCCCCGGCAGAAGGTGGACGCCCTGCAGCGTGTTGATCGCCGAGCCGAGCAGGCCGGCCGCGACGACGACGAGGAGCAGGCTGGTCCAGCGGAACAGCGTGCCGAGCGGCACCTTGCGCGTGCCGCTGATCAGCACCCAGACGAGCGCGATCGCGGCGAGCAGTCCGACGACGATGCCGGGCAGCGAGATCGCCGCGCCGGTATAGGCGAGGGCGGAGAAGAACAGCACCGTCTCCAGCCCTTCGCGCCAGACCGAAATGAAGGCGAGCAGCGCGATGCCGAGGACGTTGCCGGCGGTGACATAGCTCCGCAGCTGCTCGGTCGCATGGGCCGTATGGGCCTTCGCCTGCTTCTGCATCCAGATCGCCATGTAGGTGAGAGCGACCGTCGCCGCGAGCATGATGCCGGCCGAGAGATAGGCGCGGTAGATGTCGTTCGAGAACTGGTCGACCACCACCTGCAGCACGAAGGCGCCGACGAGGGAGGCGACGAGCCCGCCGGCGACGCCGGCATAGATCCATTTGACGTAGCGCCCGGCGTCCATGCGCCTGAGATAGGCGATGAGGATGCCGACCAGGAGGAAGGCTTCGAGGCTCTCGCGGAAGGCGATGAGGAAGGTGACGAGCATGTCAGTCCTGTCCCAATTCCAGATGCAGATGGTTCATTTCGACCGGCTCCGGCGCCGGCATGTCGGGGTGCGACTGGCGCACGAGGTCGGTAAAGTCCTGCGCGAAAGTCCGGAACATCAGCTTCGCGTCGACGGTGACTGGGAAGGCGGTTCCGGCGGGCAGGGCGAAGGTCTCGTCGCGATGGCCTTTCGGGGGGATGCGGGTGTCCTTCAGCATCTTGCCGAAGTGCCAGAAGAGCAGGCCGACGGGATTGCCGTCCTTGTCGCCCATCACCTTGTGGAAGACGCGCGCGTCCTTCGGCAGATGGCCGTCGGGTCCGAGCTGGCCGGAGGCGAGGACCGTCCTGCCGTTCGCATCGGTAACGGTGAGGTCGAGCCACATCTGCCGGAGGTCCGAGACGCCGCCCGGCAGATTGTGTCCGGCGCCGGCATTGGTCACGCGGAGCACGAGCTGCCCGTTCTTGTCGAGCCGCGCCTCGAGCGTCGCCGCGCGGCGCAGGAGGGCCTTCGACATCTCGGCAAGCTTCGGGTCGCGCAGGCCGACGAGATGATACTGCGCCCCGGTGAACTGGTGGCTGCGCACGTTCGGCACGACCGGTCCGCCGTCCGTCGGCTGGCCAGAAACCGGCGCGCCGATCCGCTGGATGTCGGCATGCATGTGGCAGTCGAGGCAGGTGCGGTTCACCGCCGGATTGCCGGGGGCGTTGTAGGGGGAGGCGGCCCATTCCGAATAGGTGCCGGCAATATAGGCGCCGGTGCCGGGCGAGAACTCGTCGTGGCACGAGGCGCAGAGCTTGGGACTCCCGACCTGCGGCCCGGAGAAGGAGGCGACATGGGCGGCCGGCTTGGCGCGGATCGCGCGGTGGGCGATCCAGCGCAGCGCCGACCATTGCGAATCCTCGCCCGGATAGGTCTCGCGACTGTCCGGGGCGACCGACAGGCTGGCATTGGCGCCGGCCGTCGCGCCGGCCGCCTCCAGCCTGTCGACACGGTGGCAGAAGATGCAGCCGGTGCCCTCGTCGGTGGCGGTGACGTAGTCCTTCAGCTTCGCGAAGAGCGTCGCGCCGTCCTTGTCGAAGAGATGCGAGGGGCCGGCAGACGTCGTTTCGCCGGTCAGCAGTGCCTGCGGCGTGTGGCAGCCCATGCACCACTTGCGGAACGGCTCGCCCTCCGCCTGAGCAGCCATGTTTTCCATCGCCATGTAATAGGGATCGGACTGGCCCATCAGATGATGCATGGAGTTCGACCAGTCCTTGAAGATCTGGCTGTGGCATGATGAGCAGACTGCGGAATTCTGCCACGCGTCCTTAGCGACCGAGCCGGTGCCGTCCTCGCCGCGCAGCCAGGTCGAGAGCAGCGGCAGGTTGCCCGGCGAGGTCACATAGGCGTGGAGGTCTTTCATCATCGCCGTGACATGCGCTTCCGGGTGGTCCGGATCGGTCTTCGGCGTGGGGAAGCGCGTGTCGGCGCCCATGCCGCCCTGCGTGTTCTCGATCATGCGGATGTAGTCGCCGACGAAGTCGCCGGCGACGAAGCTCTTGATCGAGCCGTGGCCGGTGAAGGCCGAGTGGAACTTGTCCACCGGCGTGTCGCGGAAGAGGTAGCGGTTGGAATAGTTAAAGCCGTCGACGTGGCAGCTGGAGCAGCTCATCCAGTTGTCGCCCGCCATCGGCGCGTCCGGAAAGGCCGAGGTGTTGGCGAGGTGGAAGAGCCGCGTGCCGCGCCGCAGCTCGGGCGAGAGCGGATCCTTTTCCACCAGCTTCGCAAAGCTGTCGGTCACCGCCTTCACCTTGGCGAAGGGGCCGGAGCCGCCGGTCGTCAGCTTCGACAGGTCGAGGCTCTGCGCGTTCTGGACGAAGATGTCGTCGCCGTCGACGACGAGCCCGCGCGGGTTTTCTCCCGGCAGATGGCGATAGATCTGCACGGCCTTGGCGCCGTCGGTGGTCTTCGCCTTCTTCGAATGCGCGGTGATCGGCAGGGCGCGCGAGGGGTCGAAGACGACGAGGTCCTCGCTGCCGGCCATGGTCACATAGACCTTCGCGCCATCCTTCGCCCAGGCCGCCTGGAACGGGTTCGAGACGATCCGGGTGCGGTTGCCGTCCTCGGTGATGTTGATCTGCTTGAACAGCTGCTTGCGGCGCGAGACCGCTTCCTGCTCGCCGCCCGGCTTCAGCGCAATCACCGAGATCGCCGGGAAGACCGTCGACTGGAACTGGAACGGGTGGTCGAAATTCCACAGCTCGTGCGGCAGCCAGGCCTGGCTCTCGTCGGGGCTGACGGCGATCGTGTCGAGCACACGCGGCAGGCCTTGCGACACCGTCTCGTCCGGGTCCTGCGAGGCCGCCAGCGTGATGGTCTTGTCCAGCTTCAGCGGCAGCTTCGTCGCGTCGTAGATCGAGACCGTGCCGAGGAAGGCATGGGTGACGAGGAGGCGGCCGTCCGAGAGCAGCGCGAGCCCGCGCGGCGTCTCTGCCACGGCCATGTCCACCTTCACCGTGCCGTCCTCGGCGACGCCGTAGAGCTTGCCGGACTCGGTCGCGGTGACCCAGAAGAGGTCGTTGCGCCGGTCGAAGACGACGCCGTGCGGCCGGCCGCCCAGCGTGACCTTGCGCTTCAGGGAAAACGACGTCGGGTCGACGAGATCGAGCGTGCCGCCGGTCTCGTCGGTGGCGGCGATCAGGCTTGCGTCGGCGTTGAAGGCGAGGGTGCGGATATCGCCGCCGAGCACGGCTTCGCCGAGCCGCTGGCCGCTCTTGCGGTCGACGGCGGAGATGGAGCCGGCGTCGAAATTGGCGCTCCAGAGCCGCGTGCCGTCGGCAGGCAGCAGGAGCGAGGAACTCTCCACCGCATGCGGCTGCGGGGCGGCGTCGGCGGCAGGTGCCGGCGACGGAGCCAGTGCCAGCAGGAAGACCGAGACGCCGAGGAGGCGGCGCAGCACGCCGTAGCGCCATGCGTGGACGGCGACGAGCAGCGCCAGGGGCAAAGCGAGGACGAGATGGCTCCAGTGCGCGATGGCGCCGGACAGCGTGCCGTTGTTGCCGACGGCGAGCAGCCACGTGCCGCCGGCGACGAGGCCGAGGAGCATGGCCTCGATGATCCGCCCGCTCCACACCTGGAAGCGGCGGCGGCTCCCCATCACCATGCCGCGGTGCGATAGCCAGAAGGGCACGACGAGCGTCGGCACCAGGAGGACGGCGCAGGCGATGTGGACGTAGATCGCCCAGCGCATCACCGAAAAGGGCAGGCCGAACGGGTCGAACAGCAGCGCGCCGGTGACGAGCAGGCCGTAAAGCACCCATTCCGCCGGACGGGCGAGGCGCCGTGACAGCCGCGACGGGCGCGGGCGGTGACAGAACGGCTCGGCCACCGCCGCGGTCTTCGAGACCGGCCCCTTCGCGGGCGAGGGATCAAGCGTCGTGCGAGGCGCAGGCGCAACGACACGGCGCGGCAAACGCCCGGAGGCGGAAGTTCCTGCGAACTCCCGCCGTCCCGAAACGTCCGCCGCGCTCAACGCGTCACGCGTGGAAAAGCCGTTATCCAATCTGCCTGCTCATGCTCCGGCTGGCGGCCGAACGGGTCCGTTCCGCCGCCAGCAATCCTGTTACTTCGCGGCCGAGACCTCGACCTTCGCCGCCATCACCGGCGCCGTGCCGAACCGCCCGCCGGCCATGTCCGGCCGCTTGATGCCGTTGTCGTTGACGTCGCCGCTCTCGTCGCCCTCGACCATGTGCTCCCCGGTGTCGCCGAGCCATTCCGACAGCTGCATGCCCCGCCCGACCGCGTGGAACCAGGTGGTGTAGCGCTGGGTGAGGTTGGCGAGGGTCAGATGCGGATCGCTCTCGCCTTCCTTGTTATGCAGGGTCTGGAGCAGTTCGCGCAGGCCCCCGTCGACCGCCCCGGCCGTCCAGGGCGTCACCGAGAAGTCCTTGCCGGGGTTCGGGCTGAAGATGCCGAGCGCCTCGTCGAACATATGCGTCTCGACGGCGTCGTAAATGCTGCGGGCCGCGGTCCGGTAAGTCTCGTCGCCGGTCGAGACGAAGGCGGCGGACAGGCCGCGGATCGCCGCAAACTGCGTGCCGAGCGAATGCTGGTCGGAGGCGCCGGCGCCGATGTCGTAGGAGTCCGCCACGAGACCGTCCTTGCCGACGAGCTTGCTCACGATGAAGTCGGCCTCTGCTTTGATCAGCGCCTTGGCGCGCTTGCCTTGATCGGTATCAAGCGGCTTGCCGCTCGTGGCCGAGGCATAGCCGACGGGCAACGCGTCGAGCGCGCGTTCGTAGATGTCGAGCGCGACGATGGCATAGGCGGCGTCGAAGCTCGTTACCGTCTTGCCCTTTCTGCCGCCCGACCAGGCATCGACGAATGTGCCGGCGTCCTTGTCGAAATGCAGCTTGTCGAGGTTCTGGAACACCATGTTCGACAGCGTCTCGGTCAGCGAGAACGGGTCGTCGGCGACCACGTATTTCGCGCGGTCGGTGCCGCGGTTCGCCTCCGGCGCGGCCGGGAACGGCTCGCCGTCGAACACCGCCAGGAACGCCTTGTTCTGGTTGCCGTTGGCGGTGCGCTGGTCGGAATAGCCGTACATCTCGCCGAGCGGCCAGAGCATCATCCAGGCATCGCGCAGCGAGGATCCGCCGTCGGCCACCTTGAGATCGCCGACCGCGTTGACGCCGTTCTTCTGCGCCAGCGTGACGTCGACCTTGTTCGGGAACCACACCGGCTGGCTGGCGTCGTAGGTCGGCGAGACGGTCGCGCCGAGGCTCTTGCCGTCATAGGCGAAGCGGTCGCGCAGCATCCTGAGCTTGTCCCAGGTGATCTCGGTGAGCAGCATGCCGTTCATGCCGTCCGCGGCGGAGACGCCGAGCGCGTGCTTGCCGTCCTGGTCGAGCTTCATGTCCTCGACGTCGCCAACCTCCTCGCCGGAGGACTTCACGTGCATGCCGCCGAGGAAGTCCTGCGACCACATCACGTCCTTCAGCATCTCGCCGCCAGCGGCGACGGGCGTGAAGACCTTGGGACCGTCATCGGTCTTCCAGGCGAGCGTCTTGAAGTCGCGATAGTAGGCGGGGACGACGGTCTGGAGCGTCTTCTCCTTGCCGTCATGCGTCAGCGCGTCCACCGTGTCGCTGCCGACCTTCGAGACGTCGACCGTCTGCCCGTATTCCGGCGAACCCGCCGCGAAGGGGAAGGTGAGGGGATAGAGGTTCTGCTGCAGCTCGTCCGGCGAAAAGCCGACGGCGCCCGCGAGTGCGATCACCCGCTTGCCGAGATCGGCCATGGTGCCGCCGCGCGCCGCGTTCACCGGCCCGTTCACGAGGTGGGGCCCGAGGCGCGAGGCGTAGTTCACCGCATACATCGCCTCTTCGGAATATTCATAGGTGTCGATGCCGGCGGCGAAGTCGAACGGCGTCGGCTTGTCCGCCTGGTCGGGCTGCAGGACGTCGAGGTCGAGGCCGAGGGATTCGGCCAGCGGCTCGCCGGAGAGCTCGTATTCGGTATAGGCGAACATGCCGGCGCCGACGTCGAAGGTCTTGTCGGTGACGGTGACCTTGACCGGTGCGGATTTGTCCTGCGCCAGCGCCGGCGGCACCAGAACCGAGCAGCAGAGCAGCGACCAGGCCAGTGTTCGTCTCATACGTCTTGTCCCCTTCCAACCGAAACATCCCCGGCGGATCGCTCGGCAAGCGACTGGTATCCGCAGCGGACGACGGACTGGTAGCACCCGGCGAATTGGTGTTTCAAGAAGAAACTTGAATTTTCTGCACAAGTTTTAAATTCTTCTAAACTGGGTGTTTTGAAGCCTTCTAAACAGCGGCCGACGACGACTTCGCGCGAGACGACGACTCCTCGTCGCGGAGCGGATGACGCAGCGGCATCTTGCCGGTAATGCGAGGAGGGGGAATGGGTCGCCGCGTCGCTGGCGTCGGCACCGAGCGACCAGCGCCCGTCGTCAGCTCTGCGCGTGGCGCGTCCGCCGATCGGGGCGTCATTAAATTCGTGTGAGAAACGCGGCGTTCTTGCGCTGCGCAAACTTCAGCCATTCTTCTGGCCGATGCCGCGAGGATCGACAAGCCGGCCTGGGGGCCGAGCGATGCCGGAGCGCGATCGGACGCTTCGGGTGACGGGGGACCTGCCATGCGGCCGAAATCTGCGGGCCTGATGTCGCTCGCCGCGACGGGGCTCATCCTCGCAGCCCTTCATCCAGCCTTCGCCCGCTCGTCCATCGGCATCGGCACCGCCGACACCATGGCGGAGCCGAGCGGGCCCTTCGCCGGCCTGCTGGTGATCGTCACGCTCTATCAGCGCGAGTTCTTCGATGCGCTGCGCCATGCGCTGGTCGCCATGCGCACTCAGCCGGGCGGCTTCCTCACCCTCGTCGGCCTGTCCTTCGTCTACGGCATCTTCCATGCGGCGGGGCCGGGCCACGGCAAGGCGGTGATCTCCGCCTATATGGTGGCGAACGAGGTGCAGCTGCGGCGCGGCGTCTTCCTCTCCTTCGTCTCCGCCCTGCTGCAGGCCGTCTCGGCGGTCGTCTGCGTCGGCCTCGGCTGGTACGTCCTGCGCGGCACCGGCGTCTCGATGACCAACGCGACCGACACGCTGGAACTCGCCTCCTACTGCCTCGTGGCGCTGTTCGGCGCCGTCCTCCTCACGCGCAAGCTGCTGGCGCTGGTGCGCCGGCGCGGGGTGAGGCTCGCGCTGCCGCTCGCAGGCGCCGGGGAACCGGCGGCCTTCGCGCCCGCCGCAGCGGGGACCGCGTTCCCGTCCGGCGGTTCCGGCCCCATGGCCGCCGCGACCTTCCGGATGCGGCATCCGAGTCTCGCAGCGGAAAGCGCCGCCACCACGGTCTCCGGAGCCGGTGGAGGCGTGGCCGGCCGCGCCGCGCTGGTGCGGCCGGCTTCCTCCGGCCTCGATGCGAGCGTCTGCGCCGCCGAGGATCCCGACGAATGCGGCTGCGGGCGGCCGCACATGGCCGACCCGGCACAGCTGTCCGGCAAGCGCCTGTCGCTCGGCTCGGCGATGTCGGTGGTCTTCTCGACGGGCCTTCGCCCCTGCGCCGGGGCGATCGTCGTCCTGACCTTCTCGCTGCTGAACAGCCTCTATCTCGGCGGCCTCCTGTCGGTCCTCGCCATGTCGCTCGGCACGGCGATCACCGTCTCGGTGCTGGCAACGCTTGCCGTATTCGCCAAGTCGCTGGCGCTGAGGGCGAGCGGCCGCGGGCGCGTCGCCGCCCTGTTGCAGGATATCATGGAAGTCGGCGGGGCGGCGATGATCCTGCTGCTCGGACTGCTGCTCGTCGGCGCCACGCTGCAGGGAGGTTGAGATGCGACAGACCCGATCCGTCCGAAGCAGCCGGATTGCACACGCCATCGCGGCCGTCGCGGGCGGCCTTCTCTCAACTCTGGCCGGCGCCACAGCCGCCGCAGCGCATCCGCACGTCTTCGTCGACGCGCGGATGCAGATCATCGGCGACAAGTCCGGCCACCTCGTCGCGATCAGGAACATCTGGTGGATGGACGAGCTGTTCTCGGCGAGCGTCATCCCGGATTTCGACGCCAACGCCAACGGCCGGCTGGATTCGGACGAGCTGAAGGCGGTCGGCAAGCAGGTCAAGCAGTCGATCGCCGAGTGGTCCTACTACACCTTCCTCAGCCACGGTGCCGACGACATTGCGATGCAGCCGCCCGGCGACTTCGACGTCATCTACAGCCCGTCGAAGGGCAAGCTCCTCTTCACCTTCACGATGAAGCCGAAGCATCCGGTGGACCTGACGAAGGAGGCGGTGACCTTCTCGGTCTACGACAAGACCTATTTCGTCGCCTTCGACTTCCCGGACGAGGGCCGCTTCGAGCTGAAGAACCTGCCGGACAAGTGCCGCAAGCAGTTCGTCGTGCCCTCGCCGGACGACGAGGCGAAGCGCTGGATGAGCTCGATCGCGCAGTTCAACAGCGACCAGACGGTTCCGACGCCCTCCGACGGGGTCGACTTCTCCAAGGTGCTGGCGACGCGGCTGGAACTCGACTGCCGCTGAAGCTACGCGGCGGGCTGCGCCGAGGCACGCAGGTGCGCGGCGAACGAATTGGCGCCCTCGCGTTGGAGCCGGTGCCGCGGCGATGACAATCTGCACGCTGCCTTGGGACGGCGCCTACTGCAGCGCCGCCTGCACCTCCCGGTGAAGGCGCGCATCGACGCGTCCCGCCTCGATGCGGTCGAAGTTCTGTTGCGCGGCCTCGTGGGCCGCAAGGTAGCGCTTCGTCGTCGCGCCGACGGCCGCCTTCATCGTCGCGCATGTGCGTTCTTCCGGCAGGTTGCGCAACACGCTCTCCAGGCGCTTCAGCCAGTTCTTGGCGATGGCGGCATGGGTCTCTTCGTGGCGGCGGATGTCCTGCTCCAGAACGTGCCAGACCACCACCGTCCTCGGCGCGACATCGGCGGGCGGCGTCCAGTGCGGCAGCATGATCTTCAGATTGAGCGTCAGGTTCGGCTGGTCGACCTCGCAGCCGTAGGCGGTGTGCCGGTAGGTCACCGTCCCGTCGAACTGGACCTGGGTGGCGCCGGGATGCCTTATCCCGGTGTCGAGGACGAACGGGCCCTGGCTGCCGAGGTCGCGGTCGATGTCCGCGAGCGTCGCGCCATGAACGGCAAAATAGGTGGTGGTCTGATGGATCGATGCCGCCTTGGCCTGACACGCCAGAACACACGCCAGCCCAACGCCGACAATCCCGCTCATCCTCAGCATTGATGCCCCCGTTTCGCTTGGCCCATCCTCATCCGAATCCGGCTTCTCCGCAAGCGGTTTTTCCCGCACATTCGCGGTAAGCGCCGGAGATCGCTGAATGATCCGGCTTCGCGGGCAAGCAATGCTGCGGACGGCGTGCAGTTCCTGCCCAAGGCAGGGTCGAGCCGTCGGCTGGCTCCTTCAAGCGGATCCCACCGCTCGGCGGGCACCGGGGGGCGATCCGTTCATGCTGTGGTGATGTCCGGGCTTCATCTATTTGTCGCCGCGTTAATGGTAAACGCGGCGTGTTATCCATAGAAATTAACGTTAAGCCTCGTAAAATTTCGAGATATCTTTACGGTGCAAAACAATAGGACGTTCACCGTCTTCCGTTTCATTTGACGAATTCGGTCCGTTTCTCGGCAATCGTCGTTCGGCTTAAGGTTTCGGCAAACCGCGCTGACCAATGGTACGGGCATGACGAGATGGCGGGACGGGGTTCCAACAGGCCATAGACATGATGTCGGCTCGTCATCCCGGCCGATCCGGACTGTCCCATCCCTGATTTGTATTTCGTAACGGGACGATCAGTATGAGCAGCTTGATGACCAACACTGCGGCGATGACGGCGCTGCAGACCCTCCAGGCGACCAACAACTCGCTGGAGGACACCCAGAACCGCATCTCCACCGGCTACCGCGTCGCCGACGCGAAAGACAACGCGGCCTATTGGTCCATCGCCACAACCATGCGCTCCGACAACGGCGCGATGTCGGCGGTGAAAGACTCCCTCGGCATCGGTGCGGCCGCCGTCGACACCGCCTATACCGGCCTGAACTCGGCCAAGGACGTCCTCAACCAGATCAAGGACAAGCTGACCACCGCCACCCAGGACGGCGTCGACCGCTCGGCGGTCCAGGACGAGATCGGCCAGCTGCAGCAGCAGCTGAAGTCGATCGCCAGCTCGGCCTCCTTCTCCGGCCAGAACTGGCTGTCGATCAACTCGGGCGCCTCGGGATACACTGCCGACAAGCAGATGGTCGCGAACTTCGCGCGTGACCAGTCCGGGACGCTGTCGCTCGGCTCGATCACCGTCGATACCTCGAAGATCGCGCTGTATGACAGCAGCTCGTCGAGCAAGGCGATCCTGAACGGCGGCGCCGGCGGCATCAGCAGCGCCCTCGGCCTGACGGCCGGCACCAAGTCCGTCGGCGCCAGCGGTACCGCGGCCACGATCGCTCTGGGAACGTTCGGTTCTTCGGCCAAGACCCTCGACCAGAACGACTCGCTGTCCTTCGACCTGACCCTCAACGGCACGACCAAGACCGTCACCATCGACCAGGCCACCGTCAACGCGGCCCTGGGCGAAACCGACGGCAAGATCGCCAACGCCACCGCCTTCAACACGGTGTTGAACCACGCTCTCGAGTCGGCCGGCTTCGACAGCACCAAGGTCACCGCGGCGACCGGCGGCATCCACACGGTCGGCGGTGCGACCGGCGACACGCTGTCGATCAGCAACGTCGCCTTCTCGAACGACTCGGTCGACAGCCTCGACATTTCTGGGTCGGGTGTGACCGCTTCGAAGGTCAAGCTGTACATCAAGACGGTCGACGACGCGATCAGCAAGGTGACGGCTGGTGCCTCGACGATCGGCGCCCTGCAGAACCGCATCGACAGCCAGACGACCTTCGTCTCCAACCTGATGAACACGATCGACAAGGGCGTCGGCACGCTGGTCGACGCCGACATGACGCAGGAATCGACCAAGCTGAAGGCGCTGCAGACGCAGCAGCAGCTCGGCGTCCAGGCGCTCTCGATCGCCAACTCCTCCTCGCAGAGCCTGCTCTCGCTGTTCCGCTAACAAGCGGCGGACACCGACCGGCCTGACGGAGGCCCCGGCGGAAACGCCGGGGCCTCCGTTCCGATTCTGCTACCGAACGCTGTGCCGCGGCCGAATGTGGTCTGGCCGCAGGCGGCACGGGCAATGCGCGGGGTCACTTGCCCGGCGTTGGCGGCTCCGCGCAAGGGGCGCCGGGCGGGCACGCTGCCACGGCGTCCTGCGAGACCGGATCGAGCGGCAGGACGTACCAGGGGCCGTCCGAAGCCCATACCCGGACAACGTCATCACGGAAATCCGGTCCACCGGATCTGGTGTTCTTCATCGCCGCCGGCCGAAGCGCCGTCTTCAGGGCGGCGCCGCCGAATGGCGTCGAGGCGCCGGCCCAGGCGACGATCCGCGCCGTGTCGAGCAGGTGGGCCTTTGCGGCGGGGTTGGCAAAGCCGATCCCGGCCAAGACCAGGGCGCCGAAGGGGCGAGCCAGGAACCATGGCGCCATCGGATCCTCCGTGACTGATCGAGCGAGGGTGACGCGACACTGTCTCCGAATGCCTTCGAATTCAAGCGGCCGAGGCGTGCGCGATGCGGCCGGGGCGTGCGCGATGCACCCGGGCGGTCCCGGCGCCGCCGGCGGCGCCGATGGCCGCTCGCGATAAAGCATTGCCGCACCGCCTGGTGGTGCTACAAGGCGCCAGATGAACGCTGACATGACACGACACGCGCCGGCGGCAGCCCGCCAATCCCGTCGGACCCCGGCTGCCGAAATTGTCGAGGCGCTCGCCAGTGGCGGCTGGCGCGAACGAGCGAGCGGCGCAGCCTGATGGCGTCGCTGCGCAGGGCCTATCCCGCGATCGAGCCGTTCGCCAGCGGTCGCCTCGCCGTCGGCGACGGCCACGAGCTCTACTACGAGATTTCCGGCAATCCCGACGGCATCCCCGCCGTCTTCCTGCATGGTGGGCCCGGCAGCGGTGCCTCCGCGCAGCACCGTCGGCTGTTCGATCCCGAGACGTACCGCGTGCTCCTGTTCGACCAGCGCGGGTGCGGGCGGTCGACGCCGCTCGGTGCGCTGGAGGCGAACACCACCTGGCACCTCGTCGCGGATATCGAGCGTCTGCGCGAGGTGATGGGCGTCGAGCGCTGGCTCCTGTTCGGCGGCTCCTGGGGCGCGACCCTGGCGCTCGCCTATGCCGAGACCCATCCCGAACGCGCGACGGGCCTCATCCTGCGCGGCGTCTTCACCGGCCGTCGGGCGGAGCTCGACTGGTTCTACGAGGCGGGCGCCAACCGCCTATTTCCTGATCGCTGGGAGAACCTCCTCGGGCCGATCCCCGCAGCTGAGCAGGACGATCTCATCGCCGCCTATCGCAAGCGGCTGCACGATCCCGACCGGGCGGTGCGGGCGGAAGCCGCGCGCGCCTGGACGAACTGGGAATCCGCGACGGTCATGATGCGCACCGCGGCCTCGCCCTCCGGCGGCCTCGCGGGCTCCGTGTCGGACGCCACGATCGCCTTCGCCCGGATCGAGAACCACTACTTCTTCCACGATCTCTGGCTGGAGGAGGGGCAGCTGATCCGGGACGCCGACAAGCTCGCGGCGATCCCGGGGGTGATCGTGCAGGGGCGCTACGACGTGGTCACGCCCGCGATCACCTCCTGGCAACTCGCCGAGAAATGGCCGAAGGCGGACTTTCGCATGGTGGAAGGCGCCGGCCACGCCTTCGCCGAACCGGGCGTCCTGCACGAACTGCTCGAGGCGACGGATCGCTTCGCGCGCAAGTTGGGATAGGCGGCGCCTCGGCGCGGGCCCCTCGGGCGCCGGGTTCCGCGCGGCTATGTCCCGCGAAGGGCGGGCGCGATAGAGTGCCGGAAAGTTCGATCGAAGAGGGGTGCGACGATGTCCATCCACACCGGCGGGTGCCAGTGCGGCGCGGTGCGTTTTCGCTGCGAGATCGCGGCGGAGACGGCGAGCATCTGCCATTGCCGCATGTGCCAGAAGGCGTTCGGAAACTTCTATGCGCCGCTGGTCCATGCGCGGGAGGAGACCCTCGTCTGGACCAAGGCCGAGCCGAAGCGGTTTCGTTCGTCGAATTATGCCATGCGCGGCTTCTGCCCGGAGTGCGGGACGCCGCTGACCTACGAGACCGCGCACGCGGCCTCGATCGCCATCGGTGCGCTCGACGATCCCGGCCTGATCGTCCCGTTCGTCCAGGACGGCATCGAGGGCAAGATCGCCTATGTCGATCGGATGCCGACGCTTCCCGGCCGAGCGACGGACGACGATCCGGAGTTCGCGGCGGCCATCGGAACCGTTGTCAGCTACCAGCATCCCGACGCGCCATCGCCGGACGAGGCATAGGCCGGCATCTCCCGAAAACAGAGGCATGACCATGAACGACCTGCGCGGGCTCTATCCCGAGATCGAGCCCTATGAGAGCGGCATGCTCGACGTCGGCGACGGCCACCGGATCTACTGGGAGCGCTGCGGCACGAGAGGTGCCAAGCCCGCCGTCTTCCTGCATGGCGGCCCCGGCGGTGGCTTCTCGCCGGCGCACCGGCGCCAGTTCGATCCCGCG
This sequence comes from Jiella sp. M17.18, assembly GCF_041027365.1. Lineage (NCBI taxonomy): Bacteria > Pseudomonadati > Pseudomonadota > Alphaproteobacteria > Hyphomicrobiales > Aurantimonadaceae > Jiella > Jiella sp. M17.18. The sequence continues at coordinate 95,758 of NZ_JBFTEH010000002.1, read as the reverse complement.
CGCTACGACGTCCTGCTGTTCGACCAGCGCGGCTGCGGCCGCTCCACGCCGCATGCCGAGCTGAACGCCAACACCACCTGGCATCTCGTCGCCGACATCGAGCGGCTGCGCGAGATGGCCGGTGTCGAAAAATGGCTGGTCTTCGGCGGCTCCTGGGGCTCGACGCTGGCGCTCGCCTATGCCGAGACGCACCCCGAGCGGGTGTCGGAGCTGGTGGTTCGCGGCGTCTATACGCTGACCCGCGCCGAGCTCGAATGGTACTACCAGTTCGGCGTCTCCGAGATGTTTCCGGAGAAGTGGGAGCGGTTCCAGGCGCCGATTCCCGAGGCGGAGCGCGGCGACATGATGATGGCCTATCGGCGGCGGCTCGTCGGCGAGGATCCCGCCGAGCAGCTGGTGGCGGCGAAGAGCTGGTCGATCTGGGAGGGCGAGACGATCACGCTCCTGCCGGACGAGGGGCTGACCCGCGACTTCTCCGACGGCCACTTCGCGCTCGCCTTCGCCCGGATCGAGAACCACTATTTCGTCCATCGCGGCTGGCTGGAGGAGGGGCAGCTGCTGCGCGATGCGCACAGGCTCGCCGGGATTCCCGGCGTCATCGTCCACGGCCGCTACGACATGCCGTGCCCGGCGCGCTACGCCTGGCTGCTCTCCAAGGCCTGGCCGGACGCCGAGTTCCACCTGGTCGAGGGCGCCGGTCATGCCTTCTCGGAGCCGGGCATCCTCGACCGGCTGATCCGCGCGACGGACCAGTTCGCCAACCGGCGCTGAGCGTGTCGACACATCAGCCGGGCTGATGGCAGCGATCATCGGAAAGCGGGTGTCGCGGCGCGCGGGGCTCTGGTAGACCCGCGGCACGTTTCACCTCACCGAGCTGCCGAACCAATGCAAACGGTCGCCCAAGCGGACCGGGCGAGGGGCCTTTCCTATGCCCTGACCGCCTATACGCTCTGGGGCGGGATCTTCCCGCTCTACATGAAGCTCCTCGACCACCTCTCGCCCTTCGAGATCGTGGCGCACCGGATCATCTGGGCCATTCCCTTCGCGGCCCTCATTCTCTCGCGGCAGCATCTCCTGCGAGACGTCGGCTGCCACTTCCGCAATCCGCGCACGCTGGCGCTCGCGGCGCTGACGGCGACGCTGATCTCGGTGAACTGGGGCACCTATGTCTATGCGATCGTCGCCGGCCACGCGGTGGCAGCGGCGCTCGGCTATTACATCAACCCGCTGGTCAACGTGCTGCTCGCCGCGATCTTCCTCGGCGAGCGGCCGAGCCGGCTGCAGTCGGTGGCGATCCTGCTCGCGGCGATCGGCGTCGGCGTGATGACGGTGAAGGCCGGCGGCCTGCCCTGGATCTCGCTGGTGCTGGCGGGAAGCTTCGGGACCTACGGCCTCCTGCGCAAGACCGTGCCGGTCGGTGCGAGCGAGGGCTTCTTCCTGGAGGTGGTGATCCTCTTCATCCCCTCGCTCCTGATGCTGTGGCTGCTGCCCGGCGAGCGGCATTTCGGCGCGAACGGCTGGGAGACGGCGCTCCTCGTCGGTGCCGGGCCGCTGACGGCGGTGCCGCTGATCCTGTTCGCGGCGGGAGCGCGGCTGCTCTCCTTCGCGACGGTCGGCATCCTGCAATACATCGTGCCGACGCTGCTGGTGCTGATCGCGGTCCTCGTCTTCGGCGAGCCCTTCGATCTCTGGAAGCTGGTCGCCTTCGCCTTCATCTGGTCGGCGCTGGCGATCTATTCGGTGACCTTGTTCAGGCGCCGCAGGCAGCCGAACGCGTCCCCGGCCGCTTCCAAGGCTCCGGCCGCCGCCGTGGGGACCACCCACGGCGCCGCGCCGCAGCGTTGATGCGGAAGATCGCGACGGCGGCTCAGCCCCCGTCCGACCACTTCGTGCGGTAGAGATCGAGCCGCCGGTCGCGGAAGTTGCGCACCGAGCCCTCGTACCTCGCCCAGGACAGTGTCGCGAGGTTGAGGTCGGCGACGGCCACCATCTCGACATTCTCCGACGCTTCGGCGGCAATGCCATCGCGGGCGAAGGGGAAGTCGCAGGGGGTGAAGATGCCGGACTGGGCGTATTCGATGTCGAGATTGTCGACATTCGCCAGGTTGCCGGTCATGCCGGAGGTCACGACGTAGCACTGGTTCTCGATCGCGCGGGCCTGGCAGCAGTAGCGCACACGCAGATAGCCGTGCCGGGTGTCGGTGTTGAACGGCACGAACAGGATGCGCGCGCCCTGGTCGCAGAGCCGGCGCGCCACCTCCGGGAATTCGGAATCGTAGCAGATCATCACGCCGATCGAGCCGCAGTCGGTCTCGATCGTGTCGATCGGGTCGCCACCCTTGATCTGCCAGTATTGCCGCTCGTTCGGCGTCGGATGGATCTTCTCGCGCGCATGGACGGAGCCGTCGCGCAAGAAGACATAGCCGACGTTCTGGATGTCGCCGTCCTCGGTCTTGGTGGCGTGGCTGCCGCCGATGATGTTGATGTTGCGGCGGATCGCCATATCGGTGAGGCGCTTGACGAATTCCGGCGTGTGCTCGGTCAGCCGCCGGATCGCCGCCTCCGGCTTCAGCTCCTCCGGCTCGCAGGAGAGCAGCATCAGCGTGAACAGCTCCGGAAAGACGACGAAGTCGCCGTCATAGTCCGAGGCGACCTCGACGAAATATTCGACCGCCTTATAGAACTCGGCCGGGTTCGCGATCTTCCTCGCCTGCATCTGCACAGTGACGACGCGCACCATGTCGGGGTTCGAGCGGTTGACCGGCTGCTCCTCGCGGGCGGGATCGTAATACGGGTTGCGCCAGGCCATCAGCACGCCGTAGCCGCCCGACGCGGTGTCCGAGGGATAGTAGTCCTTCAGGAGGCGCATCGGCTCGAAGCCGGCATTCAGGTGGAAGGAGGCAACGGGATCCTTCACCTCGTTCGCCTTGATCGCCTCGAGATAGGCTTCGGCCGAGCCGTATTTCCGGGCGTTGCGCTTGTAGCCCGGCATGCGGCCGCCGAAGGCGATGCCCTTCAGGTCGAGGTCCTGGCAGAGCCGGCGCCGCGCGTCGTAGAGGCGCTTGCCGATCCTGAGGCGCCGCCGGTCCGGATCGACGCAGACCTCGGTGCCGTAGAGCCAGTCGCCGCGCCGGTCGTGCATCGCCGCGTAGCCGCCGCCGGTGACCTCCGCCCAGGTGTGCGGGCCGAGCGCCTTTGCCTCCGGCAGCATCATGGTCGAGGCATAGCCGACGATCTCGCCCTCGTAGGCGACGACGAACTGGCCTTCCGGAAAGGCCGAGAGCTGGCCGAGGATCATGCCGCGCGTATAGGCCGGCTCGTCGCGGAACACCTTGGCCGACAGGGCGATGATCGCCTGGACGTCGCTCTTCTCGGCGGTGCGAACTTCGATCTTCGGGGTCGAGGGCTTCTCGGCCATGGGCAGGGGGATCTCCTGAGGTGAAATGCAATCGGGACAGGCCGACCGGCGCTGTCCCGCAGCCCGGACATAGGATTCCGAGGACGTGGCGCAAGTTGCGGCGGGCGGCGAGCCTCTCAGCCGGTGGGGGAGGCGGGCAGCCGGAGCGACGGCAGGATGTCGTCGAGCCGCGCGAGCCGGGCGATCTTGCCGTCGAGATAGTCGAGCGTCACCCTTGCGTGCCGCTCGTCGTAGGAGCCGATCGCCTCGGACGCGAGGACCACGCGGTAATCGCGCTGGTAGGCGTCGATCGCCGTCATGCGGATGCAGGCATGGGTGTTGATGCCGGCGATGGTGAGTTCCTCGATGCCGAGCCGTTCGAGGCGCCTGTCGAGGTCGGTGCCGAAGAAGGCGCTGTAGCGCTTCTTGACGATTTCCATCGCGGCGGACCGCCGGTCGAGCGCCGGGTGGAACGCAGCACCGCGCGTTCCCGCGATCGTCGCGTGGATGGCCTTATCACGCATTTCCAGAAAGGCGTCCGCAAGGTCCGGCCGGAACTCCTGGCGCACGAAGATCACCGGCAGATCGCATGCGTGGAAGGCCGCCACGAGCCGGTTGGCCGCGCTGATCAGGCGATCGACGGCGTCAGGCTCCCAGCGGTCCAGATACTCGTTGAGGAGGTCGATGACGAGGAGGCAGCGGCGGGTCATTGCCGAGCCCTAGGAGACTTCGGCGACAGTCTGGTGACGCGGGGGTAGGCCCGTCGCCGCGGTCATCGCTCCGACTGGGGCGGACTGCCGGCCGCGGACATCACGCCGCAGGCCGGTGCCGTTGCGGGCGAGGCGGCCCATATGGGACGAGGCCGCCGGCGCCGGAGACCCCGTCGCCCGGCCGTTTCAAGAAGGCGAAGATCCCTTGGCACCACGCCCCCCGTTCTCGCGCGGCTCGTCCGTCCCCTCCGGCCGGCTGTCGCGGCTTGCGCGCTTCGGCGGGCTCGCCGCCGGCCTCGGCGGCGGGCTGCTGATCGATGCGGCGGGACAGGCGGTGCGCGGCCGGCGCCCGCGGCTCGAAGACCTCATCCTGACGCCCGGCAACGTCCTGAAGGTGACGGATCAGCTCGCGAGCCTGCGCGGCGCCGCGATGAAGATGGGCCAGCTGATCTCGATGGATGCCGGCGACGTGTTGCCGCCGGAACTGGCGGCGATCATGGCGCGGCTGCGGGCCGACGCCGATCCGATGCCGCGCCGCCAGCTGCAGGGCGTGCTCGAAGGCGTCTGGGGCAGGGGATGGGAGACGCGCTTCGACTTTTTCGACCACCGGCCGATCGCCGCGGCATCGATCGGGCAGGTGCACCGGGCGCTGACGACCGACGGCCGGCTCTTGGCGATCAAGGTGCAGTATCCCGGCGTCGCGCGCAGCATCGACAGCGACGTCGACAATGTCGCGACGCTCTTGCGGATGTCCGGCATCGTCCCGAAGCAGCTCGACGTCGCGCCGCTGCTCGCCGAGGCGAAGCGGCAACTGCACGAAGAGGCCGACTACGAGCGCGAGGCGGCCTGCATGGAGCGCTTCGGCGCGCTGCTCGCGGGCGAAGAGGACTTCCTGGTGCCTGAGGTCCATCGCGACCTGTCGGGGCCGACAGTCCTTGCCATGACCTTCGTCGAGTCCGTGCCGATCGAAAGCCTCGAGCGCTTGTCGCAGGCGGTTCGCGACCGCGTGGCGCGGCTCTTGATCGACCTCGCCTTGCGCGAACTCTTCGCCTTCCAGCTGATGCAGACCGATCCGAACCTTGCCAACTACCGCTATCAGCCGGAGACGGGCCGCATCGTGCTGCTCGATTTCGGCGCGACCCGGGCCTATGCGCAGGAGCTCGCCGAGGGATGCCGGCGGCTCGGATCGGCCGGGCTGACGGGGGACCGGCCGGCGGCGCGGCAGGCGCTCCTCGACATCGGCCTTCTCGACGAGAGCGTCCCGCAGCGCCACCAGGACCGGGTGATGGCGATGTTCGAAATGGCGCTCGAGCCGCTGCGGCGTTCCGACGTCTTCGACTTCGGCGACCGGTCGATCGCCGAGACCATGCGCGAGCAGAGCCTAGCCTTCGCCGACGAGCGCGACGGCTGGCGCCTGCCGCCCGTCGACGCCCTGTTCCTGCAGCGCAAGTTCGGCGGGACCTACCTGCTGGCGGCGCGGCTCAGGGCGAAGGTGGATGTGAAGAGCCTGCTGGCAGTCCATCTTTGACTGCTACCACAAGTCACAGCCGGCCGATGATCTCCGGCCGGCCCTCGTCCTCGTCCTGCGGCGCGGCGGCGAGGATGGCGGGCACGATTTCGGCGATGTCGCCGATCACCAGCGGCTTCACCTGCTCGGCCCGGTGAATGAAGCCCTCGGCGTTCATGTGGTCGAACAGCGCGGAAAGCGGCTGCCAAAAGCCGCCGATATCGGCGATGACGATCGGCTTCTCGTGCCGGCCGAGCTGCGACCAGGTCATGATCTCGACCAGCTCTTCCAGCGTGCCGATGCCGCCCGGCAGCGCGACGAAGGCGTCGGAGCGCTGGAACATCAGCTGCTTGCGCTCGTGCATGTCCTCGGTGACGACGAGCTCGTCGAGCCGCTTCAGCTCGCGCTCGGTCGCCTCCATGTCGATCAGGAAGCGCGGGATGATGCCGGTGACCTTGCCGCCGGCGGCCACCACGCCGTCCGACACCGCGCCCATGATGCCGCGCGTGCCGCCGCCATAGACGAGCCGCAGCCCAGCCTCCGCGATCGCATGGCCGAGCGCTCGGCCGCTGTCGATGTAGAGAGGATCGCGGCCGGCGGAGGAGCCGCAATAGACGCAGACGGATCGAATCGTGTTCATGGACGGCAAGGTCGGATGCGGGAAAGGTGAGGTCAAGCCGGGAAGGAGCGAGGGGATCGACGCGCACGACACGCGAGCCGGTTGAAGTGGACCATCGGCTGGTCTAAATCGTCTCGTATCGCGATCTGCGGGTGCGACCGATGAAAGTCTCCGTGACCGAAGCCAAGGGGCAATTGACCGATCTCGTCCGCCGGGCGGAAGCCGGCGAGGAGGTCGTGCTGACGCGGCATAACCGACCGGCGGTGCAACTCGTTCGCGCGAAACAGATCCTCAGTGCGGAGGAGCGCGGCGCGCTTCTCGACAGGATTGCGGTATCGGCTGCCGCCAAAGGAGCCGGAAAAAACCAAGACGATCCGGCGCGTAGCCAGGATTTCCTCTACGATGAGGATGGTCTGCCTGGATGATCGCGGTCGACACCTCGGCGCTCATCGCGGTGATTTTGCGGCAAGGACAATGGCAGGCGTGCGACGCGGCGCTTCGGGACAACAGGGACATCGTCATCTCCGCCGGCACTGTGGCAGAGGCTCTCATCGTCGCCGGGCGGAAGGCGATCTCGCAGGAGATGGTGACGCTTTTCGAGGGCTTCGACTTCGAGATCGAACCTGTCACCGCTTTTGTGGCCCGCCAGGTCGCGATCGCCTACGAGCGCTGGGGCAAGGGCAATCATCCGGCCAGGCTGAACTTCGGCGACTGCTTCGCCTACGAGCTCGCAACGCGGCGCGCCTGTCCACTCCTCTTCGTCGGCGACGATTTCGCCAAGACCGACGTGCGCCGCGCGTTCTGACCGTGCGCTATCCCGCTGCCCCGCCGACAAACCGCTCCGCCACCGCCGCCACGGTCGCCTCCCGCCATTCCGCATCGCGCTCCGCTCTTGGCGTGTCGATCTCCGCAACGCCGCGCACGCGCGACGGCCGCTCGGTCAGGAACACGATCCGATCCGACAGCTCCACCGCCTCGCGCAGATTGTGCGTCACCATCAGCGCCGTGGTCGGGCGGGCCGACCAGACCTGCGTGAGCAGTGCGCGCAGCCGTGTCGCCGTCTCCTCGTCGAGGGAGACGAAGGGCTCGTCGAGGAGGATCAGCGAGGGTTCCGTCGCGAAGGCGCGGGCGAGGGCGACGCGGCGGGCGAGGCCGAGCGAGAGCTCGCCGGGATAGCGCCCGCGCATCTCCCCGAGCCCCAGCGTCTCGAACAGGGCGTCGAGGTCCTTGCCCTCGAGCGCCGACGGCAGCGCCAGGCGCACGTTCTCCTCGACCGTCCGCCAGGGCAGGAGCCGCGGCTCCTGGAAGACGGCGGCGATCCGGCCGTTCTCGTCGGGCAGATGGACATGACCGGAGAAGTCGGTGTCGAGCCCGAGGATGATCCTCAGCGTCGTCGTCTTGCCGCAACCCGAGGGGCCGAAGAGGGTCGCAAACCTTCCCGGCGGCACCTCGAAGGCGATCTCGTCGATCGCCGACAGCAGCGTCCCCTCCACTGTACGGAACGACTTGCCCCGGACGAGGACGTCAAGCGGGCCGGCCGCGCCAGCGGGTGGAATGGGCTTCGAGGGGTTGGACAATCAGGAACTCGATGAGCAGCATGACGGCGATGAAGGCCAGCGTATAGGCGAGGATTGCCGCGACGTCGAAGAGCTGGAAATAGAGGTTGATCTCGAAGCCGACGCCGTTGGAGCGGCCGAGAAGCTCGACCACCAGGGCGATCTTCCAGATCAGCGAAATGCCGGACCGGGACGCCGCGGCGAAATAGGGCTGCAGCTGCGGCAGGATCACGTGGCGCAGCGTCTTAACGCGGCCGAAGCGGTAGACCCGCGCCATCTCGGCGAGGCCGGGATCGAGCGCTCGCGCGCCCTCGCGCATGGTGACGACCGTGTTCGGGATCTTGTTCACGGCGATCGCGCCGATCGCCGCCGCCTCGTTGAGGCCGAACCAGATGTAGGCCAGCACGATCACGACCAGCGCCGGCAGGTTGAGGAAGAGAATCAGCCAGGGATCGAAGAAGCGGTTCGCCTCGCGGCTCATGCCGAGCGCGATGCCGATCGCCGAGCCGATCACCATGGCGAGGACGAAGGCCGTCACCACCCGGGTGAGCGTCATGCCGAGGGCGAAGAACAGCTCGCCCGTCATCGCGTCGTGCCGGAGGGCCCAGAAGACCTGGGGCGGTGTCGGCAGGACGCGGCTGTCCGCCACCGCCGCGACGACCCACCAGAGCGCGAGCAGGCCGAGAAGCGAGACGAGCGTCACCAGCGCGGGCGCCGCCCGCGTCCTCACGCTCCGCCGCCGCATCGTCACCGCCTCTTCCTCAATGGCTGTCCTCGGCGCCGGAATAATAGGTGCCGGCCGAAAGCTCCGGCGCCGGCCCCACGAGCTTCGCGCCGCCGATGTCGGCGAGCAGCTTGTAGAGCTTGGTGACGTCCTTCAGCTCTTCCGCGTTCGATCGCACCGGGATCCCCTCGCGATAGCGCTTCTTGAGAGTCTCAAAGGTCGCCGCGTCCTCGGCATGCATCAGCGGCTGCAGCTTCGTCCAGGCGTCATCGGATGTCGCCAGCAGCGCGTCGGTCGCCTTGTCCGCAGCGAGGAAGCCTTCGATCGCGTCCGGATGGGTCTTGGCGAAGCTGTCGCGGAACACCCAGCCGATCGAGGCGACGGGGCCGGAGGTGCCCATCTTCATCGCCGCGTCAGTGCCGGAGATCAGCGTGCGGAAGCCGGCCGCCTCCAGCCGAGCGGCATAGTGCCAGTAGTTCAGGACGGCATCGAGTTCGCCCGAACGCGCCTTCTCGGTCAGAAGCGGCGGCGCGGCATAGACGATGTCGTTCGCGGCGACGAGGTCGACCCCGTATGCCTTCTTGGCCAGCGCCTGGATCAGCAGCCAGTTCTTGTCGAGCGGACCGCCGGCGACGCCGATCTTCTTGCCCTTGAGGTCCGCGAGAGTCTTCACGGGGCTGTCCGCCGGCACCATCACCGATCCGACCGAGGTCGAATAGGGCACGAAGGTGTAGTCGGCGCCGGTCGCGCGCTGGCGCGAGACCCAGAGCCAGTCGGAGACGATCATGTCGACCGCGCCGGCCTGGAAGGCGACCTCCGACGCACTGTCGCCGGCGAAGGGCACCGTATCGACGCTCACGCCGTTCTTCTCGTCGAGCCCGGCCCGCTTCATCGCGTCGAGCTCCCAGTTCACCGTGCCGTATTTCAGGACGCCGATCTTGACGGTCGGTGTCTCGGCGAAGGCGGCCGGCGCCATTCCGCAGACGATCAGCGCGGCGGCGATCGCCGCTTTGAAAAGTCCCATTCCTGCGATCCTCCCAGACCCGCCCAAGATGCCGTATCGCGCGAGCATAGAGGCCTCCCGTGGGCGTTGCCGATGGGAGCCTGTCCCGATCTTGCGACCGCCGTCAGCTCCGCGCGTCGATCGCCTCGGCGACGGCATCCGCCATTTTCAGCAGTCGCACGATCACCGGTACCGCCAGCGCCAGGGTCGAGCTGCTTCGGCCGCGGGCGATCTGCGCCTCGCGCACCTCCTCCACCACGGCCGCGACGGCCGGGATGAAGCGGATGGCGAGCGAGATCGCGAGGCTGACCTTTCCGGCGTCGATGCCGAGATGCGACAGGGGCGCAAGCAGGCGCTCGATGGCCGCCACCATGTCGGCGGCGCGGGTCGTCAGGGTCACGAGGCCGGCGGCGAGGATCAGCGCGGCAAAGCGCAGGACGAGGATGGCCGCGGGGGCGAGGCCTTCCAGCCAGAGCTGCGCCAGGAACAGGATGGCGAGGACGAAGAGGGCCGGGCGGATCTGTGCGAAGGCCGACCGCGCCGGCAGGCGGGCGACAACATAGCCGAGTCCGACGAGGCCGATCCCGATCAGGCCGGGCCAGAGCGACGGCAGGGAGAGGAGAACGGTGCCGAAGACCGCCAGCGCGACGAGCTTCGCCGAGGCCCGCGTGCGGTGCACGGCGCTGGTGCCGGGCCGGTAGAGGCCAGCGATCATCCGACGATCCGGCGATAGGCGGCGATTGCCGCTGCGGGCGCGGCATCGCAGACGATGCGGCCCTCATCGACAACCAGCACGCGGTCGAAGTCGTCGAGCAGCGCCAGGTCGTGCGTCACGAGCACGACGTTCTGGGGCAGGGCGGCGACCGCCGCCATGACGCGGCGCGTGTTGCGGAGATCGAGCAGCGTCGTCGGCTCGTCCAGCACCAGCCAGGAAGGCTCCATGATCATCACGCCCGCCAGCGCCACCATCTGCCGCTCGCCTCCGGAGAGTTCGTGCGCCAGCCGATCGCCGAAGCCGGCAAGGCCGAAGCGGGTGAGCGTCGCATCGACGAGCGGCGGGATCTCCGCCTTCGGCACGCGGCCCTTCAGGCCGAAGGCGAGATCCTCGCCGACGGTCGGATAGACGATCTGGTTGTCCGGGTTCTGGAACAGGAAGCCGACGCGCCGCCGCACCTCCTTTGCCTGCCGTTTCGTGTCAAGCCCGTCGACGCTCACCGCTCCCGCGCTGGGCAAGATCAGCCCGTTGAGCAGGCGCGCGAAGGTGCTCTTGCCGGACCCGTTGGCGCCGATGACGCCGATGCGCCGCTCGCTCAGCGTGACGTCGAGATCCGAAAGCACCGTGCGGCCGCTGCGCTCGACCGCCGCATGGCGGATCGCGATTGTCGGCGGCGCGGCGTCGTCAGGCACGGCCGTCGGCAAGGCGTGGGGAGATCAGCGGATAGGCGCGCTTGACCATGACGATGATCGCGGCGGCGACGCCCGCCTTGATCAGGTCGCCGGGGATGAAGGCGGCGGAGCCTGCGACGGCAGTCGAGAGCGGTATGTGGGCGACGGCGGTGATCCAGGGAATGCCGATGCCGTAGAGCACGACGATGCCGCCGAGGACGGAGGCGAGAAAGGCGAGGACGAAGCCCAGCCTCGTCCAGAACCGCTCGACGACGAGGCCGGTGACGAAGGCGGCGACGATCCAGCCGAAGATGAAGCCGGCGGTCGGGCCGGCAAAGACGGCGAGCCCGCCACGACCGCCGGAGAGCAGCGGCAGGCCGATCGCGACGAGGACGACGAAAAGAAGCATGGACAGCGCACCGCGCTTGGCGCCGAGGATGCCGCCGGCGAGCATCGGCCCCATCGACTGCGCCGTGATCGGCACGGCGATCGCCGGGATCATCAGCGGCGGGAAGACGCCGAGCACCGCCATCAGGGCGGCGAAGAGCGCGATGTAGACGATGTCTCTGGTGGCCACGGGATCAGTCCTTTCAGGCGCGGTTCGCCGAGCGTCTGTGGTCGGACGGCCGGGGGGCCTGCGCAAGCGCGCTCGCTCTCCTGCCGCCGTCCCGCCCCTCTGACCGTATCGCGGCGACGGCGTCAACGGCCTTGCCGTTGCCAGGCGGCGTCAGACGGTATCGATGTCGGTCAGCGCGAAGTCGTCGCCCTTGTAGAGCAGCGGGACGCCGAGATGCCGGGCGCAGGCATAGGCGAAGCAGTCGCCGAAGTTCAGGCCGGCCGGATGGCGCCCCTTGCCGAAGCGGGCGTAGGCGTCGACGGCGAGCGCGGCCGCTTCGGCAGGAACCGGGACGATCTCGATGTTGTACCTTGTCAGGAATGCGGTGGTCATCGCATACGACATCCCAGGCGGCTGTTCCAGAATGCGCGGCAGGGCGACGGCGCATTCCCAGACGGCCGTCGGCGAGGTTGTCCGGCGCTCGCTTTCGATCGTTCGCGCCAACAACTCGGCCGCGTCGGGTTCCCTCGCCAAAATCCCGCAGAGCGCCGAAGCGTCGATCAGCATCAGTCTTCGTAGAGGCTGTCGATCCATTCCTTCGTCACCGGAAGACCCGGTCCCTCGGACGGATACTTCCGATGCAGTTCGGCGACGAAGTCCATGGCCTCCTTCACCTGCCGGGCTATCGAGTCTGGAACGCCATCTGGGACAGGCCGATCAGAGCTGGCAGCCAGCGCCTCGCGGAGCGCTTCCCGCACCGCCTCGGTCTTGCTTGTCTGCTTGAGTGTCGCGAGGCGTTCGGCAAGTTCGCCGACCTCCGGATCCTTCACCTAGAGCGGCATCGCAGCCTCCTTCGGGATATCCTCAAGCTAGTTGGCGGATATCCCGCTGTCCAGCGGCCGATGCGGCAGAGTTCAGCGCGACGCGCGTCAGCGACAGCTTGGCCGTCCCCGGGTCATCGCGACAGCGTCCGCTTCACCGCATCGGCCCAGCCGTCCAGCTTGCGGCCGCGCGTCACCGCGTCCATCTGCGGCTCGAAGCGGCGCTCCAGCCGCCAGCGCTCGGCGAAGCCGTCCATTCCCGGCCAGACGCCCGCCTTCTGGCCCGCCAGCCAGGCGGCGCCGAGGGCCGTCGTCTCCAGCACCACCGGGCGGTCGACGGGCGCATCGAGGATGTCGGCGAGACTCTGCATCGTCCAGTCCGAGGCGACCATGCCGCCGTCGACCCGCAGGATCGTGTCGCCGGCCCGCGACCAGTCCTTCCGCATCGCCGTCAACAGATCGGCGGTCTGGTAGCAGACGGCTTCGAGCGCGGCGCGGGCGATCTCGTTCGGACCGGTCTTGCGGGAGAGGCCGTAGATCGCGCCGCGCGCCTCCGCATCCCACCACGGGGCGCCGAGGCCGGTGAAGGCGGGCACGAGATAGACGTCCTGCTCGGCATCGGCGGCGGACGCCATCGGGCCGGTCTGGTCGGCGCGGTCGACGAGCTTCAGGCCGTCGCGCAGCCACTGGACGGCCGCGCCGGCGACGAAGATCGAGCCCTCCAGCGCATAGGTCGTCTGCCCGGCGAGGCGGTAGGCGATGGTCGTCAGCAGGCGGTTGTGCGAGGTGCAGCGCTCCGCGCCGGTGTTGAGGACCGCAAAGCAGCCGGTGCCGTAGGTCGATTTCAGCATGCCGGGCGCGAAGCAGGCCTGGCCGAGCGTTGCGGCATGCTGGTCGCCGGCGATGCCGAGGATCGGGATCGCCGCGCCGAAGAGGGACGGATCGGTGACGCCGAATTCGGCGTCGCAGTCCAGCACCTGCGGCAGGATCGCGCGCGGCACGCCCAGCAGCCTCAGGAGGTCGTCGTCCCAGGCGTTGGCGGTGATGTCGAAGAGGAGGGTGCGGCTGGCGTTCGTCGCATCGGTCGCATGCACCTTGCCGCCGGTCAGCCGCCAGAGGAGGAACGAGTCGACCGTGCCGAAGGCGAGCTTGCCGGCCTCGGCCTTCTCGCGCGCGCCCTCCACATGGTCGAGGATCCAGCCGATCTTGGTGCCGGAGAAGTACGGATCGACGATCAGGCCGGTCTTCGCGGTGATCATCGGCTCGTCGCCGTTCCCGACGAGCCTGCGGCAGATGTCGGCGGTGCGCCGGTCCTGCCAGACGACGGCATTGTGGATCGGCTTGCCCGTCTCGCGGTCCCAGATCAGCACCGTCTCGCGCTGGTTGGTGATGCCGATCGCGGCGATGTCGGAGGCCGAGAGCGATGCGTCCGCGAGCGCAGCGCGGGTCGTCGCGACGGTCGAGGACCAGATGTCCTGCGGATCGTGCTCGACCCAGCCCGAGCGCGGGAAATGCTGGGGGAATTCCTGCTGCCCGACGCCGCGGATGTGGAACGCGTCGTCGAAGACGATCGCCCGTGTCGAGGTGGTGCCCTGGTCGATGGCGAGGATATAGCCGGACATGGTGCGTTCTCCGGATCGTTTGATCTCGACGGCAGAGAGCCGGGGTGGCGCCCCGGCTCTCGTTCAAGACGAAGAATTCGGCAAGACGACTGCGTCATCGTCCCGCCGAGGCCGGAGCTCAGCCCTTGGGCGGCATCGCCGCTTCGGAGTCCTGCCAGCTCTTCACCAGTTCGTCGTAATTGACGGTGACCGGCTTCTCCTTCTCGTTCTCCTTCTTGGGCTGCGGGGCGATGTTGCCGTGCTCGTTGGCGTATTTCACCCAGTAGTCCATGTCGTGCTCGTCGTTGAGATGCGGCCCGATGTCACCCTGGATGCCGGCCCGCTCGAGGCGCGCCATCACCTTCTCCTGGTCGGCGCAGAGCGAGTCCATCGCCTCCTGCGGCGTCTTGGCGCCGGAGGCCGCGTCGCCGATGTTCTGCCACCACAGCTGCGCCAGCTTCGGATAGTCCGGCACGTTGGTGCCGGTCGGGGTCCACTGCACGCGGGCCGGCGAGCGGTAGAACTCGATTAGGCCGCCGAGCTTCGGGGCCCGCTCGGTGAAGCTCTTGTCGCGGATGGTGGAGTCGCGGATGAAGGTGAGGCCGACATGGCTCTTCTTCACGTCGACGGTCTTCGAGGTGACGAACTGGGCGTAGAGCCAGGCCGCCTTGGCGCGCTCGACCGGGGTCGACTTCATCAGCGTCCAGGAGCCGACGTCCTGGTAGCCGAGCTTCATGCCGTCCTTCCAGTAGACGCCGTGCGGCGAGGGCGCGACACGCCATTTCGGAGTGCCGTCGTCGTTGACGACCGGCAGGCCGGGCTTGGCCATGTCGGCGGTGAAGGCCGTGTACCAGAAGATCTGCTGGGCGACGTTGCCCTGCGCCGGGACCGGGCCGGATTCGGAGAAGGTCATGCCCTGCGCCTCGGGCGGGGCGTAGGCCTTCAGCCAGTCGAGATACTTGACGATCGAATAGACCGCCGCCGGACCGTTGGTGTCGCCGCCGCGGGCGACGCAGGAGCCGGAAGGCTGGCTCTTGTCGTTGACGCGGATGCCCCACTCGTCGACCGGTTTGCCGTTCGGCAGGCCCCTGTCGCCATTGCCGGCCATCGACAGCCAAGCGTCGGTGAAGCGCCAGCCGAGCGACGGGTCCTTCTTGCCATAGTCCATATGGCCGAAGACCTTCTTGCCGTCGATCTCGCGGCCGGTGAAGAACTCGGCGATATCCTCATAGGCAGACCAGTTGACCGGCACGCCGAGGTCATAGCCGTACTTCGCCTTGAAATCCGCCTTGTTCTTCGGATCGTTGAACCAGTCGTAGCGGAACCAGTAGAGGTTGGCGAACTGCTGGTCGGGCAACTGGTAGAGCTTGCCGTCCGGCGCCGTCGTGAAGGACAGGCCGATGAAGTCCTTCAGGTCGAAATAGGGGTCGGTGACGTCCTTGCCTTCGCCCTTCATCCAGTCGGTGAGGTTGCGGACCTGGCCGTAGCGCCAGTGCGTGCCGATGAAGTCGGAATCGTTGACCCAGCCGTCATAGAGGTTCTGGCCGGTCTGCATCTGCGTCTGGATTTTCTCGACGACGTCGCCCTCCTGGATGACGTCGTGGATCACCTTGATGCCGGTGATCTTGGAGAACCAGGGAGCCAGCGTCTTCGATTCATAGGCATGCGTCGTCAGGCTTTCCGAGACGACGTGGATCTCCATGCCCTGGAAGGGCTTGGCCGCGTTGACGAACCACTGCATCTCCTTTTCCTGGTCCGCGCGCGAAAGCGTCGACAGGTCGCCGATCTCGGCGTCGAGGAACTGCTTGGCTTCGTCCATCCCGGCGAAGGCCTGGTTCGAGAGGAGCGCGAGGGCGAGCATCGCCGTCGAGCCCAAGAGAAACTTTCGCATCCGTTAATCCTCCCAGATCATCCGCCGGCCGAAGGTGAGGCTTGTCCGCGCCGACCGGCAGGGCGCGGCAATGCCTGTTCCGCCTCCGGCTAGACCAGCCGGAAGACCAGAAGGAAGAAGGCCGCGCAGACGATCAGCGCGTACCAGAGCGAGAGATCGGTGGCCCAGAGCCAGCCGAGGCAGATCAAGGCCGAGCCGAGCAGCGAGACGAACAGCCGGTCGCCGCGGGTCGTCTCGAAGCGCAGTATGCCGATGCGGGGATTGCCTCCCGGCGAAGCGGCTTCCCAAGCGCCCATGCCGATGAGGATCGCGAAGATCGCGACGAAGAAGATCGCGGTCGGCCAGGTCCAGGCCATCCAGGAGAGGTCGATCATCTAAGCCTCCTTGCCATCCACATACGCGTTAGCGTAATTTATATCTGCGCTCGAACGGATGCCGCAATGAAGGTCGTCTACCATCCTGCAGCCAAGAAAGCCCTGAACCGGATGCCCGCGCGCGACCGAGATGCCATCGAGGCAAAGTTGCTTCGATTTGCCGAGACGGGGCAGGGCGACGTCAAGAAGCTGGCGGGATCGGACGAGTGTCGAATGAGGATCGGTGTCTGGCGCGCGATCTTCGTCTTGGTGGACGACATGTTGGTGCTTCGTGTCGCCCACCGCCGTGAAGCCTATCGATGAGGTGACATCATGAACGAGGCCGTCAATCTTAAGGGCGAGAGCATGATCGTCATGACCCGCGCCGAATACGATGACCTGATCGAGGATGCCGGCGACATCGCCTTGGTACGGCAAGCCGAACTCGACTATCCCGATAGTCCTTCGATGCCCAGCGAACTGGCGCGCGCGGTGTGGGACGGCAAACTCCACCCTCTCGCCGCGTGGCGCAAGTCCGTGAATATGACGCAAGCCGATCTGGCGGCGGCAGCGGGGCTTCGTCCGGCGACGGTTAGCGACATCGAGAGCGGCAAAATCGACCCGCGGCTGTCGACGCTGAGGGCGCTGGCCAAGGCGCTGAAGCTCGGCATCGAGGACATCGTGGACTAGCGAACTCATCGAAGCGTCGTCACCCTCGGGCCCCGTCCCGAGGATCCCGGAAGGCTTAAGAGCCCGACTCTGCGCTCGCCGCGACGTCGAAGCGGATGAGAAAGCCGTGCTGTCTCGCTGACGCGCCGTTTCGGATCCTCGGGACGGGGACCGAGGATGACCGGGCGTTGGGCCGGGACTGGCGCCCACCTTCTGGATCGCAACCACTCCCATCACACCCTTCCCAGGGCGAAGCCCTTGGCGATGTAGTTGCGCACGAACCAGATCACGATCGCGCCGGGGATGATCGTCAGCGCGCCGGCGGCGGCCAGCAGCCCCCAGTCCATGCCGGCGGCCGACACCGTGCGGGTCATGATCGCGGCGATGGGCTTGGCGTCGGTCACCGTCAGCGTGCGGGCGAGCAGGAGTTCCACCCAGGAGAACATGAAGCAGAAGAAGGCCGCGACGCCGATGCCCGACGCGATCAGCGGCATGAAGATCTTGAAGAAGAAGCGCGGGAAGGAATAGCCGTCGATATAGGCGGTCTCGTCGATCTCCTTCGGCACGCCCGACATGAAGCCTTCGAGAATCCAGACCGCCAGCGGCACGTTGAACAGGCAGTGGGCGAGCGCCACGGCGACGTAGGTGTCGATCAGGCCGAAGGCGGAGTAGAGCTGGAAGAAGGGAAGGGCGAAGACGGCCGGCGGCGCCATGCGGTTGGTCAGCAGCCAGAAGAACAGGTGCTTGTCGCCGAGGAAGCGGTAGCGCGAGAAGGCGTAGGCCGCCGGCAGCGCTGCCGCCACCGAGATCACCATGTTCATCAGGACATAGGCGAGCGAGTTGATGTAGCCGGAGTACCAGGACCGGTCGGTGAAGATCGTGACGTAGTTCTTCAGCGTGAAGTGCTGCGGGAACAGTGTCATCGTCGAGACGATCTCCTGGTTCGTCTTGAAGCTCATGTTGACGAGCCAATAGATCGGCAGGAGCAGGAAGACGATGTAGACGATCGGGATCAGCGCCTTCCAGCGGAACCGGCTGCTCGCCGCGCGCTCGCGGGCCCGGAGCGCGGTCTCGGAGTGGCTCTCGCCCGGAAGAGCCGGATGGGCGGCAGTCGCGTGGTCACTCATGCGGACACCTCCTTGGCCGGCCGGTCGGCTCCGGCATTGGTCATGACGGTGTAGAAGACCCATGACACGGCGAGGATGATCAGGAAGTAGACGAGGCTCATCGCCGCCGCTTCGCCGAGGTTGAACTGGCCGATGGCGAGCTTGACGAGGTCGATCGACAGGAACGTTGTCGAGTTGCCGGGGCCGCCGCCGGTGACGACGAAGGGCTCGGTGTAGATCATGAAGGAGTCCATGAAGCGCAGGAGCACGGCGATCAGCAGCACCCGGCCCATCTTCGGCAGCTGGATGTAGCGGAACACCGCCAGCCGGGAGGCGCCGTCGATCTTGGCCGCCTGGTAGTAGGCGTCGGGGATCGAGACGAGGCCGGCATAGCACAGGAGCACGACGAGGCTCGTCCAGTGCCAGACGTCCATGACGACGACGGTGATCCAGGCGTGGATGGGGTTGGCGACGTAGTTGTAGTCGATGCCGAGCGCGTCGATCGAATAGCCGAGAAGGCCGATGTCGGTGCGCCCGAAGACCTGCCAGATCGTGCCGACGACGTTCCAGGGAATCAGCAGCGGCAGCGCCATCAGGACGAGGCAGACCGACACCCAGACCCCCTTCTTCGGCATCGACAGGGCGACGAGAATGCCGAGCGGCACCTCGATCGCCAGGATGATGCCGGAGAAGACCAAATTGCGGATCAGCGAGGAGTGGAAGCGGTCCGAGGTCAGGATCTCCTTGAACCACTCGGTGCCGTTCCAGAAGAACTGGTTGTTGCCGAAGGTGTCCTGGACCGAATAGTTGACGACGGTCATCAGCGGGATCACCGCCGAGAAGGCGACGAGCACCAGGACCGGCAGGACCATGAACCAGGCCTTGTTGTTCCAGGTCTTTTCCATGGAGCTTCTCCTCAGCCTCGCTCGACCAGCCAGGAATCGGCGTAGACGTTCAGCGCCTCCGGCGCGAAGACGGCGTCCGCTTCGGCCGGCACGGCATGGTCGTCGCGCAGGATCGCGCTCAGCGGATTGCCGTTCAGCCGCGCCCGGACGATGCGCTCCGAGCCAACATCCTCGACCCGGTCGACGACGATCGGCACGCCTTCTCCGCGCGGTGCGATCCTGACGAATTCCGGTCTGATGCCGAGTTCCGTCGTCTGGCCGGCATGGACCCGCGCGGCCCCGTCCCGGAGCCTGATGCGGGCGCCGGAAACCACCGCGTCGCCGCTCTCGATCCGGCAGGGCAGGAGGTTCATGCCGGGCGAGCCGATGAAATAGCCGACGAAGGTGTGCTTCGGCCGCTCGAACAGCTCTTCGGGCGTGCCGATCTGGACGACCTCGCCGGCATACATGACCACCACCTTGTCGGCGAAGGTCAGCGCCTCGGTCTGATCGTGGGTGACGTAGACCATGGTCATCGCGAACTCGCGGTGCAGCTGCTTCAGCTCCGAGCGCAGCTGCCACTTCATATGCGGGTCGATGACCGTCAGCGGCTCGTCGAAGAGGATGGCGTTGACGTCGGAGCGCACGAGGCCGCGGCCGAGCGAGATCTTCTGCTTCTCGTCGGCGGTGAGGCCGCGGGCCTTGCGGTTCGCCTTGGCTTCGAGACCGATGCGCCGCAGCATGTCGGCGACGCGGGTCCGGATCTCCGCGGCCGGCACCTTGCGGTTCTTCAGGGGGAAGGCGAGATTCTCCGCGACCGTCATCGTGTCGTAGATGACCGGGAACTGGAACACCTGCGCGATGTTGCGCGCCTCCGGCGTCAGCAGCGTCACGTCGCGGTCGTCGAAGCGCACGTGCCCCTCCGACGGGGTCAGGAGGCCCGAGATGATGTTGAGGAGCGTGGTCTTGCCGCAGCCGGAGGGGCCGAGCAGCGCATAGGCGCCGCCGTCCTCGAAGGCGTGATCCACCTCGCGCAGGGCATAGGTGCCGGCGCGGGCGAGTTCGGGCGAATAGGCGTGGCGGATGTGGTCGAGGCGGATGCGAGCCATGGCCGGTCTCCTCAGGCTGCCAGCGCTTCGGGCGTACCGGCGGCCTCGCCGGCTTCGTCGAAGACCAGGACATGGGCCGGGTCGAAGCCGAGCCGGACCCGGTCCCCGGCCTCCACGCGCTTGATGCCGTGGATCAGCGCGACGACGCGCTCGCCCCCGAAGTCGGCGTGGATGAAGGTCTCCGAGCCCGTCACCTCGGTGAGCTGGACGAGCGCGTCGAAGCCGGTGCTTTCGCCGCCCCCCAGCGTCAGCCGATGCGGCCGGATGCCAATCCGGTACGGCCCGTCGGGAAGGGGGGCATGCTCCGCCGCGGCAGGAAAGGTCAGGCCGCCGGGGCCGGCGAAGCTGCGGCCGGACTTGGTCACGGCGACGACGTTCAGCGGCGGGTCCGAGAAGGTGCGCGCCGTCAGGAGGTCGTGCGGCCGGCGGTAGACACTTGTCGTCTCGCCGAACTGGGTGACGCGGCCCTTCGACAGTGTCGCGGTGCGGCCGCCGAGAAGCAGCGCCTCCTGCGGCTCCGTCGTCGCATAGACGAAGATCGCGCCGGTCTCGGCGAAGATCTTCGGCAGTTCCTCGCGCAGTTCCTCGCGCAGCTTGTAGTCGAGGTTCGCGAGCGGCTCGTCGAGGAGGACGAGGTCCGCGCCCTTCACCAGAGCGCGGGCGAGGGCGGTCCGCTGCTGCTGGCCGCCGGAGAGATTGAGCGGCGTGCGGTCGAGATACGGCGTCATCCGCAGGAGCTCCGCCGCCTTCTTCACCGCGGCGTCGATCTCCGCAGCCGAGCGCTTCTGGATGCGCAGCGGCGAGGCGATGTTCTCGTAGACGGTCAGGGTCGGGTAATTGATGAACTGCTGGTAGACCATGGCGACGTTGCGCCGCCGGACGGGTACGCCGGTGACGTCCTCACCGTCCATGAACACCCGGCCGGCCGTCGGCGCATCGAGTCCGGCCATCAGCCGCATCAGCGAGGTCTTTCCGGCGAGCGTCGGCCCCAGCAGGACGTTGACCGTGCCGCGCTCGAGCTTCAGCGACACGTCGACGATGTGCTTTTCGGCGCCGACGGTGCGGCTGACGTCTTTGAGTTCGAGCATCGTCCTCCCAAACGGTGCCTATTCGGCGGCCGTCCTCCGTTCCGCTTTGATCTGTGCCATGTGGGCCGCGAGCCGCGCCGTCTCCTCCCGGGAAAAGCGCAGGCCGAGCTTGGTGCGGCGCCACAGGATGTCGTCGGCCGTTTCGGCCCATTCCTTGTCGATCAGCCAGGCGAGCTCGGCCTCGCTCAGGCCGTGGCCGAGATCGTCACCGAGGCTGCCGCTGCGGGCGATCTGGAGCGCGTCGGTGCCGTAGCCGCGCACCAGCCGCCGCACCGTGCGCTCGCCGAGCGCCGGCGCGCGCCGCTTCAACTCGGCCTCGAGCGCGGCGACGCCGTCGACGGGGAAGTCGCCGCCCGGCAGCGGCTTGCCGCCGGTCCAGCTCGCGCCCTTCGACCCGATCGCCTGGCCGATGTGGCCCAGCACCTCTTCGGAGAGGACGCGGTAGGTGGTGATCTTGCCGCCGAAGCAGTTCAGCAGCGCCGGCTCGCCCTTGCCGCCCTCGACCTTCAGGACGTAGTCGCGGGTCGCCTCCTGCGCCTTGGAGGCGCCGTCGTCGAACAGCGGCCTGACGCCGGAATAGGTCC
This sequence comes from Jiella sp. M17.18, assembly GCF_041027365.1. Classification (NCBI taxonomy): domain Bacteria; kingdom Pseudomonadati; phylum Pseudomonadota; class Alphaproteobacteria; order Hyphomicrobiales; family Aurantimonadaceae; genus Jiella; species Jiella sp. M17.18. The sequence continues at coordinate 74,194 of NZ_JBFTEH010000002.1, read as the reverse complement.
AGACGATATCTTCCCGCGCGAGCGGCCGGGCGAAGTATTCGCTCGCGGCCGACAGAAGATAGGCGATCTCGCCTTCGGTGATCGCGACCGCGCCGGGATCGCCCTCGTAGTCCTGGTCGGTGGTGCCGACGAGGGTGAAGTCGTCCTCGTAGGGGATCGCGAAGATGATCCGGCCGTCGGCGTTCTGGAAGATATAGGCCCGGTCGTGGTCGTAGAGCTTCTTCGTGACGATGTGCGAGCCCTGGACGAGGCGGACGTGCCGGGCCTCGTTCTGCCCGAGCGCGTTGCGGATGATCGCGTCGACCCACGGGCCGCCGGTGTTGACGAGGAAGCGGGCGGTGGCGGAGAGGCTCTCGCCGCTCGCCTGGTCCTTCAGGCGCAGGTGCCAGAGCCCGCCAGCGCGCCGCGCCTCGATCAGCCGGGTGCGCACCAGGATGTCGGCGCCGCGCGCCTCGGCATCGCGGGCGTTGAGGACGACGAGCCGCGCATCGTCGACCCGGGCGTCGGAATATTCGAAGCCCTTCCTGAACTGAGGCTTCAGCGGCGCGCCGAGCGGGCCGGAGAGGTCCACCGAGGCCGTCGCCTTCAGCTTCTTCCGGCCGCCGAGATGGTCGTAGAGGAAGAGGCCGGTGCGCAGCAGCCAGGCGGGCCGCAGGCCCTCGTGATGCGGCAGGATGAAGCGCAGCGGCCGGATGATGTGCGGCGCGATCGACCACAGCACCTCGCGCTCCATCAGCGCATGGCGCACGAGGCTGAATTCGTAGTGCTCGAGATAGCGCAGGCCGCCATGGATCAGCTTGGTCGACCAGGAGGACGTGCCGGAGGCGAGATCGTTCATCTCGGCGAGGCCGACGCGGTAGCCGCGGCCGGCCGCATCGCGGGCGACGCCGCAGCCGTTGATCCCGCCACCGATGATGAAGACGTCGTAATCGCGCATCGCTTCCTCTTATCGCATCGCAACATCCGGGTTGCGATTGCGAACATGCAGAAGCTTACGGCGAAACTAAAGCGAAGGTCAAACGAAATATTACGGTTTCGTCATCCGGCGGGTGAGCGGTCTTCCTGAGTGGGCCCCGTCTCGATCAACCGCATCTCCGCGTCGCGGCAGATGCGGTGGATCGCGGGCGGTGCCGCGTCGGTCACGAACGTATGCACCTGCGTCAGGTGGCCGATCCGGACGGGTGCGCTGCGCTCGAATTTGGAGGAATCGGCCGCAAGGATGACGTGGCGGGCATTGCCGATGATCGCCTGCGCGACGCGCACCTCGCGATAATCGAAGTCGAGCAGCGAGCCGTCGGCGTCGATCGCCGAGACGCCGATGACGGCGAAGTCGACCTTGAACTGGCGGATGAAGTCGACGGCCGCCTCGCCGACGATGCCGCCGTCCGAGCGCCGCACCACGCCGCCGGCGATCACGACCTCCATCTCCGGATAGGGACGCATGGCGGTCGCGACATTGATGTTGTTGGTGATCACCATCAGCCCGGCATGGCGCAGCAGGGCGTGCGCCACCGCCTCGGTGGTGGTGCCGATGTTGATGAAGAGGGACGCCCGGTCGGGAATGAGGTCCGCGACCGCCCGTCCAATCGCGGCCTTCTCGTCCGCCGCGATCACCCGCCGGGCGTCGTAGCCGACATTCTCGACGCCGGAAGAGAGCACCGCGCCGCCATGGACGCGGGTGAGCAGCCGCTGGTCGCAGAGGTCGTTGAGGTCCTTGCGGATGGTCTGGACCGACACCTCGTAGCGGCTGGCCAGATCGTCGACCGCGACACGGCCTGTGCGCTTGGCGGCTTCGAGGATCTGCAGTTGGCGTTCGGACAGCATGGCGCGGAGACTCCTCGGGCGAGGGCGCGATCATGCTGAAACCGAAAGCAAAGCGCAACGAACGAAAGCCCCAGAACGCGGCCCCGCCTGGGGGCAGCGTTGAAAGCGCTCTCGCTCGCCGGTAATGTCGCAGGCGTGCTGTGAGGGAAGAAGAGCGCCATGGCTACCGACCGACAGGCGGTCATCGTCCGGCAGGAAGGCGTGCTGGGCGGTCGACCCACCTTCCGCGGCACCCGTGTCCAGGCGGAGATGCTGTTCGAGAACCTTGCCGAAGGCTACAGTCTCGACGAGATCCTGGACAACTTCCCGACGCTCGACCGAGACGACCTGCGCGCCGCAATCCTCGAAGCCGGGAAGCGCCTGATTGACGCCGCGCCTGCGGTCGCTCACCAAGCGACCGAAGAAAGCGAGGCGAAAAGCCGTGCGGGTGTTCCTTGACGAGAACATGCCTCGCCCGCTGCGGCAGGTCCTCCAAGGCCACGTCGTCTCGTTCGTCGAGCGCGAAGGCTGGAAGGGCAAACAGAACGGCGAACTTCTCGCGCTCGTGGAAGCGTCGTTCGACGTCCTGGTGACGTCCGACAGCAACATGGCGTTCCAGAACAGCCTGGTCGGCCGGACGCTCTCCATCATCGTCCTGCCGACCAACAATCTGACATTGCTGCGGGCCAACGCCGTCGGCTTAAGAACCGCCGTCGATGAGCTTGCCGAACTGGACCACAGCGCGCTTGTGGTCGTCGACTGGAAGGGCGGCAGGACCCTTCGGCGGCTCGACGATCTGAAGCAGGAGGATACGTCCCTTCCGCCGGTATCGCCCTTCAAGCGCTGAAACGGCGAGATCCCTCAGCCTCAGCTCAACAGCCCCGCAAACCGCTCGCGCAGGATGTTCTTCTGCACCTTGCCCATGGTGTTGCGCGGTAGCTCGTCGACGAAGACGATGCGCTTCGGCTGCTTGAAGCGGGCGAGCTTGTCCTTCAGCGCCCCGATCACCGCCTCTTCCTCAAGCGGCTCCTTCGCCACCACGCAGCCGACGACGCCTTCGCCGAAATCCTTGTGCGGCACGCCGATCACGGCGCTCTCGACGACGCCCGGCAGCTCGTCGATCGCGAGCTCCACCTCCTTGGGATAGACGTTGAAGCCGCCGGTAATGACGAGATCCTTGCCGCGCCCGACGATGGAGACATAGCCGTCCGCATCGATCAGGCCGAGATCGCCGGTGATGAAGAAGCCGTCCTTGCGGAACTCCGAGGCGGTCTTTTCCGGCATCTGCCAATAGCCGGAGAACACGTTCGGCCCCTTCACCTCGATCATGCCGATCTCGCCCACCGGCAGCTCGGCACCGGTCTCCGGATCGGCGATGCGCAGCGAGACGCCGGGCAGGGGAAAGCCGACCGTGCCGGCGCGCCGCTCGCCGTCATAGGGGTTCGACGTGTTCATGTTGGTCTCGGTCATGCCGTAGCGCTCGAGGATGCGCTGGCCGGTCCGGGCCTCGAAGGCTCGATGCGTTTCGGCGAGAAGCGGCGCGGAGCCCGAGGTGAACAGGCGGATGTGGCCGGCGGTCTCGCGTGACAGCCGCTCGTCGGCGAGAAGCCTCGTGTAGAAGGTCGGCACGCCCATCATCGACGTCGCCTGGCCGAGATGGCGGAAGACCTCGTCGACATCGAACTTCGGCAGGAAGATCATCGCGCCGCCGGCGACGAGCAGTGTGTTGGACGCGACGAAGAGGCCGTGGGTGTGGAAGATCGGCAGCGCGTGGAGGAGGACGTCGTCCTCGGTGAAGCGCCAGGTCTCCTTCAGCACTTCGGCGTTGGAGAGGAGATTGGCGTGGGTGAGCATCGCGCCCTTCGACCGGCCGGTGGTGCCGGAGGTGTAGAGGATGGCGGCGAGATCCTCCGGGCCGCGTTCGACCGTGGCAAAGCGGTTGCTGGCCGCCAGGGCCTTGTCGCTCAGGGAGCCGGCGCTCTGGCCCTCCGACGCCCAGACGCCGAGCGTCTCGATCGTTGCGCCCGCGGCTTCCGCGATCGGGGCCAGCTGGTCGCGCTTCTTCGGATCGCAGACGAAGACCCGTGGCTTGGCGTCGGTCAGGAAATACTCGACCTCGGCCGGCGTATAAGCCGTGTTGAGCGGCAGGAAGACGCCGCCGGCGCGCACCGTGCCGAGATAGAGCATCAGCGCCTCGATCGACTTCTCGACCTGCACCGCCACCCGGTCGCCGGGCTGGAGCCCGAGCTTCGTCAACACATTGGCAAAGCGTGCCGAGACGGCCTCGACAGCCTCGTAGCTGTAGTCCCGGCCGTCCGGCAGGAGCGCGAAGCGGCGGCTGAGATCGCGGCGGCCGGCCGCCAGCAGGGCGTCGAACAGCGTGTTGGTCATGCGACATCCTTCATCGTGTGGCCGGCCCGGCCGGGCAGGAGGGCGGTGACGGCGCGGCTGGCGGCGATCTCGCCCTCCGCCGCATAGGCCTCGTGCCGCTGCTCGACCCGGGGCAGATCGTAGAGATAGTTGACCATCAGCCCATGCGCCTGGGCGAGCCCGCGCCTCGACGGATCGCCGAGGTGCATGATGCGGTTCAGCATCGCGCCGTTGCCGAGATGGAAGCGGGCGACGGGGTCCTGCGGCTGGCCGTCCGGGCGCCTGGCGCGCAGGAAATAGCGCGCGGCGAGCGACAGCAGGCCGCTCCGCGCTTCGCCGGCCAGCGTCGGATCGCTCGCCCAGCCCTCCTCCGAGACGATCGCCAGCGCCTGCTTCTCCTCCGGCTCAAGCCGCTCGGCCATCTCGGCGGGCAGGCTCTTCAGCCAGGCCGCGAAGCCCGGCACCGGCGACAGGGTGACGAAGGTCTTCAGGTTCGGGATCGTCTCCTTCAGGTCCTCGGCCACCTGTTTGATCAGGAAGGAGCCGAAGGAGATGCCGGCCAGGCCGCTGTGGCAGTTGGAGATCGAGTAGAAGACGGCCGTCTCCGCCTCCTCCGGCGAGATGACCAGCCGGTCGGGATCGAGCACGGCGGCGATCGAGGCGGGGATCGCCTCGGTCAGCGCGACCTCCACGAAGATCAGCGGATCGTCGGGGATCGACGGGTGGAAGAAGGCGAAGCAGCGCCGGTCGGCGGGTGCGAGGCGCTGGCGCAGCTCGTCCCAGTCGCCGATGGCGTGGACCGCCTCGTAGCGGATGATCTTCTCCAGGATCGCCGCCGGCGTGTTCCAGTCGATCGGCCGCAGCATCAGGAAGCCGCGGTTGAACCACGACTGGAAGAGATGCCGGAGGTCGGCATCGACCGGCCCGAAGCGCTCCCGATCCTCGCGCAGATGCGGCAGCAGCTTCTCGCGCAGCTTGACGAGTTCCGCCGTGCCGCCGGGCGCAAGGTTCAAGCGGCGGAAGAGTTCCTGGCGCGGCGGCTCGGCGAGATGCTGGAGCCTGGCGAGCGTGGCCGGGCCGGGATCGGCGGCATAGGCTTCGGCCGCCGCGCGCAACGCTTCGGCGTCCGGGGTGAACTCCGCCGCGAACATCTCGAACAGCCGGACCGTTCCGGCTTCGTCGAGGGCGCGGATGCCCTTCAGGATCTCCGCGGCGAGCCGCACGCCGGTGGCCTCGCCCTTCGACGAGACCAGTTTCTTGCAGAGGCCGCAGATCGCCGGGACGTCCATCGGCTTGACCTCGTCGCCGAGGAACCAGGACCTTGCGCCGAGCGAGCTCAGAAGATCGGACAGAAGCGAGACGCGGCTCACAGGTCGGCTCCCATGACGAGGTTCGGCAGCACCAGCGCGATCTGCGGGAACAGGCAGAGCATGACGATGCCGAGGATCATGCACAGGACATAGGGCAGCGAGCCCCTGAGGATCTGGCCGAGCGAGATGTCAGGCGCGATGCCGTTGATCACGTAGAGGTTCAGCCCGACCGGCGGAGTGATCAGGCCGATCTCCATGTTGATCGTCAGGATGACCGCGAACCAGTAGGGGTCGAAGCCGGCATGGGTGACGATCGGCAACAGGATCGGCGCGGTCATCAGGATCACGCCCACCGGCGGCAGGAAGAAGCCGGCGACGAGCAGGAAGAGGTTGATCACCCCCATCAGCACCCAGCGGTTCACGTCCATGTCGGCGATCGCCTGAGCGACGGTCTGGGTGATGAACAGCGAGGAGAGGGCGAAGGCGAAGAGTTCGGAGGCGCCGATGATCAGCATGATCATCACGCTTTCCTTCAGCGTATCGCGGAAGATCGCCCGCATCTGCGAGAACTTCCAGGAATGCGAGAAGATGCCGTAGACCACCGCGACGAGGATCAGGCAGAACAGCGCGCCGACGCCGGCGGCTTCGGACGGCGTCGCGACGCCGCCATAGAGCACGAACAAGACACCGACGATGATCGCCAGGAACGGCAGGACGCGCGGCAGCGCGGCGAAGCGTTCGCGCATGGAGAAGCTCTGCGTCAGGTCCGACAGGCCGAGCCCGCGGCGTTTGCAGGCGATGATCGTCCAGGCCATGAAGAACACGGTCAGCATCAGCCCGGGCAGGAGGCCCGCGAGGAACAGCCGGCCGATCGAGGTCTCGGTCGCGATGCCGTAGACGATCATCGTGACCGAAGGCGGGATCAGGATGCCGAGCGTGCCGCCGGCGGCGATCGAGCCGGCGGCGATCTCCGAGGGATAGCCGCGCTGGCGCATCTCCGGAATGCCCATCTTGCCGATCGCGGCGCAGGTCGCGGGCGAGGAGCCGGACAGGGCGGCGAAGATCGAGCAGGCGCCGAGGTTCGACAGGACGAGCCCGCCGGGCACGCGGTTCAGCCAGCGGTCCAGCGCCTCGTAGAGATCCTTGCCCGCCGGCGAGGAGGCGACCGCCGCACCCATCAGGATGAACATCGGCACCGAGACGAGGCTGAACGAGGAGAGGGCGCCAAAGAACTGCTCGCCGAGCGTCTGCAGGAAGAAGACGCCGTAGACGGAGAACAGCGCGCCCATCGAGACGAGGCCGAGCGCGAAGGCGATGGGCGTGCCGATCGCCAGGAGCCCGAGAAGGGCGACGAGCATCACCAGCCCGTCGGTCAGCGGCGTCATGGATGCGCTTCCTTGGTGGTATCGGAGAACAGCGTGTCGTTCGGGGTCTCTGCCGTCACCGGACCCTCGGTGACGAGCCGCATCAGCTCCGCGACATATTGCAGGGCGAGGAGGATCGTCCCGACCGGCATCGGCAGGAGCGGCATCCACAGGGGCACCGCCCACACCGTGTCGCTGGTCCAGCCGCCGCTCCAGGCCTCTTCGAAGTGGAACCAGCCAGCATAGGCGAGCAGCGCCACGAAGAGGAGCGAGAACAGGCCCGCGAGCGCCTGCATGACGAGCCGGACGCGCGGGGCCGCCGCCAGCTGCAGGATGTCGACATTGACGTGGCCGCGCTCGATCAGCACCCAGGGCGCGCCGAGAAAGGTCGCGGCCACGATGGCATAGGTGGTGTACTCCGTCTGCCAGACCGTCGACTGGCCGAGCGCATAGCGTACGAAGACCATGTCGCTGACCGACAGGACCGCCGAGACGAGCGCGGCGGCGGCGACGACACCGAAGACCCGCGACACCGCCGAAACGACCACGATATAGAGGCGCATGCCGCTCCCCGCCTGTTCATCGAAGGACGCGGGCGAGCCGACCGGCCCGCCCGGTGAGTACGGCCCGGTTACTTGACGGCCAGCGCTTCGTCGATCAGCTTCTTGCCGTTCGGCACCTTCTCCGCGAAGTCCTTGTAGGAGGTCTTCTTCGCGATATTGAGCCAGGCGTTGTAGTTCTCCTTCGACATCGTCACGACCTTCACGCCGTGCTTCTTGTAGACGTCGACGAGTTCCTTATCTAGCTTCGGCGCTTCCTTGGCAAAATAGTCCTCCGCCTTCTTGCCGGCGGAAAGGATCGCCTCCTGCTGCTTCTTGTCGAGCCGGTCGAAGGAGCGCTTCGACATCAGGATCGGCTCGTACATGAACCAGAGCGCGTTCTCCCCGGGCGCCGTCAGGCATTTCGACACTTCGTAGATGCGATAGGAGACCAGCGAGCCGGACGAGGTGTTGGCGCCGGTCAGGACGTTCTGCTGCATGCCCGTATAGATTTCCGAGGACGGCATGGAGGAGATCGAGGCGCCCGCGCCGACCAGCATCTGCTCGAAGGCCGGGCCGGCGGCGCGCAGCGTCTGACCCTTGGCGCTCGCCGGTGTCGTGATGCACTCCTTGGAGGAGACGAAGCCGCCGGCGAGCCAGGCGTCGGAGAGGACGATCGCGCCGGCCTTCTCGATCTCCGCCTTGATGTCCTTCATGAAGGCCGAGTCGTTCAGCCGCTTGGCGCGCTCGTGGCTGCCGACGAGGCCGGGCATCAGCGTCGCCGAGAAGGCCGGGTGGCGCCCGGAGGCGTAGTCGAGCGGAAAGGCGGTGATGTCCACCTGGCCCTTGGTCACCGCGCCCCACTGATCCTTCGCCTTGAACAGCGATTCGTTCGGGAAGACCTGCAGCTTCAGCCCGACATTGGCGGCCGCGATGTCCTTGCCGATCATCTGGACCATCTCGTCGCGCACGTCGCCCTTGCCGCCCGGCCACTGGTGCGAGGCGCGCAGGGTGATGTCGGCGGCAAAGGCGCCGCCGGAAAGGGCGAGGCTGCAAACAGCCGCGAGCAGTAACGATTTCATGTCTTCCTCCCAAGGTTCAGGCGGCGCCCTCCCAAGCGCCTTCCCGTCAGCAAACACAGCGTTGCATGCGCTGTCAACTTGATTGTATACGATATTCTCATGAGTGCATCAGATCTCTCGTCGGACGTGACCGCACCGCCCAGCTCGCAGCGTTCCGGCAGTGACGACGCCGCCGCGCCCCGATCGCGCTCGGCCGGCCGCAAGGCCGGTGGCATCAAGGATGTGCTCGAACAGGAGATCCTCACCGGCGTCTTCTCGGCGGGCGAGCGGCTGGACGAATCCGCGCTCGGGACCCGCTTCGGCGTGTCGCGGACGCCCGTCCGCGAAGCGATCAACCAGCTCGCCTCGGCCGGGCTGATCGAGCACATTCCCAATCGCGGCGCCTTCGTGCGCCAGGTGGGGCTGGCCGAACTGGTCGAGATGTTCGAGGTGATGGCCGAGCTCGAAGGCATGGCCGGCCGGCTGGCGGCCCGCCGCGCCGGGCCGGCGGCGCTGGCGGCGCTTCGGCAGGCGCTGGTGGCCTGCGCGGAAGCCGGCGGGTCACAGGATCCGGACGCCTACTATTATGAGAACGAGCGCTTCCACCACCTCATCTACGAGGCGTGCGGCAACGCGTTTCTCGCGGGGGAGGCGCGGCGCCTGCACCTGCGGCTCAAGACCTTCCGGCGCTTGCAGCTGCGCGTGCCGCGGCGCATGCGCGATTCACTCGCCGAGCATGACCGCATCGTCGCCGCGATCGAAAGCGGCGACGGCGAAGCGGCGGAGCGGGAGCTGCGGGCGCATGTCGCGGTGCAGGGGGAGCGGTTCGCCGATCTCGTCGCGAGCCTGAAGACGCCGGCGCGCTGATCGGCGTCGCCGATGCGCCGGTATCTGATCGACCGACCGCGGGCGGGCCGGGAAGGGGCGCAGGGCGCGAGGCTCCCCCGCAATGCAAAGAGCCCGGCGCTGCGCACCGGGCTCTTAAAATTCAGTCTTTCGCGATCGGTCGATCGTCTCAGGTGTTCATCTTCTTCAGTTCCTCGACATACTCTTTCGGGAAGAGGATCGAGTTCGGCGTCTTCAGGCCCATGTGCTGGGCGATCTCGCCGATCCAGCCGCTGCAGTTGTAAAGGACCGCATGCCACACCGGGCTGTCCTTCTGCCGCTTGTGGATATAGGCCGCGACATCCTCGTACTGCGCCTTGGTCAGCGGGATGGTGAACTGGGCCGTCATGTATTCCTGCTCGCTGTCGCCGTCGCTCGGGCCGGTCTCCGAGGGCACCGGCAGCAGATGGCCGATCGTGTACGGCACGTTGCTCGAGGTCGCCGGATGCAGGCCGGCGATCTCGGCCATGTCAGGCCGCAGCACGCCGTGCGAATCCATCGGGACCCGGCCGTGCTCGTCGAGCTTGCCGAAGATGACGAAGGAATGTCCGTAGCTGAGCGCGGTGCGCGCCCGGAACGAGATGAAATAGGGCTTGGCGACCTGCGGATTGCGCGATTCGCCGGTCGACGCATAGGCCAGCGGCTTCAGCACGGAGGAATCACCGCTGAACGCAGCGTCGGACGTGACCGAATTCGATGCGCCGGTCGTGCAGCCGGCAACCGCAGTGGTGAGAATCAGGGCAGCAGCAAGCCGGACGAGGGGGGGAACCATTGTCTCGCCTTTCAAAGGGGGAGTCGAACGAGGGCGCTTGCATGTACCCGGTTCGATGGGGCCGGGCCGAAACGGCTCGACCGGTCAGTCCGGCACGCACGCCGGACATCAGATAGGGTATGCGATGGCTTGGGGGAGCGCGCCAATGTGACGCCTCCCCCAAGACCAAAGAGCCATTAGCCCTTGGTGACGTAAGCCGGCTGCTCGACGACCGGCTGAGCAACCGGAGCCTTGCCCTTGCCCTTGCCGAAGCCGACGCCCTTGCCCATGCAACCAGCGAAGGTGGCGAGGGCGAAGCACGCGACCGATGCGATGACGATTTTCTTCATGGTAATACCTATCAGTGCCTGACGGTTGATGCCGCAGTTCAAGATCCCGACGCGTTTGCGGCCGGTGCTTCGGCAACCTGTTGCTTAAAGGCGCTACCGGCAAGTGCGCAAATGACACACTCCGCGGCGAACGTCAGAAGCTTGCCCGGGCAAGCTTAACGAATGCTTACGCTTCGCCCGATGCGGTTCTGAAAGCCCGGGAATCCGGGGGATCGGTCAGATCGGGCGCCGCCGCGTTGGGCTCGCCGGACTGTGGTTCCGGCGCCTCAACTTGCGTGAAAACGCGTAATCTGCCGCGAGGCGGCGCGTCGCATGGCCCTGCATGCCGCCGGTTTCGACGAATCAGACGCGCTTATGCTCCGGAGCATCGACGCTCCAAGCGAGAAGAATGGCGGCTCGAGATCTTCGTCTGTGATCTTGAAAGTTACCGGAGAGTCGGCCGCCGGAACAGCCCGTGGCGCGAACGGGGTCGCCGAGGCTCGAAGGCGAGGGCGGTCCTGCGACAGGGGCCCGTTCACGGGCCGCCGGGCAAGACCTGCGGCACGGCCGTGGCACGAGGCTGCCCGCGTTCATACGCCCGGGGGAGGCGCAGGCGGTCCGGCACGAACCGCAGGCCGCCGCGGCGCTCTTGCGGCTTCAGCCGTTGATGACGTCCTTGGCTTCCTGGACCGCCTGGATGTTCTGCCGGATGATCATCGGACGCTCCATGGCGTTCAGCGTCTCGCCGGGCACGCCCTTCGCCTTGGTGAATTCGGCGTCGAGCTCGTTGCGGCGGTCGGAGCAGTTGCCATAGGCGGCTTCGGCTACGGCCTGATCCGACATCTGCTTCAGCACCATCTGGGTGCTCTGGTCGTAATTGCAGAAGGCGTCGTTGCGCAGCGCCAGATCGAGCGCGTGATCGATCGGGCCGTACTTCGCCTCGATCACCTTCTTCCGCGCTGCGTAGTCGTTGAGATAGGTCTTGCGCAGCGCCAGGCGGCACTGAGCGTAGACGAGGTCTCCCGGCCGCATCAGCAGGGACTGGCAGTGCGCATCGTCGGCCGAGGCGTTCATCTGGAAGGCGGCCTCGTCCACCCCGCCGTCCGAGGTCGCGCAGCCGGAAAGGAGGAGGGCGATCGCCAGCGCCGAGAAAATGCGTGTCATCCGTCACCTGTTCTGTTCGTTCCGGGCCGGACCGGAGGCAATGGCTTACGGCCCGGCGGGCGAAACGGCCAGCCCGCAGAGCGCCCGAGACCTCTGTGGAAGTCGCGGAATCCAGCGTCGGGCAGGCTTGGCGGCCGCTGCCGGGTCTGTGAAGCGCAAAATCGGGCGAAGGTGTGGCGCAAGAGCCTGTCGCCCGGGGGAAGCAGACACCGCAAGCCGCGCCCGATTCTGCGGCCGGGGCTGCCGTCTCAGCGGCTGGAGATCGTTCGGCGCACGGCGTCGCGCAAGGCGGGCGATGCCGACTTGGCGGTGCAGGTGCGGGTCGGGCTCACCACCACCTGCTGTTCGAGGTCGTCTGCGCCGACCGGGCACACCCTGCTCGCCACATCCGCCGGCACCGATACCGTCAGCGGAATGTCCCCGATCTCTTGTGACAGGTCGGCCGCGAGCCGCGTCTTGACGCCCCAGTCGCCGAGGGAGACCTCGACCATGCCATCGTCCGCGGCGGACCCCTCGGTCGCCGGGGATGCCTGTGCGAGTGCCGGGCCCGCCAAACCCGAAAGGACCAGCAGGGCCGGTAGCAGTGTGCGCGATAGCAGTGTGCGCGATGACATCGACATTTCTCCTCGGTGGTGTCGTCCGGAGAATTCGCGCCGGCCTGCTCGCGTTCCACTTCCGTCGGCTTCGGCGACGGATGCCGGCCCGAACTCCGCCAGCGTCGCGAACGGCTGTGCCGCGGGACCGGAACGGGAAACGGACGGCACCGGCCTCCGGTCTTCCCCGCGCGCGACGGTGATGGCATGCTGGCGGCATGGTTGAGACACGCAATGGCGACGGCGACGCCCTGATCATCGTCGACGTCCAGAACGACTTCTGCGCGGGCGGCGCCCTTGCCGTGCCGGACGGCGATGCCGTCGTCCCGGCGGTGAACCGATTGGCGCGGGCCTTTCCGGTCGTCGTCCTGACGCAGGACTGGCACACGCCGGGCCACGCATCCTTCGCCAGCAGCCATGGCTGCACGCCGTTCGAGACGATCGAACTGTCCTACGGCCCGCAGGTGCTCTGGCCGGACCACTGCGTCATGGGGACGCCGGGCGCCGCGCTTCATCCGGCTCTCGACGTGCCGGGCGCGCAACTGATCGTGCGCAAGGGCTTCCATCGCGGCATCGACAGCTATTCCGCCTTCGTCGAAGCCGATCGCCGCACGCCCACCGGCCTTGCCGGCTATCTCAGGGAGAGGCAGGTCCGCCGCGTCGTCATCGCCGGTCTGGCCACGGATTTCTGCGTCGCCTGGACGGCGCTCGATGCCAGGCGGGCGGGCTTCGAAGCGATCGTCGTCGAGGACGCGTGCCGGGCGATCGATCTGGAGGGATCCCTGGCAAGGGCCTGGCAGGACATGCGTGCGGCGGGCGTCGAGCGCGCCGAGGTCTCGGCGTTTACCAGCGCCTAATCGGGAAAAAGTCGGGTTGAGAACTGCGCCGTGCGGGGTGCAACAATCCCGCGGTGGAGCGGTTGCCCGTCTCTGGATCTGGAGACGGAACCGCGACTTGTTGCCGGGAGGCGCTGTCCGGTCGGCGCCCGCGGGAGGAGAAGAACATGACGATAGCAATGTCCCTCGGGCGCGTCCTGACGCTCATGGCTGCAGCGGGACTCGCCTCGCCGGTGCTGGCGCAGTCCGCCCCAAGGCCGGCCACGGCCGGGCGCGCCGGTCCGATCGTCCCCGGCAAGACGCCGAACCCGGCCCGCGCGGACTATCCGACCGACGCCGTCGCCGACTACGTCTTCGCCTGCATGGCGACGAACGGCAATTCGCAGACCGCGCTGGAGCAGTGCTCCTGCTCCTTCGACGTCGTCGCCTCGCTGGTGCCCTACGATCGCTACGTCGAGGCCTCGACCTTCCTGTCGATGGGCCAGGTCGCGGGCGAGAAGGGATCGATGTTCAAGGGCGGGGCCGAATCGAAAGCCGCGATCGGCGACCTCAGGCGCGCGCAGGCCGAGGCCGAGGTCCGCTGCTTCGAATAGGCGCGGCCCGTCGGGCGCCCGTGCGGGCCGACTTCCGGCGGGCTGCGGCCGCGGTGGATGCGGCCGGGCTTCCCCGGCGACGGTGAGTCCGGCGCGGGGCGTGCCAAGCCGGCGGCGACAGCGTCCTGTCAGGACTGGCTGCCGTCAAAGGTCTTTTCGAAGACCATGTTCTCGGTGTCGCTCGCCTTGACGTGGAACGGGCCCGCGGCATCGCTCGCATAGCGAAAGCGGAAGCTCGGATCCTCCGAGATCGAGATCCCGCCCTCCATCGAGAACAGCTTCCGGCCGCCCTTGTCGACCTCGAGGTCGGTGATGAAATGGGCGGGGATGTAGAGGAGCGTCACCTGATCCTTCTGCAGCCCGGAATTGTTTGGATGCTTGATCATCAGCTGCGCCTCGCGGACGCCCTTCTGATCTGTGGGAAACTCCCTGAGCTTCATCTTGCCGATGTCGCGCTTTGCCGCCTCGGGATCCTTGGCGGAAGGCGCCGCGCAGCCGCCCGCCGCCTTCACGAACTTCTTGGTGACGTAGAGCGTCCCGTCCGCCGCCTCGGCGATGGCGTGGATGTCGGTGTAGGCGTTGACGCGCACGCGGGTGGACAACTCGCTGATGCCGGCGCCCTCGGCGAGGTGAAAGGTCGCGGCGACGGGCGCCGGATTCTCGTCGATCACCAGCGTCACCTTGCGGATATGCTTGGCGGGGTCGAGCGTCAGCTTGATCGGAACGATGGCGGGATCGGTGGCGCGATGCGGCGCGTCGAGCGTCACCGCGTCGGTGCCTTCGACGAGGGCGTGGTCTCCGACGAGATCCTTCTTCAGGCCGGTCCAGGCCGAATCGCTGCTGGCCGCGGCCTCCTGCGGCGTTGCCTTCGCCGCATCGGCGAGCGCCGGTGCCGCAGCGAGCGACAGACCAGTCAGGACGAGGGCACTCGCAGCGTGGACCGCGAGCGGCGCCGTGCCGCGCCGAAGCTTTTGGAACATGTCGTCATCCTCCCAAGATGCGCGGATCCGTCGATGGCACGCTGGCCGGTCACCGTTCCGTCTCCTCTATGTGACGCCGCCGCCCGGCAGCGGCAAGCGGTCCCGCGATCAACTCCGGCTGATGCCGCCTGCGGTCGAAGCGCCCGGAGCCCCGGTCGCCGTCACTCCCATTCGAGCTCGGCATAGGCTGCGGTCGCGTTGCGGGCGTTGTAGTCGCCGAACAGCTTCCATTTCGCGGATTCGCTCTGCCCGGCCGTCTGCGCCGCCTCGGACAGAGGCACGCCGTCGGCGATCGCCTTGCGGACGTCGGCGGCGAGCGTCTTCAGATACTCGCTCTCCGGTGCCAGCGCTTGCGGCCAGGGAGCGCTCACCGGTCCGTGGCCGGGCACGACCCGCTCCGCCGGGGTCGCTGTCAGCGCCGGGAGCTGCGCCAGCCAGCCCTTGATCGACCCGTCGATGACCGGGATGTGGTCGAGGAAGACGAGATCGCCGGCAAACAGCGTCTTCGTCTTCTGGTCGAACACCGTCAGGTCGTTGTCGGTATGCGCCGTGCCCCACGCCTTCAGCGTGAGCTTCCGGTCGCCGAGATCGATCACGCGCTCGTCCGGCACGGTCTCGTCCGGCGGGGTCACGACCACCGGGTCGACCAGCGCGGCGCCCATTTGGTCGCGCATCGATTGCTTGTAGAACTTGGCACGAGCAGCCAGCGCCGCCGGCAACCGGCGATGGCCGATGATCGTCGCCCCGGCTGCCTTGAACACCTGGTTGCCGAAGATGTGGTCGGGATGCATGTGCGTGTCGATCAGCCAGCGGACCGGCTTGTCCGTCACGGCCCGGATCGCTGCGAGGGCCGCCTTGCCCTCGGCGACGCTGCCGCCGCTGTCGATCATCGCGACCGCGTCGGCCCCGACGACGAAGCCGATATTGGCGATGTCGCCGCCGTTGTCAGCCGACTGCACGGCAACATGGCCGTGATGGACATAGACGCCGGGCGCGACCTCGGAGAAGGCGAGGGGGTCGGGGCCTTGTGATTCCGCTGCCCGCGCGCCGGCGAAGCAGGCAAGGAGCCCGCAAAGGGCGATCAGGAGGCGCGACACGCTCATGTCCTCGTCCGCGGAGGGAGATCTTGCTGCGACATCAGCCTATTGAACCGCACGCGCCCGCCCTGACGTCAAGTCGCCGCCATGCCAGTGGCAGTTATGTATTGCTTGGCCCCGACGACCGGCTGCGAAAGTTGCGCTGAAAGAGAACCAGCAAGATCCTCCCTCTCAGGCGCCGTGCAGGCGCACCGTCCTGGTGAGGAAAATTTCGTCACATTTGCGGGCGCGTGAAGCTGCCGAACCGTTCCTCCGTTCGGAGCGGGGGCGAATACTCGCACGCTTTGCCAGATTTCGACCAAGGGAGGAGAGGATATTCTCGTCGGATATTTCGCCCGCGGGAGGTAACGGCGATCGTCAACTTGATGGATATTGCCTTGCACACTCGAATTTGTGCAGTGCAACCAGAAAATCTCCTTTTCCGAGCTTGCGCAGGAAAACTTCCCGATCTAGGGTCGTGTCATGGTTTCCGGCTTCAAGATCGCGGGTGTTGGGAGCACCCCGGTTTTCGAAGGCCTCGGTAGGGCGATTCATCAACGGTGCCCACCTAGACCCCTATTGGCGGTCGTGACACGCTGCCGGAAACCTTCCCCCGTACAGATGGAATGATGTTCGTCGGTCACCGATCGGCAGGCACCACCAATCAGTTCCTTTGGGAGGACAGTTGATGCTCAGGACACTAACGAAGGCAGCGCTCGCCACGACGATGATCGTCGGCTTCGCCGCCTCCGCTTCGGCGGCGGACACCAATCTGCAGGAGATGGCGCAGGACGCCTCGCAGTGGGTGATGCCGACGGGCAATTACGCGAACTGGCGGTATTCCTCGCTCGATCAGATCAACAAGGACAACGTCAAGAACATGGTCCCCGCCTGGACCTTCTCGACGGGCGTCCTGCGCGGCCACGAGGGCAACCCGCTCGTGATCGGCGACACGATGTATGTCCATACGCCGTTCCCGAACATCGTCTACGCGCTCGACCTGAAGAACGACGGTGCGATCAAGTGGCGCTACGAGCCGAAGCAGGATCCGAACGTCATTCCGGTGATGTGCTGCGACACGGTCAACCGCGGCGTCGCCTATGCCCCGGCCGGTGACGGCCATCCGGCGCTCGTCATCCTCGACCAGGCCGATGCGACGCTGGTGGCGCTGAACGCCGACACCGGCGACGTCGTATGGTCCGTCAAGAACGGCGACCCGTCCAAGGGCGAGACCGGGACCGCGGCGCCCTACGTGATCAAGGACAAGGTCCTGGTCGGCATCTCCGGCGGCGAGTTCGGTGTGCGCGGCCGCATGACGGCATACAACCTGAAGGACGGGAAGGAAGCCTGGAAGGCCTACTCGACCGGCCCCGACAAGGAGATGCTGATCGACCCGCAGAAGACCACCGAACTCGGCAAGCCGGTCGGCAAGGACTCCTCGCTGAAGACCTGGAAGGGCGATCAGTGGAAGATCGGCGGCGGCGGCACCTGGGGCTGGATCGCCTATGACCCGGACCTGAACATGGTCTATTACGGCTCGGGCAACCCCTCGACCTGGAACCCGGCGCAGCGTCCGGGCGACAACAAGTGGTCGATGACCATCAACGCCCGCGACCTCGATACCGGCGAGGCGAAGTGGGTCTATCAGATGACCCCGCACGACCAGTGGGACTATGACGGCGTCAACGAGATGATCCTCGCGGACATCACCGTCGACGGCAAGCAGCACAAGGGCCTCGTCCACTTCGACCGCAACGGCTTCGTCTACGAGCTCGACCGCAAGACCGGCGCCCTGCTGATGGCCAAGAAGTACGACCCGGCGGTGAACTGGGCCTCCAAGGTCGACATGGATCCGAACTCCAAGACCTACGGCCGGCCGCTCGTCAACGAGAAGTACTCGACCGAGGCGAACGGCGAGGACAACAACACGACCGGCATCTGCCCGGCGGCGCTCGGCACCAAGGACGAACAGCCGGCGGCCTATTCGCCGGACACCAAGCTGTTCTACGTGCCGACCAACCACGTCTGCATGGACTACGAGCCGTTCCGCGTCGCCTACACGGCCGGACAGCCCTATGTCGGTGCGACCCTGTCGATGTATCCCGCGCCGAACAGCCATGGCGGCATGGGCAACTTCATCGCCTGGGATCCGGACCAGGGCAAGATCGTCTGGTCGCTGCCCGAGCAGTTCTCGGTCTGGTCGGGCGCCCTCGCCACCAAGGGCGGCGTCGTCTTCTACGGCACGCTCGAAGGCTATCTGAAGGCGGTCGACGCCAAGACGGGCAACGAACTCTACAAGTTCAAGACCCCGTCGGGCATCATCGGCAACGTCATGGCCTATCAGCACAACGGCAAGGAATATGTCGGCATCCTCTCCGGCGTCGGCGGCTGGGCGGGCATCGGCCTCGCTGCGGGCCTCACCGATCCGAATGCCGGCCTCGGCGCCGTCGGCGGCTATGCGGCCCTGTCGAAGTACACTGCGCTGGGCGGTCAGCTGACGGTCTTCACCGTCCCCGACCAGACGGCTTCGAAGTAACGCCAGGCGACGGCCGGCGCCGCCCGAAAGGAGGCGCCGGCCTTCGATGTTCAGAGGGCCCGCTGTCAGGCACGACCTCGACGCCGGGCTCTCGTCTTGAACGGCGGGCCGTCCGCCCCCGTCCCGCAGCTCACGATTCCGGTTCCGGCCAGGGCAGGCGCGGACCTGCACGATCCACGAGGTTTGAATGTCAAAACAGTTGTACGCGTTCGCCGCGGCCGTCCTTCTTTCGACGACCGGTCTGGCTCTCGCCCAGGGCGGCACGACGATCGTTCCGGCCGGCCAGTCCGCCGATGCAGGGACCAAGGGCGCGGCAGCTCAGCCGGCGGCGACAGGTCAGACCAGCCAGGGGAACCAGGCGAGCCAGGGTGCGGGCGCTGCGGCGACCGGACAGGCGGCGACGTCGTCCTCGGATGCGTCCGGCCAGGCCTCTGCCGGCTCGGACCAGAAGAAGATGTCCGACGTCAAGACCATGCAGCCGGACAAGTCGCCGTCGAAGGACACCGCCACCGAGGGCAACTTCCCGACCGTCGGCGATCTCGGCGAGGCCAAGGACCCGGCGGGCAACCCCACCTACGACATCTCTGCCGACGGCAAGTTCGACTGGTACACCTGGCGCGGCTACAAGAAGTTCATGGCGAACTGCATGCAGTGCCACGGTCCCGACGGCCTCGGCTCCTCCTTCGCGCCGAACCTCACCGACCAGCTGACGAATCTGAGCTATTACGATTTCGCCGGTATCGTCGTCGGCGGCCAGAAGAACAAGTGGAACCCGTCGGGCAATTCGGTCATGCCGGCCTGGGGCAACGACCCCAACGTGATGTGCTCGCTCGATGCGATCTACATCTATCTGCGGGGCCGGGCCGACGGCGTCGTGCCGCGCGGCGAGCCGAAGCCGCACGCCGCCAACAAGGAGGCTCAGAAACAGGAATATTCCTGCCTAGGATTCTGACATGACGACAGCCCTTTCGAAGCTTCTCCTCGGGATTGCGGGCGCGTTTGCGCTCGCCGTTCCCATGCAAGCCTCGGCTCAGGTCGACCGGCAATTCGGCGGCGAGATCGAGCTCGTGGATCCGGACGTTCTCCGGGTCTGCGCCGATCCCAACAACATGCCGTATTCGAACCAGAAGGAGCAGGGCTTCGAACAGGCGCTGGCGCGGTTCCTGGCGGGAAAGCTCGGCCGCAAGTCGGTCGCCTATACCTACTTCCCGCAGGCCACCGGCTTCGTGCGGATGACGCTCGGAGCCAATCTCTGCGACGTCATCATGAGCTATCCGCAGGGCGACGAACTCGTCCAGAACACCAACGCCTACTACCGGACGGCCTATACGCTGGTCTATCCGAAGGGCGGTGACCTCGCGGGAGTGACGACGCTCGAGGATCCGAAGCTGAAGGGCAAGAAGATCGGTATCGTCGCCGGGACGCCGCCCGCCACCTATCTAGCGAAGGCGGGGCTGATCGCGGACGCCAAGTCCTATCCCCTCGTGATCGACACGCGCATCGACAATTCCGCCAAGGCGATGATCGACGACCTCGGCAAGGGCGTCATCGATGCGGCCGTGCTGTGGGGGCCGATGGCGGGCTATTATGCCAAGCAGTCGGGCAAGAACTACGCCGTCGTCCCGCTGACGCACGAGACGGTGAAGGGCCCGGCGACCGTCTTCCGCATCACCATGGGCGTCCGACCGACCGACCAGCAGTGGAAGCGGACGCTGAACCGGGTGATCGCCGAGAACCAGGACGCGATCAACGAGATTCTGCTGTCCTATGGCGTTCCGCTCCTGACCGAGCAGGACAAGCCGATCCTGTCGAAGAACGGCAAGACACCGCAGGCGGCGCCCGGTCCCGAGACGATGAAACCCGCCACGCCCGCCGCCGCTTCGCCGGCTTCGACCGAGGCCAAGCCGGCCCCGGGGAACGGATGAGGTCGAGCGGGTGGCGAGGACCAGGATCGTGAGGCTTCGCCGGCCCGGCCAGGCGGTGTCGATCACCGGAGCCGTGTTTCTGGCCGTTGCCGCTGCTGCCGCCCCGTCCGCCGGCGCGGCGAAAGAGGCGACGCATGCCGCGACGCCATCCCCGGTACCACGGTCCGTTCCCGAGCCGAGCGGCTATCGCATGCAGGACTACAAGGGTCCGACGCCGTCGACGCTGACCGGCGGGCGGGTGCTCGACACGGCGCAGGCGAAACGGCTGCACGATGCGGGCGTCCCCTTCATCGACGTGCTGCCGCGCGCGCCGAAGCCGAAGGGCCTGCCGAAGGGGACGATCTGGCGTCCCGAGCCCCGCAAGGACATTCCCGGCTCCATCTGGCTGGTCGACACCGGCTACGGCGCGCTCGCGCCGACGATGCAGGCCTATTTCCTCGACGGGCTGAAGAGGGCGACGAAAGGCGACAAGAGCCGGCCGATCGTCTTCTACTGCAAGCGGCACTGCTGGATGAGCTACAATGCCGCCAGGCGCGCCATCGCTGCCGGGTACACCAGCGTCGACTGGTATCCCGATGGCACGAACGGTTGGGCGGAGGCGGGATACGCGCTGCAGCCGAACGAGCCGCAGCCGCGTCCGGACGAATAGGCGCGACCGGCAGCGATCCGGCGGCTTGCCTTGCATCGTCGGCCGTCCCATCCTTCGTTCTCCGAGTGACCATGCCAGTGGCCGGCGAGGGGGAGAGGGGACTTCCTCTCGCTCGCGCGGCACGGCAGCCGAGGCCCAAACCCCGTTGAGCACGCTCTTCGACCGACTGGACGACGCTGCCGCACCGCAGCCACCGGAGATCCGCCCGGGGCGGCGGATCGCCGGCCGTGTCCTCGGCCTCTACGCCGCGCATGGCCGCGGCTTCGAGACGAGACCGGCCGCGAGTCTGGAGCTCGGCTTCGACGGCATCCCCGGCGATCGCCACAGTGGCGCCACGCGGCGCTCGGGCGGGCGCGAACCCTGGTATCCCCGCGGGACCGAGATCCGCAACGACCGTCAGCTGTCGATTCTCTCTGCGGAGGAGCTTCAGGCGCTGGCGTGCGACCTCGGGGTGGAGCGGCTTGCGCCGGAATGGCTCGGCGGCAATCTCCTCGTCGAGGGCATCCCGCAGCTCTCGCTGCTGCCGCCCCGCACGCTCCTGTTCTTCGCTTCGGGGGCGGTGCTGAAGGTCGACGGCGACAACGCGCCCTGCCGCGTTGCGGGCCGCGCCGTCGCAGAGAAGACCGGCCGGGCCGAGATCGAGTTCGACTTCGTCAAGCGCGCCCGCCGCCGCCGCGGCCTCGTCGCCTATGTCGAGCGGCCGGGCGCGATCGGCGGAGACGACAGGTTCGAGGCGCGTATCCCCGAACAATGGATCTATTCCGCCGGATGAGCGAGCGCGGCGCGGCGCACGCCTCTCGCCGCATCGACGCGCCGCTCCATCTTCGCCGGTCACGCCACTGCCTGGCGGGGAGCCGCCATGCAACCGATCGCCTCCATCAAGACGGTCCTGAAGGACACGTTCACCGTCTCCGGCAATCCGATGCCCTGGAAGAACGTGGCGGCGACGCTCGCCGCGGTCGGTGCCCCGCCGCTCGTCTGCCTGCTCCTCCTCGGCCGCACCGGCGTCGTGGCGCTGATCGCGTCGCTGCCGGCCCATCTCGCCTCCAAGGACGCCGGCACCGCCATTGCGGGGCTGATCGTCCTGGCGACGGGGCTCGCGGGCTTCGTCAGTCTCGGCCAGCCGGACATGGCGCTCCTGGTGACGCCGTGCCTGGCGGCCGCGACGGCGATCGCCGGTGGCTTCGGCCGTGCGCGGCCGGTGGTCCGGGCGCTGATTCCCTGGGCGATCTTCACGAGCCCGCTCCTGCCGATGCACGAGCCGGAGACGCTGTTCGTCGTCTATATCGGCGCGATGATCTGGAGCCTTTTCGTCACCCGGCTCTGCGGGCTCGCCGAGACGCTGCCGCCGGAAGAGGCGGAGAGCACCGACTATGCCGCGGTGTTCGGCGTGATCTTCGCCATCGGCCTGACGGTGTCGGTCTATATCGGGCAGCATCATTTCGGCCGGCACGGCTTCTGGATGCCGCTGTCCTTCGTCGCGCTGTGCCTGCCGCCGCATGGCGCGCTGTTCTCTCGCACCGTCCAGCGCGTGGTGGGGACCGTCATCGGCACGCTGGTCATCTTCGCCGCCGGAAGCCTCGCGCCGGGCAGCTGGTGGCTCGCGGGGCTGGGAGTCGTCTCGCTGCCGCTCGCCTTCCGCCTCATCCCGATGAGCTACACGGCCTTCATCACGCTGTTGACGGTCGCGATCCTCGCCTTCCTGAACCTCGTCTCCAGCCTCGACACGCTGGCCTTCCAGCGCGTCGCCGCGATGGCTGCCGCGGCGGCGCTGACGGGCGCGCTGGCGGCCGTCGGTGGGCTCGTCCTGTATCTCTGGAAGCCGGAGGCCTTCCGCGCCCTGCAGGGCAACTGAACGTCACTCCGCCTCTTCGTCCGGGGCGCCTGCGTCTTCACCCGGCTCTCCATCGCCCGGCGCCGCGTCCTCCGTTTCTTCGCCGGTCACCTGCCGCGCGGAGCCCCATTGGCTCAGCACGGCGTTGATGTCGTCGAGGACGAAGAAGCGCGCGGCGTCCCGGTCGTAGCCCTCGTCCATCAGCGCGTCGTAGTCGGTGTGCATGTGCCGGACATGGGCGACGGCGGCGAGCCAGACGGCGGCCTCCGGTGACAGGGTCCGCATGTGTTTGGCGCGCGCCGCCTCGCGGATCGCCTCTGCGTCGAGAAATGGCGCGCGGGGGATCGTCGCCGTCAGCGCGCGGGCGATCCGCTTCTGCCGCTCCGTCGCCACCGGATCAGCCGGCCGGCTCGGGCGAGGGGGAGTCGACGGTTGCGAAATACGGCTTGATGTCGAGGAGCGGGGTTCCGTCGAGAACGTCGATGGCGTCGATCTCCAGACGTCCGGATGTCTGGTCGATGCCGACGATCCTCGCGAGATGGAGCCCGATCGGGTTCGGCCGCACCGGCGAGCGCAGCGTGAAGGTGCCCCGCGGCCCATCGGCATGGCGCGGCACCTGCAGCGCGAGGTCGCGCTGCGCCCGGTCGAGCCAGGTGAGGCAGAAGATCCAGGCTCCCGCCTCAAGGCCGGGGAGCGCCTCCCGCCACGGCGCATCCACCTCCACTGCCGCCGGCTGGCCGGCCTCGAGCGCCGCCCGGCGGTTCTTCGGACAGCCCGCGCGGCTTACCCAGGACGAGCGGATCCGGCCGATGAAGACAAGGCCGGCATCGTCATAGGCGACCGCCTCGCGATCGAAGCGCTTCTCGCCTGGCCTCGGCGCGCGGAACGATGGATCGGACACGGTCACATCGCCTCCGCGACTCGTCCCGTTGGCACCGATGCCGCGCCGAGTCCGGCCGGCACGCCGAAAACCGGCTTGCAGCCGTGCGCAGTATCACATAAAGATATGTTTATGTCGTGATCGAGCCTGGTGATGTTGGACATCCGCACATTCCCTTTCGAACCGCTGGTCGACGCCCTGAAGGCGGTCGCCGAGCCGACGCGCCTGCGGCTGGTGATCCTCCTGTCGCAGTTCGACCTGACCGTCAGCGAGCTTACGGCGATTCTCGGCCAGTCGCAGCCGCGGATTTCGCGGCATCTGAAGCTCCTGGTCGAGTCCGGCCTGGTGGTGCGCTACCAGGAAGGCGCCTGGGCGTACTTCCGCGTGTCCGATGATGCCGCTAGTGCCGGCCTCGTGCGCTCGCTCATCGGCTGGACCGACGAGGCGGACCCGGTGATCCAGCGCGACGCCGAGCGGCTGGAGGCGGTGCGCAGCCAGCGGGCCCGGCGCGCGGCGGACTATTTCGCCCGCAATGCCGAAAGCTGGGACCGCATCCGCGCATTGCATGCCTCCGACACGGAGGTGGAGGCGGCGCTGCTCGCAGCTCTCGGCCGCAAGCGGATCGGCACGCTGCTCGACATCGGCACCGGCACGGGCCGGATGCTGGAACTCCTCGCGCCGCGCTGCGAGCGCGCGGTCGGCATCGATGCCTCGCGGGAGATGCTCGGCGTCGCAAGGGCCAAGCTCGATGCCGCCGGCATCGCCAATGCGCAGGTCCGCCTCGGCGACGTCTATCACCTGCCGGTGGAGCGGCACGGCTTCGATCTCGTCGTGATCCATCAGGTGCTGCACTTCCTCGACGATCCGGCCGCGGCGATCCGCGAGGCGGCGGGCGCGCTGTCCGTCGGCGGCCGGCTGGCGATCATCGACTTCGCGCCGCACCAGCTGGAGTTCCTGCGTTCCGAGCACGCGCATCAACGGCTCGGCTTCTCCGACGAGACGCTGCGCGCCTATGTCGAGGCGGCCGGCCTGGAACCGCTCTCCACCGACCATCTCGTGTCGACCGGCGGCGAGACCGGCGATCTGACCGTCACCATCCTGATCGCCGAAGATCCGCAGCGCCTCGTCGCCGGATCGGCCGCCGACCGCGAAACCGTTTCCAGCTGAGAAGGGCCTCTTTCATGAGCCAGATCAACGCGCTGCCGGCCTCCGGCATCAACGTCTCCTTCGAGTTCTTCCCGCCGAAGACCGACAGGATGGAGGAGACGCTCTGGCGCTCGATCGAGCGCCTGGCGCCGCTCGGGCCCCACTTCGTCTCCGTCACCTACGGCGCCGGCGGCTCGACGCGGGAGCGCACCCACCACACCATCGAGCGCATCCTGAAGGAGACGAGCCTGACGCCGGCGGCGCATCTGACCTGCGTCGACGCCTCGCGCGAGGAGGTGGACGAGGTCGTGCGCCAGTATCGCGACACCGGCGTGAAGCATTTCGTCGCCCTGCGCGGCGACAGCCAGGACGGCGTCGGGCAGGCCTACGTGCCGCGCGCCGACGGCTATCGCAACGCCGCCGAACTGATCGCCGGCATGCGCGCCATCGACGACTTCGAGATCTCCGTCTCGGCCTATCCGGAAAAGCACCCGGAGAGCCCGGACTTCGCCACCGACATCGATCTGTTGAAGCGCAAGGTCGACAACGGCGCGACGCGGGCGATCACCCAGTTCTTCTTCGACAACGAAGTGTTCGAGCGCTACGTCGAGCGGGTGCGCCGGGCCGGCATCTACATCCCGATCGTCCCGGGCATCGTGCCGATCCACGACTTCACCAAGGTCTCGCGCTTTTCCAAGGCCTGCGGCGCGGCGATCCCGGCCTGGCTTGCCGAGCGCTTCGAGGGGCTGGAAGAGGACGAGCAGACCCGCAGCCACGTCGCGGCCGCCTTCTGCGCCGAACAGGTGCTGGATCTCACCCGTCGCGGCATTTCCGACTTCCACTTCTACACGATGAACCGGGCGGATCTCGTCTATTCGATCTGCCACATCCTCGGCCTTCGGGCGCGGCAGCCTGCGTCAGCCGGCGCGGAAGCCGCGGCAGCCTGATCGCCGCCCCTAGCTTCTCCACGCCCGATAACGGTGTCAGGATACGGAAAGAGCCGGGGCATGATGCTCCGGCTCTTCTGTTGTCTGTGCCCCGCCGGGCGGTGCCGCCCGGTCGGATCCGATCTTACGGAAGATAGCCCGCGAGCATCGCCACGACGAAGGCGAAAGCGGCGCAGATCATCAACAGGTTCAACGAACGCGTCAGTTCCATAGTATCGGCTCCCTGTTCGAACCAAATCCGAAGGCTAATGAAATCCCTGCATTCGTAAAGCGAATTCGTTGCTGCAGTGCGCGCATGAATCCACTGCCGCGTCCGAAGCACCTGACGCATAAGGTGATGCAGGTGCGAGACATCCGTGCGGAATGTCCTGAGCCGGACAGCAGAACTCCGAGCCGCGGTTCATTCTGTCACAGTATCGCCGCAGGAACAGGTGTCAGCGCGCCGCGAGCAACGGCTCGATCAGCGCGCCGATCGCCAGGGCTTCGCGGTCGCGCCCGAACCGGGTGACGATACTGACGCCGAGCGGCAGGCCGTCGGGCGTGCGCAGTCCCGGCACGTTGACGACGGGGTTGCCGGTCAGCGTCCAGAGCTTGTTCATGATCGGATCGCCGGTCGAGCCGAGCCCCTTCGGCGCCGGGCCGAGGGCCGAGGGAACGAGCAGCGCGTCGAGGCTCGCAAACAGCGCCGTCGCAGCCTTGCGCCCGAGCCGAGCGGCCCGCCGAGCGGCGTCGTAGTCGGCGGGTTCGATCGCCGCGCCGGCGTCGAGCGCCGCGAGGATCTTCGGCCCCATCCGCCCGCGGTGCTGCGTGCGCTCGTGGAACAGCGCCTGCGCCGCCTCGAAGCCCTGGACGGTGCCGTGCGCATCGCGCGCGGCGGCCATCACCTCGGGCTCGGCGACGTCGACGAGTCGTGCGCCGGCGGCTTCGATGCGCCTCGCCGCGATCTCCCAGGCTTCGCGCATCGACGGATCGAGATCGTGGTCATGCGTGCTGCGGTAAAGGCCGACCGTCAGCCCGCTCGCATCCGCGGAGGCGGGCGCCGCGAGCGCCCGGCCGGTGATACGCTCGGCCAGCAGCGCGACGTCCGCAACGCCCGCCGCGAACAGCCCGGCGGTGTCGAGCGACCAGGCGAAGGTCTTCATGCCGACGGTGGGCAAGAGCCGGAAGCTCGGCTTGTAGCCGGCAATGCCGCAGAACGACGCGGGACGGATCACCGAGCCGCCGGTCTGCGAGCCGAAGGCGCCGGCGACCATGCCGGCAGCCACCGCCGCCGCCGATCCCGAGGAGGAGCCGCCGGGCGTGTGGTCCGGGTTGTGCGGATTGCAGGTCTTGCAGGGATCCATCGAAGCGAACTCGGTGGTCGCTGTCTTGCCGAGCACCGCCGCGCCTCGGGCTCGCGCCATGGCGACGAGCGGCGCGTCCGCGAGAGGCTGGTGGCCGCGATAGATCCGTGAGCCGTGTTCGGTGGGCATGTCGGCGGTCTCGAAGATGTCCTTGACCCCGATCGGCACACCCGCCAGCGGACCGGACGCGGCGTTGGCGGCCGCAAGGCTCGCCTCCGGGGCCCGGGCGACGAAGGCACCGACCGCGGCGTCGACGGCATCGATCCGCTCCTGCGCCCGCGCAAGGCTCGCCGCAACCGTCAGCCGGCCGGCGTCGAGATCGGCGAGAAGGGCGGCAAGCGAGATCGGTGCTGCGTGCATGGAACGTCTCCAACGGATGCGATGCCAACGGCATAGGGCGGAGGATGGTCGGCGGGCAAGCGCGGCGTTGCGGCCGGCCGATGGACGTCCTCGGGGACTGCGGCCGGGCGCCGGTGAAGCGGCGGAGCGGTTGCGCCTTTCGGCCGGATTGCCCTAGGTGGCCTTCGCGTCGGCCATTCCGAGCGGTGAGAGAGGTATCCGTGCAGACATTTTCGACGGCGAAGGACGCCGCTCTGACGCTGCGCCCCGACGCGCCGGTCTACTGCTTCCGTCCGGCCGTGCTCGCCGCCGACACGAAGGCCTTCATGGAGGCCTTTCCGGGCGATACCGCCTATGCCGTGAAGACCAACGGCGAGCCGATGGTGCTCGAAACGGTCGCCAGGGCCGGCGTCACGATCTTCGACGTCGCCTCTCCCGGCGAATTCGCCGCCGTCCGGGCCGCCAAGCCGGATGCCGAGATGCTCTATATGCATCCGGTCAAGGCGCAGTCGGACATCCGCCTGGCGCTCGAGACCTACGGCATCCGCGTTCTGGCGCTCGACCACGAGGACGAGATTGCCAAGATCCTCAGGATCGTGCGGGCCCTCGACCTCGACCCCGGCACGATCACGCTGTTCGTGCGCATCCAGACCAAGGGCCATGCGGCCTACGAGCTCTCGAAGAAGTTCGGCGCGGCGCCCGCCCATGCCGTGGAACTCCTGCAGCGCTGCAACAGGATCGGCTTCAAGACCGGCATCTGCTTCCATGTCGGCTCGCAGATCGAGGACCCGGACACCTACGAACGGGCGCTCGCCTCGGCCGACTGGGTGCGCTCCCGGGCCGCCGTGCCGCTCGCCGGGCTCGATGTCGGCGGCGGCTTCCCGGCGGAGTACGGCCACGATCCGCGCCGCAAGGTCCGCGAGATGCCGGGCTTCGGCCAGATCATGTCGCGGCTGCGCTCGGATATCGTGGAATGGGGCTTCGACGAAATGCCGCTCGTCGCCGAGCCGGGCCGGGTGGTCGTCGCGCGCGCCTTTTCGCTGATCGTCCGCGTGCTCCTTCGGAAGGGCCGGCGGCTCTACATCAACGACGGCATCTGGTCGTCGCTGTCGGATAGCTGGACCGGCAAGATCACGCTGCCCGCCCGCTTCATCCCCGACCCGGCGCGCACGACCCGCACCGGCGATCCGAAGAAGATCGGCGCCTTCAAGGTGTGCGGCGCGACCTGCGATTCGGTCGACATCCTGTCGCGGCCGTTCTGGCTGCCGGAGACGGTCGACACCGGCGACTGGATCGAGATCGGCCATATCGGCGCCTATTCGCTGTCGCTGAGGACCCGCTTCAACGGCTTCTATCCCGACACCTTCGTCGAGGTGACGACGCCCTTCGACGAGGGCGGGGCGGCGGAGGGCTATGCGAGCCTGGAGACGATGGCGGATTGATCCGATCGCCGGGGCACTAGATCAGGGGTCAAAGCCGCCGATGCGCGGCACCGAACTTCCAGGGATCAACGCCATGCCACAGACCGACACCGTCAATCGCCGCCTGCTTCTCGCCGAGCGCCCGAAGGGCGAGCCGACCCGCTCCACCTTCCGCCTTGAGGAGGCCGCCGTGCCGGAGCCGGGCGCGGGCGAGATGCTGCTGCGCACGGCCTTCCTGTCGCTCGACCCCTATATGCGTGGGCGTCTCAGTGACGCGCCCTCCTATGCCAGGCCGGTGGAGATCGGCGAGGTGATGGTCGGCGGCACCGTCGCCCGGGTCGTGCGCTCGAACTTGGACGGCTTCGCCGAGGGCGACTTCGTCCTCTGCGGCAATGGCTGGCAGGACTATGCGGTCTCGGACGGCAAGGGCGTGCAGAACCTCGGCCGCGATCCGAAGCACCCCTCCTGGTTCCTCGGCGTCCTCGGCATGCCGGGCTTCACCGCCTGGGCCGGACTGAAGGAGATCGGCGCGCCGAAGGAAGGCGAGACCGTCGCAGTCGCCGCAGCCACCGGGCCGGTCGGCGGCACCGTCGGGCAGATCGCCAGGCTTCTCGGCTGCCGCGTCGTCGGCATCGCCGGCGGACCCGAGAAATGCCGCCACGCGGTCGAGACGCTCGGCTTCGACGCCTGCGTCGATCACAAGGCGGAAGGCTTCGAAGCCGAGCTGAAGACGGCGGCGAAGGACGGGATCGACGTCTATTTCGAGAATGTCGGCGGCAAGGTGCTCGACGCGGTCCTGCCGCTCCTCAACACGGCGGCGCGCGTGCCGGTCTGCGGCCTCGTCTCGCAATACAACGCGACCGGCCTGCCGGAGGGGCCGGACCGGCTGAGCTGGCTGATGGGGCTGATCCTGCGGAAGCGGCTGACCATGCGCGGCTTCATCATCTTCCAGGACTTCGGCCACCTCTATCCGGACTTCGCCAGGGAGATGGGCGGCTGGGTCGAGGCCGGGAAGATCGCCTATCGCGAACAGGTGGTCGACGGGCTGGAGAGCGCGCCGGAGGCGCTGGCCGGGCTCCTCAGGGGCGAGAACTTCGGCAAGATGGTGGTGAAGGTCGGCGCCGCGGATTGAGCGGGCAAGGCGGAGATGGGTGGAGGAGTTGGGCTCGACCTCACCCCCCTTCCAAGCTGTCCTCGCTTTGCGGCCGATCAAGGCGCGGCGACGCCGCCTCGTCCATCAGGTCTGCCTATCGCTGCAGTGTTTGGTGTGAGCATGACCGCGCGTCACCGTTTTCCCGACTTGCCGCCCGTCTGGGCACTCCTGACCGCCATTCTCGAATGGCTGGCGGCGCGCTATGCGCCGCTCGGAAGCATCTGGAGCCCGCCGGCGGCCGTCTTCGGCCTCGTTCTGCTCCTTGGCGGCGTCGCCCTGGGGCTCTGGGCCGTGCTGTGGTTCCGGCGGCTGAAGACCACGATCGAGCCGGGGCATCGGCCGACCCGGCTGATCGTCGAGGGACCGTACCGGGTCAACCGCAACCCGATCTATTCGGGCATGACGCTGGTCCTCTTCGGCATGGCCCTGTGGCTGGGGGCGCTGTCGTCCTTCTTCTTCGCCGCGTTGTTTCCCATCATCATCCATCTCCGCTTTGTGCGCGGCGAGGAGTCGATGCTGCGCGAGACGTTCGGCGCCGAGGCGGAACGCTTCTTCGCCCGGACGCGGCGCTGGTGAGGCAGACGGTGAGCGGCGGGTCCGGCGCGCTCAACCGCCGGGGGAGGGCGTCGAGGCGCGGCAACGCCGCCGTTTGATCCCTCGGCCGCAAATCCTACTCTTCCCGCGATGATCCAGCCCATGTCTCCTCGTCGACCGGCGACCGCCCTGGCTGCCGGCCTCGTCCTTCTCATGCTGTCCTTCGTCTCGCTGGCGCAGGCTCAGACCGGCAACTCGCAAGGAGCGGCTGGCGGTCAGCCCGGTCGACCCGCCGCCGCCCCCGCTTCCGGAACGATGGTGGTCGCGACGCGCGAGGCGCCGCCCTTCGCGATGAAGGGCAAGGACGGAGAGTGGTCCGGCCTCTCGATCTGGCTGTGGGACCGGGTCGCCCGCGAGCTCGGGATCAAGTACCGCTTCGAGGAAGCCAGCCTGAAGGACATGATCGACGGGGTCGCCGACGGCCGCTTCGGCGCGAGCGTCGCGGCGATGACGATCACGCCGGAGCGCGAGAAGGTGGTCGACTTCACCCATCCCTTCATCTCGACCGGCTTCGGCATTGCCGTGAGGAAGACGGGTTCCGCCTGGCTCGCCGTCCTCTCCGGCGTCTTCACCTGGGGCTTCGTCCAGGCGGTGCTGGCGCTGGCCGCGCTTCTCGGCTTTGTCGGCTTGCTGTTCTGGCTCGTCGAACGGCACGACAATCCCAAGGAGTTTGGCGGAACGGCGCTGCGCGGCATCGGCTCGGGGTTCTGGTTCTCGGCGGTGACGATGACGACGGTCGGCTACGGCGACAAGGCCCCACGCACCAAGGCCGGGCGCGTCATCGCGCTGGTCTGGATGTTCGGCGCGATCCTGATCATCTCGACCTTCACCGGAATGATCGCCTCGGCGCTGACCACGGATCGCCTGACGGGAGCGGTCAGCGGGCCGAACGACCTGCCGAACGTCTCGGTCGGCTCGGTTCCCGGCTCGTCGAGCGAGGGATGGCTGACCGCCCAGCATGTCGGGTTCCAGGGCTATGCGTCCGTCGAGGCTGGTCTCGCCGCGCTCGCACGAGGCGACATCGACGCCTTCGTCTATGACAAGCCGCTGCTCCAGTACCGCATCAACAACGCGCATCAGGACGCGCTGACGGTACTCCCCGGCACCTTCGGCCGGCAGGACTATGGCATCGCCCTGCCGGAGGACAGCCCGCTGCGGGACCGGGTCAATGTGAGCCTGCTGCAGATCATCGAGAGCGATGCCTGGAGCGACCGGCTGTTCAAGGCGCTGGGCGACGGCGAACGGTGAGACCACCACGCCTGAGCAGGAGGCGCGATAACCGCGACGCGGCCGGAACCGCGTCGCGGCGCGGACGGGCGTTCGGCTGCCGGCCCGCCGCAGAAGACCTCGTCAGCCGCTCGTCAGTTCGTCCGCATGCGCGACCTCGGCCCGGTGCCGATCCACGAAGGCCATGATCTTGCCGAGCGTCATGCCGTTCCCGCCGAAGCCGCTCCAGGGCTTGAAGTCCGGAACGTGCAGCACGCTCTCCGGGTCGAGCTTCAGGATCCGGATCAGAACCGAGGCGACGATGGCGCCGCCGACGCCGGTCAGGCGTCCGCCGCCTTGCTCGCCCGCCTCCTGCAGGCAGTAGTACCAGAGCGGCGTCTTGCTGACATGATGGTCGGTGAGCGCCTTCGGCGGCGGCAGTTCGGCGATGCGCAGATGGCGCGCGACCTGTTGGCCCGAGGGCAGGAGGTAGGTGCCCCGGTCCCGCAGGATGTTGCGGAGCGCGAGTTTCTTCGCCTGCGCGACCCCAAGGTCGAGACCGAGAAACTTGATCGTCTTGGTGACGAAGGGCAGTTCGTAGAGCGACGGCGCCATATGCGGTCCGATCGGAGTCGCCTTCTGCGGCGTGCTGCCGTTGATGGCGAAGAACTGGTCGAAGGCGATGTCCGCCTCGCCGGTGCGCCGTTCGAAGCCGCGCATGGCGAAGAGATCCACCGCGTGGCCGTTCTTCAGCGTGTATTGCGGGCGGACCGTGGCATGGCCGAAGCGATAGGCGGCGCCGGAGAACTCGACCGGCATGATCGGCCCCAGATCGTGGAACGGATCGTGCGCGAGCGCGGAATCGATGACCGACTGCGCGACGAAAGCCGGCAGGAGGTCGTGCAGGACCAGGTACTGGTAGTGCAGCCGGATGAATCGCCGCACCTGCTCGAACGTCATCAGATGCGGCGGGACGACGTCCTGCCACACGTCGCTGCGGATGTTCATCGTGGCGCAGTCGTGCACGTCGGACCTGGTCGTCTGCTGGTTCTCGACCTGGCTCATCAGGATGTTGTGCAGGCAGATGAAGGCGCCCTGGATCTGGCTGACGATGATGTTCTCGTCGTTGCGCGGATCGCCGATCAGGGCACGGCCGCGGTCGTTGCGGGCGAGGTCGGACGGGTTGTCCTTGCGGCCGAACAGGAGGTAGCCGTCGTACTTCTCCGAATAGATGTGCGGCGAGCCGTCCGGGCCGTCGCCATAGATGTTGTCGAGGTCGAGCGCCGGCGTGCGGACGTTGCGGATCGACCGCGGATCGAGCGTGGTCCCGATCGCGCTCTGCGCGTCGAGCGTGATGTCGTGATCGACGAACTGGCCGAAGAAGGTCATGCCGGCGTCAGCGTGGCCGTCGCTCGGCGAGGAGGTCTTCATGCTGTCGGCGAGCGCGATATAGGCGTCGGCGACCGTCTGGGGCGAAAGCGCGCCGGTCAGCGGGTTCTCCGGCAGCAGCCGGCCGAACACGTTGGGGAACGGCAGGCTCGCGGCGCGGCCGTCCAGACTTTCCTTCACGAGATGATCGACCCGGGTCAGGCCATGGAACGACTGCGACATGGGAGGGCTCCTCGACCAGTTAACTCTACGGAAGCTAGCACTGGTTTATTCCGGCCGCAATCCAACCGCTGGTAATGATCGTCCGTCTTCTGGTTAAACTACTGATCGGCGCCGACCCGAAGACGCTGTGCGCAAGACGATCAGCCGAGCCTGGTGGTGCAGTCTGTTTGGAAATGCGGGCTTGAGCTTGCGGTATCAAAGGTGGCGGCGGACAAATCGTCGCAAAAGCCGGGTGGGCGCTTTCGCCGCACCCGCCGCAGCCCTATCTCCACCGGCATGATCAAGCCGCAGGACCTGCTCTGCCCGGCGCCGGAAGGCCTCTACTGTCCGCCCGGCGACTTCTACATCGACCCCGTCAGGCCGGTGGAGCGGGCGCTCGTCACCCACGGCCACGCCGACCATGCCCGCAGAGGCAATGCCAGGGTCATGGCGACGCGCGAGACGCTCGCCATCATGGCGCTGCGCTACGGCGAGGATTTCTGCGCCGAGCGCCAGGAAGCGGCGCTCGGCGAGACCGTTCGCATCGGCGACGTCACCGTCTCCTTCCATCCCGCCGGCCACGTGCTCGGCTCGGCGCAGATCGCGGTGGAATGGCAGGGGCTGCGGATCGTCGCCTCCGGCGACTACAAGCGCCGCGCCGACCCGACCTGCCGGGGCTTCGAGCCGGTGCCCTGCCACGTCTTCATCACCGAGGCGACGTTCGCGCTGCCGGTCTTCCGGCATCCGCAGACGGGGGAGGAGGTGGAGAAGCTCCTCGCCTCGGTGCGGCAGTTTCCCGAGCGCACGCACCTCGTCGGCGCCTATGCGCTCGGCAAGGCGCAGCGGGTGATCAAGGAACTGAGGGACGCCGGCTACGACGATCCGATCTACATCCACGGCGCGCTGAAGAAGCTCTGCGACTTCTACCAGAGCGAAGGCATCGACCTCGGAGACCTGCGGCCGGCAACGATCGAGAAGGGCGGCAAGGGAGATTTTGCCGGCGCGATCGTCGTCGGGCCGCCTTCGGCCTTTGCCGACCGCTGGGCCCGGCGCTTTCCCGATCCGGTCGCGTGCTTTGCCTCCGGCTGGATGCGGGTGCGCCAGCGGGCCCGCCAGCGCGGGGTCGAGTTGCCGCTGATCATCTCGGACCATTGCGACTGGGACGAACTCGTCGACACGATCGACGAGATCCGGCCGGAAGAGGTCTGGGTGACGCATGGCCGCGAGGAGGCGCTGGTGCGCTGGTGCGAGCTGAGCCAGATCCGCGCCCGCCCGCTCCACCTCGTCGGCTATGAGGACGAGGCGGAATAGGCGAGGGCTCTCCTGCGTCGAGGCGGCGGACGCGTCAGGCCCGCTGCCCGCGGCCGGCGGCGAACGCCCGGCAGGCGTCGCCGAAGGCGGTGAAGATCGCCCGCGACGGCGCATCGATCTCCGCCCAGTATTCCGGATGCCACTGGACACCGAGGGCAAAGGCCTTGGCACCCTTCACCGACACGGCTTCGACCGTGCCGTCCGGCGCCGTCGCCTCGACCGCGAGACCCTCCGCCAGGCGGTCGATCGCTTGGCGGTGCAGCGAGTTGACGCGGATGGCGTCGCGGCCGACGATGCCGGCAAGGACACCGCCCTCGGTGAGCGCCACGTCGTGGCGCACGGTGTAACGCTCCCGCTGGTCGTCATGGGTGATCGCCCGGTGGTCCATGCGGCCGGCGATCTCCTGAATCTCGGTGGCGAGCGTGCCTCCCAGCGCGACGTTCAGTTCCTGATGGCCGCGGCAGACGCAGAGCAGCGGCACGCCCTGCTCCACAGCGCCTTTGATCAGCGCCGCGGTCAGGCGGTCGCGGTCGGGGTCGAAGGGCTCATGCGCAGCGCTCGGCGGCACGCCGTAGCGCTCCGGATGGACGTTGGAGGCCGACCCGGTCATCAGCAGCCCGTCGACGCGCCCAAGCAATGCCTCCACCGAGAAGGCCTGGACCATGGCCGGAACGATCACCGGCACGGCTCCCGCGACGCTCGTCAGCGCCTTCAGATAGGTGTCGGGCGTCGCATGCCAGCGGTAGTTCTCGAAGTCGCGGACGTCCGCCGGCACGGCGACGAGGATGGGAGAAGCGGTCATGGGAATCCGGGTGCTCGCGGGATTGGCCGCGAGATAAGCGCTTTGCGCACGCTTGTCGACGCATGGGCCTCGCGCTTGAGCCCCTCGCGGCGACCGAGGCGGGCGCCGCCGCCTTGATCCCGGTGGCACTGGTTGCGCCGGCTGCGCAGACGGCGGACTTCAGCGGGTGCGACGATGGCTCAGCGGTCGGGGGCGTAGCGTTTGACCAGATGCGTCCAGTCGCTTGTGGTCGTCAGCTTCAGGATCTCGGTGTTCATCGGCTCGGCGAGGCGCGAATCCTGCGGAAGCGCGAAGGTGACGAGGCTGGGGTTGGCCTGCGAGGGGGAAATCGTCAGATGGCTGCCGAGCGACTTCTCCGCCTGGCGCAGCAGCGAGACCGGCGCGACGGCGACATCGATCCGCCCGGCCTCGACGTCCTGCAGCGCGCCCTTGACGTCGTCATACGCCTTGAACGGCAGGTTCTCGGATTTGAGATAGGCGGCCGTCGCGCTGTCCTCGACGGCGCCGATCTGCTCGCCCTTCAGGTCCTGGGGCAGTTGCAGCCGGCCGATCTGCTGGAGGTTCGTGGCGGCGACGATCGAGGCCGTCAGCCCCGATGTGAGCGCCATGGCGACCAGCATCCACAGCATGGCGACGGCGCGGCCGAGCATCGTCTTCGGCGCCTTGTCGCCATAGCCGATCGTCGTCATGGTGACGCCCGACCACCAGAAGCCGTTGCCGATCCCGTGCAGCCAGCCGCGGAAGCGGCCGACCCCGTCCGACGCGGGGCCGAACTCCTCCTTGTTCGCCCGGTGTTCGATCGCCCACATGATCACCCCGACGATGAGGAGCAGCGTCGCGATGAGCAGCATGATGCGCAGGAACTGCCACGACAGGAACGCCTCGGCGACGCTGAGCGGATCGATGCTGCTCAAGCCGGCCGCGCCGAGCCGCGCGGTGAAGAAGGGCAGCGTGTAGTCGAGCTTTGCCTCCCCCTTCGGCGAGGCCGTCACCGGCAGTGCGAGGTCGACGGCGCCGGTCTCGACCGCCTGCGCCGGATCGCTCTTCAGCGGCACCCAATGAAAGGCGTAACCCTTCGCCTCGGCGATCATCCGCCACAGGTCGACGCCGATCCCGCTCCAGCCGCCGCTGCTCGACTGCATCGCGAAGGGCGGACGCTCGACGATGCCGACCTTCAGGTCCGGCACGCGGGCGGGGGCCGTGCCGGGAACGAGATCGGTCTGGGCGTTCGCAGGCGATGTCGAGGCCAGAGCGCCGAGAAGGGTCAGGATCAGCAGGAAGGAGCGAGCGGACATGCCTGCCGAACGTGCCGGGCCGGCTGGCGTTCCCGGCCGCGAACCGGCGGGCGGGTTGCGCCGCCGGCCCCGCCCGCAGAGGGGAGGCGCGGGCGTTGCCCGCCGCCCGCAGGATCAGAACTTCACCGCGATGCGGCCGGTGAGGCCGTTGCTGGAGACATCTTGCTTCCGCGGTGCCCGAGCGTGGATCCGCCATGCCGCGCGCTTGCCTTTTCATGCCCCATGCTTAAGGTCGCGCGCGAAAGCCGGCGGGAGGATCTGCGCGGCCCATCGACCGCGCCGCAGCATGAGGCGGCGCCGTGCATCTCGGGAGACAGTCATGGACAGGCGGAAATTCATCTCGGGCGCCGCGACGGGCGCCATCGGCATCGGTGCGGCCTCGACGCTCGCGGCGCCGGCGATCGCGCAGTCGAACCCGAAGATCCAGTGGCGGCTGACCTCGTCCTTCCCGAAATCGCTGGATACGCTTTACGGCGCCGCCAAGCGCTTCGCCGACCGGGTGCGCGAGGCGACCGACGGCAACTTCGAGATCGAGGTCTTCGCCGCCGGCGAGATCGTGCCGGGTGCCCAGGTTCTCGACGCAGTCCAGAACGGAACGGTCGAACTTGGCCAGACGGCCATGTACTACTATGTCGGCAAGAATCCCGCCTTCGCCTTCGGCACTGCCGTTCCGTTCGGGCTGAATGCGCGGCAGACCAACGCCTGGTTCTACGAAGGCGGCGGCAACGACCTGTTCAACAAGTTCCTCGCCAAGAGCGGCGTCTACGGCATGCCGGCGGGCGACACCGGCGCGCAGATGGGTGGCTGGTATCGCAAGGAGATCAAGACGGTCGACGACCTGAAGGGCCTGAAGCTCCGCATTGCGGGCCTGGCCGGCCGCGTCGTGCAGAAGCTCGGCGTCGTGCCGCAGCAGATCGCCGCCGGCGACATCTACGCCGCGCTGGAGCGCGGTACGCTGGACGCGGTCGAGTTCGTCGGCCCCTATGACGACGAGAAGCTCGGCTTCGTGAAGGTCGCCCCCTACTACTACTATCCGGCCTGGTGGGAGGGCGGCGCCAACCTCCATCACCTCGTCGGTCTCGACAAGTGGAACGCGCTGCCGAAGAAGTACCAGTCGCTGCTCCAGACGGCGAGCCAGGCGACGAACTGCGGCATGCTCGCCGACTACGACTACAAGAACCCTGCGGCGCTGAAGCGGCTCGTCGCGCAGGGGGCGAAGCTGCGTCCGTTCAGCCAGGACATCATGCAGGCGAGCTTCAAGGCGGCGCAGGAGCTGCACCGCGAGATCTCGGCCGAGAACGCCGACTACAAGGCGCTGCTGGAGAGCCAGAACGCCTACAAGAACGACGCCTTCCTGTGGGAGCAGATCGCCGAGTATTCCTACGACACCTTCATGATGATCAAGCAGCGCAACGGCGAGCTGATGAAGGGCTGAGGCCCCGAGATCGTTGGGGGCGCACGCGCTGCCCGGCCATCGTCGATCGCCGCAGCCGCGGCGGTCGGCCATCGCGCTGCACAGGGTCCGGCGGCTCGCCGCCGGCCCGCCGCCGAGGAAGTGCCCGCGAAGGAGGTCTTGCGCGGGGATGAACAGTCGCCTGGATGCAAAGCGATGGCGACGCTGAGGGAGAGTGATCCAGTATGGACCGCCGTAAGTTTATCAGGAATTCCGCAATCGGCGCCTTCGGGGCCGCGGGTGCGTCATCGCTCGCAGCGCCGGCGATCGCCCAGACGCAGCCGAAGGTGCAGTGGCGCTGCACCTCGTCCTTCCCGAAGTCGCTCGACACGATCTATGGCGGCGCGACCGACCTCGCCGACTACATCCGCGAGGCGACCGACGGCAATTTCGACATCCAGGTCTTCGCCGCCGGCGAAATCGTTCCCGGCCTGCAGGCCGCCGACGCGGTGATCGATGGCACCGTCCAGATGTGCCACACCGCCTCGTACTACTATGTCGGCAAGGACCCGACCTATGCGCTCGGCGCCACGATCCCGTTCACGCTGAACGCGCGCGGCCTCAACGCCTGGCTCTATTACGGCCAGGGCATCGACCTCCTGAACGAGTACTTCAACGGTCTCGGCATGCAGTACATGCCGGGCGGCAACACCGGCACCCAGATGGGAGGCTGGTTCCGCAAGGAGATCAAGACCGTCGAGGATCTGAAGGGCCTGAAGATGCGCATCGCGGGCCTTGCCGGCCAGGCGATGCAGAAGCTCGGCGTCGTGCCGCAGCAGATCGCCGGCGGCGACATCTACCCGTCGCTGGAGAAGGGCGTCATCGACGCGGCCGAGTGGATCGGTCCCTATGACGACGAGAAGCTCGGCTTCTACAAGGTCGCCCCCTACTACTACTATCCCGGCTGGTGGGAGGGGAGCCTGGCGCTCTGCTTCTTCTCCAACAAGGGCGAGTTCGACAAGCTGCCGAAGGCCTATCAGAGCCTGCTTTCGACGGCCGCCAAGGCGACCAACGTCATGATGCTCGCCGAGTACGACTACAAGAACCCGGCGGCGGTGAAGCGGCTCGTGGGCCAGGGCGCCAAGCTGCGCCCGTTCAGCCAGGAGATCATGGAGGCGAGCTTCAACGCCACCCAGGAGGTCTACAAGGAGATCAACGCCAAGAACGCCTCCTTCAAGAAGATCTACGACTCCATGGTGGCGTTCCGGAACGACGAATATCTCTGGGACCAGGTCGCCGAATACACCTTCGACACCTTCATGATGATCAAGCAGCGCGAGGGTGCGCTGAAGGTCCAGGGCTGAGCGGCTCCGCCATCCGCCTTTGACGATCCTTGATCGAGGGCCCGAAGCGCCAGGCGCTTCGGGTCCTCTGTCGTTTTTTGGGTCCGGATTCGCCCTCGGAGAGTCACTTCAATGCAGAGGCGGCAAGTGCTTCGGCGATTGCGGCCCGACGCACGGTTGGCAGCGTGGTCGGTCGCCGCCGAGCGACAATCCAGCCTCGGTCAACCATGAGGAGGAAGAATCGGGAACCGTTGCGAACGCCGGTCGCAGATCCGTCGTCGCGGCTGCGGGATGTCCCGCCGATCGTTTCCGAAACCGCTTTGCGGGCAGCACTCGTTCCGCATCAAAGGCCTCTCCCATGCTTCCTGTCGTCTCCGTCGGTTCGCTCAAGACCTCCGGCACCTCGACCGTCGCCCTGACCCTGGCAAGCGTCGCAGCCGCGGCCGAGATCCCCGTCATGCTGATCGACGCCGCGCGCGACGGCGACATCGCCGCCTGGGCCGCAATGGGCGGCGTCCCCCGGACGATCACCGTCGAGCGCACGCGGGACGAGGAGACGATCGAACGGCTGGTGCGCGGCGCCCGCCGCCGCGGCGATTTCGCCATCGTCGATGCAGGCGACGAGGCGAGCACCATCCGCGCCGCCGCGTGCCTCGCCGACCGGGCGCTGATCCCGGTCCGCTTCTCGCCGCTTTCGGCGCGTTACGCCGTGGCGACGGCCGCAATGCTGGCGGAGGAAGCCGGCAAGGGCCGGCGCGATCGCGACTGGTGCTTCGTCGCCAGCGCCGTCACTACGATCCCGAGCCGCATCGCCCGCAGCGTCGAAGCCATCATCGCCGCCAGCGCGACGCGCCGGCTGCCGATCGGCCTCGTCCAGCGTGCCGCCTACGAGGCGCCGTTCCTGCATGGCGGAACGATCTTCACGCTCGCCGACGACGTCGCGCCGGGCCTCGACCGCGCCCGCGCCGAAGCCGCGACGCTCGCCTACGAGATCGGCATCCTCGGCCGGAGGGCGGCGGCAGAGCGGCCGGTTCTGCCGACGAGGCTGCCGCGCGCCGCCTAAGCGACATATCCTCGAGGCGATGATGCCGCCCTTGCGGATCTTCGGCCTCAGGATCGATCCATAAGACCAGGTCCTATAGATTAGGCGGCAAATGGGTATCTGCGCGTACAGTTGCGCCGGAAGACGGTCTGCTGAACGCTGCCGCCGGCGGGGACGATGCGGGTCTTCAAGACCAAGGAGTTCGAGCGCCTCGCGCGACGGGAGGAAGGTGACGGCGCCCGAACTGACGCGTGTTGTGGCGCGGACGCTGGCCGGGAAGATCGATGCCGATCTCGGCGCCTATCTGGTCAAGCGGCGGATCTCACAGGGTGCGGGCGGGCGAAGCGGCGGTCATCGGGCCATCATCGTTTACAAGGTCGCGGACCGGATCGTGTTCGTGCATCTCTTCGGCAAGCGGGACAAAGCGACGCTCAGCTCCGGCGAACTGCGCGCGTATCGCGCCGCAGCCAGGCATATCGCCGATCTCGGCCCCGAAGCGATCGACGCGCTTCTGCGAGCGGAAGAATGGATCGAGGTGGATTATGGAGCGGCGGAAGACGTATCGGAGTAAGGCTTTGCGGTCCCTTCACTCCGCCATGGAGGGGCTCCACAAGGTCGGCGCGATCGATCGGCGGACGATGCGGGATTTCGACATCGAGTGCCTGACCACTGTTCGAGAGCTCGATGCAGAGGAAATCCGAGACATCCGTGAGGCGGCTCAGATGAGCCAGGCGGTCTTCGCCAAGGTGTTGAACGTCAGCACGTCCGTCGTCAGCAAATGGGAGCAGGGCGAGAAGCGGCCGAGCGGCTCATCCCTGAAACTGCTCTCTCTGGCGAAGCAGAAGGGCGTCGAGACGATCCTTTGACGCTGGTCCGCCGGTCGGGTCCTCCACCGCCTAGGACCCCGGCACCAGGATCAGGATCGCGAGGTCCGATTTGGGCAGGAAGTTCTGCTTCTTCACCTGGAACCGCGTCGGGCCGATCTTCGTCACGCCGGTCGCGCAGAAGCTGACGAGGTTCTGCGGCGCGCCCTTGTCGACGGAGAGGCTGAAGGAGCCGATCGGCTTCGCCCAGTTGGCGCCGGTCGTCAGGACATAGTCGATCCAGCGTTCGGAAAAGCCGATGCCGCCGGACGCCTCGGCTGCTCTCGTCCGCTTCGCGACCGTTCGCATCAGGTCATCCTCGATGCAGTAGCGCTTGCGCTTCTCTGCGATCTCCTGCGGCGTTGCGTATTTCGAGCCGAGCGGCGTCGCGACGGTCGCGCCGACGGAGGGCTTGTAGCTGTGGGTGACGGAGACCGGCCGGCCGGGCGGAAAGGTCTGGTCCCAGTGATAGGTGATCCGATAGGCCCAGGCCGGCGCCAGATGCGTCTCCCAGCCCTTGCCGGCGTCGAAGCTGTCCGTCTTGGCGATGCCGGCCGCTTCCAGCCGCTTCTTCTCCGGCTGGGGCAGGGCGTCGAGCGCGGCGGTCGTCGCCTCGGTCGGCGGCGCGAAGGCAACGCCCAGCTTCTGCAGGATCGCGGTGACGTTCCTGTCGCCGACGAAGGCCGCGCGGTCGACCGCCATGGTCACCGGCTGGCCGTCGACGCTCGTGCGGAAGGCGAACGGATTGCCCGGGTCGTCGCTCGGGATGTCGACGTTGAAGTCGAACGGGTCGAGCTGGATCGTCGGCAGCGGGAAGGCGACCGTCGTCGTGACCGGCTGCTCGCTTTCGTTCACGAAGACATAGGCGACGTCGACGCGCTGCTGCGAGATCGACAGGGCCTCCGATCGCATCGCGACGGCGTTGGTCCTGGTGAAGACGAGGCCGCCGACGGCGAGATTGGCCGTCGTGTCGTTGGCGCGGGCAGCGAGCGCGCTGCCGCAGAGCAGCGTGACGACGAGGAGCGGGCGGATCATCGCGGGAATCCCTAGATGTGGAATGCCCGCGATGTTTACCTTGCGTCGCTTCGGCGCGGAAGCGGCGATCTCAGTTGAACGAGGGCGGCTGCGACAGGTCGACCGCGGGCTTGCCCTGCGACGGCTGGGCCGGCGCCGTCGGTGCCGCGACACCGGGCGGCGGTGCTGTGGCCGGCGCGGGTGCAGCAGCGCCGGTGCTGCCGCTGGAGCTCCCGGCCGGCTGGTCGAGGTCGAGCGGCGGCAGGCCGAGTGCAGGCTGCGGCCGCGAGGCGCTGCCCGCACCTCGAGCAGGCGCTGCCGGAGCCGCTGGCCCAGAAGCACCACCCGAAGGAGCACCCGGAAAGGCCAGCGGCGGCAGGCCCAGCGGATTGTTCTGGCCCGACGAAGCGCCCCCGGCCGCGCCCGGGCCGGCGGTGCCGGATGCGCCGCCGAGCGGCGGCAGGCCGAAGTCGCCGCCATTGCCGCCGCCCATGTTCGGCAGCTGCAGCTGGATGTTGCTCGTATCGACCGCCGGCCCCGTCGCCTTGTAGCGCATCACCATCTGCGGGAAGATGATCGTCAGCGCCACCATGATGACCTGGATGCAGACGAAGGGCAGGGCGCCCCAATAGATCTGGCCGGTCGTCACCGGTTGCATGCGCTTGCCGGTCACGCGGTCGAGATACGGCACCTTGGCCGCCACCGAACGCAGGTAGAAGAGCGCGAAGCCGAACGGCGGATGCATGAAGCTCGTCTGCATGTTGATGCCGAGGAGCACACCGAACCAGATCAGGTCGATGCCGAGCTTGTCCGCCGCCGGCGCGAGCAGCGGCACGATGATGAAGGCGAGCTCGAAGAAGTCGAGGAAGAAGGCGAGGAAGAAGACCAGGAGGTTGACGACGATCAGGAAGCCGGTCTCGCCGCCCGGCACGGACGTCAGCAGCTCCTCGACCCAGATATGGCCGTTGACGCCGTAGAAGGTCAGCGAGAAGACCCGGCTGCCGACGAGGACGAAAAGAACGAAGGCGGAAAGCTTCGTCGTCGATTCCATCGCCTGCGTCATCAGGGAGAGGTTCAGCTTGCGCTTGCCGAAGGCCAGCGCCAGCGCGCCGACCGCGCCCATCGCGCCGCCCTCCGTCGGCGTCGCGACGCCGAGGAAGATCGTGCCGAGCACCAGGAAGATCAGCGCCAGCGGCGGGATCATCACGATGATCACCTGCTGGCTGAGGTACGACAGGAGCTTGAGCTTGAGCGCCTTGTTGACGACGGCGACGAGGTAGATCGCGAGGACGCCGACGCAGGCGCCCCAGATCACCGCGCCCTGCTGCACCTTGTCCTCGAGATAGACGCTCGCGGCATAGCTCAGCGCGACCGCGAGGACGACGGAAACGATCAGCGAGGTGACGCCGCGCCCGAGCGTGCGCGCCTCCATCGGGAGGGCCGGGGCCGACTTCGCCCGGAAGATCGTCATGCCGACGATGTAGGCGACGTAGAGGCCGGTCAGCACCAGCGAGGGGACGAGCGCGCCGGAATACATGTCGCCGACCGAGCGGCCGAGCTGATCGGCAAGGACGATCAGCACCAGCGAGGGCGGCACGATCTGCGCCAGCGTCCCCGAGGCCACGATGACGCCGGAGGCGAGACGCCGGTCGTAGCCGTAGCGCAGCATGATCGGCAGCGAGATCAGGCCCATCGCGATGACCGACGCCGCGACGACGCCGGTCGTTGCGGCGAGCAGCGCGCCGACGAAGATCACCGCATAGGCGAGGCCGCCGCGCAAGGGGCCGAACAGCTGGCCGATCGTCTCGAGCAGGTCCTCGGCCATGCCGGACCGTTCGAGAATCAGCCCCATGAAGGTGAAGAAGGGGATCGCCAGCAGCGTGTCGTTCGACATGACGCCGCCGAAGAACCGGTCCGGCAGCGCCTTCAGAAGCGGCCAGAACAGGTTGATGTCGGTCGAATGCGGGGCGAGCTCGACGCCGACGACGAAGTAGCCGAGGCCGATCGCGGCGAGCGAGAAGGCGACGGGGTAGCCGAGCAGG
The DNA here is from genome assembly GCF_041027365.1 of Jiella sp. M17.18. Lineage (NCBI taxonomy): Bacteria > Pseudomonadati > Pseudomonadota > Alphaproteobacteria > Hyphomicrobiales > Aurantimonadaceae > Jiella > Jiella sp. M17.18. The sequence continues at coordinate 29,872 of NZ_JBFTEH010000002.1, read as the reverse complement.
AGCACGATCACCAGCGAGCCGAACATGATCGGCGCGAGATTGTGGGCGACGAATTCGCTCATCGTGCCGCTCCCGAATCGCGCTCACGGACACGGCCGGCCTCCGGCGCCTCGGCACCGCCTTCCGGTGCGTCCGGCTCCAGCGCCGCCAGTTCGCCCGCCTCGGCATGCGAGGCCGCCATCGGCGTCGTGTCCTCGAAGCCGAAGAACAAGACGGCCGTCCGCTTGATGAGCTCGGAGACCGCCTGCAGCAGCAGGAGGACGAAGCCCGCCAGAAGCAGGGCCTTGGCCGGCCAGATGATCAGGCCGCCGGCATTCGGCGAGTATTCCTGCCGCTCGAAGGACTGGATGACATACGGCACCAGCAGCCAGGTCATCAGCACACAGAACGGCAGAAGGAAGAAGATGTGGCCGAGGAAGTCGATCCAGTCGCGCGTCTTCTTCGACAGCATGTTCGAGATGATGTCGACGCGGATGTGCTCGTTGCGCTGCAGGGTCCAGGCGGCGGCGAGCATGAAGATCGCGCCGAACAGATACCACTGCAGTTCGAGCCAGGCATTCGACGACATGTCGAAGATCTTGCGGATGACCGCGTTGCCGGCACTCACCAAGACGACCACCAGGATCAGCCAGGCGACCGCCCGGCCGATGAAGGTCGTCACCCGGTCGATACCGCGTGCAAAGGACATGAGAGCCGACATACGGCCAGGATCCCCCCTCGTTTTGCCCGAGGATTGTGCGGCATCCGGGAAGGATGAGGCTTCCGGCGCCGTCTGTTTCGTCATCTTGCTGATCGGGACATGCCGGAGACCGGCCGCGCCCGCGCGGTGCATGCCATGCACGAGGGCGCAGGTCCACGAAAAAGCCTCCGTCCGTTAAGGGGAATTGACCGGTCGCGCAAGCGCTTGGGCGGGACGGGTCGCCGATGCACTCGCCGCAGGCAGGCGGGTGCCGCGGCCGCATCGTCCGGCCGGCCGGCACCGGCGCGGGCGCGTCCGCCGAAGGCTGCGCACCGGAGGCGGCACATGAAAAAGCCTCCGTCCCGCGGGAAGCGGGACGGAGGCTCTGTCCGGTTCAAGTCCGGCCGGAAAGTAGTGTGTTCAGAAGGTGTAGCCGGAGCCCGGAACGATCAACGCAGCCCGACCCGAGGACGCAGGCGTGGTCGCCCGCTGATCCTGGCGCGCGGCATTGCCGGCCGATACCGCCGGCATGTTGTAGGTGCCGCGACCGTCGATCGACAGCGGCTGCTCCGTGGGTGCGATCGTCTGCACCTTCGAAGCCGGAGTCGTATCGTAGAACGTGTAGCTCGACCCCGGAACCAGCCCCGCGGCGAAGGAAGCGTTCGAGGCGACGAGAAGACCGCCGGCAGCTGCGGCCGCAATCCATTTCTTGCTCATCGTGATCCCTTTCTTGACGTGTCAGCAGAGCTCGCCCATGCCAATTTTGCGTCATCGGCGCTCGCGGCTGATCTATTCCTGCAACAGGACACGCGGTAGAACCGGGAGAGGGACATTGCGTCCCGAATTTGGGACAGGGCAGATGCGTGATTTCAACGATTTTCGTTATTTCGAAGCCGTCGTGCGCAATGGCGGCTTCAATGCCGCCGCGCGCGACATCGGCATCGGCAAGTCGACGCTGTCGCGGCGGATGCTGGCACTGGAGCAGGATCTGGGCGTGCGCCTGATCGACCGCACCACGCACAGCTTCGCGGTCACGGCGATCGGTCTGGAATTCTACGAGAAGTGCCGGGCCGCGGTGGCCGAAATGGAGGCCGCGGAGCAGATGGCGACGGCGATGAGCGCGGAGCCGCGGGGCCTCGTCACCGTCGCCTGTCTTCCCGGCGCCTGCGCCGCGACGCTCGGCGCCGGCCTGCCGGAGTTCCTGGCGGCCCATCCGCTGGTGCGGGTGCGGCTTCTGGTCGGCATGCGCCGCTTCGACCTCGTCGAGGAACATGTCGACGTAGCGATCCGCGGCGGTACGCTCGACCAGCCGGGCGACGGCGACCTGATCGTCAAGCGGATCGCGGACGTGTCGAAGGCGCTGGTGGCAAGCCCGGCCTATCTGGAGCGGGCCGGAACGCCTGCCTTTCCCCGCGACCTGCCGCGCTTCGCGACGATCGCGCAGGACGGGATCGACGGCGAGACCTGGCGTCTCAGCCATCGCGCCGGCGGGACGCAGAGCGTGCGCATCCTCCCGCAGATCATCTCCCCCTCGCTCTCCGTCCACAGCCAGGCCGCCAGGAACGGCGGCGGCATCGCGCTGCTTCCCGAGATGTTCACGGCAAGCATGATCCGCTCCGGCGAACTCGTCCGCGTGCTGCCGGACTGGAGCGGCGACCACTCGATCCTGCACATCGCCTTCACCTCCCGCCGCGAGATGCTGCCGGCGGTGCGCGCCTTCATCGATTTTGCGCATGCGCGCCTGTCGCAGCTGATGCGCGGCTGGTGCGACAGCCTGTCCGACTTCGTCGACGCGGCGTGACCCGCCGCGCGCGAAGGGCGCTCTCTTCCGCCCGCATCGCTCGCATCTGGTCGACGCCGGCCGCAGCCGGCCGGCCGGGTCTCCTGCGACACTTGCAGGAATTGGCCGGGCGGTGCGGATGAGGCTGTGCCCCCGGCGTAGCCTTCCTGGGGGGCGGCCGGTTGCCCGCCGTGCCGTGCGCACCTTAAGAAGCGGCGATGGACACGGACAAGCCTGCGAGCCGGCCGGTCAGCGCGGAGTGGCTGATGCGCGCGGCGGCACATTATGTCGAGCGCTACGCCACATCGGTCGAGAACCTGCGCCGCGTCCTGCGGCGCAAGGTGATGCGGCGCGCACTCGCCGCGGGCGACGATCCCGGCCGGCACGAGGCGCTGATCGAGACGACGCTCGCCCGGCTCGTCGACCTCGGCCTCGTCGACGACCGGAGCTTTGCCGAGGGTCGCGCCGCCAGCCTGCGCCGCCGCGGAACCTCACGCTCGATGACCGCAGCGAAGCTGCGTCAGAAGGGCGTCGACGGTGAGATGATCAACGAGGTGCTGGCCGAGGACGAGACCGACGAGGCGACCGCCGCCTTCGCTTATGCCCGCCGCCGCCGCCTCGGACCCTTCCGCCTGCGCCAGCGGGCGGAGCGGCGCGACAAGGACGTCGCCGCGATGGTTCGCGCGGGTCACGCCTATGGCCACGCCGTTGCCGTCATCGACGGCTCCGGCGACCGGTTCGGCGAGGACGCTTCGGGAGACGAGCGACACATCGGGCCGGTCGAGCCCGAGCGGTGAGGCGCGCCGCCGCGCTGCCCGCTCTTCCTCCTCCGCGCCATCCGCCGTCCCTCGTCGTTCCGCATCTCGACCCGATCCCGCAGGGACCCGTACCGGACCTTTTCGCCCGGCTATCCGCCCGAAGACGCTTCTTCGGAACCGCTGCTGCGACAGAGGAAGGCGCCTCCGCGCGGTGCCGTTTTTGACCATTCGATAAAAAATTTGACCATCCGAAAAATTAGGATCATTCTCATCTGACCTTCCCTGAGGAGCAGCCCCAGCGCTTGGCGACCTCGGCGGACGTGGGGAGATTGAGAGTGGAGCCTGCGAGATGAGCGACGCCCGGCCGATCCGTCCCGACATCAGCGCCGGCCGGATCGGCGCCGACATGCTGGCGCGGAATTTCTCCGACCTCCACCCGCCGCTGGAAGCGCATGAGGCGCTGGTCGAAGCGGATCGCTGCTACTTCTGCTATGACGCGCCCTGCATGCAGGCCTGTCCGACGTCGATCGACATCCCACTGTTCATCCGCGAGATCCAGGGCGGCAATCCGGTCGGCGCTGCAAAGACGATCCTCGCCTCGAACATCCTCGGCGGCATGTGCGCCCGCGTCTGCCCCACCGAAACGCTGTGCGAGGAGGTCTGCGTGCGCGAGGTCGCCGAGGGCCAGCCGGTGAAGATCGGCATGCTGCAGCGCTACGCCACCGACCGGTTGATGGAGACGGGCGTCCATCCCTTCACGCGGGCGCCGTCGACCGGCCGGCGGATCGCGGTCGTGGGCGCGGGCCCCGCGGGCCTCTCCTGCGCACACCGCCTGGCGATGCTCGGCCACGACGTGACGCTGTTCGATGCGCGCGAGAAGCTCGGCGGCCTCAACGAGTACGGCATCGCCGCCTACAAGGCGACCGAGGACTTCGCGCAGGCCGAGGCGAATTTCATCCTGAAGATCGGTGGTATCGACGTGCGGCTCGGCCAGGCGCTCGGCCGCGACATTCACCTCGCGGACCTGCGGCGCGACTTCGACGCGGTGTTCCTCGGCCTCGGCCTTGCCGGGGTGAACGCGCTCGGCCTGTCCGAAGGCGAGGATCACCAGGGCCTGCACGACGCGGTTGCCTGGATCGCCGACCTGCGCCAGACGCGGGACCTCTCCGAACTGCCGGTCGGGCGCCGCGTGGTGGTGATCGGCGGCGGCATGACGGCGATCGACGCGGCCGTGCAGGCGCAGGCGCTCGGCGCCGAGGAGGTGACGATCGCCTACCGCCGCGGCCGCGAGGCGATGAATGCCTCGGCCTACGAGCAGGAGGTGGCCGCGACCCGCGGGGTGCACATCCGCTGCAATCTCCAGCCGAAGCGGATCCTCGCCGAAGCCGGCCACGTCGTCGGGATCGAGCTGGAGCGGACGGTGACGGGGCCGGGCGGGCGCCTCTCCGGCACCGGCGAGACCGTCACGATCGAGGCCGACCAGGTGTTCAAGGCGATCGGCCAGAGCTTCCTGCCGCACGGAACCGACGGGGAAGGCGAGGGCATCGCGCTGGAGCGCGGACGGATCGCGGTCGATGCCGATCGGCGCACGACGCTCGCCGGCGTCTGGGCCGGCGGCGACTGCGTCGCCGGAGGCGAGGACCTGACGGTGGTGGCGGTGGAGGACGGCAAGATCGCGGCCGAAAGCATTCATGCGGCGCTGGCGGCGGCGGAGCGTGTGGCGGCGGAGTGACCATTCGGGATGCGAGGTGGCGGCGATATACCAGCCGAGTCAGCTGTGGCCCCCCTCCCGGCTCAGAGCAGATCGATGAATTCTTCTGTCGTTAAACCCGACTTCTCGATGATCGAATGCATCGTCCCGATCGGCAGGTCGCGGTTACCGTGGACGGGAATGTTCACTTTCGAGGCTGGTCGCTCGGGATGCCTCAGAACGTGGTGGCTGCCGCTCACACGAAGAACGACAAATCCCCCGCGTTGGAGCGCTCGCACGACCGCCTTCCCGCTCAGTGCAGGCAGAGGGGCCACGTCAGGCAGCTTGGCGGATGGACACTTGCCGCACCAGAGGGACGACATCCTCGGGAATGGGCTCGCCTTCGTCGCGTCTGACTTCAAGAGAGAGACGAATGGCATCTTCGGCCATCCGCAGAGCCTCTTCTTCCGTCCCGCCAAAGCTGACGATCTCCGGCAGCGCCGGCACAAGGACGGTGAACCCGCCCTCCGGTTCCGGGCGAAGCTGAACGGTATACGTGATGCTGTCGGTCACTTGGTGCCTCGGGATTTTGCGCGAGTACGTTTCAAGATAGCAACCTTCGCCCCGGCCTTCCACAAAAGGAGCCAGACGCATGGCTGATCTCTCGACCAGCTTCCTCGGCATCAGCTCGCCGAACCCGTTCTGGCTCGCTTCCGCGCCGCCGACGGACAAGGAATACAACGTGCAGCGCGCCTTCGAGGCCGGTTGGGGCGGGGTCGTCTGGAAGACGCTCGGCGAGGATCCACCGGTGGTCAACGTCAACGGCCCGCGCTACGGCGCCGTTCATGGGCCGGATCGGCGGCTCTTGGCGCTGAACAACATCGAGCTGATCACCGACCGGGCGCTCGACACGAATCTGGAAGAGATCGCCCGCGTCAAGCGCAACTGGCCGGACCGGGCGATGATCGTCTCGCTGATGGTGCCCTGCGAGGAGGCGCCCTGGCAGAAGATCCTGGGCCTGGTCGAGGAGACCGGCGCGGACGGCGTCGAGCTCAACTTCGGCTGTCCGCACGGCATGAGCGAGCGCGGCATGGGCTCGGCGGTCGGCCAGGTGCCGGAATACATCGAGATGGTCGCGCGCTGGTGCAAGCAGCATTCCAAGCTGCCGGTGATCGTCAAGCTGACGCCGAACATCACCGACATCCGCTATCCCGCCCGGGCGGCGAAGCGGGGCGGCGCCGATGCCGTGTCGCTCATCAACACGGTGTCGGCGATCATGTCGATCGACCTCGACAGTTTCGCCCCGACGCCGACGATCGACGGCAAGGGCTCGCATGGCGGCATGTGCGGTCCGGCGGTGAAGCCGATCGCGCTGAACATGGTCGCCGAGATCGCGCGGGATGCCGAGACGGCGGGCATCCCGATCTCCGGCATCGGCGGCATCACCACCTGGCGCGACGCGGCCGAGTTCATCGCGCTCGGCTGCGGCACCGTCCAGGTCTGCACCGCGGCGATGACCTACGGCTTCAAGGTGGTGAAGGAGATGATCTCGGGCCTCTCCGACTGGATGGACGAGCAGGGCTACCGGACCATCGAAGACTTCCGCGGCCGCGCGGCGCCGAACGTCACCGACTGGCAGTATCTGAACCTCAACTACGTCACCAAGGCGCGGATCGACCAGGACAAGTGCATCTCCTGCGGCCGCTGCCACATCGCCTGCGAGGACACCTCGCACCAGGCGATCACCAGCATGGTCGACGGCGTCCGCAGGTTCGAGGTGATCGACGAGGAGTGCGTCGGCTGCAATCTCTGCGTCAATGTCTGCCCAGTCGAGGACTGCATCACGATGGAGCGGATCACCGGCTTCGATCCGCGCACGAAGAAGCCGATCCCGGACGGCTACGGCAACTGGACGCAGCACCCCAACAATCCGATGGCGTCGCAGAGGCAGCAGTTCGCGGCCGAGCCGGTGACGCTGCCGGACGCGGCGGAATAGAGGGCGCCCGCCTCCCGAGGCCGCCGGACCGGCGCGAGACGCCTCTCGCCTTCGGCCGGCTGTTGCGCATATCCTCGAGCCGGGTACCGGAACGGGAAAGGGACGTCGCATGGCAGCTCAGGCCCCGATCTGCGATTTCGGCTGGAAGGCGGTGGATGCCGCGCTTCCCGGCGTCGACGGGAGGACGCATCGGATCTTCGACGAAAAGGGCAAGAACGGCCTGCTCGTCGTCTTCATCTGCAACCATTGTCCCTATGTGAAGGCGGTGATCGACCGGCTGGTGCGCGACGCCAGGGATCTCGCAGCGCTCGGGATCGGCACGGTGGCGATCTCGTCGAACGATGTCGACGCCTATCCGCAGGATTCCTTCGAAAACATGGCGGTCTTTGCCCGGGAGCACGGCTTTCCGTTCCCCTATCTCTATGACGCGGACCAGAGCGTTGCGCGCGCCTATGGCGCGGTCTGCACGCCGGACTTCTTCGGCTTCAACCGCGATCTCGGCCTGCAATATCGCGGCCGTATCGACGCCTCGCGCAAGGAGGCGGCGCCGGAGGGGACGCGCCGGGACCTCTACGAGGCGATGAAGCTGGTCGCGGAAACGGGCGAGGGGCCGCGCGAGCAGGTCGCCTCGATCGGCTGCTCGATCAAGTGGAAGGACGCCGCGTGAGCGCCGCGGCTCTCTGGCCGAAGGCGGTCCTGTTCGATCTCGACGGCACGCTGATCGACTCCGCGCCGGACATCCATGCGGCGCTGAACGAGACGCTGGCGAGCTACGGCGAGCCGCCGTTCACGCTGGATGCGGTGACGCGCATGGTTGGCGGCGGGGTGCCGAAGCTGATCGAACGCGCCTATGCCGCACTCGACAAGGAACTCGATCCGGCGAGCCGCGACAAGATCGTCGCGCGCTTCCTGTCGATCTACGAGCCGCGCGCGACCGAGCTGACGACGCTTTGCGCGGGTGCCAGCGAGGTGACGCGGGATCTGCGCGAAGCGGGGGTGCGGCTCGGTGTCGTCACCAACAAGCCGGCGGCTGCCACGCGCGCGATCCTGGAGCATTTTGGCCTTCTCGACCTTCTCGACATCGTGGTCGGCGGCGACGCCGGCCCGCCGAAGAAGCCGGAACCCGGCCTTCTGCTGTTCGCCTGCGAGACGCTCGGCCTCGCCGTTGACGACATCGTCTTCATCGGCGACAGCGAGAACGATGTCGAGGCGGCGAAGGCCGCCGACATGGCGGTGATCGCCGTGCGGGGCGGCTATACGCGGATTGCGCCGGACGCCCTCGGCGCGAGCGCTCTGGCGGACCGGCTCGACGCCGTGCCGGCGATCCTTCGCGCGATGCGCCGCGAGATGCCGCCGCGCTGACGGCACCGCACCGGATGTCGCAAGCGCCTCGTCCTCGACGGGCTCGGGGAGGCCGACGATGACGCTGCGGTCGACGCCCACGCCGTTCGGTTCGCGGTCGGCCGCGACCATCTGTCTTCGACATTCCCGGCACGCCGTCTAGTTGACGGTGTGGATGCGGCTCCGAATTCGCGCTCCGGCGAGCGCGGACGAAAGGGCTCGCGATGATCTACCGGCACGCCGAGACCAAGATACTGATCCTGACGATCGCGATCTGGCTGGGCATCCTGGCCACCGCTCTGTTCTTTCAGACCTGACGGCGTTCCGGGCGATCGCGCCCGCCAACCCCCGATGCCGGCGGCTCGGGCGGCTTGGCGGTGCCGTGAACCGTCTTCCCCTCCTGCCGCCCCGCGCGCCGTGAAACGACAGCGCCGGCAAGTTGACACCGGCAGTGTCATGGCGCGCAGACTCGGCGCCGCCGATTGTGCAATTTTCTCAACAATTTGCTGCCTCCGTCGTGCAACCGAACGGCCACTTCGTCGTTCTGTGTGATCGGGACGGATCGGCGCGCGTTGCGCGGTCCGAAATGCGGGACGGGATCATGGTCAAAATCGATGATGCGGAGGCCATCCGCAAGCTGGCCTACGAGATCTGGGAGCGGGAGGGCTGCCCCAGCGGGCGCGAACACGAACATTGGGCCGAGGCGAACCGGGTCCACGCCAGCCGTCAGCCGAAGCAGGTCGCAGCCTCGGTGGAGGAGGGGCCTCTCTGGGACAGGCGCGAAGCCGAGCGGCAGGAGATCGAGGCTCTGCGCCGGGCCTTATGGACGCCGGAACCGTTTTCCGCAGAACTGTTCGGCCGCGAGACGGCAGCAACCCGCCCGGCTGTGGCCGGCTGGCGGCGTCGGAGTGCCGCGGCATCGCTCGTCTCTTCCGGTCTCCCGGCGGCGCGGCGCTTTCCCGCGGGGGCATCGGCGCGCGCTGGCGCAGACCGGTAGGACGCGGGCGGCCCGTCTGCGAAACAGGTTGGGGCCGTCCTTCTGGGCGGCCCTTTTCATTTGCGGGCGGTGAAGGCGGATTGCGGCCCTCGCCGTTTCCGGCTGCCCGGAGGGATCGGCCGGTTCGCTGCGCTCTCCTGCGGCAGACCCCGCGAACCATATTCGTCAATCAACGTAACGGTGAAGTAACCCGTCGTCTGCATCATGGGCACTCCATGCGGTGTCCTTTGGGATCGCCGCGAGACGTGTGCGGGACATGAAAGACGCGTGATGTCGATCAGGCTCAGACTTTTTGTCGGCAGCATCGTGTTCGCGCTTCTGACGGCCACGTTCGGGTTCTTCTCCTACAACTCGCAGGTCTCCTCGCTCGAGCTGATCCGTCAGCTGTATTCCAACGGGATGGATCCCTTGAGCCGGCTGCAGCAGGCCAAGAGCAACGTCGACACGTTGCGGGCCCGGTTCGAGTCCGGCATCGAGAAGAAGGACAGCAGCCAGCGTTTCGTGGCCGAAGGGCCCCAGCTGGAGGACCTGCTGGTGAACGTTTCTGCGCTGAACGCCGAGATCGGAGGCGTCCTGTCGGCGGACCTGTCCGAGCCGGCACGCAAGATGCTGCGCTCGGTGCTCTACCCCTTGAGCCTGATCTCCACGGCACAGGGCCATCTGTCCGACCAGACGGTGCTGAGGGAGCTCAAGCAGGTGTCGCTGGGGATCGGCGAGGCGGTGCAGATCGTGCACAACGACATGGTCGGCATGAAGAGCGATGCCGACGACTCGATCCACGGCGCGATGATCCTGAACGGGATCGCCATCGCCTCGGTGATCCTCGCGCTGTCCGCCTTCTTCGTTTTCCTGTCGCGATCCGTCGGCGGCGCGCTGCGCCGGCTCGTCGACACCGCCCGGGCGCTCGCCGCCGGACAGCTCGACATGCCGATCGTTCCGACCGGACCTCGGGAGGTGCGAAACGTGCTCGCCGCACTGGTCGAGATGCAGGACCGCTGCGAGTTTCTCGAGACGACGCTGGCGGAGAAGACCGATCTCCTGTCGGGACAGCTCGCCGTCCAGCAGGATCAGCTCGCCGCGGCGCTGAACAACATGACGCAGGCGCTCTGCATGCTGGACGGGCAGAAGCGGCTCGTCGTCTGCAATGAGGTCTTCGGCGAGTATTTCGGCAATCACGCCGCCGGCACGCCAGGTCGCAAGATCTTCGACGATCCGCGTTTGACCGCGCCGTTGCAGGAGCACGAGACGGCGGTGCACCTGCACGAGATGGAAAGCGGCGCGGTGATGGAGGTGAAGCGCCGCGGCATGCCCGAGAAGGGGCTGCTGATCACCTTCGAGGATATCACCGAGAAGCAGCAGATCGCCAAGCGGCTGGAGCACCTCGCCGGCCACGACGGCCTGACGGACCTGCCGAACCGGCGCTGCTTCGGCGAGGACCTCGACGAACTGCTGCTGAAGTCCCGCGGACCGTTCACCGTGGCTGTCCTGGATATCCGGAACTTCAAGTCGATCAACGACACCTATGGCCATCCGATCGGCGACGCGCTGCTGAAGGAGTGCGGCCGGCGCCTCGTCGAACTGGCGGGGCCGCGGGCGACCGTCGCGCGCCTCGGCGGCGACGAGTTCGCCATCATCGCGCCCGCGGCGCGCTCGCCGGAGGATTCGCTCGCGCTGGGCGAGAAGATCCTCGCCGACTTCGAAGCGCCCTTCGAGGTCGAGGAGCGCCGGATCTTCGCGAGCGCCAGCATCGGCCTTGTCCACACGTCGCCGGCCAAGGGGGTCGCCGGGGAAATCAGCGCCGACATCATCCTGCAGAACTGCGATCTGGCACTCTACAAGGCGAAGGAGGATCGGCGCGGCGCCTATAGGATCTTCCAGCCGTCGATGCGCCAGAAGCTGAAGCAGCGGCGCGAAATGGAACTCGATCTGCAGGTCGCCCTCGACAAGGGCCAGTTCGAGCTGTTTTACCAGCCCTTCGTCGATGCCGAGGAAGGCCGCGTGAGCGGATTCGAGGCGCTCCTGCGCTGGCGGCATCCGGAAAAGGGCATGATCTCGCCCTCGCTGTTCATCCCGCTGGCGGAAGAGACCGGGCTGATCGAGAAGCTCGGTGTCTGGGGCCTGGAGACCGCCTGCCGGCAGGCGGCCGGCTGGCCGACCGACATGGCGGTGTCCGTCAATCTGTCGGCCGTCCAGTTCAAGAGCCCGACGCTTCTCACCGACGTCGCGCGGGTGCTCTCGACATCCGGGCTCGCTCCCTCCCGGCTGCAGATCGAGGTCACCGAATCGCTGTTCCTCGACGAGAGCGACCGCGTGCTGTCGATCCTGTCCGAGTTCCGCCGCCGCGGCCTGACGATTTCGATGGACGATTTCGGCACCGGCTATTCCTCGCTCGGCTATCTCAGCCGCTTCCCCTTCGACAAGATCAAGATCGACCAGTCCTTCGTGCGCGACATGGCGCGGCCGGAGAACATCGCGATCGTGCGCTCGGTCATCGGTCTGTCGCGGGCGCTGGGGATGAAGGTGATCGCCGAGGGTATCGAGACCGCCGAGCAGATGCAGGTGCTCTACGACGAGGGATGCCGCGAGATGCAGGGCTATTTCTTCTCGCGCCCGCGCCCCGCCGGCGACCTGCCGCTGATGTTGTCCGAGATCGCGAACCGCTGGGACGGCGAGTTCTCCGCCTTCAAGCGCGAGCGTCGGCGCGGCGCGAACGCCGCCTGATCGACCTGAGCACGTCGGCTCGGACCAGCGTCTGTCCGGCAGAGATGGCCGGGCCGCCCCGCGACCCGCTCAGCCTCTGGGCCTGACGCCGCCGAGGACGATCGAGAGCACCGCCTGGGCCGTCTGATCGCGAAATCCCGGCCTGTCCACCTGGGAGCCGAGGATCGCGCGGATCTGGACGTCGAAGTCGGCGTAATGCTGTGTCGTCGCCCAGATCGCGAAGATCAGGTGATAGGGATCGACCGGCGCCAGTCGGCCCTCGCTCACCCAGTCGCGGATGATCGCCGCCTTCTCGGTGACGAGCGCCTTCAACCGCGTCTCGAGAAACGGCCGGACGACCGGTGCGCCGGCGAGGATCTCGTTGGCGAAGAGGCGCGAGGCCGCGGGCTTTTCCGCCGACATGCGCAGCTTCTCGGTGATGTAGCGCCGAAGCTCCTCGACGGGGTCGCCGCTCGCATCCATCGCTTCCAGCGGCGCCAGCCAGTCGGCAAGCGTGCGCTCAAGCACGGCACGGTAGATGTCCTGCTTGCGGCGGAAATAGTAGAGCAGGTTCGGCTTCGACATCGCCGCGCGCGCCGCGATCTGGTCGACCGTCGAGCCGCGGAAGCCGTTCACGGAGAAGACCTCCAGCGCCGCTTCGAGGATGATCTCGCGGTTGATCGCCTGGATGCGGGTCTCCCGCCGATCCTCGCCGTCCCCTGCCGTGTCGACCTTCGCATCCAAGGAGGAGGCACCTTTTCTGCTCGTCTCGTCCGCAGGGCGGCGGGCTGCGCAAGCTTGCGGCAAAGCCGCTTGACCGGTGCCCGGCGACCTTCTAGCCTCCAATTTGACCATTTAGTCAAGAATTCTCGGACGCTCTCCCTCGTCTGGCGCGGGCGGACCGGAGCCGAAGGCGCCCATGACCGAACAGCCGCGGAACGTTCCCAACAATCTCGAAGCCTTCTGGATGCCGTTCTCCGCGAACCGGCAGTTCAAGCAGGCGCCCCGCATGTTCGTCGGCGCGAAGGACATGCATTACGTCACCTCCGACGGGCGGCAGGTGCTGGACGGCACTGCCGGGCTCTGGTGCGTCAATGCCGGCCACTGCCGGCCGAAGATCACCGAGGCGATCCGTCAGCAGGCCGGTGAGCTCGACTATGCGCCGGCCTTCCAGATGGGGCATCCCAAGGCCTTCGAACTGGCCTCGCGGCTGGCGACGATCGCGCCGGAAGGGCTCGACCACGTCTTCTTCACGAACTCCGGCTCGGAATCGGTCGAGACCGCGCTGAAGATCGCGCTGGCCTATCAGCGCGTTCGGGGCGAGGGCTCGCGCTTCCGCCTGATCGGGCGCGAGCGCGGCTATCACGGCGTCAACTTCGGCGGCATCTCGGTCGGCGGCATCGTCGGCAATCGCAAGATGTTCGGCACGCTGCTGACCGGCGTCGACCACATGCGCCACACCCACGACCCCGCCCGCAACGGCTATTCGAAGGGCGCGACCGAGCATGGCGTGGAACTCGCCGAGGATCTGGTGCGCATCGCGACGCTGCACGATCCCTCGACGATCGCCGCGGTCATCGTCGAGCCGGTGGCCGGCTCGACCGGCGTTCTGCCGCCGCCGAAGGGATATCTGAAGCGGCTGCGCGAGATCTGCGACCAGCACGGAATCCTGCTCATCTTCGACGAGGTGATCACCGGCTACGGGCGCATGGGCACGGCGTTCGCCGCCGACTATTTCGGCGTGACGCCGGATATCATGGTCACTGCCAAGGGGCTGACCAACGGCGTCATTCCGATGGGCGCGGTCTATGTCCGCGACGAGATCTACGACGCCTTCATGAACGGCCCGGAGCATCTCATCGAATTCGCCCACGGCTACACCTATTCCGGCAATCCGATCGCGGCCGCTGCGGGCCTTGCGACGCTCGAGACCTACAAGGAAGAGGGTCTGTTCGAGCGCGCCAGGGCGCTGGAGCCCGTCTGGGCGGAGGCGATCCACTCGCTGAAGGGCGAGCCGCACGTCATCGACATCCGCACCATCGGCCTGATCGGCGCGATCGAGCTGGAGCCGATGAAGGGCGAGCCGACCAAGCGCGCCTTCACCGCCTTCGTGCGCGCCTTCGAGGCGGGCCTTCTGATCCGCACGACGGGTGACATCATCGCCCTGTCGCCGCCGCTGATCGTGAGCGAGGATCAGATCTCCGAGATCGTCGAGACGCTGCGCAAGATTCTCCGAAGCCTCGACTGACCGCCGCCCAGCCGTTCATTCCCAGCAAGTCCGAGGTGTCCGATGAGCCTTCTCTCCAATCTCCAGATCGACGGCGACCGGCTCTGGGACTCGCTCATGGAGATGGCGAAGATCGGCCCGGGCGTTGCCGGCGGCAACAATCGCCAGACCCTGACCGACGAGGACGGCGAGGGCCGGAAGCTGTTCCAGTCCTGGGCGGAGGCCGCCGGCATGACCATGGGCGTCGACACCATGGGCAACATGTTCTTCACGCGCGAGGGCGCGGACCCCGAGGCGCTGCCGGTCTATGTCGGCAGCCATCTCGACACCCAGCCGACCGGCGGCAAGTATGACGGCGTGCTCGGCGTCCTCGGCGCGCTGGAGCTGGTGCGCACGCTGAACGACCTGAACATCAGGACCAAGCACCCGATCGTCGTCGTCAACTGGACGAACGAGGAGGGCACCCGCTTCGCACCGGCCATGCTCGCTTCCGGCGTCTTCGCCGGCGTCCACGAGGAGGCCTGGGCGAAGGACAAGGTGGACGCCAAGGGCAAGCGGTTCGGCGACGAGTTGAAGCGCATCGGCTGGGAGGGCGACGAGCCGGTCGGCGCCCGCAAGATGAAGGCCTTCTTCGAGCTGCACATCGAACAGGGGCCGATCCTCGAGGACGAGGGGATCGACATCGGCGTCGTCACCCACGGTCAGGGGCTCTATTGGCTGGAGGTGACGCTGACCGGCAAGGAGAGCCACACCGGCTCCACGCCGATGCCGAAGCGCCGCAATGCCGGCCTCGGCCTCGCGCGCGTCACCGAACTCGTCCACGAGGTGGCGATGGACTACCAGCCGTCGGCCGTCGGCGCGATCGGCCACATCGACGTCTATCCCAATTCGCGCAACATCATCCCCGGCCGCGCGGTCTTCACCATCGACATCCGCTCGCCCTCGAAGAAGACGCTGGACGAAATGCGCGAGCGGATCGAGGACGGGATCGACCTCATCGCGGAAGCGCTCGACATCGAGGCCTCGGTCGACGAGGTCGGCCATTTCGACCCGGTGACCTTCGACCCGGGGTGCGTGAAGGCCGTGCGCGATGCCGCCGAGCGGCTCGGCTACAGCCATACCAACATCGTCTCCGGCGCCGGCCACGACGCCTGCTGGATCAACCGCATCGCCCCCACGGCCATGGTCATGTGCCCCTGCGTCGACGGGCTCAGCCACAACGAGGCGGAGGAGATTACCAAGGAGTGGGCGACGGCGGGGGCGAACGTCCTGATGCATGCGGTCGTGGAGACGGCGGGGGTGGTGGAGTAGGATCGGCCGGCGGGATCGTCGAGGAGGCGCGCATGGGACGGCCAAAGGAATTGACTGAGAAGCAGCGTGCCGACCTGTTGGCGCAGGGCTATCGACCCGTGGAGGTCTGGCTGCCGGACATCTGGTCGGACGAGATCTGGTCGCAGGTGGAGCAGGATTGCCGCCTCATCTCTGCGTCTGAAGAACGCGCCGACGTCGATCTTTGGACAGAGGACGCCCTGCGGGAGACGTTGCGCCTCATCGATGAAATGGAAGAGAAGACCGTATGAAGCGTGGTGACGTCGTCATCGTTGCGCTTCCGGGTGACTACGGCAAGGCGAGACCGGCCGTGGTTCTCCAGGACGATCGTATCGAAGGCGTACTGGACAGCGTCGTCATCGCCCTCCTGACGACGTTCGACGAAGGCGCCCGAGTCTTACGCATCGCCGTGATGCCGACGCAGGAGAATGGCTTGGCGAAGCCGTCTCGCATCATGGTCGACAAGCTGTATTCCCTCCCGCGGCACCGCATGCACGACGCGATCGGTCATCTCGATGACAAGACCATGGCTCGACGTCGACCGTGCATTGTTGATGTTGCTCGGCCTCGACCCGCTTCGCGTCAATGACGGCCCCTAGCCGGCAGAAGGAGACACCATGACCACAGTCATCAAGGGCGGCACGATCGTCACCGCCGATCTCACCTACAAGGCTGACATCCTGATCGACGGCGGCAAGATCGCGCAGATCGGGCCGGACCTTGCCGGCGACGAGACGATCGACGCGTCCGGCGCCTATGTCATGCCGGGCGGCATCGACCCGCACACCCATATGGAAATGCCCTTCATGGGCACGTTCTCGGCCGACGACTTCGACACCGGCACGGCGGCGGCGCTCGCCGGCGGCACGACCATGACCGTCGACTTCTGCCTGCCGGCGCCGGACCAGGGGCCGATGGACGCGCTGCAGGAGTGGTTCCAGAAGGCGGGTCCGGCGCGCACCGACTATTCCTTCCACATGGGCGTCACCTGGTGGGGCCAGAAGTTCTTCGACGAGATGCCGAAGGTGGTCGAGGCCGGCATCAACACCTTCAAGCACTTCATGGCCTACAAGGGCGCCTTGATGGTGAACGACGACGAGATGTTCGCGTCCTTCACCCGCTGCGCCGAGATCGGCGCAATGCCGCTCGTCCACGCCGAGAACGGCGACGTCGTCGCCTTCCTGCAGCAGAAGCTGATGGCCGAAGGCAACAACGGGCCGGAGGGCCACGCCTATTCGCGGCCGCCCGAGGTCGAGGGCGAGGCGGTGAACCGGGCGATCATGATCGCCGACCAGGCCGGCGTGCCTCTCTACGTCGTCCACACCTCCTGCGAACAGGCGCACGAGGCGATCCGCCGGGCGCGGCAGAAGGGCATGCGCGTCTATGGCGAGCCGCTGATCCAGCACCTCGTCCTCGACGAGAGCGAATATTTCAATGCCGACTGGGACCATTCCGCCCGCCGCGTGATGTCCCCGCCCTTCCGCAACAAGAGCCACCAGGACTCGCTCTGGGCGGGCCTTGCGGCCGGCTCGCTGCAGGTCGTCGCCACCGACCACTGCGCCTTCACCACCGAGCAGAAGCGCATGGGCCTCGGCGACTTCACCAAGATCCCGAACGGCACCGGCGGCCTGGAGGATCGGCTCGCGGTGCTCTGGACGAAGGGCGTCGTCACCGGCCGCCTGACGATGAACGAATTCGTCGCCGTCACCTCGACCAACATCGCCAAGATCCTCAACATCTATCCCCGCAAGGGCGCGATCCTCATCGGGGCCGACGCGGATTTGATCGTCTTCGACCCGAAGGCGACGAAGACGATCTCGGCCAAGACCCAGAAGTCGGCGATCGACTACAACGTCTTCGAGGGGATCGAGGTCGCCGGCCTGCCGGTGATGACGTTCTCCCGCGGCAAGCTCGTCTTCAAGGAGGGCGACGTGCGGGCCGAGAAGGGCGACGGCCGCTTCGTCGAGCGGCCGGCCAACGCTCCCGTCAGCCAGGCGCTGTCGACCTGGAAGGAACTCACCGCACCGCGCAAGGTCGAGCGATCGGGCATCCCGATGAGCGGGGTGTGAGGCTTGACCGCCGTTCGCACCCCGCGCTGGCCTTTCTGTCCGGATGCGTCCTCACGCCGGCACCATCGCCTCCAGATCCGGCCGCAGCACGACGCTCTCCTGCTCGTTCGGATCGGTCCGGGCGATGATGGCGACGCAGGGTTCGGTTCCCGGATTGTAGGGCAGGTGGGGCACGCCGGCCGGAATGTAGAAGAGATCGCCGGCCGCAACGACCGCGTGATGCTCCAGCCGATCGCCGTACCAGGTGCCGGAGGTGCCGCTGATCACGTAGATCGCGGTCTCGTGACTTTCGTGCAGATGCGCCTTGGCACGGCCGCCGGGCGGGATCGTCAGAAGATGCATGCAGATGCCGCTTGAGCCGACCGTCTCCGCGGAGATTCCGGCGAGGTACCGGAAGCCCTGCTTGCCGTCATATGTCTCGTCCGGCCGGATCAGCCGACATTCCCGAGGTTTCGTCTCGCTCATGACCTTTTCACCTCCTCATCCGCCGGCCCCGCAATGGAGCGGCTTTTTCGGCGCTCATCATACTGCCGGCGGAGCTTCGCCGCATACCGGATTCCTGAAGGGACGCGGCTCGGCAAACGCTGGAGATGCCCATGTCTGAGGCGGCGTTGGCATCCCCCGAAGACATGGCCGAGGCCCGTGCCGCCGCTCCGGTGATCGAGGCGCGAGACCTCAACCTCGTCTTCCAGACCGCCGACGCGCCGGTCCACGCGCTGAAGGACATCGACCTCTCCGTCCGCCGCGGCGAGTTCGTCTCCTTCATCGGCCCCTCCGGCTGCGGCAAGACCACGCTGCTGCGCGTCATCGCCGATCTGGAGCGGCCGACCTCCGGCACGATCACCGTCAACGGCATGACCCCGGACGAGGCGCGGCGGGCGCGGGCCTATGGCTACGTCTTCCAGGCGGCGGCGCTCTATCCCTGGCGCACGATCGAGAAGAACATCGCCCTGCCGCTGGAGATCATGGGGTTCGCCAGGGCCGAGCGGGAGAGCCGCGTCGCCGCCGGGCTCGACCTCGTCGGCCTCACAGGCTTCGGGAGCAAGTTTCCCTGGCAGCTCTCCGGCGGCATGCAGCAGCGCGCCTCGATCGCCCGGGCGCTCGCCTTCGATCCGGACCTCCTTTTGATGGACGAGCCCTTCGGCGCGCTCGACGAGATCGTCCGCGATCACCTCAACGCCGAACTCCTGAAGCTCTGGGCGAAGACCGACAAGACCATCGTCTTCGTCACGCACTCGATTCCCGAGGCGGTGTTCCTGTCGACGCGGATCGTGGTGATGAGCCCGCGGCCGGGCCGCATCCACGAGGTGATCGACTGCGATCTCGGGCCGGACCGGCCGCTGGAGATCCGCGAGACGCCGGAGTTCCTGATGATCGCGCACCGGGTCCGCGAGGGGTTGCGGGCCGGGCATGGCTATGAGGACTGATGCCGGTGTACGCTCAGCGCATCATTCCGGGGGAAGGGCACATCGATGAATGCGGCTGCGATTCTGTGGCTGGCGGGGGCGGTTCCGGTGTTTCTCGCCGCGGCCTCGGCGACGCGCTCCTACGTCTCCAACGGCATCCCCTGGGTGCTGGCGGGATCGTTGATGCTCTACTGCGTCGGCAATCTGATGATGGTGAAGCTGATGCGCGAGAGCGGCCTCGGCGTCGCGATCTCCGCCTCCTCGGTGGCGCAGCTGATCCTCATCAACGTCATCGCCTTCGCCGTCTTCCAGGAACGCCCGCCGGTGACGCAGCTGATCGGCATGGGCCTGGGGCTCGTCGGCTTCGTGCTGATGCTCTGGCCGGCGGCGAAGGGGTGAGGCGCGGGGAGGGCGCATGACCGATCACGTGTATGCCGAACCAGGCGCCGACGCGGACACTGCGTCCCCTTCTCCCGAAACGGGAGAAGGTGCCCCGAAGGGGCGGATGAGGGCGTCTCGCGCGGCGCCTGCATATTTGACCGCGCGGGCTAGGGGCATGCGTTACGATCCGACGGATGCCGAGGCGCGTCTATGGTCGGATCTTCGCGGCAGCCGCTTGAACGGCTACAGGTTCGTCCGGCAGCTTCCGATCAAGCCATACATCGTCGACTTCGCCTGCCGCTCCCATCGCCTCGTCGTGGAAGTCGACGGCTTCCAGCATGCGGACGACCGATCGGATCCGGGGCGGACCGCATCCCTCAACGATCGCGGTTGGTCAGTCTTGCGCTTCTGGAACGCGGAGGTGCTGCGGGAACGCGCGGCAGTCTGTGAGACGATCCTCGCGGTTCTGGACGGCCGTATCGGCAAGCGCTGCGATGGCGGCGGATGGTCGCATGGGCTGCGATTCGCGCCCGGCAGGCCCTCACCCGCCTCGCGGCGCTCGGCACCCTCTCCCGCAGGCGGGAGAGGGGGAGTGCCTCTTCCGACGGCGCCGGGCACACAGCCATGATCGGCACCTCGACGACCGCTACCCCCATCGCGGATCCCGGCGCCGCCGTCGGCTATGCCGGGCCGCTCCAGCGCCTCGGGCGGCGGATGGCGGGGGGGCGCACGGTCCCCGTCCTCACCGTCTGCCTGCTGATCCTTCTCCTCTGGTATGTCGGCGCGGTCTTCCTCAACTGGCAGACGGAGGGCGACCGGCTGGCGCGGATGAGTGATGGTCCCATCCCCTTCGGTCAGCACCTCGTCGCGACCTGGAACGCCCAGCGCCCCGTGCTGCCGGCGCCGCACCAGATCGCTGCGGAGATCTGGAAGACCACCGCGACCGTCAGCCCGCTCTCGCGCCGCTCGCTGTTCTACCATGCCTGGGTGACGCTCTCCTCGACGCTGCTCGGCTTCGTCATCGGCACGGCGCTCGGCATCCTCCTGTCGATCGGCATCGTCCATTCGAAGACGCTGGACAAGAGTCTCATGCCCTGGGTGATCACCTCGCAGACGATCCCCATCCTGGCGATCGCGCCGATGGTGATCGTCGTCCTCGGCAACCTCCAGATCACCGGGATCTTCCCCAAGGCGATCATTTCCACCTATCTGTCCTTCTTTCCGGTGACGGTGGGCATGGTCAAAGGTCTGCGCTCGCCGGATGCCATGCATCTCGACCTGATGCGCACCTATTCCGCCAGTCGGACGCAGATCCTGGCGAAGCTCCGCCTGCCGGCCTCGCTGCCCTTCCTCTTCACCTCGATGAAGGTGGCGGTCGCGGCCTCGCTGGTCGGCGCGATCGTCGGCGAACTGCCGACGGGTGCCGTCGCCGGGCTCGGCGCCCGTCTCCTCGCCGGCTCCTACTACGGCCAGACGGTGATCATCTGGGCGGCGCTGGTCATGGCCTCGGTCATGGCGGGCCTGCTCGTCGGCCTGGTCGGCCTTGCCGAGCGGATCGTGCTGAAGCGGCAGGGGGCGCGGCCATGAGCGCGACGAGCACCGCGGCCCATCGCAGCGGCCTCGGCGATCTCGCCCGCGGCCATGGCCCCGGCGCGATCCTGCTGGTGGCGGTGCTTGGCACCGCGTCGGCCTATGGCGCGCTGCAGCTTCTGGACGACGGCAGCCGCGGCGCGGCGCTGGTCGCACTCGTCCTTCTGTTCTGGCTCTCGGCCTGGCGCCTCACCGCGCTCCTCTCCGCGCTAGAGCCCGCAGGCCGGCCGGCGCGTCTGGCGCTGAGCGTCCTGATCCCGGTCCTCTTCGGCGGCACGCTGCTGCTCCTCTGGGAATTCCTCGTGCGCGGCCTGCAGGTGCCGGTGATCCTGCTGCCGCCGCCCTCGGCGATCGCGGCGAAGTTCGCCGGCTCGCTGCCGACGCTCTGGGCCGACTTCGTCCAGACCTATCTGAAGGCCGTCCTCGCCGGCTACGCCATCGGCTGCGGCGCCGGCTTCCTCGTCGCCATCCTCGTCGATCGCTCGCCGTTCTGGAAGCGCGGCGTCATGCCGGTCGGCAACCTCGTCTCGGCGCTGCCCGTCGTCGGCATCGCACCGGTCATGGTCATGTGGTTCGGCTTCGACTGGCCGTCCAAGGCGGCGGTCGTCGTGGTGATGACGTTCTTCCCGATGCTGGTGAACACCGTCGCCGGCCTCAACGCTGCCGGCCGCATGGAGCGCGACCTGATGCGCACCTATGCCGCGAGCCACGGACAGACGCTGATGAAGCTGCGGCTGCCGGCGGCGCTGCCCTTCATCTTCAACGCGCTGAAGATCAACTCGACGTTGGCGCTGATCGGCGCGATCGTCGCGGAATTCTTCGGCACGCCGATCGTCGGCATGGGGTTTCGCATCTCGGTCGAGATCGGCCGGATGAACACCGACATGGTCTGGGCGGAGATCACCGTGGCGGCGCTTGCCGGCTCGATCTCCTATGGCCTTCTCTCCCTGGTCGAGCGCGTCGCGACCTTCTGGCATCCGTCCTATCGCAAGGGGTGAGACGGCCCCCAACCCAAGAGGAGAACTGGGAATGACCATACGTGCTCTGGCCATGGCCGCGCTGGCCGCGTCGGCTCTCGCGAGCCCGGCCTTCGCCGCCGATCCGGTGACGCTGCAGCTCAAATGGGTCGCCGACGCCCAGTTCGCCGGCTACTACGTCGCCAAGGACAAGGGCTTCTACAAGGACGAGAACCTCGACGTCACGATCAAGCCGGGCGGCCCGGACATCGCGCCGGAGCAGGTGATCGCCGGCGGCGGCGCCGACGTCATCGTCGACTGGATGGCCGCCGCGCTCGTCGCGCGCGAGAAGGGCGTGCCGCTGGTCAACATCGCCCAGCCGTTCAAGCAGGGCGGGCTGGAACTCACCTGCCGCAAGGACACCGGGATCTCCAAGCCGCAGGACCTCAAGGGCAAGACCCTCGGCGTCTGGTACTACGGCAACGAGTACCCGTTCTTCGCCTACATGTCGAAGCTCGGCCTCAATGCCAAGGAGGGCGGCGACGTCACCGTCCTGAAGCAGGCCTTCAACGTCGATCCGCTCCTCCAGAAGCAGGCCGACTGCATCTCGACCATGAGCTACAACGAATACTGGCAGCTCATCGAGGCCGGCATGAAGCCGTCCGACCTCGTCGTGTTCAAGTATTCCGACGAGGGCGCCTCGATGCTGGAGGACGGGCTCTACACGCTGGAGCCGAAGCTGAAGGACCCCGCCTTCGTCGACAAGATGGCGCGCTTCGTGAAGGCCTCGATGGCGGGCTGGCACTATGCCGAGCAGCATCCGGACGAGGCGGTCCAGATCGTCATGGACAACGACACCACCGGTGCGATCTCGGAAGAGCACGAGACCCACATGATGGACGAGATCAACAAGCTGACCAAGGGCTCCGGCATGGGGACACTCGACCCGAAGGCCTATCAGCAGACGGTCGACATCCTGACGGCGCAGAACATCATCAAGGCCAAGCCGGAGGGTGCCTATACCGACGCGGTGACCAAGAAGGCCGAAGCGCTGAAGAAGTAGCAGCGGACACCGACGACGAGGTGACCTTACGCGTGCGGCCGGCGGAGCGATCCGCCGGCCGCTTTCGTCCGCCTACGTCGCCGTGACCGCCAGCCCTTCGATGAAGCGCGGCGTGTGCTTGGCCTCGAAGTCGGCCTCCCGCACCAGGCCGTCGAAATGTCGCGTGAGTTCGAGCACCTGCCGGCGCTCGCGGAAGATCAGGTAGAAGCGGCCGACATAGACGGAGGCCTGCAGCGGCCCGAAGATCGTCACCGGGGCGGAGAACACCTTCTTGCGGTCGAAGAGATAGAGCCGCAG
This sequence comes from Jiella sp. M17.18, assembly GCF_041027365.1. Lineage (NCBI taxonomy): Bacteria > Pseudomonadati > Pseudomonadota > Alphaproteobacteria > Hyphomicrobiales > Aurantimonadaceae > Jiella > Jiella sp. M17.18. The sequence continues at coordinate 6,613 of NZ_JBFTEH010000002.1, read as the reverse complement.
CGAGGGGTAGAGCTCCTCGGTAAGCCGGCGCATGCGATCGAGCTGCGCCTGCCGCTCCTCCGCAGGCAGGCCGCGCCAGTAGCCTTCGCCCGCGGCGAAGGCCTCCAGCGCGTCGAGCGGCATGGCGATCTCGTAGTCGGTGTCGGGCGCCCGGAGATAGGCGAGCCGGTCGCGCATGTCGGCGATCGCCTGGTCCGAGGTGCGCCCGACGAAGTCGCCATACTCGAAGCGCAGCACGGCTTCCGACTTCAGCATGTCGGGCAGCGTCGCCGGCACATGGCGGATCTTGTAGCCGCGCGCTTCCTCATGCCAGCGGAAGATCAGCTCGTCGGAGGGCGCCCGGGCCGCCTCCTCGATGCGCATCGCCGCCTGCAGCATGTCGGCGCTGCGCTCGCGCCGGTCGGTGAGGCCGAGCAGCCAGTCGGCCGAGACGCCGAGGGCGCTGGCGCATTCTGCGGCGAACTGGGCGTTGGGCAGCCGGCCGTCGTCGGATGACAGCGTCAGGGACACGGTGGAGCGGTCGGCGCCGGTCGCGCGGGCAAGGCCGCTTTTCGACATGCCGGCGGCCTGCATGGCGGCCGTCAGCCGGTCGCGGAAGAGTCTCGATCGGTCACGCTTGTCCATGAGGTGACAATTATCACGGCACGGGACAGTCTTCTACGCTCATGACGCGAATCAAGATGATTTTCGGAATCGCCGTGATGGATGGGCCGGCGTAGTGATGGCCGCGATCGTCATCGAGAGGTGCTGCTCGTAGAGCGGTAGCGGAGTGCCGCCGCGGATGAAGCCGCAACGTGCCGCTGCGCCGGAGCAAGCACCGAAGCGAGAGAAGGAGCCACGATGGAAACCCGCACCCGGAGCCTTGCCAAGGCCGTTTCCTGGCAGATCCTCGGCTTCCTCGTGATGTCGGTGCTCGGCTATCTCTTCACCGGCTCGATGTCCTCCGGCGGCGCGCTGGCCGCCACCGCCACCGCGCTCGGCTTCGTCAGCTACCTCCTGCACGAACGGGTGTGGGCACGGATCAGCTGGGGCTGGACGTATTCGGCCGACGCGGCCCGGCGGCTCGAAGGCGGGATGCCGCGCCGCTGAGCCGAAGCCCCGCTCAGGCCCTGGTCGCGCCGAGCGAGACGGCGAGGGGCTATTCAGGCTCAAGGCCGTCCCAATCCCGCGCCGTCGCAAGGCCGCGCGTGTGCAGGCAGTCGGCCCCGGAGAGGCCCCTCACGAGAGCGAGATGCCGGATCCTCGCATGCCTCAGACTTCCTGGTCGTCGAACAGTTATGTTTCAAACCGCGATAGGTCGGGAGCAAGCGTCTGGCGGTCGGCGGAACAGGCTTTTCCCACGTCGCTGGCGAACGCCTCTTTGATCGCCGCCATGTCGTCGAAGTGCAGCGTGGCGATCATGAACGCATTCGAAGGCCCGAACGGCGACATGATCGGTCCGCGGCTCACCTCATATCTCCGCAGGCCGGGTAAGCGCTTGGCGAGAGGTACGTGCGTTTCGAAGTAGTGGCGGTTGAAGGCCTCTACGTCCTGCGGCTCCTTATAGACAACGATCATGCGGGCCATTTGCAGCCTCCCATCGCGGACCGGAGTGGGAATGATAGCGCAAAGTCACGCGGACGAGTGGCGGAATTTGCGTCGAAGTCCCGGTACTGACTGAGCCGATCGATGTCCTCCGGGGGCGGGCTCGCCGCCACCGCGCTCGGCTTCGTCAGCTCTCTGCCGCACGAACGGGTGTGAGCGCGGATCAGCTGGGGCTGGACGGGGCCGGCCGACGCGGCCCGGCGGCTCGAAGACGGGATGCCGCGCCGCTGAGCCCAGGCTCGGCTCAGGCCTTGGTTGCGCCGAGCGAGACGGCGAGGGGGATCGTCACCGCGCCCTCGGGAACGGAGAAGAGGTCTTCGCCGACCTCCACCATGTCGGGGAAGGCACGCCAGGCGAGCTTGTCGTGCTCGTGCAGGAAGTCGAGCCGCAGCCCCGCGGCGAGGACGGCGGAGACGATCTCGCCGACCGGATGCAGCCATTCGTAGTTCCGGCTGTTCCGGAGCGTCCGGCTGTCGCCCGTATAGGTGACCGGGTTGTCGACCACGAGCGGGTCCGCGGCCGGTGTCGCCCGGTCGTAGGCGGCGACGAAGCGGCCGTCCTCCCACTCCATCTGGTTCATCACCGGATGTCCCTCGAGCAGGTAGAGCCGGCCGCCCGGCCGCAGCACCTCGGCGACGACCTTCGCCCAGGCGCCGAGGTCCGGCAGCCAGTTGATCGCGCCCCAGGTGACGAAGGCGAGGTCATAGGTCTGCCCGAGCGCCGCCGGCGCGTCGTAGACGGAGGCCTCGACGAATCGCGCCTCGGTGCCGGCCTGTTCGGCGAAGCGCCGCGCGGCGGCGATCGAGCGCGGCGAAAAGTCGAGCCCGGTGACGCTCGCAGCGCCGAGATGCTTCAAGGACAGCGTGTCGAGGCCGATGTGGCACTGCAGGTGGACGACGTCGAGCCCGGCGACGTCGCCGACCTCCTCGGCCTCGATCGCATGCAGGCTGGAGCCGCCGGCGAGCACCTTGGCGATCCGGTAGGAGCCGGTCGTGTCGGTCGAATGCAGCTCGGCGCGCTCGTCCCAGTTCAGCCGGTTGGCGTCGAAGAAGGTCTGCATGGCGGGCGCTCCGGTGATGGTACCGGAGGATGGCATGGCGCGCCGTGAAACTGAAGCAGCGTCTCGGGGATCAGGCAGCACGATAGGGTCAAGCCCGTGCGCCCTCGGCTTCTCCTCCGCGCACCGCTTCCAGCAGCGCGTGGCGCGTCGCCTAGTACCGAGTATTCTGAATGCATTTGGAAGGCGAGCGAGCCGGCAGTCAGCGGGTCAGAGTTGCGCGCCCCGCGCAGCCCAAGCCGCCATTTCGCCATCGGCGATCGTGAGCGAGACGCGCCAACGGTCACTGCGCCGCAGGATGTAGACGTGTTCCCATCCCGCGATCAGTTCGTCTCCGTCGCCTTTCATCCGGTAGGCCATGCGGGCCTCCGCCACGTCCGGAAACAGCTCGCACGCCGACAGCAGCTGGCCCTCGGGACGCACGATGCCTTGCTCGCGATAAAAGTCCAACAATGACGCGCAGTGGTCGCGAAACGCGTCCCGCGGCATGGCAAAGTTGCCGCTCGGAGACGGGAAGAGCGCGATCGACTCCCAGAGCTGGCTGATGGCGTCGGCATCGCCACGGGCGAACGCATCGACATATTCGGCGAAGAAGGCCGAGATCTCGTCCTGAATGGTCACGACCGTCCTTTCCGTCATTCGCAGTGCCATATCCGTCAGGCCGCAGCGGCCGACGAAAGATCGACTTCCGCCGTCTTCAACTGCGCCTTGACGATGTCATTGAACGTCATCGTGGGATGGGCTTCGGCGAGCATTCCGATCTTCATCCAGAACTCAGCCTGCGCATTGATCGAGCGGCACATCACCGTGCTCGCACGCCTGACCTGCTCGTGCAGGTCGTCATCGATCTTGACGAGCCCCATATCGCCTCCTGTTGTTATATATGAAACGTTTATGTTCCGTATAATGAGGCGTCAAGACATTCGGCTGAACATCCGTGATCGGAAGCAGAAGAGCGGCAAAATACCGGGATGGGGCGAGAGCCGTCGATGGCAATTGGCCTCGGACCTGAAGCCGATTCGGCAGTTCCGCCTTGAGCGACAGCTATTGCGTCCTCGACGCCGGCTGCGAGGCGCCGAACGCAAGAAGGCAGCCAAACGCAAAAAAGGCGGCCGAAGCCGCCTTTTCTGAAACCTTGGACTGCTGCGCCGAGACTTACTCGGCGGCGGTCTTGGCGGCTTCCTTCTCGGCCTTGGCGCGGTCGCGCTCCTGGGCGGCGACTTCGCGGGCCTCGTCGTTCAGCTTGCGCGAACGGACATTGGTGTTCTCGACGATGCGGGCCGACTTGCCGCGGCGATCGCGCAGGTAATAGAGCTTGGCGCGGCGGACCTTGCCGCGGCGCACCACCTCGACCGATTCCACCATCGGCGAGTAGACCGGGAAGACGCGCTCGACGCCCTCGCCGTAGGAGATCTTGCGGACGGTGAAGTTCTCCTGCAGGCCCGAGCCGGAGCGGGCGATGCAGACGCCCTCATAGGCCTGGACGCGGGTACGCGTGCCTTCGGTGACGCGCACGTTTACGCGGACGGTGTCGCCGGCGGAAAACTGCGGGACGGTGCGGATGGCTTCGATTCGGGCGGCCTCGGCGGCCTCGAGTTCCGAGATGATGTTCATGGCATAGCCTCAATTCGTTTCATGCCGAGCGTCTCGAGGAAACCCGACATGGCCGCCGTGACGGTCAGGTTATTCTGAGGAAATCGGGGCCGACATATACCGTCCGCCGGCATTTGTCACTAGGTGGTGGCGTCGGATTTTCGCGCGGCGGGGGCTCCAGCGCGCGCGGCAGCAGTCGCACGGCCGCCCATCCGGCGGCGCGCGTCGCCGCGTCCCTGCGTTCGCGCATTGCCGCCAGCAAGTCTGGTCGCCGCGGCCAGGCGTCGGCGAATCGGCCGAGGCCGTCCGGATTCCGTAGCCGCGCAACGTTTTTGCCGCACCCGCGTTCTCATGCGCCGGGTCGCGGTGGGCGATCGCAGTTCGCGGATTCCCGATGACGTCTCTTACGGCCACCGCCCCGCGCGCAGCGCAAGCGCGTCCGTCCAGCCGCTCGCTCGCCGCGCTCTGCGGCCTCAACTTCCTGCTCGCCGACGTGCGCGACGGGCTCGGGCCCTTCCTCGGCATCTTCCTGATCGGCAGGGGCTGGGGCACGGACACCATCGGCTATGTCATGACCATCGGCGGCATCGCGGGCATGCTGGCGACGACACCGCTCGGAGCGCTCGCCGACGCGACGCGGGCGAAGCGCATGATGGTCGCGGTCTGCGCCGTGCTCGTCATCGCCGCCTCGCTCGGGATCCTGTTCTTTCCGAACTTCCCCGTCGTCGCCGCGTCGCAGATCGGCACCGGCATTGCCGGCGCAGCGATCGGTCCGGCGATCGCCGGCCTCACCCTCGGCCTCGTCGGGCAGGCGGGACTCGCCCACCAGCTCGGCCGCAACGAAGCCTGGAACCACGGCGGCAACGGCGTCGCGGCGGCCCTGTCCGGCTTCTTCGGCTATGAATACGGCCTCGTCGCTGTCTTCGTGCTGATGACGGTCCTCGCCGCCGGCTCGCTCACCGCGCTCCTGTTCATCCGGCCGGAGGAGATCGACCATGCGACGGCGCGCGGCCTGGAGCATGCGAAGAGTGGTGAGGCGGAAAAGCCGTCCGGCTTCCGTACCCTGCTGAAGAACCGCCGGCTGCTGATCCTTGCGGCGACGACCATGCTCTTCAACTTCGGCAACGGCGCCATGCTGCCGCTGCTCGGCCAGCGCGACGCCTCCGACCATCTGTTCGATCCCGCCGCCTACACCGCAGCCACGGTCGTGATCGCGCAGCTGACGATGATCCCGGTCGCGCTTCTCTCGGCCAGGGTCGCCGGCCGTCGCGGCTACTACTACGTCCTCCTCGCCGCGCTGGTCGCGCTGCCGATCCGCGGCGCGCTCGCCGGGCTCTGGTCCAACCCTTACGCTTTCGTCCCCGTCCAGATGCTCGACGGCGTCGGCGCGGGCGTTCTCGGCTTCGCCGTTCCCGGCCTCGTTGCGGAGATCATGCGCGGGTCCGGCCGCGTCAATGTCAGCCTTGGCGCGGTCATGACGGTGCAAGGTATCGGCGCCTCGCTGTCGCCGGCGATCGGCGGCTTCGTCGCGGCCAGATACGGTTTCGAGGCGGCCTTCCTCGTCCTCGGCGCCTTTCCGATTCCGGCGCTCGTCCTCTGGCTTGCCACCGGCGCGCTGTTCCGCAAGAAGCCTGCAGGGGTGGCGGGCGGAGCGCGTTGAGTGAGATGCAGGGTTTCGTGCCGGTCTGGGTGATTTCCGGCCTGTCCGTCGCCGGCGTGATCCTGCGCCCCTTCGCGGTGCCGGAATGGATCTTCGCGGCCGGCGGCGCGCTCGCCCTCGTCGCGCTCGGCCTGCTGCCGCTCCAGCTGGCGGCCGAAGGCGTCGCGTCGGGGGCCGACGTCTACCTCTTCCTCGCCGGCATGATGCTGCTCGCCGAGATCGCCCGCCGCGAGGGCCTGTTCGACTATCTCGCGAGCTTTGCCGCGCGCCACGCCCGGGGCTCGCCGACGCGGCTCTTCGCGCTGACCTATGGCGTCGGCGTGCTCGTCACCGTGTTCCTGTCGAACGACGCGACCGCCGTCGTGCTGACGCCGGCGGTCGCCGCGGTGGCGCGGGCCGCCAAGGCGAAGGACGCCGTGCCCTATCTCCTCGTCTGCGCCTTCGTCGCGAATGCGGCCTCCTTCGTCCTGCCGATCTCCAACCCGGCGAACCTTGTGATCTTCGGCGGCGCGATGCCGGGCCTCGCCGACTGGCTGGCGCGCTTCGCCCTGCCGTCGCTCGTCGCGGTCGCCGCGACCTTCGCGGCGCTGTGGGCGACGCAGCGCCGCGCGCTCGAGGGCCGGGTGGAGAGCGACGTCGCGCCGCCGCGGCTCGGGCGGGGCGGCAGGGTCGCCGCTGCCGGCCTGGTGCTGGCGGCGCTGGTCCTCGTCACCGCGTCG
>NZ_JBFTEH010000019.1:0-35766 GCF_041027365.1 Jiella sp. M17.18 | reverse complement strand
TGCCTCAGCTTGGCCGGCTTCTCCTTCCAGCTCTCCGGCACCTCGCCGGCCTTGATCGCGGCCTTCTCGTCCTCGGTGTTGCGCTGCTTCGGCGCGGCGACAATGGTGGCGTCGACGATCTGCCCGCCCATCGCCAGATAACCGGCCCTGGCGAGGTGCCTGTCGAACCGGGCGGACAGGTTCCTGACCGCCCCGGCCTGCGCCAGATGCTCGCGGAACAGCCAGATCGTCTTGACGTCCGGCACCTTATCGGGAAAGCCGAGCCCGAGAAAGCGCATGAACGACAGCCGGTCTGGATCTGGAATTCGGCCTGATCGTCCGAGAGGTTGTAGAGCGCCTGCAGGACCAGGACCTTGAACATCAGCACGGCGTCGTAGGGAGGTCTGCCGCCCTTTGCGCCGTCCGAGCGCTTCAGAGCCTTCGCCAGCGGCTTGCGGAACACCTCCCATGGCATGATCGCGTTCAGCTTCTCCAGCGGGTCACCCGCCTCGCTCAGCCGCCCATAGCGCTCGTCGATATCCAGAACCCCGGCTGTCCCCGCATCCATGCCTCCCGATCCCGTCGAAGCCCGATGGAATCACGAAACGAGCCGATTGGGGAGGTTCTTCGAGGTTTCCAGCGGACCTCTGCTTGCCCTTTCGTCAGGGCTAATGGCCTCACGATGCGCGGAACATGATTGGTGATCGATGACGCCACCGCCGTGGAGCAGGTGATGCAGTTCACGGGGCTCCGGGTGCTACGATCACTCGTTGACTTCAGCGCCCGCGGCGCTTGACCTTCATGAACGCCGCGAACGGCGGGTCGATCTCCTCGATCCCCTCCCCGGTGCGCTCTCGGAGGTACCTGTCGAACAGGAGAACGACAAGCTCGTTGCGGCTCAGGCCTTCGGCTTTAGCTTCGGCATCAACCTTCTTGAGGATCATTCGCGATACCCGGATGGTCGTTGCTGCCATCGGCCGCCCGCCGGCTTCTGAACCCCTCGCTTGGAGCGCTGCAGCGTTATCTGCCAAGAGCTCCGTCCTCAGCTTTGTCATCCGACCTCCCCGCGTGTGGCCGTGAGCATCATGATCTCTTCGAAGAGGTCTTGGAACTCCACCCGCGAACGCGCTGCCAGGTTGCAGGAGAAAGCTGTTCCTCCTGCGTCCATCGCGTCGCGAAGCGGAACACGGCGCGTGATGACCGACTGCAGGAACACGTGCTCCAGATAAACGTCCTTTACCGACGCGGGCATCAAACTTCGCAGTCGTGCTTTCCCCGGCAACTGCCGATTCATGGTTGCCGAAGGATCGATAAGTGAAAGAACGTATCTTGCCAGTCGCTGCCTGGCTTCAGCTTTTCGGAACGTCCGAATGGCCGGTGCGAAGTCTCGCGTTGATGTCGACAGCGGAACGAGGACGAGATCCGCGCAGTCGATCGCGGCTGCATGCTCAGCAAGAACAGCGCCGCTCGTGTCGATGACGATAACGTCCCTGTCCGAGTGGTCATCCACCGCCGACCGGATCCGGGCCGGTTCGATCTTCACGACTTCGATCGTACCTCCGGCTCGGGCCCATTCGACGCACGAATGCTGGTCGCTGTCTGCATCGAAGACTGCAACACTATGCCCGCTGGCCGCAGCAGCGGCTGCGACGTTGATCGTCATTCCGCTCTTGCCCACGCCGCCCTTCCCGGAAGCGATCGTCACGCGCAGGCGTCTTGGAGGTCGCACCAGCCCTTCCCTGTTCTTGATATTCTGCAGGGGCATGTTTGCCCTCCATCGAATCGATCTTTGTCCGATGGTCGATCCTTTCGTCGAAAACGCGTCGGGAATTCTTGTCCTCCCGCCGCTTCGGCAGACCGAGCGTGGCCGAAATGCCACATGGTGACTACCGCAGCCGTGCATTCGCGCCGCGGCTTCCGTAATCATGGCTGATTCCGTCGCGTCAAGCGGGGTCACCGAGATGGGGTGCGCGAAGAAGCCGCCTGTTTGGCGCGATCAGGCGGTCGGTGCTTGGCCCAAAAACGGCTAAGTCCCGACTGCCCGATGATCCTTTCACGCAGGGCGGTGTCCGCCAGTGCCCTCACCGCAGGAGCGTGTCGGAGCATCAGCAGCATCGCCTCGGCATACGCACGCCGGAGCCGCGCCTCGATCACCGCGCCGTCGACTTCGCTCGACATCGACAGCCGCGAGCCAAGGCCGAAGCTGCCTTCGATCTGCGCGAGCAGCGTCGTGGCACGCCCGAGGTCGGAGACGTCGAGGCCACCGGCGCCGCATGACGGGGTGCCGAGGATGACTTCCTCGGCGGCCCGACCCGCAAGATGCACGACCAGCTGGGCCGAGAAGTCGTCGAGAAGACCCTCGTTCGCCTCCCGCTGATGATGGACGCGGCCGCCGAATGTCTCGGCGATGGAGAGGACGGTGGGGATGATGCCCAGCGACATCAGCGCGACCGCGTGGCCCGCCTCATGGATCGCGACCCGACGGCGGACCGCTTCCGGACGACCGTCGGGCGGCATCGCAACGGCCAGGAGGTCGGCCGCCGTGACTGCGCGTCCGGCGATCCGGGCAGCCTGGCGGGCGTCGCGGGAGATCCTGACGGCGTCCGCTCCGGAGGCCGAGCCAGCGAGCATCATCGCGACCGGCTGCACGTCCGCCTCGGTCAGGTTCGGCAGGTGATGCTGCAGGATCCGCGCCAGGCCGTCTTCGCTTGGCAGCCCGACGAAGAACCGCCGGTCGAGCCGACCGGAGCGCACGACCGCGGGATCGAGATTGGAGCCGTCGTTGCACGCTGCGAGCACGACGACGCCCTCCCGGCGGCCGGTGCCATCCAGGCACTCGAGAAGGCCGTTGATGATCGAGCGCCACCAGTCGTCATGGCGGGTTGTCGATCCACGGGCCTGGAGCGTGTCGATCTCGTCGATGAAGATCAGCGCCGGCGGCGCCGCGGCAGCCTCCGCGAAGACGCGCCGCATCTCCTTCATCACCGTGCCCAGGTGCCCGTCGCCGGTGCTTTGCCACGCGGCATACGACGTGGGGAAGAACGCGACGTCCGCAGACCTGGCGAGCGCGCTCGCGAACAGAGTCTTCCCCGTGCCGGGCGGACCGACGAGGAGTGCGCCACCGTCGACCTCGGACCACGGGATCCGTCCGGCGCGGTGGTCGTCGAGCGATTGCACCATTCGCATCCCCCACTCCTTGACCGGACCGTAGCCGTGGAGTTCCTCAAGGTGTGGCCCGGACGACGAAGCCGTCGTGATCATCCGGCGGAGCGACGCGATCACGGTCGCCGTATCGGGCCCGCGCTCGATGGCGACGTCGATCAGTGTCGGATCCAGCCGCCCGGGCTTCAGGTCGGACGGCCAGCCGTGCCTCCCCGCACCGAAGCGCCGCTCGAGTGCCTGATCGAGGGCGGACGATGGCAGCGTTGCCAGGTCGACCTCGTGGTCCGCGAGCGCCTCGATCTGCGGCGGCACCTTCTCCGTGGGCCCGAAGCAGACGATCGTCGCCGCTTCCGCGAGCGCCTCGACAACATAAACCGCCTTCTCGGAGGTCGACTTGCGCTCCCACGTGCGAAAGTTCGCGTCGGGAACCATGAGCAGGCTGTCCAAAGCGAGGATCCAGTCGGACCGAACCGCATCCTCGAGTGCCCGCCGAACACCACTCTGAGCCGCCGAGCGCCACCCCGGCGAAGGGGCGCGAACGATGACCAGCAGTTTCTCACGGTTCTTGAGTCGCTCGATGATCGTGGAAGGCAACGCCGGGCGCACATGGGAGAAGACCGCGAAGCCTGACGCCTTCGTCTTCTTCAGACGGAGAGCGATCTCGTATTCGAGCCACTCATTCGCATCCTGCCCGGCATCGGCCTCGATGATCTCGCCGACATCGTCGACGTCGTCGAACGGCTCGCGGCCCGGCCCGTCCCGCGGCAGAAGGGAGATGGGGTTGCGGTCGCCGTTCCTCTTGCTCTTGCTCGCCGGAGCGCTCCCATCCTCCGCAGGCGAGATGGGCTCGTGTCTGGTTTCGGTCATCGTGATCCTTCTCCTCGGCGCGATCGATTCCATGACGGCTGGTGATCAATGTGTTCGAGAGCGGCTTGCGCTGGGGAGCCCGTGGCCAACGGGCGGTGCTTCGGCGATGCGCCACAGCCGCGAATAGCTCCGACACCACCGCCGCTCGGGGTCGATCGCGTAGATCCGCGACGTCATCGCGAGCCCGGGGCCGACGGTGGGATGACCAGAGACCAGGCCCCCAAGCCGCCAAGCGGACGTGTCGACGACGACGCTCACGCCGGCGATGACCGGCGCGGCCGCGAGTTCCTCCGGCGTCGGTCCGTCCTCCCCCGCGTAGCGCTTCAGGTCGGCGACCAGCTGCTCCAGCGTGCGGATGTCATCCGACTGCCCGCCGCTCGGGATGCCAGGTGCATCGTACGGAAAACGCGGCATGATCACGCCTCGCCCTTCGGCGCGAGGAGCCGGTCCGGCCGGCAGGCGAGCCAGTCGATCGTCATCCGCGCCGTCGCGTCGCCGGCGGCGGCGTGCGCCTTCAACTGAGCCAAGAGCCGCTGGCGCTCGAGGCGCGACAGGCGGCGTCGGCCGAGGCGGAGCGCGGCGCCGACGAGGGCCGCCGTGTCGACCGACAGGATGGTCGCGGACGGCGGCGCGCTCGAGTCCGGCTCGCGGTTGGGCTGCGTCGGGGCGGTGTAGTTGCTGGGGGGCATTGGCATACCTTTCAATGAGGTTTCGGGAGGAGCGCTGGCAGCTGCAGCGGCGTTCGGATCGGGGACAGCGGCCGGGCAGGCCGGCGTTCGGCGGCGCAGCGGGCGAGCCTGCTCAGGTGGCGGGGCGACACTGGCGAACCGATCGACCCGCCAGCGTCGCGTCCGCAGTGCCGCGCTACTGCAGGCGACCGGTAGAGGCCGGCCTCATCCGCCGCACGGCAGCGTCCCGGCGGAGTTCTGCGGGGCCGACGAACCGTGAGAGCTCGAGGTGCAGCGGTTCCGCCGCATCGTCCGGCGCCGGGCCGGACTCTTCCACCTCGCTTCCCTCTTCCTGCGGGTCCTTGGCGTCTGCGACCGCCTGCCCCGAACACGCGGGACAGGGCTTCGGCTCCGGCTCCGGCTCCGGCTCCGGCTCCGGCAGGAGGCCGGCAAGCATGGGCCCCGACCGACGGCGGATTTCCTTACGGATCCGCTCGTCGAGGCGGTCGAGGTAAGCGAGGACGGGCACGCCGAACGCCAGGTCGATCGCATCGGGGCCGATCGTCATCTCAGGGTCGTAGCCGGCTCTGCCGTAGCGGTCGATGACGCCACAGCCGACGCGGGAGACCCTATAGCCGTCCGCTTCCAAGGCCTTGCGGGCGGTCAGCGTGGCGATGCGGAGCGTGCGGAGGATCGCAGCAATGCGCGGACCGGAGAACACGACGCCGCCGCGCCGGCACTCGAGGATCGAGGCGTGACGCGTCTCGTCGTCGATGACGACGAGATCCGTGGCATACGTTCCGGTCTGGTGGAGATCATGCTTGAGTTCGACGAGGCTCAGCCGCCGGTTGTTGTCGACGACCTCCGCCGCCGCCCGCGTGAGCGGCAGCGGATACTCCCGCAGGACGGTGAAGCGCGGGTCCTGCTCCAGAGCCTTCGCGATCAAGTCGGGGATCGCCTGGCCCACGCGTGTCACGACAGAACGCAGGATGCTCGCGAGTTCGGAGAAAGCGCCGAGCGTCGCATCCTGCTCCAGCGTCTCGGACGCGCTGATCGCGCTCGCGACGATCGTGACGGCGAGCCTGTCGACATACGCCGCGACCGGATCCGCGCCGTCCGAACCGCAGGACGGCCGGTGAAACGCGCCGTAATCGGGATCCGCCTTCGGGTCACCGCCGCCGGGCTGCGGGTCGGTGTTCTTGTTCAGATTCTTTCTGGACATAAGAGTCTCCTGCCGGCACAGGGCCAGCGCTTCGATGATGGTGTAGGGAGGGGCCGCGTCGGCCGGCGGAGGAGCTGCCGGACCGGACAGACGATGGAGGCCGCGGGCCGGGCGCTGTTGACGGATCAGGCCCCGTCGGGCGCGGCGCGCGACGAGGGCTGCCGGACGATCATTCCCCCGCAAACGTCCTCGACCTCCGCGAGCCCGAGCGTCGCGAGCTTCTGGCAGAGGATCGGGTCGAGCCAGATGCCTCCGAGTGCAATGCCACCCTCGGGGACGAGCGCGAAGCCCTGGCGGTCGAGAAGCGTCAGCAGGTGGCGGGAGGCGGCGATCTCGGCGGCCGCGAAGACCGGGCCGTACGGGCCGACCTTCTTCGCGCTGCGGATGTGCGGCTTGGGCGTACCGGGGGGCTCATTCCGGGGGCCGGCGCGGTCATCGATGTCGGTGTTGGTCGGCATCGTCTCGGACGAGCACCCGACCGCCTCCATCTCCGCGGTGGGCTGGTCGAGGAGGTGCGACGAGCCGCCGGCGAGCCGCACCTTGAGCTCGTCTGGGAGGTCGGTGATCTCGTCGATGCGGACGGCGGGCCAAGGCCGACGACGTACGACCTGCCGTCGACCTGCAGCGTCCGAACGGGCCGGGCGAACTCGATGTCGGGCGACAGCGGCTCGCTGTGGCCCCCGCGCGCGGTGGCCGTCAAAGCGGTGCGGCCGGACGGATCCGGCGGCGTCTCGTTGATGTCGGGATTGCACTTGCACGGCGACGCCGTGCGCGTCAGAAGACGCTCAGCCATTCTGTACCTCTTACCAGGTCAGGGTGGTCAGGCTGCTGGGCGGGACGGCAATCCCCCCGGCGGCCGCTTGCGCGGACACCTGCAGCAAGACGTTATGGTCGACGACGGAATGCCACCGACGCCACTAATGTAAATGACGCGACTGCCGAGTAAAGGTGCGCCTGCGGCTTTTTTTCTTATGTCTAATGATCGGTATTTAGTTCAAATTCTCTTCTTATTCCTCCAACGTCAGGCGCACGTGACTTATTGACACCAGAAGCGCGGTTGCAAGCCTGGATGATGGACAGATAGAACAGCTGGTAGAACCGCTTCGACGTTGTGACTCACTCCGTCAGGCGCTACGGATCACAGCACCAACATCCTCCTTACAAGAAGGATGCCAATCGCCGCGATAGCTAGCCGCTGCTGCGGCGGAAATGATATCCCTTCCCGCCACCAGCTCCTTCAGGCCGCCTCGAACTTTCTGCCAGCGTTCGCGTCCGTCGCCGAGAGCCCCCGCAGGATCGCCTCCGACAGCTCGACCGGGTTCTCGAGGCTCAGCATGTGCGGGCCGCCTGCGATGATCTCGAAGATCGAGCCGGGGATCTGCTGGAAGCAGCGCATGAGTGCCGGCGGCGTCGAGGCGTCGCACTCTCCGGCGATGGCGTGGGTCGGGATAGCAATCTCCGAGAGGCGCCCGGCGGTCTCGATGGCGGCGAGAGCGCGCCATGCCGCCGCCCAGTCGGAGACGAAGGCGCGTCGGATCCGGTCGCGGGCGTAGCGGACCGCCCAGCCGTTCTCCGCGAGCGCCTGCGGGGTGAACCATCGCGTCAGCGTCGGCGCGACCTGGGCCGCAAGACCGTCGCGCTCGGCCGCATCGGCCCGCGCGCTGAACGCCTCGTTGCTCCAGGCGGTGCTGGCGATGATGGTCAGGCTCTCCAGACGGTCCGGATGCGAGAGCGCGACCTGCTGAGCGATCGAGCCACCCAGCGACAGCCCGACCAGATGGATCTTCGGAAGGTTCAGGCCGTCGACGAGCCTCACGAGGTCGTCCGCATATGTGCCGAGATCGCTCGCCAGCGGTGCCGCGGCTGCATGGCCGTGGCCGCGCAGATCATGGGCGATGACGCGATACTGCCGCGCGAGGTGCGGGACTGCGTCGCGCCACATGCGGCGGTCGAGCCCCAGCGCGTGCACCAGCACGAGCGGCGGCCGTCTCCGCCCGTGTCGGTCACCAGCGTCCCATGGTCGCCCATGTCGAAGCGGGTCTGCAAGGCGCCCTTGCCCATGTCGACTGGCAACGCCGCGGCGTGATCGGGTGCGTGCTGCAGAACGTCCGAGCAAGCCCCCTTGAGAAGCTCTAGCAGGCTGTTGAAGAAGTCAGCCGCGTTCGCAGACGAAGCCTGAATCGTCGCCGTTGTGGATATAGAAGTGGCCGACGAGGCGGCCGGCGGTGCCGATGGCGGCCCATCCGCGACCGCAGGCGGGGTCGTTCTCGTCTTGTCCTTCCCACGAGAACTCCGCGCAGGCCGCTCCATCGCGTGCGCCGTAGCGCACGTCGAGGAAGCCCTTGAGCGCGCCGAAGGCGATCTCACCGTCCGCCGCGCCATTTAAAGTGAGATGCGCCTCTTCGAGAACGTCGAGTGGTCCCAAGCCGGATCATCGACGCCGATGCCGACGAACCAGCGGAACAGAAGGTCGTATTCCAGCCGCTCCATGAGCAGCCGCTCCGAGCGGATCGAATAGAACGCCTGCAACAGCATCGCCCTGAGCAGTTTCTCAGGCGGGATCGACGGCCGCCCGTGCGGCGAATACAGCGCCGAGCACCCGCGTCCCAGCGAGCCAAACGCCTGGTTCACGATCGTCTGGATCGCCCGCAGCGGATGATCTCGCCGCACCCGCGCCTCCAGATCGACGTAGCTGAACAACTCGCCCGTTCGATTGTCGTCGCCCCGCATGCACCGTCTCCGAATCCCTTCGAAGTCACTGAATCACGCCCGAAGCCCCGCGGCGAGCGACTTCTTCAACAGCCTGCTAGGGCATTAGTATTCGAAGCCGGCGAGCGTCTCCGGCATGTCCTCAGGCTCTCTTTGCGGGTTCGCGGAGTTCTTCGCTGCGATAGCGCTCCAGCGTTCGAGAGCTTTTCCGATATCCGATGCCGCGTCGATGATGTTGCCGGGAAGCGCGTCGCTGAGAGTTGCGAGGAGCGAGCTCCTGCCCCCGAATCCGGGACAATCGCCGAGAACGGTGCGTGCAACCGATACTGCGCGTTCAATGCCCTGGCGACGCAGCTTCAAGTCAGTCCGCTGCCGTTCGATCGCCTCTTCTTTCTCCAAGAGATCACGCTCGGCTCTTGCCGCTTCAGCGAGCCGCACAGTGAGGTGCGCCTCACGATCTGCCACCCTCCGCTCTGCTTCCTCGACTTGCGCGTGGAGACGGTCAAGCGCGGCTTGCTCTTGATCCAGCTCAGCAAGCCGGCACTCGACCTCGGCCGCAGCCTTTCGCGCAGTCTCTCGGTCCTCCGCAGCGCGCATCCGCTCGGCTTCGGCCGCTTGTGCTGCGGCCGCCGCCGTTAGCTGGTATCGCTGGATCGCACGATACTTACGCGGCGATAGATGCCGCGCGTTCGTCTCCGTTCGCGGTCGACCGCGCACAAGCCCAAGCGGCTTGCACTCGCCGCCTATCCAATCCTGCAGAGCACTAAGCTTCGCCGGCTGGCCGAAATGATGACGGACTGAAACGCAGGTCGACACAGTGTGCTTAGTAACTTTCGTGTATGTAGGGACAATGAAAACCGACAAATGAGGCGTTGTTTCGTCAAGATCAAGCCGCCAGCAGGCGATGGTCCAGTCGGATTTACGACTGCATGCTACGAGTATCCTCGCCAAAAACTCCTGAATTTTGCGGGGATCAAATCTCGCGAGCGTCTCGCGCGTCGGGCCCTCCGCCCCCTCCAACACCGCGGCCCAGCGACGCGGGAGCCCGCGTGGCAGATCGTCGGACGTAGACACATTCTCTCCGTCCGTGAGGAAGGCGGTCGTGAACCTCTCTGCGAGGAGAGCTTTGAATGCTCCCATCACCTCAGCGCGATCGGTTGGCTTCGCCCTGCCACGCTCGCGGCTACTGAGGTCGGCGCTATCCCGGCCGGCGCGCTGTTCATCGGCTCCGTTGGGATCCACCGCCTCCCGATCGGCCTCACTCACCCGCAACGACCGATCGACGAACGAGCCGCTCGCGTCATCCTCGAAGGCTTCACGAGATGCACTGAACAGCAGTTCGGTTCCGATCGCAGCGTTCCGGCGACGCTTTATCCCAGCCGCCTCGGTTGCCCGCCGAAGGCATGCTCGGACGTCGAACGGACTGATCGGCAGACCGGCAATGTCTTCACCCGTCACACCGCCGGCGAGCACAAGGCTCCGACGAAGCGGATCACAGTTTTCTAGGTCATGGTTTCCCGATCGCCGGCCGTGCGCGGCACGTCGTCCGGCGTCCGCTTCGGTACGGATTGGTTCTTGGCGCACGCATACGTAGGCCGGCATTGGGACGTCTCCAGGTCCCGATGCATTTTCCCCATCACGTTGAAAGTCGGAACAACCGATTCCTGCCGGACGAGCCGGCAGGAACCGTGGCCGTNGCATACGTAGGCCGGCATTGGGACGTCTCCAGGTCCCGATGCATTTTCCCCATCACGTTGAAAGTCGGAACAACCGATTCCTGCCGGACGAGCCGGCAGGAACCGTGGCCGTGCTGCACACC
The DNA here is from genome assembly GCF_041027365.1 of Jiella sp. M17.18. Lineage (NCBI taxonomy): Bacteria > Pseudomonadati > Pseudomonadota > Alphaproteobacteria > Hyphomicrobiales > Aurantimonadaceae > Jiella > Jiella sp. M17.18. The sequence goes on along the minus strand of NZ_JBFTEH010000019.1, from coordinate 25,340 downwards.
TCGGGCTCCGGGTGGGGACCGATCCGTGCTGCGCAAAAAATCGCTTAGTAAGTCTAGACTGTGATCCGGCGTGCAAATTTGCACGCCGGATCACACCCGCCCGCCAGAGATCGAGGTCGGCCTTGAGGTCGAGCGCCCAGTCCTTGGCCTTGCCATAGCCGGACAGGGTCTCCACCGTCATGCTGGAGCCGGTACAGGACGGCTCGGGCTCGATCACGGTCGATCCGACATCCTGGCGATCGTCGCGCCTGTGATCGCTGCTGCTGGAGGTGCGGTTGCCCTCGCCCTTCGCCCTGTCCCGGACCGTTCGCATGGATTCCTGGATCGAGCCCGATGTTCGTGCCAGCACTCGACTGGCGCCGAGGTCCTCATCGTCGTCGTCGTCATCATCGTCATTCTCGGCGGCGGCCTCCGCCGCCCTGGCGCGCGCCGCCTCCGTTGCGCTTCTGCCGAGCTGGGTGAGCAGCGCCACGATGCGGCCGAGCGGCAGGCCGGCACGAATGCAGAGCGACAGATCCGCGAGCGGAAGCAGCGCCAGATCGACCTCGTCGCGGGGAAGCTTTGCGAGCGCACGTTCAATCTCCTCCAGACCGTAGCCCGTGATGATCGCGAGCGTCTGCGCGACGATGGCCGCATCCAGCATGCCGCCAGCGAGGCAGTGATGAGCGACAAGGTGCAGGAGCGGCGAGAAGCTGGGCCCCTCCGAGAGGACGATCAGCGGATGGCCGGATCGGGCGGCGTGAGCGAGATGGTCCCCGACATCATCTTCCCTGCTGCAGGACGCCTTGGCGTCTAGGACGATCTGGCCCGTCCTGTCGAGCGTCATGGTGAGGACAGGCCAGTCGAGGTTCTCGTCATCCGGAAAGTCCAGCCTAGTGGAAAGACGGCAACGTTCGCCGCCGCCCGGCCCGCCATGACCGCCTGGATCGCATCCGAATTGGTGCCGTAGCTCTCGACGTTCCAGCCGATCTCGTCGGTCAGGCCGCGCGCCCAGGAGTCCTAGACAGAGCCCTTGTTCACCGCGATGGTCTTGCCCTTGAGCTGCTTGAGGTGGGTGATATCGGGCGCGCCGGCCTTGGTGACGAACTGAAAGTCGGTGTTGAGGTAGCCCTCGGTGAAGAGCAGGTTGTCCGCCCGTTCCTTGGTGATCGTCACGGGCGCGACGAGGAAGTCGTAGGTACCGGCCTGCAGGCCGGGGATCAGCCCGGAGTACTGCGCAGCGGTAATATTCATCCTGGCGCCCATGCGCTTGCCGATCTCGTTGGCGAGATCGACGTTGAAACCCTCGACGCCGCCGCCCATCGTCGGCATGGCGTGCGGCGCGAAGGTGTCGTCCAGGGCGACGTGGAATGTCTTGTCCTGCGCGAGAGCCGGCTTGACGAGAGCGGCGGCCGCCAACGCGACCGCACCGGGGACGTGACGAGTTACAAGGAACATGGACCCACCTTTCTGGCGCTTGCGGCGAACTGACGTGCCGCAGGATCGGCGACGGGTAGGTTCCGAGACATCGGGAGACAAGGCAAGATAAGCTGGGATCTTAAAAAAGATCAGCCTATACCTAGAGGTTATAGATGTTGCTTAGATCTCGGTCATTGCGACGACAGGGGCCGCCCGTCGGACGAACGACCATTCCTCCATGGTCGGGAGGGTCCCGGATCCGATCAAAAGCTCTGCCCACTGTCTTCTCTGCACGGCAGGCTGACGCAGCCCCGGGGCGCTAAATCGGCCAGCGGGCCAGCTTCGATCCCACACGAGCGCACGAGCCGGCATCATCTGCGAGGAGTGAAAGAAAGCTGCCTTGCCGATAGCGGCAGGACGGTCCGCCCTCCGCCCTCCGCCCTCCGCCCTCCGCCCTCCGCCCTCCACCGTCAACGGCTTCGGCGCGCGAGCAGCCCCGCCGCGACTGCGCGAGACGAGGCCATGTGGCTCCGCATCAGGCGATGAGTTTCGTCCGCGTCGGCCGCCGCGATCGCCTTCGCGATTTCTTGGTGCTCCGTCCGTGAGGCGTCGATCCGCTCCGGATCCTCGTAGAAGTTGACGAGCCGCCACGGGAGCGTCCGGACGTTCAGCTCGCTGGAGGTGGCGGCCAACACGGCGTTGCGCGCGCCTGCCTTGATCGCATCGTGAAAGCGCGTGTTGATCTGCGCATAGACGCCGGGATCCTCGCCGCTGATCATGCCTTCCTGAACGATGCCCTGCAGCATCCAGCGCTCCTGATCGCTCATGCGATGCGCGGCAAGGCCGGCGAGTGCCGCTTCGACTTCCCCGACGGCCTCGAACAGTTCCTCCAGTTCCTCCGACCGGATCTCGCGCACGACGAAGGCGCGGCGGGCGCCCCGCTCTGCCAGCTTGATCTGCTCCAGCCGATGCAGGGCCTCCCGCACCGGCGTGCGGGATACGCCGAACTGCTCTGCCAGCGACAGCTCGGACAACGCGTCGCCCGGGCGCAGCTGACCAGCGACGATTGCCTCGAGAAGCGCATCGAAAACGGTCAAGGCGGCGCGACCATGCGCAGGCACCTGCCTATTATTTAGTCGTTCCATCATCATGATTTTTTTGTTTGCATATGTATACATGTTGTGTCACTCAATGTCGCGGTTTCGCAAGCCGTCGGCCAGGGCTTCGGCGAGGCAGCAGCGACTTCCGGCGCATCGTCGGGCGAAGCCGTCCTTTCGGCAACACAGGGGTTACGGATGCATTCTCACGGATCATTTCGGCAATCGACATCGCCGCTCGGGGCGCCGCGGGGTCTGGCACGCCTCCTTGCGGCATCGCTCCTCGGCGCAGCATTGACGTCCGGCGCCGCAAGGGCAGCCGATGATGATCTGCCGGCGTCCGTCGCCTCGTCCAAGACGGTGACCTTCTGCTCCTCCCTCAGTCAGCCGCCGCTGGAGTTCGTGGACCAGAACCAGAATCCGGTCGGGTCCGACATCGAGCTCGGAAATGCTCTGGCGAAGTCGCTCGGCCTCAAGACCAAATGGATCAACATCCCGTTCTCGGGCCTGATCCCGGCACTGCAGGCGGGTCAGTGCAATGCGATCATGTCGCAGCTCTTCATCAAGCCGCAGCGGCTCGAAGTCATCGACGAGCTGCCGTACATGTATTCGCAGGAAATCCTGATCTTCAAGAAGGGTGCGACGGTTGCCGACGACCCGGTGGACATGTCGGGCAAGAAGGTGGCGACGGTCACCGGGACGACGGCGACGGTGCTCCTGGAAGACGCCAACAAGAAGCTGAAGGCCGCCGGCAAGCCGCTGATCAACATCGTCGAGTTCCCGACCGGGACGGCGGCCTTCCAGCAGTTGGTGATCGGGCAGGTCGATGCTTACGGCGCCGCCTACGAGATCGGCACCTATTACGACAAGCAGAATCCCGACGAGATCGTGGCCGGCTCCAAGCCGTTCTACAAGATCCTGACCGGCATCGGCATTCGCAAGGACGAGCCTGGCCTCAGCAAGGCTTTCGAGAAGCAGTTGGCCGCCTTGATGAAGGACGGGACCTATCAGGCGATCTTCAAGAAATGGGATCTGGCGACCGACATGCTGTCCGGCCCGATGCCGACGCAGCCCGTGAAGAAGTAGTCGCGGCGAAGATCGCGCCGGTTACGGCGGCTGGCACGGGCGGGGTCTCCGTCCGTGCCCCGCCCGGGCGCCCAAGCAGGATGGTCGGATGCATTTCGATTGGCCGTATTTCTGGCAACAGCTTCTCCTGCCGAGCAGCAATTTTCTGTCCGGCCTCGGCCTGACAGTCACGATGGCCGTCTGCGCCGAGGTGATCGGGATCATTCTCGGCCTGCTGTTCGCGCAGATGCGGCTGTCCCGGAACGGCGTCCTGAAAAGGATCGCCAGCTTCTATATCTGGATCATCCGCGGCACGCCGCTGCTCGTCCAGATCGTGTTCATCTATACCGGGCTCGCGGCGGCCGGGATTCTCCGCTTCCAAGACATCAGCGTGTTCGGGATGTTGGTGTCCGGAAGCCTGCAGGCGGGCATCGTCGCGCTGGGCCTGCACGAAGGCGCCTACATGGCGGAGATCTTCCGGTCCGGAATTCAGGCCGTCGACCAGGGGCAATTCGAGGCGGGAAAGGCCTTGGGCATGCCGCCCTCGATGATGATGCGTTACGTGGTGCTACCCCAGGCGCTCCGCATCGTGCTCCTGCCGATCGGCAACCAGTTCAACATCTTGCTGAAGAACACCACGCTCGTCAGCGTGATCGGCGTGTCGGAGATGATGCTCGTCACCGAGACGATCAACTCGGCGACGTTCCGCACCTTCGAACTCTACTCGGTGCTCGGCATCTACTTCCTGCTTCTGACGACCTGCTGGACGCTGTTCATGCACTGGGCCGAAAGGCGGCTGGAACTCAGCTCGCGTCGGCCGGCGCCGAACATGGAACCTGTCGCGGTGCAGGCGTAATGGCTGACATCAAGGGCCGCGCACCTTCGACGAAATTCCGGCGGACGGCGATGATCGATAAGCGCGACATACTGGTCGAAATGACCGCCATCGAGAAATGGTACGGGTCCACCAAGGTGCTCGACAAGGTGGATTTCAAAGTCCGCCGCGGCGAAGTGGTGGTTCTCATCGGGCCGTCCGGCTCGGGCAAAACGACTCTGCTGCGATGCATCAACCATCTGGAGACGGTCCAGGCGGGGCGCATCCTGGTGAACGGCCAGTCGATCGGCTACCGAACGACGGTCTCCGGCAGGCTCCTGGAAGACAGCGAGAAGAGCATCGCCGTCCAGAGGCGCGACGTCGGGATGGTGTTCCAGCGGTTCAATCTGTTCGCCAACATGAACGTCCTGCGCAATATCACCATCGCCCCGCGCAAGTTGCGGGGCCTGTCGCAGGAGCAGGCGACGGCCGAAGCGCGCGAGCTCCTGGCGCGTGTGGGCCTGGCGGACAAGGAGGCGGCCTATCCGCATGAACTGTCGGGCGGCCAGCAGCAGCGGATCGCCATCGCGCGCGCGCTGGCGATGAAGCCGGCGGTGCTTCTCTTCGACGAGCCGACGTCGGCGCTCGACCCGGAGATGGTCGGCGAAGTGCTGTCGGTGATCCGGACCCTCGCGCAGTCGGGCATGACGATGGTCGTCGTCACGCACGAGATGGGCTTCGCCCGGCAGGTCGCGGACCGGGTCGTCGTCATGGCGGCCGGACAGATCATCGAAGAAGGCGGCACGGAGGCGGTCTTCGGCTCGCCGAAGCATCCGAAGACGCAAGCCCTGCTTCGCGCCATCGTCCATTGACCCGGCCTTCGGAATTGGACGATGGCTCCGGCCGCAGACGCCGCCGTCATGCTCCGTGTAAAAGAACCCAAGGAATATCTCGTCGTGATGCGTGACTTCCACGCCCCTGGGCGCAGCCCCGTCTATGCGTTGAACGCCATGGCGGCGACATCCATGCCGCAGGCGACGCTCGCGGCGGTCGAGATCATGAAGGCAGGAGGCAATGCGCTCGACGCGGCCATCGCAGCAGCGGCCGTCCTCGGCGTCGTCGAGCCGCAGTCGACCGGGATCGGCGGGGACTGCTTCTGCCTCTACATGCCCGCCGGCAGCGGCAGGGTCGTCGCGATCAACGGCTCGGGACGCACCCCCGCCGGTCTCTCGCTCGACGCGCTCGCCGCGCGCGGCGAAGCCGGCTACGAGGCGACGTCGCCGCATGCCGTGACCGTTCCCGGAGCCGTCTCGGCCTGGGAGAAGCTCTCGAAGGCCTATGGCCGGATGTCCTGGGACGCCCTCCTGCGTCCCGCGATCGACCATGCGGAGAAGGGCTACGTCGTCGCGCCCCGCGTTGCCGCGGACTGGCATCGCGACGTGGCGAAGCTGAAGAGCGGAGGGTCCGATCTCTTCCTCAAGGAGGGGGCGGCGCCGAAGGCGGGGAGCGTCATGCGCAATCCCGCGCTGGCCTCCACGCTGCGCGCCATCGCCAGGGACGGCGCAAAGGCGTTCTACACCGGGCCCATCGCCGCAGACATGGTCGCGGTTCTGCGGGCGAAGGGCGGGTTCCACACGGAAGAGGATTTTGCCGCAGGTCTCGACGCCGCCGAGTTCGTCGAACCGATCTCGGCCCGCTTCGCCGACCACGACGTCTTCGAATGTCCGCCGAACGGCTCGGGCATCGTCGCGCTGATGCTCATGGGGATCATGGATGGGTACGCACCGAGCGACGATCCCCTGGATCCGCTGCGAATGCATCGCCACCTCGAGGCGGCCCGGCTCGTCTATCGCGACCGCGATGCCTTCCTCGCCGATCCGGCCCATGTCGACGTGCCGGTGCGGCAGCTGCTGGACACCTCCTACCTCTCCGGCCTGCGTGACCTGATCTCGGACGAGCACGCCCTCCGGACGCTTCCTGCTGCCGGAAGCCCGCATAAGGACACGGTCTACATCGCCGTCGTGGATGCGGACGGGAACGTCTGCAGCTTCATCAACTCGATCTTTCAGAGCTTCGGCTCGGGGATCGTCTCCGACAGGACGGGCGTCGTCCTGCACAATCGCGGCTTTTCCTTCAGCCTGCAGCGCGGCCATCCGAACCAGCTCGCCCCGAACAAGCGCCCCATGCACACCATCATCCCGGCCATCGCCACCCGCCAGGGCCGGCCGAGATTCGCCTTCGGGGTCATGGGCGGGCATTTCCAGCCGATGGGACAGAGCTGGACGCTGGCGAACATCCTGCAGTACGGACTGGATCCCCAGGCGGCTCTCGATCTCCCGCGGGTGTTTCCGCTGATGGGACGGGTGGAAGTGGAGCGCGGCGTCTCGCCGGAGGCTCGGGCGTTCTTGAGGGATCGCGGGCACGAACTTGTCGAAGTCGAGGTGCCGCACGGCGGCGGACAGATCATCGAGATCGACGCGGCAAACGGTGTCCTGATCGGCGGGTCCGATCCGCGGAAGGACGGCTGCGCCCTCGGCTATTGAAGCGCGAGCCAGCGCGTGCATGCCGTCGAACGGGTCGGGGCCGTCGCGAACCTCTGTCGAAGCGAGTCGTATTTAAACGGGGCGGCTCGACCTAGCCCCATGGCCCTGTGTCGATATTTCAGACGCTAATCAGCGTGACCCGGCGCCGGTTCGAAGCTCCCTCGCTTAGGCGACTTCGGCCTCCGTTGCTGGCGACACGGGCGAGCGCTGCCTCAGCGGGCGTCAGATCTATTTCTGGGCATTTGGGGTTCGCGGAATCAATCCGCCACGCATGGCTCAGCAAGTGGCCGGCATTGGTATTGAGGACCTTAGCAGGGTGTTGAAGAAGTCGCTCGCGTTGGCGGTTTTGGCGTGATTCAATCCGTCCTCGGAAGCGAGGGACGGATGCGCGGAACGGACAAGCGGACGTGAGAGCTGTTCTCCTATGTGGATATGCAGAAGCGGGTTCGGGCGGATCATCCGCTGCGGCTGGTCCGGGAATTCGCCGATGCGGCGTTGGAGGCGCTGTCGGGCGACTTCGCCGCGCTTTATTCGGGCATGGGGCGGCCCTCGATCGCGCCGGAGATGCTGCTGCGGGCGATGCTGCTCCAGGCGTTCTATTCCATCCGCTTGGATCGCCAGTTGATGGACCGGCTGGAGTTCAACCTCTTGTTTCGCTGCTTTGTCGGGCTCGGCATCGATGGTTCCGTGTGGGGTCATTCGACATTCTCCAAGAACCGCGACCGGCTGCTGGACGGCGCGATCGCGGCGAAGTTCACGGCCGCGGGGCTGGCCCAGCCGCGGGCGAAGCGGCTTTTGTCGAGCGATCGCTTCTCGGTCGACGGCACGCTGATCGAGCTCTGAACCTCGATGAAGAGCTTCAAGCCGAAGGACGGCTTGGGTGATCCGCCGCCCGGCGGCGGGCGCAACCGGTATGCCGACTCTCATGACGAAATGCGCTCGAACGCCACGCACGCCTCGACCACGGACCCGAAGGCGCGGCTCCACCTCAAGAGCGCCGGCAAGGAGGCCAAGCTCTGCTTCATGGGCCATGCCCTGATGGAGAACCGTTCCGGCCTTTTGGTCTCCCCCTGTCTGACGGCCGCCGACGGCCACGCCGAAAGGATCGCCGCGCTGGTGATGATCGAGCTTATGGCGAGCGCTCGAGGTCGATCACGCTGAGGGCGACAAGGGCTTCGATGTCCAGGACTTCGTCAATGAACTGCGCGCGACGCGCGTCACGCCGCACGTGGCGCAGAACTCGGCGGGCCGACGATCGGCGATCGACAGGCGCACCACTCGGCACAGAGGCTACGAGACCAGCCTTCGCATCCGCAAGGGGATCGAGGAGGCCTTCGGCTGGATTGAACGGGGCCGGCTTTCGCAACAGCCGGTTCCGCGGCGTCGAGCGGACGGGCTGGGCCTTCTCCTTCGCGGCGGCCGCCCACAACCTCATCCGCCTGCCCAGGCTCCTGGCGGTTTCGCCACGAGCGCCCCGACTGGTCGCAAGCTCGTCGGGCGCTGGCGGATCGTCGAGGCCGACCTGTGGAACCCTGCCTATCTCGACCTCTGCTCCCCTCACGATGACCGTCGGGCCGCAGCAGAAGCAAGGCGAGATCGCCTTCGGCGCCCTGCATGTCACCGCGGCCGCCGATCAACGCGCCGCCTGATCGGACCCATCACCCAACTTCGGTCATAGCTCGGATCTGGCAGGCCGCCAGTTCTTCGTCCGATCGATGGGATCGGGGAGGGCATAACGGCGCTTGAGCTTCTTGCTGGAGCTGTGCCCGCGCCCCATCCGGCAAAATTTCGGTCGACACTTCGCTCGTAAGCAATCGCTTAAGCCTTCTCCGCCCGAAGATTGAGCAGTTGGCCCGCTACCGCCCATCGGGGGAAGCCCCTTACGGGAAACGCGGCGGATTCCCGGCTCCCGTCCTTCGCGCCGCCGATAGATCCAGCACGTTCCGCAAGATGGCACGCTCCTTGCTGCATGCCTCGACGGGCCGGTACGATCGACAGCTGGAGTTATGGGTCGTGATAGATACGTTCGAAGAACATTGCTGGCAGGACGTCATTTCTGCCGAGCTGCTGGAATTGTACAGCCACTACAAGCGGCCGATCGGGGTCGGACCCCGTGCCGCTCTGCTCGCCATCGACCTTTACGAGCTCGCCTACCAGGGAGGTCCACGGCCGGTTTCCGAGGTGTCCCGGACCTATCCGAGTTCCTGTGGCGAGTACGCCTACAAGGCGATCGAGCCGACGCAGCGCCTTTTTGCGGCAGCGCGTGCTGCGGGCCTTCCGGTCCTCTACACCACGAGCGACAGCCGCGCCGACAGCAAGCCTTCGCTGATCCGTGCGACCAAACGCCAGGGCGCCAGCAAAGACCCCAGTCTTTTCGCGATCCGACCAGAATTTGCGCCTCTCCCCGGAGACACCGTCATCACCAAGCAGCGCGCCAGCGCCTTCTTCGGCACACCCTTGGTGGCGCACCTCACCCTGCTCGGCGTCCAGACCGTAATCGTCTGCGGTGAAAGCACGTCCGGCTGCGTGAGGGCCAGCACGACCGACGGCTATTCCTACGGCTTCCACATGGTGATGGCCGAAGAGTGCTGCTTCGACCGCAGCCCGATGTCCCACAAGCTGAGCCTCTTCGACCTGCATCACAAATATGCCGACGTCATGCACACCGACGACATCGTCGCGCATCTCGAAGGCTTGGCTTTGAAGGAGACGGTGTGATGCAGCCGCGCACCTACGGCCCTTTCCCCTATTCGCCGATCATTCGCCGCAAGCCCTGGACGATGCCGGGAAATGCCCGCGTCGCTTTGTGGGTGATCCCCAATATCGAGTTCTTCGCGCTCGACGAGCAGGTGCCGGTAGCCGCCGGCGGAGGCGGCGTGACGCCGGACGTTCCGACTTGGTCGGCACGCGACTATGGCAATCGTGTCGGCATCTTCCGGATGATGAAGGTCCTCGATCGCTTCGGTGTTCGCGGCACCGTCGCGCTCAACAGCGACCTCTGTCGGCACCATCCCGAGATTCTCGAGGAGGCAGCCGTTCGCAACTGGGAGCTCATGGGCCACAACGAAAGCAACACGCGGCGGCTCAACGCGGTGCCGCCCGAGGCAGAGCGGGGGATTATTGCCCGCACCCTCGCCACGATCAGCGACGCGACCGGCCAGAGACCGACCGGTTGGCTCGGCTCGGGCCTGCAGGAGACCTGGACGACGCTCGAGAATCTCGAGGCCGAGGGCGTTCGCTACGTCTGCGACTGGACCAACGACGACCAGCCCTACTGGATGAGCCTGGCGAACGGGCGCAGCATCATTTCCGTCCCGTACAGTCAGGAGCTGAACGACAAGCCTGCCTTCGAGAGGAGGCACATGACGGCTGCGGCCTTTGCCGAGACGATCTGCCGCCAGTTCGACGTGCTCTGGGATGAGGGGGCGGAGTCGGGCCGGGTCATGGCGATCGCGCTCCACCCCTACCTCACCGGCGTCCCGCATCGCATCCGGGCTCTGGAGGAGGCACTCGCCTACGTCTGCAGACACGACGGCGTGTGGCGCGCGACGGGAAGCGAGATCGCCGCCGCCTACGCCGAAGCCTTTCCCCTATCCGCTGCCGACGCCGCTTGAAGGAGCACACGATGAAACGGATTTGCCGCCTCGCCGTCGCCTTCGCGGCGTCGCTGACCCTTTGCCCCGTCGCAGTCTCGGCCGCGAGCGCCGCGGACACCATCACGCTCGGCACCGTCGGCTCCGGCTCGGCGCTGAACTGGCCGCTGCTGATCGGGATCGACAAGGGCTTTTTCAAGGCCCACGACGTGACGATCGATCTCGTCACCGCGCCGTCGAGCGCGTCGGTGCAGCAGCAGCTCGCCGCCGGGTCCGTCGAAATGGGATCCGGCGGCCTCGTCGACCCGATCCGCGCCATCGACAAAGGCGCTCCGATCGCACTGATCCGCGTCGAGGCGAAAGCGGCGCCCTATTCGCTCTACGCCAGGCAGGGGATCGACAGCTATGCCGACCTCAAGGGCAAAACCATCATCGTCGGCGGCGCTAAGGACGTGACGCGCATCTATCTGCAGCGAATGGCCGAAGCGAACGGCCTGAAGCCGAGCGAATACGACCTCATCTATGCCGGCGCGACCTCGGCCCGCTTCGCAGCGCTCCAGTCCGGCGCGGTGGATGCAGCGCTGATCAGCGCGCCCTTCAACTTCAAGGCGGCGAGCCTGGGCTTGAGCGACCTCGGTGACACCGTCGACTACGTCACCGACTTCCCGTTCACCGGCTATGCGGTCAATCTCGACTGGGCCAAAGGCCATACCCCCGCAATCGGCCACTTCCTTGCCGCCTATTCGCAGGCGGTGACATGGCTCGCGGATCCGGCCAACCGGCAGGAAGCGGTCAAGATTCTCGTCAACGACACTGCCGCCAAACCGGATGACGCGGAGAAGACCTACGACTTCTTCGACAAGATCGACATCTATGATGCGAACGGCAAGATCGACACGGCCGGTCTCGCCAATCTTCTGAAGACAATGAAGGGCCTCGGCGACATCAGCGGCGACACCGATCCCACGCGCTTCTATGACGCTTCGCTCGGCGCGAAGGAATAGGCGATGACGGCCGACGCCTCTTTGGCGAAACCCGAGCGGCCGCCCGCGCGCCCGCTCGTTTCGCCGTTCCGTGCGTTTCTGCGCGTCCGCAGCTTCGCCTGGGGCCTTGCCTCGATCATCGGCGGGCTGCTTCTGTGGGAGTTCGCGAGCCGGGTTCTCGTCGCCAACTCGCTGTTTCTGTCGTCGCCCAGCCAGATCGTCGTCGCGATCGCCGACCTGATCGAACGTGGCCAACTTCTCAGAGACGTCATGGTCAGCGGCAGCGAGTTCCTCTTCGGCTACGTCTTGGCCGCCGTCGCCGGCGTGTTGATCGGCATCCTGCTGGCGAATTCGAAAATCGCCAAGCAGGTGCTGCAGCCATGGATCTCGGGCCTCTACGCAACGCCCACCATCGCGCTGGCGCCGCTCTTCATCCTCTGGCTCGGCGTCGGCATCTCCTCGAAGGTGGTCATGGTCGTGACCCTGGTGATCTTTCCGGTCATCATCAACACCGAGGCCGGCCTGCGCACGACGCCACTCGAACTCATCGAGATGATCCGCTGTTTCGGGGCAAGCCGTCGACAGGTCTTCCTGCAGGTGGCGCTGCCGTCCGCCCTGCCCTTCATCTTCGCCGGACTGAAGCTCGGGATCGGCCGTGGGCTGATCGGCGTCGTCGTGGCGGAGCTCTTCGGCTCGAGGGCCGGCCTCGGACAGCTCATCAGCCAAGCGGCAGACGCCTTCAACATGCCGCAATTGTTTGCCGGCGTGGTGATCCTCGCAGCCGCGGGCGTCGGCCTGACCGCGGCATTCGGCTGGCTCGAGAGCCGGCTGTTGCACTGGAAGGACTGAAGCCAATGGTTGAAGCGGTCCCGAAGCTCGTCATCGACGGCCTGACGAAGCGCTTCGGTCCCATGGAAGCGCTGACCCGCATCGACACGCGTGTCGAGATCGGCGAGTTCATCTCGATCGTCGGCCCTTCCGGATGTGGCAAGACCACGTTTCTGCGGATCGTCAGCGGGCTTGAAGAGGCGACAACCGGCGAGATCAGGCTCGATGACGCGCCGGTGACCAAGCCTGGCAGCGACCGCGGATTCGTTTTCCAGCAGGACAACCTGCTGCCGTGGCTGACGGTCATCGACAATGCCATGATCGGTCCGAAGATCGGTGGCTTTGCCACGCACGAACGGCGCGCGGCAACAAAGGCGCTCCTGAAGCTCGTTGGACTTGAAGGCTTCGGGAACCACTACCCTCGACAGCTGTCCGGCGGCATGCGCCAGCGCGTCAATCTCGCCAGGGCTCTCGCCATCGATCCGGAGATTCTCCTGATGGATGAACCGTTTTCCGCGCTCGACGCGCAGACGCGCGAGATCATGCAGACCGAGTTGTTGCGGATCTGGGAGGAAGGGCGGAAGACCGTCCTCTTCGTCACCCATCAGATCGACGAAGCGGTGTTCCTCTCCGACCGCGTCTTCGTCTTCGCGCGCCGGCCGGGCCGACTGCAGGAGATCATCACGATCGACCTGCCGCGGCCGCGGCCGTTGTCGGTGAAGAGGACGCCGGCCTTCGTCGCGCTCGTGGACCGGATCTGGAGTCTGATCGAGCACGACGTGCGGGCGTCGGTCATGGAAGAGATGGCATGAGACGCACCGCAACACATGGCGCAATGGTCGCCGTCGCTCCGCCGCGAGCCGGGAGTGGAGACCGTGGCCCGGCATCTTGACCTTCGCCTTCTGGCTCAGCTCATGGTCATCTGCGAGACCGGCAAGATGTCGACGGCCGCCCGCCGGCTGGGTCTTTCGGCGCCGGCGGTCTCGCAGCTCGTCCAGAAGCTGGAACGCGATCTCGGCATCACGCTCTTCGAGCGCAGCAGCCATGGGCTGCGGTCTACTCCGGCCGGTGCGATCCTGCACGAACGAGCGGTTTCGCTCCTCGCCGAAGAAAAAGACATCCTGCAGGAGCTCGAAGGCTATCGGTCTCAGCTTCTGCCGAAGCTGCGGATCTACATTGCCGACAGCGTCGCGAGATACATCATGCCGGGAATCGTCGCAGAGCTTCGTCAATTCGTCGGCCAGCTCGAGGTGAAATCGGGCCGCTCCACGCAATACGTCCAGGAGTTCCTCAAGAACCATTTCGACGCCTTGATATCCAGCGAGCCGCTCGGCGACGTGCCGGGCATCGACCGGCATAATCTTTGCAGCGAGCGTCTGATCGGGCTGGCACCCGCCGGCGTAGCGACCGCACGGCGCGGGCTTCAGTTTCTTGCGGGCGATCTGCCCTTCATACGTCCTGGCTTCGGCAGCCGCATGGACCGGCTGATCGAGGGTTATCTGGCGAGCGAGGGGCTGAACCCGGCTCGGGGCATCGAATGCAGTTCGGTCGCACCGATCCTCGAGATGGTGGCGAGCGGCGTCGGCTGGACCCTCTCGACGCCGCTTTCCGTCGCGTACTACCAACCAGACCCAGAGCAGATCGCCATCTTCGGCCTGCCGGGGAATGTTCCCTCGCGCCAGATCCTTCTCCTGACCCACGAAGGCAAGCTTCTCGACGTCCCTTCCGCCATCGCCGCGAGTTCCAGCGCCTCGATCCGCGCTCACGTGGCTTTGTGGCCGCGGCAGCTGGACCAAGCCATATCCTTTCCTAACGACCTTCGCAGCGGCTGAGCCCGCGCGACGGCTCTCGATGCCTCCGCACACCGGCTTGGCCGCCCCCCGGCGTCTCGCCTCGAAGCTTCTGTCCTGCGCCCCGCGCAGACGCGACGTTTTCCGGACTTTTGCCGATGCTGGTCGATACCGCAGTGGCGCCTTGGGCGCGAACGCTCTGGCTCATGGTCGCCGTGCAGTTCATCATGAGCGTCGCCCTGTCCGTGGTCAGCCCGATCCTGCCGCTGTTCCTGCCCGAGCTCGGGGTGTCCGACCCGTCCGCGGTCGACTTCTGGTCGGGCATCCTCAATTCGATGAACTTCCTCATCGCCGCTTTCGTCTCGCCGCTTTGGGGATCCATTGCCGACCGATACGGGCGAAAGATCATGGTGCTGAGGTCCAGCATCGCGATCTGCTTCTTCACCTTGCTGATGGGCTTCAGCCAGCATCTCTGGCAACTCGTCCTGCTGCGAAGCCTGATGGGGGCGTTCAGCGGCTTTTCCGCCTCGGCCATCGCCCTCGTGGCGACGCAGTTGCCGGAGCGTCGGCTCGGCTACGCGCTCGGCTGGCTGGCCACCGGCCAACTGGCCGGGACGTTGACGGGTCCGATCGCCGGCGGCTTCATTGCCGACGTGACCGGCGACTACCGGATGACCTTCTTCTGCACTTCGGTCATCGCAGCGATCGCCGTCGTCATCGCCTATCTGGGTGTGACGGAGACGAATGATCGCCAGAAGAGCAAGCCCAAAACCTCGATCTTCGGCGCGATCGGGATGCTCGTGAAGATCCAGGGGCTGCTGCCGCTGTTCCTGGTGCTCCTGTTGGCCCAGTTTGCAGTCAGAGCGGTGCAGCCGGTGATCACGCCCTTCGTTCTCGAACTCGTCCCCACCCAAAACGGCATCGCGACCCTCGCTGGTTTCGCCTTCTCGGTCACGGGTGTGGGTGACGTCCTGGCTTCGCCCTTCCTCGGCAAGCGCAGCGACCAGTTGGGTTATCGCCGCGTCCTCTTGATCTGTCTCTTCGGCGCCGTCCTGACCAGCCTGCCGCAGGCCTTCATCGGGACATACTGGCAGTTTCTCGCCCTGCGTTTTGCCATCGGCATGTTCGTCGGAGGGATTCTTCCGACGGCCAACGCTCTGGTCGGCCAGGTCACCCCCGCTGAGAAACGGGGACTTGCCTACGGTGTGACGGCCTCGGCGACCTTCTTCGGCAGTTTTCTCGGTCCGTTCAGCGGCGGATCGATCGCTGCCGTCTTCAGCATTCGCTGGGTCTTCGTGTTGACGGCAGTGCTGTTTCTGGCGAACCTCTTTTGGGTCTATCGCTCGGTCCAAGAACCGGCCAGAACGACCGCGACGGACGAGTAACTCCGTCCGAAGGGCCGCCATCCAGCCGCGGGGTTCCCTGCCGCACCAGCACCGGCTCTGGCGCGGAGACCCCGATCCGCGGCTAACGTCATGACGCGATCATCGACCACCCGAGACGCCAAATCCTCTTGGGCGCAGATCCAGTGGATCAAAGCCGCCGCCACGGCGGCGACCTAAACCGCGACTTCGAGGCGGGACTGCAACATCGCAAGGGCCGCGAGCCTGAGTGTCAGACGCGCGCGAACGTATGGTCCGGGACACATTCTTCCTCCTCGCGAAGTCAGAGTCGATGAGGACCTGGTGAGCGACCGCGGGGCCTCTAGGGACATCGTCTCAAAGCCCTCAAACTGGCAGAAAGGCAAATCGCTGAGCGGGTGATACAGCCTATTCTTTATGCAGGACTGAAAATCGCCCATTAGATAAGCTAATAGGTCTCTCAAGCAGCTGATTTCGTTGGTCTTATTACGTTCGGCTGTTTGGCGATCTTGCTCGCACCGTGAGCATTCCGGTCTCTGAAAATTGCGTTTTCCCAAGCCAACGCCAAAGCGTATCCGACCCCTGGTCGAGCAGCCCCGGCTCTTGAACCGAGAAACAGCATCAAACGTCTGAGAATCCAGCACTTTTGGTAAGTGGCACAGGCTTTGCATTGGTTCCCATGGGAACACCGTCGCGCCAATAGCCCGGCTGATTTCAGCGGATGATATGGATGGAGAACTGGAATGCACCCACCGTCGAAGCTCAGTCTCGAGAACGTTTCGATGACTTTCGAGACCATCGCCGGTCCGTTCCAGGCGCTGGCGCCGGTCGATCTCGTGGTCGAAGCCGGTCGGTTCGTGAGCCTCATCGGCCCCTCCGGCTGCGGTAAGAGCACGATCTTCAACATCGTCGCCGGGCTGCAGCCGCCGACGACCGGCCGAGTGCTGATCGACGGCGAGGACGCAACCGGTCAGATCGGCCGTGTCGGCTATATGCTGCAGAAAGACTTGCTGCTGCCTTGGCGAACGGTTCTCGACAATGTCATCCTCGGCATGGAGATCCAGGGCATGCCGACCAGTGAGGCACGCGACCGGGCCCGGCCCTATCTCGCGCGCTACGGGCTCGGCGGCTTCGAGGACCAGTATCCGAGGGCACTTTCGGGCGGCATGCGGCAGCGAGCGGCGCTGCTGCGCACGCTTTTGCTGAAGAACGACGTCGTTCTCCTGGATGAGCCATTTGGCGCGCTCGACGCGCAGACCAAGGCGCAGATGCAGGAGTGGCTGCTGAAGATCTGGGCCGATTTCAACAAAACCGTCATCTTCGTCACCCACGACATCGACGAGGCGATCTACCTCTCGGACGAGATCTGCGTGATGGGGATACGCCCGGGCCGGGTGGTGGAACGCCTCCAGACGCCGCTTTCGCGGCCGCGCAAGCGCTCGGTGGTGGTCGAGCCGACTTTCGTTGATCTCAAACACTACTGCCTCGGCCGGCTCGATCCCGGCACCGAGGATCAGAGCATTCAAGCCGCCGCGTAAACTCTCCTCTCAGGTCAAGATCATGATACAAGCCATATCAGAAAGCCTTTCGAGAATTCAGCCGCGCCCGGCTTCGAGGCGTGGCTATCGCAAGCTGCCGGTCGCGCGCGTCTGGCCGACCTCGGTGGTCGTGTCGATCCAGATCGGCATCCTCGTCGCCATCCTCGCCTTCTGGGAGATCGGAGCCCGTGTCGGCTTAATCGACGCCTTTTTCTGGTCGCAGCCCTCGGCAATCTGGGCCACGGCCAAAATCTTCTTCACCACTGGCTCGGCTTTTACCGATATAGCTTTCACCTTCCGCTCGACCCTGCTGGGATTCTTCTTCGGCACTCTGATCGGTTCGGCGTTGGGTCTGTCGTTCTGGTGGTCGAAGAACTACGCAGCGATTGCCCAGCCCTACATCATCTGCTTTGAATCCTTGCCAAAGCTGGCGCTCGCCCCTCTTGTGGTGCTGGTCTTCGGCATGGGACTTTCCTCGAAGGTGGCGATTGCCATCGCGCTGACCGTCGTCGTCTCAACGCTGACGGCCTATTCCGGCGTGAAGGCGCTCGACCGCGACTCCGAGCGGCTGTTCTATTCGCTTGGCGCGAGCCGGTGGCAGGTCTTCACGAAATTCGTCGTGCCGGCGTGCCTGCCTTGGATCATCTCGGTGCTGCGGATCAATATCGGCCTTGCCCTGACCGGCTCCATCGTCGGCGAATTCATCTCCTCGCAATATGGTCTCGGCCGGACCATCCTCTACGCTGGCCAGACCTATGAAATCGCGCTCGTCTGGGTCGCGGTAGCCGTCCTCTCGTCGCTCTCGATGGTCATGTACGTCGCCGTGTCATGGCTCGAAAACTGGCTGATGAAGGGGGTCGTTCACAGCTAAGTCGCTGTCGTCCCAAGCCATCCTCCACCAAGCAAGCAACGCAGCCTTTCGGCCACGAGCCGAAGGTTTGGCCGTTCGCGGCAGAAGCAGTCCAAACAGAATTGGAGAACAACCATGAAGATGCTTCTCAAGACGGCCCTGGCGGCCGCAGTAGTGGCCACCGGCCTCGTGTCGGGCGCCGGCGCGGCCGAGAAGCTGGTAATCGCTGAACCGCTCCACAGTCTCGGCTACCTGCCGATGTATGTCGCCATCGACAAGGGGTATTTCTCCGAAGAAGGCATCGACGCTTCGGTTCTGACCGTCGACGGCGGCGGCGCCCATACCAATGCCGTTCTGACCAAGCAGGCCTTCGCCTTCATCGGCGGCCCGGAGCACGATGCCTTTGCCAAGGCCAAGGGCGCGGAATTGCGCGCCGTCGTCAACGTCGTCAATCGCGGCAACGTCTATCTCGTTTCCCGCAAGGACGTGCCCGGACCGACGGACGGGGAAAGCATGGCCGACTACCTGAAGGGTAAGACGATCGCCACCGGTGCCTTCGGCGGCACGCCGAACTCGATCACCCGCTACATTCTCGCTGTCAATCATCTCGATCCGAAGACGGACGTCGTGCTGCAGGAACTGGCGACCGCAGGGATCATGGCGGCGTTGAAGACCAAGCAGGCTGACATCGGCGTCCTTTCCGAACCGATGCTGACCCAGGGCATCGACGAAGGTCTGTGGAACGAGCCCTTCTACAACGTTCCCAAGGAGCTCGGCCCCTACACCTACTCGACGCTCAACGTCCGCGAGGAGTCGATCAAGGACCAGCCGGAACTGGTCGAGGGGTTCGTTCGGGCGATCTCGCGCGGGCTCGCCTTTACCCATGAGCATCCGGACGAGGCGACGACCATCGCGGTGAAGGAATTTCCGACCATGGACCGGAAGGCGATGAAGGCGACGCTCGACCGTGCCTTCGCCGACGACCTCTGGAGTGCCGATGGCGACATCGCGCCGGAAGCCTGGAAGACGGGCAAGGCCGTGGTGATGGACGCCGGCATCCTCAAGCAGGACGTGCCCTATGACGACATCATCGACATGAGCTTCTGGAAGAAGATCCAGTCCGGGGAGTGATGCTCCGGGCGGCCGGCCGGCCCGTACAGCCCCGCCGGCCGATCGAAAACAATCCACAAGTTGAGGAAGGACAGCAGATGAGCGAACGTGTTTGGGACAAGTATCTGACGGAACGGGACAAGGCGGTGTTTGCCGCTTCCGGCTACGGCGCCCGAGGCGGCTTCGGAAGGCGCCCGGCTCTGCTCGTCGTGGACGTCAATTGGGCGTTCTGCAGCGAGAAACCCGAGCCCATTCTCGAGACCATCAAGAAATGGCGCAATTCCTGCGGCGAGGACGCCTGGGAGGCGATGCCGTATCTGCAGGCACTGATCGGCAAGGCCCATGATCGCGGTATCCCGGTGATCTACACGACCGGCGTTCGCAGGAGCGACAACTGGGACAACGGTTCCTGGTCATGGAAGAACGGTCGTTCGGGCGAGGATACCCGCAAGCCGATCGCGACCAATCTCGACGGCAACGAGATCGTTTCCGACATCGCCCCCGCCCCGCAGGACATCGTCGTCTACAAGCAGAAGCCCTCGGGCTTCTTCGGCACGAACATGGCGTCCTATCTGACGCTTCTTGGCTGCGACAGCGTAATCATCACCGGCACGACGACGTCGGGATGTGTGCGCGCGACGGTGCTGGACGCGTTCAGTCTCAACTACCGGGTCGCCTTGGCAGAAGAGGGTTGCTTCGATCGGAGCCAGGCGAGCCATGCGATCAACCTCTGCGACATGAACGCCAAATACGCCGATGTCGTCAAAACGGATGAAATCCTGTCGTTCTTCGACACGATCGAGAAGGGCCAGTTCGAACTGCCGAGAGGGGCGCGGAGCAAAGCTCCAGAGCTGTCGCCAGCCGCCTGACCGACACGGCAGAAGCGGTCGTCACAGCGGGACTGACGGTTCCTCCTGCCGACCGCCGTCCATCGACGCCGGCGCTTTCGCGGCGGCGCGCCGAAGCTTGAATACGACCGACCAAGCCGCCCGAGGCTAAAACTCCCCAGGGAGTCAGTTGGCGTCGCCCGCGACTGTACAGACGGCAAGGCCCGAGTGAATGCGTTTCCTATCCGGACTCTTCATCCCCATCATCAGGAACCCTCAGCTCGGCCTGATCTGTGCCATGAACGTGTTCGTCATGTCGGGCGTCGGTCTCGTGGCGCCGATCCTGTCGGTCTACGCCAGTACGTTCTCAGCCTCGGCGACGCTTGCGGGCATGATCATCACGCTCTTCGGTGTCGGACGGCTGATCGTGAACCTTCCTGCAGGCTTCCTCTCACAGCGCTGCGGCAAGCGCGTTTTCCTGATGACCGGGCCGGTGATCCTGGTGATCGGCGCAGTCGGCGCAGCGCTGGCGGGCAGCCTGACCACGCTGATCGTCTGCCGCTTCGTCCAGGGTCTGGGCTCTGGCATCTACATGACGATTGCCCAATCGATGATGGCGGAGATCTCCACGTCGCAAGAGCGTGGCCGCACCATGGCACTGCACCAGAGCGCCATTCTCGTCGGAACCGCGATCGGACCGATGGCCGGCGGGCTGATAGCCGGTCGCTTCGGGCTCGCCGCACCGTTCTGGGCCTATGCGGTGGTCTGCGTCGTCGCTGCCGTCTTGGCCTTCTTCATCACGGAACCGCCGGCGCCCTCCGGCAACAGCTCCGAAGACCGCGAAGCCACGCATCCGATCAGGCGGCCAGGCAGCCGCAGACTGTTCACCTCTCGCGTCTTCACGCTGATCTGCGTGGTGAATTTCGGGGTCTTCTTCACGCGCACCGCTGCACAGTGGCAGCTTATCCCGCTGCTCGCGTCGAGCCGCTTCGACATGCATGTCGGCATGATCGGCCTGCTTCTAACGGCCCAGTCGCTTGCCAACTTCGCCGTCCTGCCGATCACCGGCATGATGGTCGACCGTTTCGGTGCCCGGCCGCTGACGATCATTTCCGCGATCATCATCGCCGCCAGCCTCGTGGTGATCGCTTTCGGGACGAGCCCGCTCTGGCTTTGGGCGGGTATGATCGTCCTCGGGCTCGGCGGTGGCCTCAACGCACCCTCGATCGCGGCCTATGCCACCGACGTTGCGCCGGCCGACAGCTACGGACCGGCAATGGGTCTCATGCGCACCTGGGGAGATGCCGGCTTTGTCCTCGGCCCCATCCTCGTCGGTTCGCTCGCCGACTTCGCGTCGGTCGGAACGACCGGGGGATTGCTCGCCAACGCTCTTCTGGTGGCGGCCGCCGGCATTGCGGTGCTGTCGATCGGCGCGGGCTCCCCGGCTCTGGTTTCCCCCGCCGAAACAACCCTCTTCAACGACCGGCGACAGCGGGTCAGCATCAATCGAGCCAGAGGATGAGATGACGAAGATTAGTTCCTACACGTCGCACGCCAAAGCCTTCGCCTCGGGAGAGGATTCTCCCGTCACGTTCCTCGAAGCGTCTCTCGAGGCGATCGGGAAGCGCGAACCCGTCGTCAAGGCATTCAAGGCAATGGCCATCGAACGAGCCCGAAAGGAGGCCGCCGAGTCCAAGGCACGCTGGAAACGCGGAGAGCCACTGTCGCCGATCGATGGCATGCCGGTCGGGATCAAGGACATTCTCGAGACCCAAGACATGCCGACCGGCCAGGGGTCGCCGATCTGGGAAGGTTTCGCGACCAGACGCGACAGCGCCTCGGTGCAGGCGCTGCGCGAGGCCGGTGCATTGATCCTCGGCAAGACGGCCACGACCGAGTTTGCGTCACGCGCGCAGTTCGCCGAAACCACCAATCCTTTCGACCCGACACGTACGCCGGGCGGATCGAGTTCCGGTTCGTGTGCCGCAGTAGGCGCAGGCTTCGTCCCAGTGGCACTGGGCACCCAGGTCGTCGGTTCCACGCTGCGGCCCGCGAGCTACTGCGGCGTCGTCGGCTACAAGCCGAGCATTGGTGGCATCAACCGCGGCGGCTCCTACGACTATCTGAGCCATAGCTGCACGGGTGTCGTGGCCACCACACTCGACGACGTCTGGCTGACGACCAAGGCACTCGTGACGCGCACCGGGGGCGACCCCGGCTTTCAAGGCGTCACCGGTCCGGACACGCCCCCTCCCTCCAGGAGGCCGAAGACCGTCGTCGTTCTCAAGACCGACGGGTGGAGCCGCGCGACAAAGGGAGCACGAGACGCCTTAGCATCGGCCTGCGGGAAGCTGGAGGCGGCTGGCGTCAACATCGTTACCAGCGACGGCAATACCGACCTCGAGGCCATGGACGCGGCGATCCGTGAGATCAGTGCGCTGTCGGACGTCATTCTCGGCTGGGAGGGGCGCTGGCCCCTCGGGAGCTACGCCAGGACCGATGCGGAGAAGCTACACCCTCTGACGCGCGACCGGGTCGAAAAGAACCGGTCGCTCACGCAGGACGATTACATCGCAGCCCTGAACTTCCGGGCGGCGCTGCGCCGCCGCTACGCCTCGCTGCTCGAAAGCGCCGACGCGGTGATCACGCTGGCCGCCACCGGCGCGGCGCCGGCCGGATTGGAGAGCACGGGCGATCCCGGCTTCAACATCCCCGCCTCGGTTCTCGGCGTCCCGGCACTATCCTTGCCGGTGCTTTCGGACGGTCACATGCCGCTGGGGCTGCAACTCATGGGGCGCGTCGACGACGACGCGGATCTGTTTGCCATCGCCGGTTGGACGATGGAGCTGTTTGAAGCGTGAGCGTTCACCCGGCACTGACTTTCAGGGACCCAGCGGCGGTGTCGAGGGACTCGAGCGTGCATCGCCGATTGAGCATTGTGCAGAGCACAAGAAGCGGCTTTTATGGTCGGGAGGCAAACTGAAGAACAGCGGACATGTCCGAGAATCAATCTGCGGGAAGTCTGGATTTCCAACTTCTCGGAACGTTCCTTGCCGTCTGCGAAAGCGGCAGCATGACGGGGGCGGCGCGACGGCTCGGCGTTTCCCAGGGAGCGGTGTCCCAACGCATCGGGCGCCTTGAAAAGACGCTCTCGCTCACGCTGCTGCAACGCACCCGACGTGACGTATGCCTGACGGCGGCCGGCAGGAACCTGAAGTTCCACGCGCAAAAAGTGCTCGACGAATTGCGCGAATGCGAAAGAGCCATGCGCACGTTTTCGGTTATCAGCTATCCGGAGATCTCGGTCGGAATCCTCAACACGCTCGGCAAGAACCTGATGAGCACGCTGGTGCAGACGCTGGAACCGGTTGTCGAGCAGATCCGCGTCCGCGCCGCGGTGACGTACAGTCATCCGGAGGACCTCGAGAGCGGCGCCGTCGACCTTTTGATCACCGCCTACGAGTTCGACGCCGTCAAGTACGATATCTATCCAATCGTCGACGAACCGCTCGTCATCCTCGCGCCGAAGGGGTTGATCGCGAAGAACGCGACGGTCGACCTCGAGGACCTCGCCGGGCGCCTGCCCATGATCAGATTCGCGAACAGTCGCCGTCCGCTGCGCAAGCTGGCCGACGCCTACCTCATGCAGCAGGGCGTCGCGGTCACGCGCAGTATCGAGATAGATCAGGGATCGTCGGCGCTGGCATCTGTCGGAGGAGGCCAGGGCTGGGCCATATCGACCCCCTTTATGGTCCTCGACCCGTTCTTCGACCACCAGGAGATCGACGTCATTCCGCTGCCGTCCCCCGTTCTCGTCCGCAAAGTCAATCTTGTTTCGCACCCCGGCAGGTTTGCCGACATCCCCGGCAACCTTGCGGTCAATTGCCGTCGTCATCTCCAGAAGGAAATCGACACGCGCCTCGCGCCCTTTCTGCCGAGTTCGGTTCATCCGCGAGTCCAAAGCTAGAGCATATTCCGCCCATCCCAAGCGCAGCGGCCGCAGGGCTGGCGGCGCAGGTTCAACCCCTGTCCGCAGGAAGCGCCACCGCCTGCAGGTTGCGCGGCAACTTCAGGACCCAGCGGCCTTTCCGGGCTTTCACGAGTTGATGCACGAGCGCAGCGGCGGCGGCCGCCCGCTAGTTGGTCGCCTCGAATGGGATCAGGTCATCGACCTCGGCCACGCGGGCATCAAGCCTCGCAGTCGTGCTTTCCCCGACAACTACCGAACAGCCGATTCCTGCCGGACGAGCTGGCAGGGGCTGTGGCCGCGCGGCACAGTCGGGCTCCGGGTGGGGACCGATCGGTGCGGCGCAAAAATCGCTTAGTATGTCTAGACGATTTTCGACGACGCCCGCGCGGGCGTCGAGACAGCGGCGGCACCGTCATCGGACCGACATTAAGCTTGCCGCCGCCCCAACCGTCTTCAACCGGCCGGACGATCTGCCGACTGTCAACGTGGTCGCGAGGCTGGTGACGGTCGCCGCGACCCCTTCGATCTCCTTCGAACTGCCAGCCATTGCCGCTCGAGAGCGAAGGCGGCTTGTTCCAGCGAATGTTCCGCCTATCATAGACGGTCAACCAACTGGATCGGCGAAGAACCTGATCTCTTTGATGTTTTGGAGGCAGAGGCGGAGACTCCCTTCCTCTCCGCCATTGGCCCTAAAAGCCTTGGTTATCCTGCAATCCCCTGTGCCTCAGTCGATTGGTTTGGGTGCTGCTCCATCGAACTGTTACAGTGGGGGCATGGATACCTTGCCGAAGCACCCCCGATTGATGCGGCGCGGGACGACATTTTACCATCGGGCCGCAATACCCGCCGATATTGCCGACAGCTACCCCAGGGCTCCGAATCCAAGTTTCTATGACGTGGGGTCGAGGAGTTGGGCGAGGTAGTCGGGGGACCATTCGGCGAGTTTTCGGCGCGTCTTGAGGGACTTCTTCTCCTTGGCGATGCGGATCAGGTTGAGGGCGAAGTGCCGGATGAGAGCCATGTTCCTGGCGCCGTGGCCCTTGCGCAGCCGGGACTGGTCGTCCTTGAAGAGCACGTCGAGGACCCAGTGCAGCCGGTTCTCGATGCCCCAGCGGCCGCGGAGGCAGTGTCAGGAATTCCGTGTGCGGGCGGGGCATAGTGGGACCGAAGGAGATCACCCATGGCCCGCCGCAAGGAACCCAGCATCCCTGACACATTGCTCGACCAGCTTCTGTCGGGCGCCGATCCCAAGACCGCCTTTGATCCTGGCGGCCTGCTCGACGGCCTGAAGAAGGCGCTCGCCGAGCGGGCGCTGAACGCCGAGATGGACCATCATCTTGCTGGCGAGAACGCTGCTGGCAACGGCCGCAACGGCTACGGCAAGAAGACCGTCACGACCGACAGCGGCAAGTTCGAGCTTGCCGTTCCGCGGGACCGGCAGTCGAGCTTCGCCCCGCAGCTCATCGCCAAATACCAGCGCCGCTTCCCGGGCTTCGACGAGAAGGTCATATCGATGTACGCCCGCGGCATGAGCAATCGGGAGATTGTCGGGCATCTCCACGATCTCTACGGC
>NZ_JBFTEH010000018.1:0-44490 GCF_041027365.1 Jiella sp. M17.18 | reverse complement strand
GCCTGGCTCGTCCACTACAACACCGAACGCCCGCACCTCGGCTACCGCAACATGGGCCGCAGGCCGGTCGAAACCGTCATGTCATTCGTTAGTCAAGAAGCTTAAGAGGACACGCAATGCCAATTCCAGCGGCCTTATCCACATCGATTGGCGCACGTGCCGGGCTTTGTCCCGCCGCGCGGCGGTGCTAACAGGCTCTGAAACCGCCCCGCTTGCCAGCAGGAAGCCCTTCCATGACCGCCGAGCCCGCCATCACCCCCGACCTCGTCGCGGCCCACGGCCTGAAGCCGGACGAATACGAGCGCGTGAAGGCGCTGATCGGCCGTGAGCCGACGCTGACCGAGCTCGGCATCTTCTCCGCCATGTGGAACGAGCACTGTTCCTACAAGTCGTCGAAGCGCTGGCTGCGGACGCTGCCGACCAAGGGCGAGCGGGTCATCCAGGGGCCGGGCGAAAACGCCGGCGTCGTCGACATCGGCGACGGGCTCTGTGTGGTCTTCAAGATGGAGAGCCACAACCACCCCTCCTATATCGAGCCCTATCAGGGCGCGGCGACCGGCGTCGGCGGCATCCTGCGCGACGTCTTCACCATGGGCGCCCGGCCGATCGCGGCGATGAACGCGCTGCGCTTCGGCGATCCGAGCCACCCGAAGACCAAGCACCTCGTTGCCGGCGTCGTCGCCGGCGTCGGCGGCTACGGCAATTCCTTCGGCGTGCCAACCGTCGGCGGCGAGGTGAACTTCCACAAGCGCTACAACGGCAACTGCCTCGTCAACGCCTTTGCCGCCGGTCTCGCGAAGACCGACGCGATCTTCTATTCCGAGGCGAAGGGCGTCGGCCTGCCGGTCGTCTATCTCGGCGCCAAGACCGGCCGCGACGGCGTCGGCGGCGCCAGCATGGCCTCGGCCGAGTTCGACGAGACGATCGAGGAGAAGCGGCCGACCGTGCAGGTCGGCGATCCGTTCACCGAAAAGTGCCTGCTGGAAGCCTGCCTCGAACTCATGCAGACGGGCGCGGTCATCGCGATCCAGGACATGGGCGCCGCCGGCCTCACCTGCTCGGCCGTCGAGATGGGCGCCAAGGGCGATCTCGGCATCGAGCTCGACCTCGACACCGTGCCGGTGCGCGAGGCCGCGATGACGGCCTACGAGTTGATGCTGTCGGAGAGCCAGGAGCGCATGCTCATGGTGCTCAACCCCGACAAGCGCGACGAGGCCGAGGCGATCTTCGTCAAGTGGGGCCTCGATTTCGCCGTCGTCGGCAGGACGACCGACGACAAGCGGTTCCGAGTCCTGTGGGAGGGCCGCGAGGTCGCCAACCTGCCGATCAAGGAGCTCGGCGACGAGGCGCCGGAATACGACCGGCCCTGGCTGGAGCCGAAGCCGGCGCGCGTTATCCACGCGAGCGAGATCGCCGAGCCGCGCGACTACGGCGCGGCGCTCCTTTCCCTCCTCGGCTCGCCGGACCTGTGCTCCCGGCGCTGGGTGTTCGAGCAGTACGACACGCTGATCCAGGGCAATTCGCTGCAGCGGCCGGGCGGCGACGCCGGGGTCGTGCGCGTCGACGGCCATGCGACCAAGGCGCTCGCCTTCTCCTCGGACGTGACGCCGCGCTATTGCGAGGCCGACCCCTTCCAGGGCGGCGCGCAGGCCGTCGCCGAGTGCTGGCGCAACCTCACCGCGGTCGGCGCCGAGCCGCTGGCGGCGACCGACAATCTCAATTTCGGGAATCCGGAGAAGCCGGAGCTGATGGGCCAGTTCGTCAAGGCCGTCGAGGGCATCGGCGCGGCGTGTTCGGCGCTCGCCTTCCCGATCGTCTCCGGCAATGTCTCGCTCTACAACGAGACGCAAGGGCAGGCGATCCTGCCGACCCCGACGATCGGCGGCGTCGGGCTGATCGAGGACCGCACCAGGACCGCGCGCGTCGACAATATGAGGCAAGGCGACGTTCTCTTCCTCGTCGGCCGCGACGGCACGCATCTCGGCGCCTCGGCCTATCTCGCGACGATCGAGGAGCGGGAGGACGGCGCGCCGCCGACGGTCGATCTTGCCGAGGAGAAGCGCCATGGCGACTTCGTCCGCGGCCTGATCCGGACCGGGCACGTTCGCACCTGCCACGACATCTCCGATGGCGGCCTCGGCGTCGCCGTGGCGGAACTCTGCATCGCGTCCGGCGTCGGCGCCAGCATCAGCGTCGGTGACGGCGCGGGGCACGCCCTCCTCTTCGGCGAGGACCAGGCGCGCTACGTGATCGCGGCCGAAGCTGCCGACGCCGATGCCGTCGTCTCCGAAGCGGCCGCGGCGGGTGTTCCGCTACGCCGGCTCGGCGTAGCCGGCGACGACCGGCTCGTGATCCTGAAACGGCTCGACCTGTCGATCCAGGCCTTGGCCGTCGCGCACGAGTCCTGGTTCCCGGCCTATATGTCGGGCAGCGTCATAGAGCCGTCCGCCGCCGCCTGACCGGCCGATCGTCGCCAATCGTTGATCGAGCCTGCTCCGGCGCCTATCATCCCGGCAATTCGGCGCGGATCGCCGGACGAAGGAGTGCTGCCCATGCCCATGAGTGCCCGTGACATCGAGAAGATGATCAAGGACGCCCTGCCCGACGCCACCGTCACCATTCGCGATCTCGCCGGCGACGGCGACCACTATGCGGCGGAAATCGTCTCGGAAAGTTTCCGCGGCAAGTCCCGCGTGCAACAGCATCAAATCGTGTATAAAGCGTTGCAGGGAAACATGGGCGGCGAGCTGCACGCGCTGGCATTGCAGACGAGCGCGCCGAAATAGGAGTCGGTCATGCTCGAGGATGCCGTCGAAAAGGCGATCGAGGATGTTCTGAGCGGCGCGGCGGGCGCCGAATTCGAGGACGGACTACCCTTCGCCGTCGCGACCAGCCGGCATTCGCGCAGGCTGACGAAGCGCCGGGCCTTGCGGCTCGCCAAGCGCCCCTCGACGATCGCCTGGACCGGGCGCCACCGGGGGAAGTGGACGCGCCGCATCCCCCGCACCAGCGCCGCCGCCAAGCTGCGGCTCAAATGGACCGGCCGCCGCGGCGGCGAGCGCTGAGAAGCGCCTGGCGCTCCGTCCTGCCGCTCCTTCAAATGCCGCTACCCAAGTGCTATCTAACGGCGGACGCGGCCGATCGGATGATGACGGGGCCTGTTCCCGTCCCGGTCTTGGCTGCTTGCGCGAGGCAAGGCGGTACCGAAAATCCTGGAGCCGCTGTGGTCGACGGTCGAATTCGCGGCGGCCGACCCCACGCACGGATTTGCAACCCCGGGCTTTGAACCCGGCGAGGAAAGGATAAGATCATGGCCGGCATCAACGACTGGATCGACAACGAGGTGAAGTCCAACGACGTCGTCCTCTTCATGAAGGGCACGCCGTCCTTCCCGCAGTGCGGCTTCTCGGGCCAGGTCGTGCAGATCCTCGACTACCTCGGCGTCGACTACAAGGGCGTCAACGTCCTCACCTCGGACGAACTGCGCCAGGGCATCAAGGAATATGCCCAGTGGCCGACGATCCCGCAGCTCTACGTCAAGGGTGAGTTCGTCGGCGGCTGCGACATCCTGCGCGAGATGTTCCAGGCCGGGGAGCTGAAGTCGCTGTTCGAGGAGAAGGGCGTCGCCACCACGGCGCCGGAAGCGGCCGCGGGCTGACCCCGGCGCCGGCTCCGCCGGCCGCGCTTCCACGGATTTCCATGAGGCTCGCGCTCGGCGCGGGCCTCGCCATTTTCAGCGAATATCGTTGAACCGTCCGTCTTCGCTCGAGGGCGGACTTGTTTTTGTTGCATCGCAAGATAAGTCTCGCGCCGACACCCGAAAGGCTCCAGATGTCGAACGCGTCCCAGAACAGCGAAACGCGCGGGCTCCCCTATTGGGAGCTGGTGACCATGGTCGCCTGCCTGATGGCGCTCAATTCGGCGGCGATCGACATCTTCATTCCCGCCCTGCAGGACATCGGCAAGGCGCTGGACGTCTCGGACGTCAACCAGCGACAGTTCGTCCTGACCGCCTACCTTCTCGGCTTCGGCGGCGCGCAGATCATCTACGGGCCGCTGTCGGACCGGTTCGGCCGCCGGCCGATCCTCCTGTTCGGCCTCGCCGTCTACGTCCTCGCCGACGCGTCCGCGACGTTCTCGCCGAGCTTCGACCTCCTGCTCGCGGCGCGCTTCGTGCAGGGAATCGGCGCGGCGGCGACACGCGTGATCGCGATCTCGGTGGTGCGCGACTGTTTCGGCGGCCGCCGGATGGCGAGCGTCATGTCGCTGGTGATGATGGTGTTCATGGTGATCCCGGTGATCGCCCCCAATCTCGGCCAGGGGATCATGCTGTTCGGCTCCTGGCGGGAGATCTTCGTGGCGGTCGCCATCTTCGGTCTGCTGGTGACGCTCTGGACCGGCTTCCGGCTTCCCGAAACGCTGCATCCCGAAGACCGGCGGGAACTGACCGGCCGGCGTGTCGCGCAGGCCTTCAAGATCGTCCTCACCAATCGCGTGGCCTTTGGCTACACCGTCGCGACGGCGCTGATCTTCGGCGTCCTGTTCGGCTTCATCAACCAGGCGCAGCAGCTCTATACCGAGGTCTACGGCATCGGTCCGATCTTCACCGTGCTGTTCTCGATCACCGCGATCTTCATGGCCGCCTCCTCCTTCCTGAATTCGCGGCTGGTCGAGCGGCTCGGCATGCGGCGGCTGTCGCACGGCGCGCTGATCGGCTTCCTGTCGCTCGCCGCGATCCACCTGGCGGTGGCGGTCGCGATGGGTGGGGCGGCGCCGATCTGGTTCTTCGTGCCGATCATGACGCTGAACTTCTGCCTGTTCGGCTTCATCGGCACGAATTTCAACGCCCTCGCGATGGATCCGCTCGGACATGTCGCCGGCACGGCCTCTTCGGTGCTGGGCTTCATGCAGACCTTCGGCGGCGGGCTGCTCGGGGCAGTGCTCGGCTATTTCTACAACGGCACCGTGCTGCCGCTGCTGCTCGGCTTCATCGCCCTGTCGGTCGCCTCGATCACCTGCGTCTTCCTGGCGGAAGGCCGGCTGTTCGAAGCAAAATACGATCCGCCGGAGCGGATCAGCCCGCGACTGGAGCGAAATCCGGCGGAATAGTCTCGCTGACAGGAGGCTATCGCCGCGACAGAACCGGACGGCAGCAAAGCGCGAAGCCGGCGGCCTGACGAGACTGCAATTGCTTCCCTGACGTCCTCTTGGAGTCTGACGGCTTCATCGGCTGATCGGCGGCGCCGTCGCGAGCGAGACGGACTTGATCTGCGCGAAAAGCTCGTCGCCCGGCTGCAGCGCCAGCCGGTTCGCCGAGCGTCGCGTGACCTTGGCCATGAAGGTGAACGCCCCCGCCGCGTCCAGAGCGAGCAGGACCGCGAGATTGGCCGACGCCGCGGGCTCGATCCGCAGGATGCGTACCCGCAGCGTGTTGAGGATGGTCGACAGGCCCGGCGTCTCGCGCGTCAGGCTGACGTCGCTCGCCTCGATCCTCAGGCGCCGCGCGTGGCCGATCTCCTCCGGCCCGCTGCCGTCCACGAAGACGCGCTGGCCGGCAAGCTCCAGCTCGGCGAGGCCGTCCGTCGCGTCGAAGGCGACCACCGTCGCCGGCAGCACGGAAGCGGCATGGGGATCGCGCACGAAGCCGAGGCCGACGTCGGTCAGCGCGGCGTTCAGCGGCCCCGCCGCCCGCACGCGCCCGGCTTCGAGGATGACGATGCGGTCGGCGAGCCGCTCGACCTCGGCGATGTCGTGGCTGACATAGAGGATCGGAACGTCGAGGACGCCGGTCAACCGCTCCAGATAGGGCAGGATCGCGTCCTTCGCGGCGCGGTCGAGGGCCGACAGCGGCTCGTCCATCAGGAGCAGTTTCGGCCGCGACAGGATCGCCCGGCCGAGCGCGACGCGCTGGCGCTCGCCGCCGGACAGCGCCACCGGCGCACGCTCGAGGAGCGGCCCGATGCCGAGCAGCGCCACCACCTCGTCNCAGTTTCGGCCGCGACAGGATCGCCCGGCCGAGCGCGACGCGCTGGCGCTCGCCGCCGGACAGCGCCACCGGCGCACGCTCGAGGAGCGGCCCGATGCCGAGCAGCGCCACCACCTCGTCGCGTCTCCCGGCGTCGACGCCGCCGGGCGAACGGCGGGCGCCATAGGTGAGGTTCCGCTCGACCGAGAGATGCGGAAAGAGGCTCGCCTCCTGAAAGACGTAGCCCAGCGCCCGCCGGTGCGGCGGGACGAAGCGGCTCCCGTCCTGCCAGACCTCGCCGCCGACCGAGACGCTGCCCCGCAGCCGGGTGAGGCCGGCGATGGCGCGCAGGACCGTCGTCTTGCCGGAGCCGGACGGGCCGAACAGTGCCGTGACCCCGCGCGCGGGGGCGTCGAAGGCGACATCGAGCGCGAAGGCGCCGACCTCTCCGGCCAGCGCCACCCCGACGCCGTCGCCGGGCGCCGTCGTCTCGTCCGCAGCGTCCCTCAAGGCTGCAACTGCCCCAGCCGCCGGCCGATCAGCGTCATCGCCAGGATGACGACGAAGGAGAACAGCACCATGCCGGCGGACAGGACATGCGCCGCGTCATACTGCAGCTGCTCGACATAGTCGTAGATCGCCACCGACAGCACCTTGGTCTCGCCGGGCACGTTGCCGCCGATCATCAGGACCACGCCGAACTCGCCGACGGTATGGGCGAAGCCGAGGATGCCGCCGGTGAGAAATCCCGTGCGCGCCAGCGGCAGCGCCACCGTCAGGAAGCGGTCGAGCGGCGAGGCCCGCAGCGTCGCCGCGACCTCCAGCGACCGCGGACCGATCGCCTCGAAGGCGGTGCGGATCGGCTGGACGACGAAGGGCAGCGAGTAGATCGCCGAGCCGATCACCAGTCCCTCGAAGGAAAACGCAAGGGTGCGCACGCCGAGGAGGCCGCCGATCCCCTGCGGGCCCAGCGCGATCAGCAGGTAGAAGCCGAGGACGGTCGGCGGCAGCACCAGCGGCAGCGCGACCAGCGCGCCGACGGCCTCCTTCCACCAGCGCGTCGAGCGCGCCAGCCACCAGGCGAGCGGCGTGCCGAGGACGATGAGGATCAGCGTCGTCACGCTGGCGAGTTCCAGCGTCAGCCGGACCGGTGTGATGATGTCCCCGAACTGGAGCACGCGCGCGTCAGCTTCCCGTGGCGTAGCCGTATCTGGCGATGATCTTGGCAGCCTCCGGGCCCTTCAGGAAGTCGACGAACGCCTTCGCCGCCTCGCTGCCTTCGCCCTTCTTCAGGAGGACCGCGTCCTGTCGGATCGGCTGGTAGAGATCGGCCGGAACTTCCCAGCGCGATCCGGCATCGGTCCCGATCACTTGCGACAGGGCGACGAAGCCGAGCTCGGCATTGCCGGTCATGACGAACTGGTGCGTCTGCGCGATGTTCTCGCCCTCTACGATCTTCGGCTTCAGCGTGTCGTAGACCTTCAGCGCCTTCATCGCCTGGACGGCCGCCGTCCCGTAGGGCGCGGTCTTCGGATTGGCGATCGCCAGCTTCTCGAAAGTCGCGTTCTTCAGCGTCTCGGGCCCCTTCACCAAAGCCGGATCGGTCGAATAGAGCACGATCTTGCCGACCGCATAGGTGAAGGTCGTCCCCTTCACGCCGAAGCCGTCCTTCACCGCCTTCTCCGGCCGCACGTCGTCCGCCGCGAGAAAGACTTCGAACGGGGCGTCCTGCGAGATCTGGGTGTAGAGCGTGCCGGTCGAGCCGAAGCTGAGCTGGGCCGTGTCGCCGGTCTTCTCATGGAACGCCGCGGCGATGTCCTTGGCCGCCCCGGTGAAGTTCGCCGCGACCGCCACGGACGTCGTCGTGGCATGAGCGGACAGAGACGCGAGGGCGGCGGCGAGCGCGATGCCGCAGGTCAGGGCGAAGCGGAATGAAACGGGCACGGCGGTCCTCCTGATGGCGATATGTCTCATCGAACATATCGCAGCATGACCGGGGGGCAAGGCCGCAAGCGTTATTTTTCATCGGACATATCGCCGAAGCCCGGCTCCGCCAGCAGACCGCGCAGCTCCGCAACTTCGGCGGCGATCGCCGCTTCGGCCGAGGCCTGCATCGCCCGGTAGGCGACGAGAACGCGTTCGCCCGTCGGCGTCAGCGCCGCGCCGCCGCCGGCGCTGCCGCCACGCGAGGACGCGACCAGCGGCTCCCGGAAGGCGGCGTTGAGGTCTTCGACCAGGCTCCAGGCGCGCTTGTAGCTCATCTTCATCCGCCGGCCGGCGGCGGCAATCGAACCGGTCTCGCCGATGGCTTCCAGAAGGTTCGCCTTGCCCGGGCCGAGGCTGGTGCCGGAGTCGAGTCTGATGCGCAGATGGCCGAGCGCCGGGCCGTGCCGTTCGCCCGTCAACCGGCCGTCCCTTGCAAAGGCTGCGCCGGGTGCCTCATCGGCCTGCATCGGCGAGCGCCGCGTCGATTTCCGCCGCGCGCGGCATGGCGGTCTGGGCGCCGACCTTACGGCAGGCAAGCGATGCGGCGACGGCGGCGCGCACGGCCGCCTCGCCTTCGGCCAGGCCTTCCGCAAGGCCGGCGGCGAGGACGCCGACGAAGGTGTCGCCGGCGCCGGTCGTGTCGACCACCTCCACCGGAAAGACCGGGATCGTCTGCGACCCGCGGTCGCTCGCCGCGAGGACGGCCCCCCTCGCGCCGAGCGTGGCGACGACGGTGAGGCCGGCATGGCGGGCGAGGTTCTCCGCGCTCGCCTCGGCCGTCTCCCCGCCCGCGCCGAGCAGCATTGCCGCAGCGGCAAGTTCGCTTTCGTTGACGACGAGGACCGTGGCGACGGCGAGGAGCCGGCGCAATTCCGCTTCGTCGAGATCGGCGGGAACCGGCGCGAGGTTCACCACGACCTTCGCGCCACCGGCCTGCGCCCGCTCGGCTGCGGAAAGGGTTTCGGCAAAGGGTGTCTCCATCTGCAGGACGAGGACCTTCGCCTGGAACAGCGCGGCCGGCGCATCCGCCGCCCGCACGTGAAGATTGGCGCCGCTCGCGACCGTGATGGCGTTCTCGCCCGTTCGGTCGATGCTGATGAAGGCGCAGCCCGTGCGCTCTGCCACCGTCTGCAGGGCGGAGACGTCGACGCCCTCGGCCCGGAGCGCGCTCCCGATGCCGGCACCGAAGGCATCGTCGCCGACGGCGGCGATCAGCGCGACGCGGCCGGTCCCGCCCATCGCGCGCGCTGCGGCCACGGCCTGGTTGGCGCCCTTGCCGCCGAACAGCTGCTCATAGCTCGGCGCGAGCGTCGTCTCGCCGGGCCGGGCGATCGAGCGCACCCGGCAGACCAGGTCGACATTCGCCGATCCGAAGACGAGGACGGCGGGTTCCTGTGGGGAGGGCGCAGTCGAATTGTCGCTCATGCCGTGTCGTCGCTCCTCCCCTGGCGCCGGATGAACCTGCCGATGCCCAGAACGTCAGGGCGAGCGGTCGCAAGGTTCACCGGGCGATCCTTCGATCCGTGCTGTCTTGTCGGGCAAAGCCCGCCGGTACTCAAGCCCGCCGGTCCGCTTCGCCGGCGAATTCGTCGCGGCGGGCGGGAAACGGCCGCGTCAGCCGGTTCGCTGCCGCACTCCGTGCGGTCCGCGGCTTTGACCCAGCACGAGAAACTTCCCCGCGGCCCTGCTGCATCGCGCACCGCATCGCCGGCCTTCGCCACGGCGACGCGGAGGTGTCGAGCCATTCCGGGCTCGTCTTCTGCGGCGTGATGTAAGCCGGGTTTATATTCATGCGCAAAGGGGATTCCTTCAAGAGAATCCGGGGCTTGATCTTCGGTCGCTAACCAACGGTTAGGAGGTTGGCATTAGGTGTGGACGAGAAGACCTGCATCTCCCCCCGAATCGCAAGAAGGACACTCGACCGATGCGCCTGTCCGACCTGAAACTGTCGCGCAAGATCACCGCCGCCTTCCTCGTCATGACGGTGGGCGCAGCCGGCATGGGCGGGGTGATGTTCTGGTCGATGGAGCGCCTGCAGGTGGCGGCGCAGGAGAAGGACCGGCATGTCGATCTCGGCAATGCCGCGGTGGCAGCCCGCTTCAAGCTGGCGCGCCAGGAAAACTCCATGCGCGGCTTCATGATCACCAAGGACGACTACTTCGCCAAGCGGGTGAAGGAGCACTACGCCGGTTTCGAGAAGGCGATGCAGGAGGTCCGCGACCTCGCGGGGCCGTCCTTCGCCGGGAAGTCCGCGGCCGCCGAGACCGCGATGAAGGCCTGGCAGGACGAGGTCGCCGATCCGGTCATCAAATTCGCTCGCACCGACGCGACCTATCCGAAGGCGCTGGACATCTTCAAGTCGGGCAAGGCGGACACCTTCATCTCGCCGATCGAGGACACGCTCGACGCGCTGCGCGACGGCGAGATGGCGGCGATCAAGGCGACGGCCGCCGAGGAGGCGTCCGCCATCCGGACGGCCAAGTGGGCGATGGGCCTCGGCATGGGCTTCCTCGTCCTCGCCGCGATGGGCCTCGGCTGGGCGCTGAGCCGCGGCATCGCCCGGCCGATCACCGCCATGTCGTCGGTGATGCGCCGACTCGCCTCCGGCGACAAGACGGTGGCCGTTCCGGGCGCCGACCGCGCCGACGAGGTCGGCGAGATGGCCGCGGCGGTCGAGACCTTCAAGCAGGCGGCGATCGAACGTGAGCGCCTGCAGGCGGAAGCGGAAGCCGCCCGCATCGACCAGGACGAGGCCAAGAAGCGGCAGGCGACTCTCGACAAGTCCAAGGCGGAGGACCTTCGGGCCTTCGTCGGTCTGGTCGAGGCCGGCTTCGAGCGGCTGTCGGACGGCGACCTCAGGGTGCGCATGACGGACAAGGTCGCGCCCGAGTTCGAGCCGATCCGCGCGAAGTTCAATGTCAGCGTCGAGAAGCTGGAAGCGGCGATCGGCCATGTCCTGCGGGCGATCGGCTCGATCCGCGGCGGCCTTGCCGAGATCAACACCGCGTCGAACGACCTCGCTCATCGCACCGAACAGCAGGCCGCGAGCCTGGAGGAGACCGTCGCTGCGCTCGGCGAGGTGGCCGGGGCGGTGAACCAGACCGCCGACGGGGCCGGCCACGCCCAGGATGTCGCGACGAATGCGCGCCGCAAGGCCGAGACCGGCGGCACGATCGTCGCC
This sequence comes from Jiella sp. M17.18, assembly GCF_041027365.1. Classification (NCBI taxonomy): domain Bacteria; kingdom Pseudomonadati; phylum Pseudomonadota; class Alphaproteobacteria; order Hyphomicrobiales; family Aurantimonadaceae; genus Jiella; species Jiella sp. M17.18. The sequence continues at coordinate 33,358 of NZ_JBFTEH010000018.1, read as the reverse complement.
AGGGCGGTCGAGGCGATGGGGCAGATCGAGGCCTCTTCGCAGCAGATCAACCAGATCATCTCCGTCATCGACGAGATCGCCTTCCAGACCAACCTCCTCGCCCTGAACGCCGGGGTCGAGGCCGCCAGGGCCGGCGAGGCCGGCAAGGGCTTCGCGGTGGTCGCCCAGGAAGTGCGGGCGCTGGCCCAGCGTTCGGCCGATGCGGCCAAGGAGATCAAGGGGCTGATCCAGGCCTCGGGGCATCACGTGGCCGAAGGCGTCGAACTCGTCACGGCCTCCGGCAAGTCGCTGGAGGAGATCGTCGCGGAAGTGTCGGCGATGACCGAGGTGATCAGCACCATCGCGTCCTCCGCCCGCGAACAGGCGACGAGCCTGCGCGAGGTCTCCGGCGCCGCGGACCAGATGGACAAGGTGACGCAGCAGAACGCCGCCATGGTCGAACAGGCGACGGCCGCCAGCCAGACGCTCTCCCGCGAAACCGACGACCTGGCTCTCGCGATGGAGAAGTTCAGGACCACGGCCGCGAACGATGCCGGTGCAGCGGGCCTGAACCCGCGCCCGGCGCCGACACCACGCTCTGCAGGCCCGGCGCAGCGGCCTGTCGTGCAAATGCGCAACACCGGCAGGGGCAGTCTCGCCACCGCCGTGGTCGGCGAGAATTCCGAAGAAAGCTGGGAAGAATTTTAATGGCTAGGAGTGCAAGCATGGAAGGCACCGCATTCGTGCTACCCGCCGTTCTCGACCTGAAGGCGGCGGGTCCGCTGGCCGAGAAGTTTCTCGCCCTGCGCGGGCAGAACGTGGTGATCGACGCATCGAAGGTCGAACGCGTCGGCACCCAGTGCGTCCAGATCCTTCTGTCGGCAGCTGCCACCTGGAAGGACGACATGGCGCCGCTGGCGATCGCCGAGCCGTCCGACGCCTTTTGCGCCGGGCTGAGACTTTTGGGGCTGTCGCCCGAAACCGTGATGGAAAAGGACATCGCACAATGAGCCGCACCATTCTGACGATCGATGACTCGCGCACTATGCGCGAGATGCTTCGCGCCACTCTGTCGACGTCAGGCTTCACCGTCGTCCAGGCCGAGGACGGCCGGCACGGCATCGAAGTCCTGGAGGGCATGGCCGTCGAGCCGGACGTGATCATCACCGACATCAACATGCCGCGCATGGACGGCTTCCAGTTCATCGAGGAAGTCCGGGGCAATCCCGACCGTCGCGCCATCCCGATCCTGGTGCTGACCACCGAGAGCGACTCGGAGAAGAAGCAGCGAGCCCGGCTCGCGGGAGCGACCGGCTGGATCGTCAAGCCGTTCGATCCGACCAAGCTGGTAGACGCGATCAACCGCGTCGCCGCGTGATGGGCAGCCCACCGCAAGGGTGGGCAAGCTCAGGGCAACTTACCGGCCGTCATATGCCGGGCCGAGGGTGGGGATAGGATTGCATCATGGACGCGATGGCAGAGATTCGGCAGACCTTCTTCGAGGAATGCTCCGAACAGCTCGCAGAACTTGAGGCCGGGCTGCTTGCCATCGAGAATGGCGAGGCGGATTCGGACACCGTCAACGCGGTGTTCCGTGCCGTGCATTCGATCAAGGGCGGGGCCGGTGCCTTCTCGCTCGACGAGCTGGTGCACTTCGCCCACATCTTCGAGACGACGCTCGACGAACTGCGGTCCGACCGCCTGCCGGCGACCGACCGCGTCATCAAGATCATGCTGCGCTCGGCAGACGCGCTCGCCGATCTCGTCTCGGCCGCCCGCGACGGGGGCAAGGCGGATGCGGAGAAGAACGCAGGTCTTGCCGACGAGCTGAAGGCGCTCGTCGCCGAGGCCAAGGGCGAGGCGCCCCCCGCCGCCGGTTCGGGTGCCCCGTCCGGCCCGGAATACGACGACGGGATGGGCGATCTCGACTTCACCCCGATCGCCGTCGATCTCGACGACCTGCTCGGCGGCGTCGCCGGCGACAACCACTTCAGGATCGTCTTCAAGCCGCAGGCGCGCATGTACGCCAAGGCCAACGAGGCGACCCGCGTCCTGCGCGACGTGATCGACCTCGGCGAGGCGACGATCACCTGCCACAGCGGCGAGGTGCCGCTCCTGACCAGCCTCGACCCCGAGGGCGCCTATCTCACCTTCGAGATCGAGCTGAAGACCGAGCATGACGAGGACAAGGTCCGCGAGGTCTTCGAGTTCGTCGAGTTCGACAGCGAGCTGACGATTGAGCGCGTCATGGCCGAGAGCGGCCCGCTGGAGTTCGACCTCGACGGCGTCGATCCGGACATCGCCGAGCTCCTGGCGCGGATGAAGAGCACCGAGGATGCCGCTCCGCAGGAGGCGGAGACGCAGGACGCCGGAGCGAGCGACGACGCGCCGGCCGCGGCAGCGCCGGCCGAAGCCGTCGCCAAGCCGGCTGCGGCAGCACCGAAGCCGGCCGCCAAACCCGCCGCGCCGGCCAAGGCCGCGGCTCCCGCGGAGGCCAAGGCCGAGGCGGGCGACGCCAAGGGCGGCCCCGCCGCCGGCAGCCCGTCGCAGACGATCCGCGTCGATCTCGAGCGCGTCGACCGGCTGATCGATCTCGTCGGCGAGCTGGTGATCCACCAGGTCATGCTGTCGCAGCGCGCCTATCAGGCGGGCCTCGCCCGCGCCTCGGAGGTCGCCGTCGGCCTCGACGAGCTGGAGCAGCTGACCCGCGAGATCCAGGACAGCGTGATGGCGATCCGCGCGCAGCCGGTGAAGTCGGTGTTCCAACGCCTGCCGCGCCTGGTGCGCGAGGTCGCCGACATTTCCGGCAAGTCGGTGCGGCTGGTGACGGAAGGCGAGTGGACCGAGGTCGACAAGACCGTCATCGAACGCCTCGCCGATCCGCTGACGCACATGATCCGCAACGCGATCGACCATGGCGTCGAGAAGCCGGAGAAGCGGCTCGAATCCGGCAAGCCGGAAGAAGGCACGGTCAAGGTCGCGGCGATGCACCGCTCGGGACGCATCGTGATCGAGATCTCCGACGACGGCGCCGGCATCAACCGCAAGCGCGTCAAGGAGATCGCGATCAACAAGGGGCTGGTCCCCGCCGATGCGAACCTTTCGGACGACGAGATCGACAACCTGATCTTCCTGCCCGGCTTCTCGACCGCCGAGAAGATCTCCGAACTCTCCGGTCGCGGCGTCGGCATGGACGTCGTCAAGCGCTCGATCCAGGCGCTCGGCGGCCGCGTCTCGATCTCCTCCAGGCCCGGCAAGGGCTCGACCTTCACCATGAGCCTGCCGCTGACGCTGGCGGTGCTCGACGGCATGATCGTCTCGGTCGGCCAGCAGACGGTGGTCGTGCCGCTGACGGCGATCATCGAGACGCTGCAGCCGAAGCCGGGCGAGGTGAAGAACTTCGGCGGCGACGCGCGGCTGATCCAGGTCCGCGACGCCTTCCTGCCGCTCGTCGATGTCGGCCGCGAACTCGGCTATTCCTACGAGCCGGCCTCCGCGACGGCGGGCGTGGCGATCCTGGTCGAAGCCGAGAACGGTGCCCGCTCGGCGCTCCTCGTCGATGCGATCCAGGGCCAGCGGCAGGTCGTCATCAAGAGCCTGGAAGCCAATTACGGTCGGGTTCCCGGCATCGCGGCGGCCACCATCCTCGGCGACGGCCGGGTCGCCCTGATCCTCGACGTCGATGCGGTCGTCGCGACCTCCCGGGTCGAGGGCAATTTCTTCAACAGCGGTATGCAGCACGCAGCGGAGTAACCGGATCATGACGACGCCTCAGCCGACCTCGGCTCCCCAGAACGACAACCGTCACGACAGCGGCTTCGCCCGGGAACTGATCGCCTTCCGCATCGGCGAGCAGGAGTTCTGCGTCGACATCATGTCGGTGCGCGAGATCCGCGGCTGGGCGGCGGCGACGCCGCTGCCGCATGCGCCGTCCTACGTGAACGGCGTGATCAACCTGCGCGGCGCGGTCCTGCCGATCGTCGACCTCGCCGCCCGGCTCGGCTTCCCGCGCACCGAGCCGACCGCGCGCAGCGTCATCATCGTCGTCCGGGTCGATCAGCAGCTCTTCGGCCTCTTGGTCGACGCGGTGTCCGACATCCTGACGGTGACCGACGATCTCCTGCAGCCGACGCCCGATCTCGCCTCTGACCTCGCCAAGACCTTCGTGCGCGGCGTCATGGCGATCGAGGGCCGGATGATCTCGCTGATCGCCACCGACAACGTCCTGCCGCAGCTCCAGTCGGCGGCCTGACATCACCAGCCGGCAGCCGGTCCATCGACCGGCGCGCCGACGACCAGACTGCCTCGACGGGCCGCCATCCGCACAGCGCGGGCGAAGTGGGAGAAGACGACGTGAATGCTTCGCGCGAACAGGTGAAGCGGGACGCGACGACGGCGCGGCCGGCAGCGAAGACGCCGGTGGTCTCCGGCGAGTTCCCGATGACCGATGCCGATTTCACCGCCATCGCGCGGATGCTCTACGAGGACGCCGGGATCTTCCTCGCGGAGACCAAGGCGACCTTCGTCTATTCCCGCCTGTCGAAGCGGCTGCGCAGCCTCGGCCTGCAGAGCTTCAAGGAGTACTGTTCGCTGGTCGGCGAGACGCGGGGCGGGAGCGAGCGCATGGCGATGCTCGCCGCGCTGACGACCAACGTCACGCACTTCTTCCGCGAGCAGCACCACTTCGATCACCTGCGCCAGCATCTGCTGCCGCCGCTGCTCGCGAGCGCCAAGAAGGGCGGCCGGGTGCGCCTCTGGTCGGCCGGCTGCTCGATCGGCCACGAGCCCTATTCGATCGCCATGACGATCCTGTCGATGATGCCGGACGCGGCCGATCACGACGTGCGGATCCTGGCGAGCGACATCGATCCCAACGTCGTCGCCACCGGGCGGGCCGGCGTCTACGGCGCGAGCGCGCTGGAAAGCGTGCCGGCGGAGTTCCGCCGCAAGTATTTCCGCCCGAGCCTCGACGACGCCGCGGCCCGCGGCGCCGGCGGGGCGGCGGAGATGCAGTACGAGGTGGTGGACGCGATGCGCGACCTCGTCGCCTTCCGCGAGCTCAACCTCGTCGGCGAGTGGCCGATGCGCGGCATGTTCGATGCGATCTTCTGCCGCAACGTGACGATCTATTTCGACCAGCCGACGCGGGAGAAGGTCTGGAAGCGGTTCGCCGAGCGGATCGAACCGGACGGCTTCCTCTATGTCGGGCATTCCGAGCGGATTTCGGGGCCGGCGCTGCAGGTGCTGCGGTTCGAGGTCAATACGTCGTACCGCAAGGTATGACGATGCGGGACCCGCTCCACGCCTCTTCCCGGACACCATCGCCGATCCGCACCGCCCTCCCCGCTCCGGCCGGCCGGCGCCGTCTTTCGGCCGTCGTCACCTGCCTTGGGCGCGACGACGGGGCAGTCGGCGACCGCGTTCGCAGCGCAAGCAAGGAGACGTGCTGATGCCGCAGGCAAGCGTACTGGTCGTCGACGACTCCGTGACCATGCGGGCGCTGATCCGCCACGCCCTGAGCCGCGACCCCGAGATCAACGTGGTCGGCGAGGCCTCGAATCCGTACGAGGCGCGCGACAAGATGAAGGCGCTCGACCCGGACGTGGTCACGCTCGACGTCGAGATGCCGAACATGAACGGCATCGAGTTCCTGGAAAAGATCATGACGCTGCGCCCGACGCCGGTGATCATGGTCTCCAACCTGACCGCGCCCGGCGCTGCGGCGACGCTCGCGGCGCTGGAGATCGGCGCCTTCGACTGCATCGCCAAACCGAGCGCCCGCGAAACCATGTTCGAGACCCTGCCGGGCCTGATCAAGGAAGCGGCGCGGGCGAAGGCGGGTCTCGTGAAGCGCCGTAAGACCGCGCCCCAGCGCCGCGCCGACTCCGCCGAAGCTGCGCCTCAGCCCGCCGACCACGGCAGCGCCGCCTGGCCGGAACTCGTCGCCATCGGCTCCTCCACCGGCGGGGTCGAGGCACTGATGCAGGTGCTGGCGGACTTCCCGCGCAACTGTCCGCCGACGGTGATCGTGCAGCATCTGCCCGCCGCCTTCACCGCCTCCTTCGCGGCGCGCCTCGATCGGGCGTGCCCGGCGACAGTGACGGAGGCCAAGGACGGCGAGCCGCTGCAGCGCGGCCATGTCTATCTGGCGCCGGGCGGCGAACGTCACATGATGATCCGGCCGGGGACGCGGCCGTTCATCTCGCTCGTCGCCGACGCTCCGGTCTCGGGACACCGTCCCTCCGTGGACGTGCTGTTCGCCTCCGTCGCCAAGAACTTCAAGGGCCGCTCGACCGGCGTGATCCTGACGGGGATGGGCCGCGACGGCGCGCAGGGGCTTCTGGAAATGCGCCAGGCCGGGGCGCACACGCTGGGCCAGGACGAGGAGACGTCTCTCGTCTACGGCATGCCGAGGGTGGCCTACGAGATCGGCGCGGTGGAAAAGCGCCTGCCCCTCTCGCGGGTCGCCCGGCAGATCTTCACATGAACCGCCCGAAGCAGATGTCGCTCAAAGACACCAATGAAATGAGAGACTTCGTTCATCAAATTCGTGTCTATTGGGCCTCGGAAGGAACGACGCCATGAGTATCAAAGATCAACTGAAAGTCATGATCGTGGACGATCATCGGACCAGCCGCATGCTGATTCGCGATGCTCTGGAACAGTTGGGCATCAAGCAGATCGTCTTTGCGGTCGACGGCGAGGAAGCGCTGAAGGCGATGATGGCGACGCCCTGTCACATCATCATCTCGGACTTCAACATGCCGAAGCTCGACGGCATCCAGCTGCTCAAGGCGATCCGGACCTATCCGCCGACCAAGAAGACGCCGTTCATCATCCTGACCTCGAAGGGCGACCGCGAGCTGGTGCAGAAGGCGGCACAGCTCGGCGTCAACAACTTCCTGGCGAAGCCGATCACGGTTCCCGTCCTCAAGAAGACGATCGAAGCGGTCGTCGGGCGACTGCAGTAATGTCCCTGTTGCAGGCGCGCTCGTCGCGCATCCACGTCATGCAGGGAGAGGCGAAGGTCGACAGCGGCCCCGACACGACCCTGACGACGCTGCTCGGCTCCTGCGTCGCGGCCTGCATCCGTGATCCGGGCGCCGGCGTCGGCGGCATGAACCACTTCCTGCTGCCGGGCTCGAGCGGCCAGGAGGGCGGCCGGGCCGAAAGCTTCGGCCTCTACCTGATGGAGCTGCTGGTCAACGGCCTCTTGCAGAAGGGCGCCCGGCGCGGCCATCTCGAGGCCAAGCTGTTCGGCGGCGCGCGCACGGTCGACGGCCTGTCGGACGTCGGCGCCAAGAACGCCGCCTTCGCCGAGCGCTTCCTGCAGATGGAGGGCATCCGCTATCTCGGCGGCAGCCTCGGCGGCGACCGCGGCCGGCGAATCGAATACTGGCCGCATTCGGGCCGGGCCCGCCAGATCTTCTTCGAGCAGACGACGATGCCGCAGATCCCGGTCGCCAAGCCGACGCGCGCGCCGCAGTCGATCGGCGACGTCGACCTGTTCTGACGTCCGTCGAAGCGGTGCCGAGCCTCGCGATGATCGTCTCCCTCTTTCTCCTCCGCGGTCCCCGATCCCGGGGCTCAGGCCGCACCAGCACAGCAACGGGTGACGCATGAGCGCACGGTCCCTCTCCGATCTGATCCATTCCGTGGCGCAGGAGCTTCGGGTTCTGGCCGATTCCACCGAGGATCTGCACCGGGTCGTCTGCCACGACCATCTCGCGCACGACACCGACTACATCCAGACGGTGCAGAGCATCGACCGCACCACGCAGATCCTCGACAATCTCGCCACCTTCCTCGCCGTCGTCGGCCAGGAGGCCAACGAGGAATGGGCGGTGGCGCTGGAGACCGCTCTCGATACGGTCCGCCTGTCCGAGCTGAAGCACCGCCTGCATCCGAACCTCGCGGCGAACGCGCCGGCGCAGATCGCGCCGCCGACGGACGACGGGGATCTGGAGCTGTTCGGCTGAGGCCCTCCCCGACAGCTTGACGCGGGATGCGCTCGGCGGGCTTTGCCCGCCGGTTTCACGTCACGCTGAGGTCCCTTTCGTGCCGTCGATCGAGGCGCGCCGGCCGGTACGCACGGCGACCGGCGCCCGGCCATGGCCGATCGGCGGTCCGCCGAGGACAGGCACGTCCATCTCGGACAGATGGTCCGCCAGGATGGCGAGGATCGTGTCCGTCTGCCGCGGCGCGGGGCCCTCCAGCTGCCCGACGGCGACTCCCGCCAGCCCGTCCAGATGCCCCGCCTTGCGCAGCATGGTCAGCGGCCGGTCGATCTGCCCGGGATGAGCCTGAGGCTGTTCGATCAGCAGGATCGCGCCGGCGAGATCCGGAAGGGCCCACCCCGCAGCCGTCGCGATCATCTCCAGATTGCCGCCGACAAGCGGCCCCTCGGCGACGCCACCTGTCGTCAGCCGGGCCGTCGGCTCCTCCGGACGGGACAGAACGACCTGCGGCTCGCCCGAGAAGAGGGCGTGGCGGAGCGAGGCGGTCGTCTCCTCTGCAGGCCGGCCCTCCCCGCCGGGATAGAGCGCGCCGTGGACGGAGGCGATGCCGCCGTGCCGGAAGAGAGCGAGCTGCAGGATGGTGATGTCGGAAAAGCCGACCAGCCACTTCGGATCACGGACGGCCGCAGCGAAGTCGAGGCTGTCGGCGATGCGGTAGGAGCCCTTGCCGCCGCGCGTCGCGACGATCGCGCGCACAGTCGGATCGCGCAGCGCGGCGTTCAGGTCCGCGAGGCGGTTGTCGTCGGTCCCTGCGAGGAAGCCGTAACGGTCGAACACGTGGTCGCCGAGCGTGACGACGAGGCCCCAACTCCGCAGGATGTCCGCGGCTTGTTCGACCGCCTCGCGCTCGGGCGGGCTCGCCGGCGAGACGAGCCGGACCGTGTCGCCGGGAGCGAGCGGTCGCGGCGTTCGAAGGGGACGCGTGTCGCAGGTCTGCATGGTCCGCCCCCCCAAGGTGTGGGCCGACCATATCGATCCTCTGGCCCTGCCGCCATCCGCCGCCGACCGTCCGCAAAGCGTCAACGGTTCACCGCCGGCCGCCATGGGCGCATCGTCAGGGGGCGGCCCCGCCGGTCGACGCCGTATTCACCTGATGCAGGCGAAGCCCGACGGGGCGTCTCCCGTTGTCGCCGGCGAGGTTGCGCCACAGGCCCGAGCCTCAGGCGGCGAAGTCCTGCCAGACGGTCTGGGCGAACATGCGTTCGAGGTTCAGGAAGCAGACCATGTCGCCGGAATGGGCGATGATCCCTTCGACATAGGCGCGGTCGAAGCCTGCGGTCATTTCCGGCACCGGCTGCACCATCGTCTGGTCGATGGTCAGGATGTCGGAAACCTTGTCGACGAGCAGGCCGAACACCGAGCCGCCGATCTCGGCGACGACGATGGCGCTGCGCACGTTCGGCTCCGACCAGCCGAGGCCGAGCTTGCGGGCGAGGTTGATGACCGGAATGATCGCGCCGCGCAGGTTGATCATGCCCATCACCTCCGGCGAGGCGTGCGGCAGGGGGGTCGAGCGCGACCAGCCGCGGATCTCGCGGATCGAGGTCGTGCGCACGCAGAACTGCTGCTCGCCGAGGCAGAAGGCGATGATCTCGATCGGCGAGCCGACCGGCATCGGATTGGGCTGGACCTGGCCTGACATCTCGTTGCGTCCCAATGGTGATGAGTGACGGCGGTCGCGCCGCCGGTTGCGCCTGCCTTCGGCCGGCCTCCGCCACCCGGGGTGCGACGGCTCGTCGCCATCGCATGGCCGCCGCGCCGCCGGGACGATGGGTCGTCGGGGAAGGTTTCGCAGTATTGCGCCGGGCCGATTAAAAATCCGTCGCTGGCGACGCTGCGCGACTGCCATTCCGGGCCGAAGGGGCGTCCCCTACCCGCAGGTTTTCGCGCCCCTTCGGCGCGATTGCGGTCGCTTCCGGCGAGACGCTGTTGCATAAGAAGGTCTGCGGCCGCGCACGGCCGCCCGGGGCCCGGCGGGTCCCGCGAACGCAGGCATTTTCCGATGCGACACGCGACTGCCCGACTGCCCGATCCGATCGGCTCCGCCCCGCCGGTCGAAGAGCTGACCATCCGGCCTGCGGAGCCCGGCGATCTCGACCGGCTGGTGGCGCTGGAAACCGAAGTCTTCGAAGCCGACCGGATTTCGCGGCGCTCCTTCCGAAACCTCATCGGCGCGCCGAGCGCCGCGGTCATCGTCGCCGTGGGACCGGGCGAGGGCTCCGGGCGCCCCCTGCTCGGCTATGCCGCGCTCCTGGTGCGTCGGGGCACGGGCCTTGCCCGCCTCTACTCGCTCGCGGTCTCGCATGCAGCCGCCGGGCGCGGCGTCGGCCGTGCCCTCCTGAAGGCGGCGGAGGCGGCGTCCTTCGAGCGCGACCGCATCGCCATCCGGCTCGAAGTGCGCGAGGACAACGAGCGGGCGATCCGCCTCTACCGCTCCGAGGGTTACCGGCCGATCGGCCGCTATCTCGACTACTATGCCGACCACATGCCGGCGCTGCGCTTCGAGAAGACGCTGCGCGGCGACAAGCCGATCGAGACGGGCGTGCCCTATTACGAGCAGACGACCGACTTCACCTGCGGCGCCTGCTGCCTGATGATGGCGATGGCGCGGGACGTGCCGGGCTTCACGCTCGACCCGGTGATGGAGATCCGGCTGTGGCGCGAGGCGACCACGATCTTCATGATGTCCGGGCCGGGCGGCTGCGACCCCTACGGCCTTGCGGTGACGGCGCACGAGTTCGGCCTGAGGTCGGAAATCCACGTCTCGCAGGCCGGCGACCTGTTCCTCGAAGGCGTGCGCAGCGCCGAGAAGCAGAAGGTGATGGCGCTGGCGCAGGAGGATTTTCGCCGCCGGGCCGCACAATACGACATTCCCGTCGTGATCCGGCCCTTCGCGCTGTCCGACGTGCGCGGGGCGATCGCGTCCGGGCAGACGGTGGTGGTCCTGATCTCCGGCTACCACATGTTCGCCAAGAAAGTCCCTCACTGGGTACTCGCACATGGCGACGACGGACGGCACATCATCATTCACGATCCGTGGGTCGCCGACGAACGCGGCGAGACCATCGCCGACGCCGCCAGCCTGCCGATCCCGTACGACACCTTCGACCGCATCGCCCGTTTCGGAAAAGTCGGCCTGAGGGCCGCCGTCTTCCTGTCCCAACGCAAGGACTAAAGCGCTCTCAATGTCCCAGTGGGTCGTGCTCGTCGGACGCGCGTCCGATCTCGACAATGGCGCAACGCCGCACAAGATCATGACGAGCCGCGACTATCTCGCGCGGCCGAACCTGTTCCGGGGGCAGCGGCCGAAGATCATCAATCTGTCGCGCTCCTACGCCTATCAGAGCCGCGGCTACTACGCCTCGCTTCTCGCCGAGGCGCGCGGCCACCGCATCATCCCCTCGGTCGAGACGATGATCGACCTGTCGGAGAAGAAGCTCTACGAGAACGCCCTGCCGGAGCTCGACGCGGCGCTGCGCAAGGCGATCGACAAGGGCGAGCGGCCGGCTTCGCCGATCCGAATCTATTTCGGCTATGCCGACGATCCGCGGCTGGAGCGCTTCGCCAAGCTGGTGTTCGACTGGTTCCGCGCTCCTGCGCTGGAGGTCCATCTCGACCCGCATGCCGAAGTGCCGACGATCCGGCGCATCGCCTTTGCCGCGATCGGCAAGCCGGGCGCGCCGGACACGCAGCGCCTGCTCGCGGCGATGGAGCGCTACACCGCGCGCGAATGGCGGGCGGCGAAGAGCAAGACGCCGGCGAAGTATTCCTTCGCAACGCTCTACGACCCGAAGGAGGAACTGCCGCCGTCCTCGGTCGACACGCTGAAGCACTGGGCGCGCGTCGCCGCTCGGCTCGGCGTCGACGTCGAGCCGATCACCCGCAAGGACCTGCCGCGGCTCGCCAATTTCGACGCGCTGTTCATCCGCGAGACGACCTCGATCTCCAACCACACCTATCGCTTCGCAAGGCGCGCGATGCAGGAGGGCATGCCGGTCATCGACGACCCGATCTCGATGATCCGCTGCACCAACAAGGTCTATCTCGACGAGCTGATGACCGGCAACGGCGTGCCGACGCCGCCCTCGGTGATGGTCGGCGGCAAGGAGGACCTGCAGCGCGCCGCCGATGTTCTCGGCTTCCCGATGGTGCTGAAGATCCCCGACGGCTCGTTTTCGCGCGGCGTGAAGAAGGTCGAGACCGCCGCCCAGCTGACGGCGCTCGCCACCGCCTGGCTGGAGGACACCGACCTCCTGATCGCCCAGAAGTTCATGCCGACGAACTTCGACTGGCGGATCGGCGTGCTCGGCGGCGAGCCGCTCTTCGCCGTCCAGTATCTGATGGCCAAGAGTCACTGGCAGATCATCAACCACGAGACAGGGGGACGCCCGATGGAGGGCGGCTTCAAGGGCTTCTCGCTGGGCGATGCGCCGCCGCAGGTCCTGGACGCGGGGCTGCGCGCCGCCCGCTGCATCGGCGACGGGCTCTACGGCGTCGACCTGAAGGAGACCGACGACGGCGTCTTCGTCATCGAGGTCAACGACAATCCGAACCTGGAGCACGGCGTCGAGGATTCGATCGAGAAGGACGAGGTCTGGACGCGCCTGACCCGCTGGTTCATCGACCGCATCGAACGCTGAACGGTCCGCCGGGCGGCCGGCCGCGCCAGCGCGCGCGCCGGCTTTCTCGCCGCTGACGCGACCCCAGTCCCCGCGCCCTCGCCTACTGCGGGAACAGCGCGTTGCGCGCGTCCGTCCAGAACTCGGCGGAACAGGCGGCGATCACGATGCCGCCACGGTCGCGCGCGGTGTAGGGAGTGCCGTCCGCCTTCGCGACGTGGCCGCCTGCCTCCTGCGTGATCAGGCAGCCCGGCAGATGATCCCAGGGCATCAGCTTGGAATAGGCCGCGAACTGCGCGCCGCCGGATGCGACGAGCCGGTACTCGTGACCGGCACAGCGATAGTTGCCGAAGATCTTGACCGCGGCGAGGCGCGGCAGCAGCGCCGCCTTCTCCTGCGGCGGAAAATAGGTCGCGCTGACGCAGCCGACGGATTCGGACAGTGGCAGCGAGGCCGCGACGTTGAGCTTTGCCTCCGCGCCGGCCGGCGTGCGGCGGACGGCGCCGGCCCCCTTCTCGGCCAGCATGAAGTCGTCGCCGAGCGGGTCGTAGATGATCCCGCCGACCGTCTCGCCGCGCCGCACCACCGCCGCCATGACCGCAAACAGCGGCACGCCGGCGGCGAAGTTCGCCGTGCCGTCCACCGGGTCGACGACGACGGCGAGATCGGCGTCGTCGAGGCGCCCGAGCAGCGACGGGTCGGCAGCGACGGATTCTTCACCGACGAACAGCGCATCCGGCGCGATCATGCGGACCTCGCGCGCGACGAACCGTTCGGCCGCCTCGTCGGCTTCGGTGACGAGATCGGTCGCGGAGGTCTTTTCCCGGATGTCGCCGGCCGACAGATTGCGAAAGCGCGGCATGATCTCGGCAAGCGCCGCCTCGCGCAGGATTTCGGCAAGGCGAAGGATGTCGATGGAAGAACTGGTCACGCGGTAGACGTCCTGTTGGTTGCAAGGGCGGCGAAGTCGAAGACGCCGGGGTCGAGGAGGTGGCCGGGCCGCACGTTCGACAGCGCCCGCATCATCACGTTCTTGCGGCCGGGGAAGCGGCGCTCCAGATCGTCCAGCATCTGCTTCATCAGATTGCGCTGCAGCCCGTCCTGGCTGCCGCAGAGATCGCAGGGGATGATCGGGAAGGCCATCGCGGCCGAGAACTTCGCGATGTCCTCCTCGGCCGAGCGGATCAGCGGGCGCAGCACCATCAGGTCGCCCTCGTCGTTGACGAGCTTGGCCGGCATCGCCGACAGGCGGCCGCCGTGAAACAGGTTCATGAAGAACGTCTCGAGGCAGTCCTCGCGGTGATGGCCAAGCACCAGCGCCTCGCAGCCCTCCTCCCGCGCGACCCGGTAGAGATGGCCACGGCGCAGGCGCGAGCAGAGCGCGCAATAGGTGGCGTTCTCCGGCACCTTCTCGGTGACGACCGAATAGGTGTCGCGATACTCGATCCGGTGCGGGATGCCGTATCGCGTCAGGAAGTCCGGCAGGACGTGCTTGGGGAAGTTCGGCTGGCCCTGGTCGAGATTGCAGGCGAGGAGATCCACCGGCAGGAGGCCGCGCCACTTCAGGTCGTGCAGCAGCGCCAGCAGCGCATAGGAGTCCTTGCCGCCGGAAATGCCGACCAGCCAGCGCGCGCCCGGCCGCACCATGGCGAAGTCGGAAAGCGCCTCGCGCATCTCGCGCAGCAGACGCTTGCGCAGCTTCTTGAACCCGACGCTCGACGGCACGTCGCGGAACAGCGGGTGCGCGCCTTCGCACGCCTCCTGGTTATCCGGGCCGATGGCCTCGTCCGAAAGGGATGATGTCGCGTCCGCCGCGTCGAGCATGCCGGCCTCTTCTCGCTCGTTCGCGGCGAGGTTTAGCGGCTGGGCAGGCAAAACAAAAGGGCGCGCGCGGGGCGTCCGATCGGTGGCTCCAACCGCAGGGATGATCCCTATCTGCGAACCGGACGTCGCTTGGGCGGATGGCGTTTGTCGTCCCAGTAGGACAGGGCCAGAAGCCCCAGGGCACTCAGCGGAAGAACCGACAGCAGGACGATCTGATAGAAGTTCATCGATCCAGCTCCCTCAATTTCGCTGCTGCGCGGATATGTAAGACCCAGGAAATCGAAAAACAAATAACCCCGACGGCGAATGATCCGATGAATGAAGTGAACGTCGGGACGGGATCGAGCACCGCGCGCGTCGTTGATGACAGCGTTCCCACAGCGAAGGTGGCGACGGACAGGCCGTTGAGCCAGTTCGCCCGAAGCTTGACCTGTTCCCTTGCCGCTTCGGTCAACTTCGTCGGCACAGGTCGCTCAGCCTCAGCCTCCATAGCCCACCCGTGTCTCCTGCAACGCCTCGGCTCAGTCTATTCAGCACGAGAGAGGCATGACGGCTTGCGCCTATAGCCTCCGTTGCACCCAAACAAAAAGGCCGCCCCGAGGGACGGCCTTCCGAATGTCTTGCGGTCGTCTCGACCCGATCAGCGCGAGTAGAACTCGACGACGAGGTTCGGCTCCATCTGAACGGGATAGGGCACGTCGTGCAGGCCCGGCACGCGGGTGTAGGTCGCGACCATCTTCTGGTGATCGACCTCGAGATAGTCCGGCACGTCGCGCTCGGCGAGCTGGACCGACTCCAGGACGATCGTCAGCTGCTTCGACTTCTCGCGCACCTCGATGACGTCACCCGGCTTGCAGGTGTAGGACTGGATGTTCGTGCGCCGGCCATTGACGTTGACATGGCCGTGGTTGACGAACTGCCGCGCCGCCCAGATCGTCGGCACGAACTTCGCCCGATAAACGACCGCGTCGAGACGGCTCTCGAGCAGGCCGATCAGGTTCTCGGACGTGTCGCCCCGGCGGCGGGCCGCTTCGTCATAGGTGCGGCGGAACTGCTTCTCGGAGACGTCGCCGTAATAGCCCTTGAGCTTCTGCTTGGCCCGCAGCTGCAGGCCGAAGTCGCTCATCTTGCCCTTGCGGCGCTGGCCGTGCTGGCCCGGGCCGTACTGGCGGCGGTTCACCGGGGACTTCGGACGTCCCCAGATGTTCTCGCCCATGCGGCGATCGATTTTGTATTTCGCGGATTCGCGCTTGCTCATCGCATTTCCTTAAAGCGAAAGGCCTAGACGGACCCATTCCGCCAGGCAAGGAAACGCGCCCTCCTCTGCCCGCCTCGGCGGACTGACAGGACGGCATTGGCACGAGGCGATACCGTCCACGGGACACGTTGAAAACCGGCGAGGGTCGCCCCAAGCCGGTTGCCCACTCCCTAAGTCCCCCGCCCCCGCATGTCAACAGCATGACGGGCTGGGGAACCGGCTCAGTACTTCGCGATCACCCAGACGGCATGGATGATGCCAGGGAAGTAGCCGAGCAGGGTCAACAGGATGTTGATCCAGAAGTGCTTGCCGAAACCGACCTGCAGGAAGACGCCGACCGGCGGCAGGATGATCGCGACGATGATGCGGATGAGGTCCATCACAAGTCAAACTCCTCGTTTCAGAAGAAACCAACGCGATCGCGCGGCGCCTGTTCCTGGGACGCCATGGCGGCTGGTCATGAAGTGGCCGCAACTCGCGGCGATGCATTATTTCTCTGAGACTTAGCTGGGTGCTCCGATGGCTCTTCGCCAACCTCTTCTGCTTGGACTCGCAATGCTGGCCCTCGTCCAGCCCACCCTCGCGGCGACGTCCTCCCCCTTTGCGGGCTATTCCGGCCAATGGCGGGGCGGCGGGTCGGTGCGGGTGCATCAGTTCCCCGTGCCGCTGAACGTCTCGTGCAGCGTCGAGGGAAGTTCCTCCGGCAAGCGCAGCTTCTCGCTCGACGGCACATGCCGGGCGATGGTCTTCATGAGCCGCAAGATCCGCGCCGATCTCACGCTCGACCCCAGAACCGGCGTCTACCGCGGCGTCTATATCGGCTCGAGCACCGGACCGGCGAAGCTCGCCGGCCGCATGCGCGGCGACACGTTGGACCTGCAGGTGACCTGGGCCAAGGTGATCTACGACGACAACAAGGCGCGCATGGTGATCCGCAATCCGAA
Source organism: Jiella sp. M17.18 (assembly GCF_041027365.1). Taxonomy (NCBI): domain Bacteria; kingdom Pseudomonadati; phylum Pseudomonadota; class Alphaproteobacteria; order Hyphomicrobiales; family Aurantimonadaceae; genus Jiella; species Jiella sp. M17.18. The sequence continues at coordinate 16,716 of NZ_JBFTEH010000018.1, read as the reverse complement.
CGGACGGAACTTCTCGATGCAGGTGATCGAGAAGATCAATGGCAAGCGGACGATGATTTCCAACCTCGCCTTCCATCGCTGAACCTTCGCGCGGCTTGCCGCCGCGCGAGGCGCTCGAGGCTCAGGCGGTCAGGCCGAAGCCGTGCATCAGGCGGCGTGCGACGGCGTCGGGCGCCCCGCCGGTGAAGACCGCCAGGTCCGGATGGCGCTTCGGCTCCTCGGGCGTCTCGCCCGGCGGCAGGACGGACAGGATCCGCCGCGCGATCGCCTCGGCCGGGTCCAGCCAGTCGACCGGCCAGGGCGCCATCTTGCGCATGCGGTTGACCAGGAAGGGGTAGTGCGTGCAGGCGAGGACGACGATGTCGGTCCGCCGTCCGTCCGCCGTGACGAAGCACGGCGCGATCTCCTCGCGCACGGCCGCCTCGTCGACGAAGCCGCGATACATGTAGGCTTCCGCCAGCGCCGCGAGCGCGACGCTGCCGACCAGCGTCACCTCGCATTTCGTCGCCCACTGGGTGATCAGGTCACGGGTGTACTGGCGCTTCACCGTGCCCGGCGTCGCCAGGACGGAAACGAGGCCTGAGCGGGTGCGCTCGGCGGCCGGCTTGATCGCCGGAACGGTGCCGACGAAGGTCATGCCGGGATGGGCGGCGCGCAGCGCGTCCAGCGCGAGGGTCGAGGCGGTGTTGCAGGCGACGACGCAGGCGAGCGGGTCGTGATCCTCGATCAGCCGGCCGAAGAGCGCGACGAGGCGTTCGCGCAGGGCTTCCTCCTCCCAATTGCCATAGGGAAAGCCGGCGTCGTCGACGACGTAGACGAAGCGACGGTCGGGCATCAGCACCCGCGCCTCGCGCAGGACGGTCAGGCCCCCGACCCCGCTGTCGAGCATCAGGATCGGCCGCTCGCCCCCCATCCCGCCGCCGCCGCTCATGCGCCCTCGTCCTCCGACGTCTCCTGCCTGGCGTCGCCGAGACGCCGCGCCTCGTAGTCGAAGGCCTTGATCACCCCGCGCAGCGTGTGGATCTCCGGCTCGGAGAAGTTCGCCTTGGTGAGCATGGTGCGCAGGTTCTGCGTCAGCACCTCGCGCTTGGCCTCCGGGAAGAAGTAGCCGGCCCGGTCGAGCGAGGCCTCCAGATGATGGAACAGGCGGAAGAGATCGTCCTTCGTCGCCGGCGGCGCCTCCGGCGCGGAAAAGCGCGGCGCGGTATTGCCGGCGGCGCCCGCGACCTGCCAGGCATAGCTCATCAAAAGCACCGCCTGCGCGATGTTGAGCGAGGCGAAGGAGGGATCGACCGGGAAGGTGACGATCTCGTCGGCGAGCCCGACCTCCTCGTTGTTGAGGCCCCAGCGCTCGCGGCCGAACAGGATGCCGGTGCCCTGCTCCGCGGCCGCGCGAGCGCGCAGGTCGGCCGAGGCCTCCTCCGGTCCGCGCACCGGCTTGAAGCTGTCGCGCGGACGCGCCGTGGTCGCCAGCACGAAGTTGAGATCGGCGATCGCCGCCTCAACGGTCTCGAAGAGCCGCACCGCGTCGATCACGTGATCGGCGCGCGAGGCTGCCGCGCGCGCCTTCTCGTTCGGCCAGCCGTCGCGCGGGTTGACGAGGCGCAGGTCGGTCAGGCCGAAATTCGCCATCGCCCGGGCGACCATGCCGATGTTCTCGCCCAGCTGCGGCTCGACGAGGACGATGGCGGGTCCCGTCCCCCGCTTCTGGGAATCGTCGCTGTTCGACACGCTCGTATCCTTGCCGTTTCTTCAGCCTGATAGCGCGCCGCGATGCCTCGGCCAAGCGCAGCGGGCGATGCCGGCAGGTGCGTCCTCTGCCTTGTCAGTCCATGAAGCCGTCGACGCCCTGCCAGGCGATGCGGAAGACGGCATCCGGATCGGCGGCGACATGGTCCTCTTCGCCGAAGACCATCGTCTGGCGCGTCTGCGTGTCATAGGCGGGCCAGTCGGGGCCCGGTCGGCCGTCGCGGACGAAAGCCAGCCAGTGGCGGCGCATGCGCGACGCGAGATCCTGCCGCCGCGGATCGGGCAGGATGCCGAGATAGACCGACTGAAACGGCTTCATGAAGTCCTCGAACAGCAGCGCCAAGTCGACCGAGTGGGTCGCGCCGAGCGGCGAAAGCAGGCCCTTCGCCTCCCAATCGAGCCGATACATGAAGGTCTGCCGCTGGCGCTGCGCGTTGGCTTCGGCGAGATGGATGGCGCTCATGCGGAACAACAGGTCGGTGCCGAAGGCGACCCGCCCGCGCCGGTCGTCGTGATAGAGGCCAGCGATCCGCTCGGCCGCCTTCGGCCCTGCCGCCTTCTCCACCCAGTTCCGCATGTCCGCCCTTTCCGTCTCGGCCGGGATGACCGGCAGGTCCGAGAAGAAGGTGAACTCGTCGCGGTTCGTCCCGACGTTCATCGGCACCGGCTTCATCATCGCATGAAGCTCGGGGATCGTGGCGACCGGCATCTCGCGGCCGTCGAGATAGGGGCGCGCGAGGATGCCGGAGTGCTTGTGCGTCAGCCGCCGCATCGCGCGGCCGAACTCGCGCGGCTGCACCTCGAACAGACGCTGCGGCGAGTCGCCGATCCGCATGAAGTCGAGGATGCTCTCGTTCACCGCGATCGCCCGCTCGCGCGGATAGAACAGGTTGAAGGCGCCGGACTGGAGGACCGCCTGGGAGAACAGCGGCCGCGATCCTTCGGAGACGAGATGGAAGGCGACGGACGCGGCGCCCGCCGATTCCCCGGCGACGGTGACGCGGCCGGGATCCCCGCCGAAGGCGGCGATGTTGTCGCGCACCCATTGCAGCGCCAGGCGCTGGTCGATGAGGCCGGCATTCGGCTGAAACCGCTCGTCACCCGGGAACATCTCGGCGAAGGCGTTGAAGCCGACGAGGCCGAGCCGATAGTTCAGCGTGACGACGACCACGTCGCCGCGCCGGGCGAGGTCGTCGCCCGGATATTGCGACCCCGAGCCAATGATGAAGGCGCCGCCGTGGATGAACACCAGCACCGGGCGCTGGCCGCCCGGATCCGGCGTCCAGACGTTGAGGTAGAGGCAGTCCTCGGAGAATTCGCTCGCCGCCCCGGCGATCTTGGCGAGCGGCGTCGGCATTGAGCGGCGCTGCGGCGCGGCGGGACCGTAGCGGTCCGCATCGAAGGTCTCCGCGAAGTGTCGGCGCGGCACGGGGGCAGCAAAGCGCCGCTCGCCCAGCGGCGGCTCCGCGTAGGGGATGCCAAGAAATTGGACGATCCGCCCGTGCTCATAGCCGCACACCGGCCCGCAGGCCGCCTCGACGCGTACTGGTCTTCCCATCGATTGCTCCGGGATGGCTGACGATGTCACGCAAGCGGCGCCGGTCCGCGGGCGAGGCCGGCGCGCTGCTTTGCGTCTGCGAGGACGGGTGTTATAGGGCGCGCTGAGTGTCGGGCAGCACGCCGCGCCCGAAGCCGCGCGGCCGAATGCCGCGATTTCATTTCCTAGGAAGGCACCGATGGCAAAGATCAAGGTCGCAAACCCGGTCGTGGAGATCGACGGGGACGAGATGACGCGGATCATCTGGCAGCTCATCAAGGACAAGCTGATCCATCCCTATCTCGACATCGATCTCGAATATTACGACCTCGGCGTCGAACATCGCGACGCGACCGACGACCAGGTGACCGTCGATGCGGCCAATGCCATCAAGAAGCACGGCGTCGGCGTCAAATGCGCCACGATCACGCCGGACGAGGCCCGCGTCGAGGAATTCGGCCTGAAGAAGATGTGGCGCTCGCCGAACGGCACGATCCGCAACATCCTCGGCGGCGTCATCTTCCGCGAGCCGATCATCTGCAAGAACGTGCCCCGCCTGGTGCCCGGCTGGACCAAGCCGATCATCGTCGGCCGCCATGCCTATGGCGACCAGTACCGCGCCACCGACTTCCGCTTCCCCGGCAAGGGCAAGCTGACGATCAAGTTCGTCGGCGAGGACGGCCAGGAGATCGAGCACGAGGTGTTCGACGCGCCGGCCTCCGGCGTCGCGATGGCGATGTACAATCTCGACGAGTCGATCAAGGACTTCGCCCGGGCCTCGTTCAACTACGCCCTGCAGCGCGGCGTGCCCTGCTATCTCTCGACCAAGAACACCATCCTGAAGGCCTATGACGGCCGCTTCAAGGACCTGTTCCAGGAGATCTTCGACGCCGAGTTCAAGACCCAGTTCGAGGCCAAGAAGATCACCTACGAGCACCGCCTCATCGACGACATGGTCGCGGCGGCGCTGAAGTGGTCGGGCGGCTATGTCTGGGCCTGCAAGAACTACGACGGCGACGTGCAGTCGGACATCGTCGCTCAAGGCTTCGGCTCGCTCGGCCTGATGACCTCCGTGCTGATGACGCCGGACGGCCAGACCGTCGAGGCGGAGGCCGCGCACGGCACCGTCACCCGGCACTATCGCCAGCATCAGCGCGGCGAGCAGACCTCGACCAACTCGATCGCCTCGATCTTCGCCTGGACGCGGGGCCTTGCCCACCGCGCCAAGCTCGACGGCAACGACGACCTGAAGACCTTCGCCGAGACGCTGGAGAAGGTCTGCATCTCGACCGTCGAGAGCGGCTTCATGACCAAGGACCTGGCGCTCTTGATCGGCCCGGACCAGCCGTGGCTCTCGACCACCGGCTTCCTCGACAAGGTCGACGAGAACCTGCAGAAGGCGATGGCGTAAGCCTTCGCGCGATCAGCGCAATCGAGGAGACGCCCGGCCATTGCGCCGGGCGTTTTCGTTTTGGCGGTTCGCGGCTGAGCGCGGACGGCCCCGTCTCCACGCGCAGCGCCTGCCGCCGCGGCCTTCGATGCCGGACCGTTTCAGGACCGGCCGCACGGCACCGGCCCCAACGGCGATTACGCCGGACGCGGGGCTGCGGCCGGATAGGAAAAAGGCGCGGCCGGAAATCCTCCGCCGCGCCCCTCGCTTGGGTAATGTCCGTCGGCTGGAACCGGTCAGGCGGCCAGCGCCGCCTCGACCGCTGCCACTGCGCTGTTCGCCTTGTCACCGTCCGGACCGCCGGCCTGCGCCATGTCGGGCCGGCCGCCGCCACCCTTGCCGCCGATCGCCGCGCTCGCCTCACGCACCAGGCTGACCGCGTCGAAGCGACCCGTCAGGTCGTCGGTGACGCCGACGACGACGCTCGCCTTGCCGTCCGCCACGCCGACGAAGGCGACGACGCCCGAGCCGATCTGCGCCTTCGCCTCGTCGACGAGGCCCTTCAGGTCCTTGCCGGAGACGCCGTCGAGCACGCGGCCGAGGAAGCTGACGCCGGCGACGTCCTTCGCCTGCGGACCCGCGGCCTCGCCACCGCCCCCGCCGAGCGCCAGGCGCTTCTTCGCCTCGGCGAGTTCGCGCTCCAGCCGGCGGCGTTCCTCGACCAGCGTCTCCAGCCGGTCGGCGACCTCGGCCGGCGCGGCCTTCAACACTGCCGCCATGCGCCGAACCCGCGCGTCCTGCTCCAGGAGATAGTCGCGCGCCGCCTTGCCGGTCAGCGCCTCGACACGCCGTACGCCAGCCGCGACGGCGCCCTCGGAGACGATGTGGACGAGCCCGATGTCGCCCGTCGCGCGCACATGTGTCCCGCCGCAGAGCTCCACGGAGAAGGTCTTGCCGGCCTTCTCCCCCTCCTCGGCGGTTCCCATGGACACCACGCGGACCTCGTCGCCGTACTTCTCGCCGAACAGCGCCATTGCGCCGGAGGCGATCGCGTCGTCCACCGCCATGATGCGGGTCTCGACCGGCGCGTTCTGCAGGACGATGCCGTTGGCGAGCCGCTCCACTTCCGCAAGCTCGCCGGCCTCGATGGGCTTGGGATGCGAGAAGTCGAAGCGCAGCCGGTCCGGCGCCACCATCGAGCCCTTCTGCGCAACGTGGCTGCCCAGCACCTCGCGCAGCCCCTCATGCAGGAGATGCGTCGCAGAATGGTTGGCGCGGATCATCGTCCGGCGCCGGTGATCGACCTCGAGGTCGAGCGGCGTTCCGACCTTGACGACACCCTTCGTCACCCGCGCGCGGTGCACGAACAGCCCCTCGGCGAACCTGCGGGTGTCGGTGACCTCCAGTTCCACGCCGTCGCCGCGCATGGTTCCGGTATCGCCGAGCTGGCCGCCGGATTCGCCGTAGAACGGCGTCTGGTTCAGGACGACGGAGACCTCCTCGCCTTCTCCCGCGCTCTCGACTTCCTTGCCGTCCCTGACCAGCGCGACGACCGCGCCCTCCGCACGCTCGGTGTCGTAGCCGAGGAACTCGGTCGCGCCGACGCGCTCGCGGATCGGGAACCAGACGTTCTCTGCGGCCGCCTCGCCGGACCCCGCCCAGCTCGCGCGGGCCTCGGCCTTCTGGCGCTGCATCGCGGTGTTGAAGGCATCGAGATCGACCTCGATGCCGCGCTGGCGCAGCGCGTCCTGCGTCAGGTCGAGGGGGAAGCCGAAGGTGTCGTAGAGCTTGAAGGCGGTCTCGCCGGAGAGCTTGGCGCCGGCCGACATGCCCTCGGTCGCCTCCGACAGAAGCGACAGGCCGCGATCGAGCGTCTGCAGGAAGCGCTTCTCCTCGAGCTTCAGCGTCTCGGCGATCAGCGCCTCGGCGCGCACCAGCTCCGGATAGGCCCGGCCCATCTCGGCGACCAGCGTCGGCAGGATCTTGTAGAGCACCGGCTCGCGCGCGCCCAGCATCTTCGCGTGGCGCATGGCGCGGCGCATGATGCGGCGCAGGACATAGCCCCGGCCCTCGTTCGAGGGCAGCACACCGTCGGCGATGAGGAAGGCCGTCGCGCGGATGTGGTCGGCGATGACCCGGTGGCTCGCCAGCGAGGCCCCGGACGCATGCGAGCCGATCGCCTCCTCGACCGCGCCGATCAGCCGGCGGAAGAGGTCGGTCTCGTAGTTCGAGGTGACGCCCTGCAGGATGGCCGCCATGCGTTCGAGACCCATGCCGGTGTCGATCGACGGGCGCGGTAGGTTCAGGCGCGTCTCGGCGTCGACCTGATCGAACTGCATGAAGACGAGGTTCCAGAACTCCAGGAACCGGTCGCCGTCCTCGTCGGGGCTCCCCGGAGGGCCGCCGGCAACGCCCTCGCCCTGGTCGAAGAAGATCTCCGAGCACGGGCCGCAGGGGCCGGTCTCGCCCATCGTCCAGAAATTGTCTGAGGTCGGGATGCGGATGATCCGGTCGTCGGACAGGCCGGCGATCTTCTTCCAGAGGCTTGCCGCTTCGTCGTCCTCGGAATAGACGGTGACGAGAAGCCGGTCCTTCGGCAGACCGAACTCCCGCGTCGTCAGGTTCCAGGCGAGCTCGATCGCGACGTCCTTGAAATAGTCGCCGAAGGAGAAGTTCCCCAGCATCTCGAAGAAGGTGTGATGGCGCGCCGTATAGCCGACATTGTCGAGATCGTTGTGCTTGCCGCCGGCCCGGACCACCTTCTGCGCCGTCGTCGCGCGCGAATAGGGACGCTTCTCCAGTCCGGTGAAGACGTTCTTGAACTGCACCATGCCGGCATTGGTGAACATCAAGGTCGGGTCGTTGCGCGGCACAAGCGGCGAGGAGGCGACACGCTCATGTCCGTTCTTCTCGAAATAGCCGAGAAAAGCCGACCGGATTTCGTTGACGCCACTCATAGACGAGACCTTCGCAAATGCGGATAGACACGGGAGAGCCGGCGCCGCAAGCTACGGACGGCGCCGGGAGAACGGCTTTTTACAAAGGCGCGCGACACGTGTCCATCTGACACGCGCGCGACCGGTGCCGCACCCGTGGCAAGTCGCCCGCCGATCAGTCGTCGAGCGACTCCTGATCGTCCCGCCCGTCGTCGAGCAGCTGTTCGGCGATCAGGCCGGCGTTCTGGCGGATCGCCGTCTCGATCTCCGCCGACACGGCCGGATTGTCGCGCAGGAACTGCTTGGCGTTCTCCCGTCCCTGCCCCAGCCGCTGACTGTTGTAGGAGAACCAGGCGCCGGACTTCTCGACGATCCCCGACTTGACGCCGAGGTCGACGAGCTCGCCCATCTTCGAGACGCCCTCGCCATACATGATGTCGAACTCGACCTGCTTGAAGGGGGGCGCCAGCTTGTTCTTGACCACCTTGACCTTGGTCTGGTTGCCGGTGACCTCGTCGCGCTCCTTGATCGAGCCGATGCGGCGGATGTCGAGACGCACGGAGGCGTAGAACTTCAGCGCGTTGCCGCCGGTCGTGGTCTCGGGCGAGCCGAACATCACGCCGATCTTCATGCGGATCTGGTTGATGAAGATCACCATGCACTTCGAGCGCGAGATCGAGCCGGTCAGCTTGCGCAGCGCCTGGCTCATCAGCCGCGCCTGCATGCCGGGCAGCGAGTCGCCCATCTCGCCCTCGATCTCGGCGCGCGGCGTCAGCGCCGCGACCGAATCGACCACCAGCACGTCGATCGCGCCGGAGCGCACCAGCGTGTCGGTGATCTCCAGCGCCTGCTCGCCGGTATCCGGCTGCGAGATCAGGAGATTTTCGAGGTCGACGCCCAGCTTGCGGGCATAGACCGGGTCGAGCGCGTGCTCGGCGTCGACGAAGGCGCAGATGCCGCCCTTCTTCTGCGCTTCCGCGATCGTATGCAGCGCCAGCGTCGTCTTGCCCGAGCTTTCCGGTCCGTAGATCTCGACGATACGGCCCTTGGGCAGACCGCCAACGCCCAGCGCGATGTCGAGCCCGAGAGAACCCGTCGAGACCGTCTCGATCTCGACGATCTGCTCGTTCTGGCCGAGCCGCATGATCGAGCCCTTGCCGAACGCCCGCTCGATCTGCGACAGCGCGGCATCGAGAGCCTTGTTCTTGTCCAACGAATTATCCTCGACGAGACGGAGTGTGTTCTGTGCCATGGAGACGGGACCTTATTCCACGCGTTGGATGGGGGTGCAATGATGCCGTGTCTTTCCCTAATGTACTCTTTTTGTTCGCGCCCTACAAGAGGATATTCCTGATTTGTTCCGTTCTGACGGGCATCGCGAATCGGCCGCGGCACCTGAGGCTCGTTAAAGTTTTATGAAGATCGCAGAAACTGCTTCGACGCCGCGGCGCGTCTTCGTCGCCGGCGCGGCTCACCTCGACCGCCGCGGCAAGGCCGACGGCCCCTTCATTCCGGCAGCTTCCAATCCCGGACGGCTGACCGCCACGGCCGGCGGCGCGGCGTTCAACGCGGCGGTGGCGCTGCGGGCGTTCGGCTGGGACGTCGCCTTCCACGGCGCGCGCGGCGGCGACAGCGACGGCAGCCGCGTGGCGGCCGCCATTCAGGACGCCGGGATCGAGGACGGAAGCGTGACGTGGCTCGATCGCGGCACGCCGAGCTACACCGCGATCCTCGACGATCGCGGCGAACTCGTCGCCGGCATCGCCGACATGGCGCTCTACGATCTCCTCTCGCCGCGCGTCCTCTCGCGGCGCCACATACGCGCGTCGATCGCCGGCGCCGACGCCCTGCTGGTCGACGCCAACCTGCCGCCCCCGGCGATCGAGGCGCTGGTGGCTACAGCCGGCCCCCGTCCCGTCGCCGCGATCGCGGTCTCGCCCGCCAAGGTGCGCCGGCTGATCGGCGTGCTCCCGGCTCTATCCGCTCTCGTGCTGTCGCGCGCGGAGGCTGCCAGCCTGACGGACGCGCCGCCGGCAACGGATCTTCCCCGCCTCGCCGAATTGGTCGCCGAACGCGGCGCGAGCCGGGCGGTCGTCACGGACGGTCCGCGCGAGGCCGCCATCGTCGAAGCGGGCAGCGTCCTGATGCAGCGGCCGCCCACCGTGCGCCCACGCGACGTGACCGGCGCCGGCGATACGCTGGCGGCCGCCGCGCTCACCGGCCTCGCCGCCGGGCTCGGCTGGACCGACAGCGTTCGCCGCGGTGTCGTCGCCGCCTCGCTCCGCATCTCGCTCGAACACTTTCCGCCTGCCGATCTGCCGCAACGGATCGACGACGGCGTCGCGGCGCTCGAAGCGCCGGTTCAACCAGAAAGGACTTCATGATGACTGCCGCAAACGCCTTCACCCCGTCCGCCGAGGTCGCCGAGGCGCTCCAGAGCGGGCGTCCGGTGGTCGCGCTGGAATCCACCATCGTCACGCACGGCATGCCCTTCCCGCAGAACCTCGAGACCGCGCAGCGCGTCGAGGCGACGGTGCGCGAGCGGGGCGCGGTGCCGGCAACGATCGCCGTCGTCGGCGGCGACCTCCGGGTCGGTCTGACGTCGGACGAACTGGAAGCGCTGGCGAAGGCCGAGGACGTGATGAAGCTGTCGCGCGCCGATCTCGCCTTCGCCATCGCCGGCGGGCGCACCGGCTCGACGACGGTGGCGGCGACGATGATCGCGGCGGAGCGCGCCGGCATCGCCGTCTTTGCCACCGGCGGGATCGGCGGCGTGCACCGCGGGGCCGAGACCAGCTTCGACATTTCCGCCGACCTCGAGGAACTGGCGCGCACGGGGGTGATCGTCGTCTGCGCCGGCGCCAAGGCGATCCTCGACATCGCCAAGACGCTGGAGTTCCTGGAGACCAAGGGCGTGCCGGTCGTCGGTTACCGGACGGACGAGTTCCCGGCCTTCTGGTCGCGCGAGTCGGGCCTGCCGGCGCCGCTGCGGCTGGACGACGCCGCTGCCATCGCGGCCTTCCAGAAGGCGCGCGACCGGCTGGAGCTTGGCGGCGGCATGCTGGTTGCCAACCCGCTCGCCCCCGACAAGGCGCTTCCGGCCGACCGCGTGGAGGGATGGATCGCGCAGGCGATCGCCGAGTCGCGCGAGCGCGGAATCGCGGGCAAGGACGTCACGCCATTCCTGCTGCAGCGGATCGTCGAGCTCAGCGACGGCCGCTCGCTCGCGACCAATATCGACCTGATCGTGTCGAACGCCGCACTCGCGGCCGACATCGCCGTCGCCCTGTCGAAGGAAGACTGAGGGTCCCGCCCTCAATCGTTGTCGATCGCGGTCTTCACGGCGACCGCGAGGTCGCGCAGCGAGAAGGGCTTTGCCAGGAAGCCGAACTTCTCGCCTTCCGGCAGGTTCTTCGCAAACGCGTCCTCCGCATAGCCGGACACGAAGATGAACTTCAGGTCCGGACGGGTCTTGCGCATCTCCTTGAGCAGCGTCGGCCCGTCCATCTCCGGCATCACGACGTCGGAGACGACGAGGTCGATCTTGCCGTCGACCTCGTCGAGAATCTCCAGCGCCTCCTGGCCGGAGGCCGCCTCGTGGACCTCGTAGCCGCGCATCTTCAGCGCCCGCACATTGCCGGCCCGCACGTGGTCCTCGTCCTCGACGAGCAGGATGGAGGCCGTGCCCGACAGGTCCTTGATCGCCTCGCCCGTCGCCGGCCCCGCCTCGCTGGGAGCGACCTGGGTCGAGACGTGGCGCGGCAGGAAGATGCGGAAGGTCGTGCCCTGGCCGGGCGCCGACTCGACGAAGATGAAGCCGCCGGACTGCTTGATGATGCCGTAGACCATGGAGAGGCCGAGGCCGGTGCCCTTGCCGATCTCCTTGGTGGTGAAGAACGGCTCGAAGATCCGCTCGGCGACATCCGGCGGCATGCCGGTGCCGGTGTCGGCGACCTCGACGAGGACGTAGTCGCCCTCCGTCAGCTCGGCATAGCCCATGGTCGCGGCTTCGGCTGCGGGGACGTTGCGGGTCGAGATGGTGATCTTGCCGCCGTCGGGCATGGCGTCCCGGGCGTTCTGCACGAGATTGGTGATCACCTGCTCGAACTGGCCGATATCGGCCATGACCGGCCACAGGTCGCGGGCGTGCTGGCGCTCCAGCGTCGCGTGATCGCCGCTCACCCGCTTCAAGAGCAGGTGCATGTCGGCGATCACGTCGGTGAGGTTCAGCATTTTCGGCCGCATCGTCTGGCGGCGGGAATAGGCGAGCAGCTGGCGCACCAGCGAGGCGGCGCGGTTGGCGCTCTGCTTGATGAGGAGGAGATCCTGGAAGGACGGGTCGCCGGTGCGGTGGTTGAGGAGCAGGAAATCGACCGAGGCGGTGATGATCGTCAGCACGTTGTTGAAGTCATGGGCGATGCCGCCGGCGAGATTGCCGATCGCCTGCATCTTCTGGCTCTTGGCGAACTGTTCCTCGAGCACCCGCTGCTGCGTGATGTCGACGCCGTAGAGGATCGCCACCTCGTCGGTTTCCGGCCCGGTCCGCGGCACGCCGCTGACATAGAGGCGGACGGACCGCGTCTTCTCGCCCTCGACTTCCGCGTCGACCGGCGGAATTCCGGCCCGTCCGGCGGTGGCCGAGCGAACCGCGGACCGCAATGCCGCGCGTCCGCTCTCGCGGATCGCGTCGGCCATGTCCGCCTCGCCGGTCGCCACCTTCGACCCGAACAGCTGCCGGAAGGCGGCGTTCGAGCGGACGATCCGGCCGTCCTCGTCGAGCGCCGCGATCGCCATCGGGGAGGAGTTGAAGAACCGCGTGAACCGCGCCTCGGCGACCTCCAGCGGCGTTGCCGCATCGCTCTCGCCGCTGCGGTTGAGAACCAGCGTGCGCACGATGCCGGGGGCGGCGAGATCGTCGGCGACGGGCTTGCGCAGCAGCCGCACGGGCAGGCTGCGACCGCTGGCGGTGATCAGGTCGAGGTCGACGACGCTGGTGCTCTCGGTTCCGGTCTGGTCGTCGTCGGAGCGCAGAAGCGCACGGGCGGCGGGCGGCACGAATTCCAGGATCGAGCGGGCAAAGGGCTGGAAGTCGCCGAGGTCGAGCCCGAGCCAGTCGGCCAGCGTCGCGTTGATATAGGCGATGCGATGATTGGCGTCGGCGGCGAAGAAACCGGCCGGCGCCTTGTCCAGATAGTCGATCGCATGCTGCAGGTCCTGGAACGAGCTCTCCTCATGCTTGCGGTCGGCGGTGATGTCGAGGATCTGCCAGGCCTGCATCGTGCCCCCCGCCGTCGGCAGCGGACGCACCGAGGCGCGGTACCAGCAAGGGGAGCCCTCCTGCCCGGCCGCGCCGGAGAGGCTTCGCGCCAAGCGGAATTCGCGCTGACCCGCGCGGTTTTCCCGCGCGAGATTGGCGAGATAATAGATCGCCTCGCGGGCCTCCGGCTCGCGTCCGAGCAGCCGCTCCAGCGCTCTCACGTCCGCCGCCTTCGCCGCCCCGGTGATCTCCCCATAGGCCCGGTTGGCGTAGACGATCTGGCCCTTGCGATCGAGGATGATCGTGCCGTTGCGCGCGGTGTCGAGGAAGTCGCGGGCGATCGATCCCTCGCCCGAGCGCCCGCCCACCCGCATGAAGCCGAGTGCCGTCGCGAAGATCGCGCCGATGCCGATCGCTGCGAGGATGCCGAAGATGACGAGCAGCGCGATCCCCCCATAGGCCTGCCCGAACAGCGCCAATGCGGCCGCGATCAGAAGCAGAGCCCCGCCGAGCACCAGAAGCCGCCGGACGCCCGACGCCGCCGTTGCCCGGTCGATCAGCGGCTTTTCGACCGATCCCGTCGCGGTTCCGCTCATTCCGAATCATCCTTGCTCGTTGTCGCCGCCTCGGCCGATTGTGAAACAAAACCTTTCGCGAGACGAGAGCCGCGCGCCCGGGTTTTGCTCGCCCGGCAGCCGGAATCGCCACCTCGCCCTTCGCGGAAGACCCCAAACGCACTATGAAGGAGCTGACTGGCCTTGCGCTTGCGAAAGGCGCAGGCGCCCGGTCAAGTCGTATCCGCACGGATCCGACCATTGCGAACAGAATTGCAGGAGGTCACCGCCCGCATGCCACAATGGATCATCGATCTCTTCGGAGAAGGCGTGGCACAGATCGTCTGGGTCGCCTTCGTGGCTGCGGTCGTCTGCATCCTGGCGATGCTCGTCATCATTCTCGCCAAGAAGGCGCTCGGCGGCGGACGGATCGGCACCGGCCCGAAATCGCGGGCACCGCGGCTCGCGGTGATGGACGTCGCCCGGGTCGACGAGAAGCGCAAGCTCGTGCTGGTGCGCCGCGACGAGATCGAACATCTGGTCCTGATCGGCGGGCAGAACGATCTCCTGGTGGAAGGCAACATCCTGCGCGTCCCGGCGGCCGCGAACGCACGCCATCACGACTGGCCGGCGGAGCCGACCCTCGCCCTCGAGCCGGACGAGCGAGTGGTTCCGCAGGGCGCCGCGGCGCCGGCGCGCCCCCTCGCCCGCTCCGCAAGCGCAAATCGCGCGGCGCCAGTCCCGGGCACGCCCGGCCCGCAGCCGCAGCCCGAGAGCCGCCGCGAGCCTGCCGCTCCTGCGCAACGGCGCGCCGCCACCGCCGCTCCGCGGCCGAGCGACGTCCCGCGGCCGGCGCCGGTTCCGCCCATGTCGGCGCCTGAACGACCGGTCGCCAAGCCCGACCACCCGCCACGGGACGCGAGCCCGCGCAAGACAGACGGTCCGGCCGCCATCGCCGCCAACATCGTGCGCCAATATGCGGCGCGCATGCAGATCCCCGGCGGCGCCAGGGCGGAGCCGCCGCCTGCGGCAGCGCCTGCGGTGCAGCCGCGATCGCGTGCGACGCCGACGCTCGCGCCGCAGCCGCGCGAGGACGCGTCGGATCGGGCGCCCAAAGGTGGCGAGAGCGCGGCGCCCGGTGGTTCCGCCCGGCGCGAGCCGGCAGACAGCCGGCGGGAACCGAGCCTCACGATGCCGGAGCCGAAGCCGCAGCCGCCGATAGCGCCAGCCGCCGACGAACAGGGCAGCGAGCGTGCGGCGCTGCGGGAGCAGATGAATCGCTCGCAATCGGCTCTCGGCGCGCATGTCGGAGACGCGACGGCAGCTCCGGTCGAGACCGGATCCGGCAGGGTGCAGCCCCAGCCACGTCGACCCCTGTCGGTGAAAAGCTTCGCGATGGCGATCCAGAACCGTGGCACCCCCGCGGCCTCCACCGAGCCGCAGGAGGCGAAGGCGCCGCCGGCCCAGGTGCACAGTTCTCAGTCAGCTACGGCCGCGAACGAGCCGAGCCTGGAGGATTTCCTTTCGGCCCAGCTGGATTCCGATTTCAGCGACGCCGCATTCTTCGATCCGGACCGGCAGGCCGGCCCGTCGCTGTCGCCCTCCCTTTCCGGATCGCCCGTCTCCGCCGACCCGGACCCTTCGTCAGCCGGTGCGTCCGGCCCGGCGAGCTCCTCGTCCGGGAATCCAGGAGCCGAAGCGCCCTTCGCATCGCCCGAGCCTGCCGCCCCAGAGGCTGCGGAGCCGGCGGCGGAAGCCGGAACGGTTCAGCCGAGAGCCGAGGATCGCCGCACGCTGTCGGAAGAGCCTGACCTCCCCGCGCCCTTGGCTGCGTCGCAAGCCACGCCGGCACGCCGCGAACCGCCGGAGCTGCCTGAGGCCGAAACGCCGCGGGCGGATCGCTCCGGGCCGGTCGACGCCGGCAGGACCGATGAGCGACGCGCGAGCCCGGACGCCGCCGCGGCAGATCGCGGATCGGCTGATGAAGTGGCTGCGCCGGCAGCGGGCGACGCGAGCCCGCGGCGCGAGCGGCAGACACCGGTGATGCCGCCGCCGGGTGGCGGGGCCCCGGGACGCATGTCACCGCGCGCAGCCCCGCCCCCGCCGGCGCGTCCGGTATCCGGAAAGCCCGACGCGCGACCCGAAGTGCGCAACGAGCTGACGCTCGAGGAGGAAATGGAACGGCTGCTCGGCGATCTCAGCTTCGCCACGGGTTCCGAAGACCGGCCAGCTTAGCGGCTGGAGGGTCGGATAGCCGCACGGCGGGAATTCTGCTTTGGTCCTGGCGAGGCGCCGCCGAGCGTCTCGCCCTCGGCGGCGGCAGGGTTTGAAGGCAGGCCGGACATGAGAGGATCGCCGCCGTCATTGGCCGCCACGGGCCAAAAGCCGTGCCTCGTTATTCGCCGCAGCATACCGGTGGGACCGTTACCTGCGGAGGCGAAGGCGAGAATCCCGCCTTCGCCGGATATCGGTCCGCAGACGCCTATTCGTCGCGGTAGACCTTCTCGCGGCGCTCGTGCCGTTCCTGCGCTTCCAGGGAGAGGGTGGCGATGGGGCGAGCGTCCAGGCGCTTCAGGCTGATCGGCTCGCCGGTCTCCTCGCAATAGCCGTAGGAGCCGTCCTCGATCCGCTCCAGCGCCGCATCGATCTTGGCGATCAGCTTGCGCTGGCGGTCCCGGGCCCGCAGCTCGATGGCGCGGTCCGTCTCGGAGGAGGCACGGTCGGCGATGTCGGCGAGGTTGCTGTTGTCGTTGGCGAGCGCCTCCAGCGTCTCGCGCGACTCCCGCAGGATCTCCGCCTTCCAGGCGAGCAGCTTCTTCCGGAAATATTCTTTCTGACGGTCGTTCATGAACGGCCCGTCTTCCGAGAGAGTCAGATCGCTGTTCATGGTCTCACTCATCACGCACCTCCATTCCCGCCAGGCGGCTTATAGCGGCGGTTCGACACCCGAACAAGTTACGTTCGTCCCTACAACCGAACTTTGAACCGATCTCTAAGACCCGGTTTTGCCTCGCATTTTCGGTCAGCCTTTTGGGCGGCGCGTGTAACAGCGCGATGACGGTGCGTGTCCTGCGCAAGCTTCGGGTGGGGGTTCTGCGGTCTCGCGTCCGGGTTGGGGCGTTAGGCGAGGCGCGCTTTGGCCTGCGCGTTGGGCGTTAGAAGGCGCCGCGTCCCACCCTTGGACGCGCGAAAGCCCCGCCGGGGGTGCCGAGCGGGGCTTTGAGGTGGGAATGGTGAGAGAAGAAGACGCTTGGTGTTTTTTGCGATTGGCAGACCTGGCAGCGACCGACTTT
>NZ_JBFTEH010000017.1:0-46602 GCF_041027365.1 Jiella sp. M17.18 | reverse complement strand
GAAGCGGCAGATGTACGGGCGTGCCAAGCTCGATCTCCTCGAAGCCCGACTGCTCGGCGCCGCCTGATCGTCATCGAGAGTGCGTCAGACCCCTTATTCCACGCCGATTTACACTCAGCCTTGGCGGCTTGGTTCTTCCTCATGACCGCCGGAGAGTTCGGCCTCTACAAACGGCGTCTCTTCCGACAGGACGTGGCGCTGCTGCCCACGCCGGATCTCAAGCTGATCGCGGATTCAGATGCCGGTCGAAAGATCTATGCGCTTGAGCAACAATTCCGGACTCGGGCTCCGAACGCAGAAGATTGGATTGCGCTCGACGATGCCGTCTTCGACGTCTACGGCCTCGACTCTGACGACCGGATAGTGGTGCGAGACGGGCTCCTCAAAGCCGGATGGCAATGGAGGGCGGGGCTTTCCGACTCCGTGACCCCGGCGGACCCGCGCCAGGGTGTCGCGGCCTATGCACAGACTTTCTCAGCCATGCTGGATCGATGGCTTTCGGCGCGTCGCCAACGAAGCGTTCGAGCGGAAGTGTTCGACCTGTGTGGCACGGATGCGATGCGGATTGTCCGGTTCGTCCTGGAGGACGGCGCCAAGGCCCCGGAGGTCGAAATCGTCTCGCCCGACGGAAGTCTCACGGCGGTCTTCGGACGGCTCGAGGACCGAATGAAGGTGCGTCTCGCCAGCGCACTCACCGGTCAGCGCGAACTGCGGGTCCATGGTCGCAACGAGCTCGTGATCATCAAGCCGGCGGCTCGTCGCCACTGGCTGGAGAGCGTGGCGCTTGAGGACGCAGACGCGGTGATCGCCGAGAGCTTTGCGGGGCGCCGACATTGAGGATCCCCCATGAGTCCCAAGGCGTAGCCGGGCGCGAATATATCGCCCTGGCCGATGAGGTGGTCGCCGCGATCCTGGTGACGGTGCGGGAGGGCTGGGCTTTGGCGGCCATAGATGGGGAGACGGCCTTAGAGGGCGAGGTCGTCATGACCGAACGGCTGCGAGACGGCATGCGCCAAGCTCTGACGTCTGGAACGCTGGCGTGGGGAAAGTCCTTCATCGTGGCGCTCGGCATGGAGTCGCGCTCTAAACCCGATGTCATGACACCCGACGGTCGAACAGATATTCCCCTGTATGTCGTAGAAGTTTTCCTGCGCCACGCTGAGCACGATCCTCATGCGATCATAGAGTGCAAGCGCCTGGATGGAAGCGACACCTACCTTTGCCGCGAGTATGTGGTCGAAGGCGTCGATCGGTTCCGTTCGGGCAAATACGCTGAAAACCATGCTGCCGGCTTCATGGCGGGGTATCTGCTCGGCGGTGATGCACAGTCGGCAGCGGCCGGCGTAAACGCATATTTGGGGCGCGTGAAGCGGGCCGACGAACAGATCGTGCTGTCTCCAGTCGTCGAACATCCGGCATTCTGGCGATCCGAACATGCCAGAACCGTTGAGCGACCTGCCATCGCGATCCACCACGCTTTGCTCGGGCTAACCATCGGACCCTAAGACATAGCCTTCGCTATCGCGCGGCCCTGCAACGCCTATGCAGCGCTACCGAAGAAAGGAGAGTTAGATGGTTCGTCGCCGCCTGCTGCACAAATGTCCGCTCCCGGTAAAACGGGATGCTCACCGGAATGGCTCGAATGGGCGCAAAGCGGCCGCAAAGGCGTTGGACTGCCGATTAGGTCGTACGTTTAAAGTTGGTGCCGGTTGGCGGAACATAAACGGCAATCAGCAACGATAGCGCTCCATAGAAGGCAACTACTTGTCCTAGGTCGGCGGACAATCCCATCCCCTCCGCCATCTACCCTCAAGTCGTTGATGCTCCGGAGCGTCCTGTGGCGGAGGGATCGGCGCGGACCGTGGGCGGATGAAGACTTCACGCCAACGCACCTGCACTCGAACAGCCGTTCGGTGTTAGGAACGGTTGCCGCAGAAAGCGCGGTCAGAGCCCTCGAGCGTCGGACGTTTTGATGCCCGTCGAATTGCGCCACTGGCGCGCCTTTGCCGTCGCTGCCGAGACGCGGCATTTTGGACACGCCGCCGAGACGCTCGGCGTCAGTCAGCCGGCGCTCAGCCAACTCGTCCAGACGCTGGAGGCGCATCTCGGCACAGCCCTCTTCGACCGCACGCGGCGCCGGATCGAGCTGACCGCAACTGGACAGGCGGTGCTCGCCGAAGCCCAGGCGGTGCTCGCACAGGCCGAGCGGGCCGAGCGGATCGGCTCGGCGGCCGGGCGCGAGAATAGCCGGACGCTCGCAGCCGGCTATGTAGGCTCGGCCGCGCTGCATCCGGCCTTCCGCTTGCTGATGCAGGCGATCGCGGGCGGTTCCTCGCCGATCGCGCTGCAGCTCGATCAGCGGCCCGCGGTCCAGCAGCTGCGACAGATCGGCGAGCGCGTGCTCGACTTCGGCATCGCCCGCACGCCGCTGCCGCCGCTTGAACCGGAAATTGCCTGCCTCGTCCTGGACCGCGAGACGATGGTCCTCGCGACGGCGGACCATGACGGAGCGGATGGACAGGCCGTCAGCCTCGCTGAGTTCGCCGCAGAACCCTTCGTCCAGTATCTGCACCAGCCGAGCGGCGGGCTGCGCGCCCTGTCCGAAAGCGCCTGCCGCGCGGCGGGCTTCACGCCGAAGGTCTCCTACACCGTGCCGCAGATCGCGACGATGCTTTGCCTCGTCGGCGCAGGGCTCGGCGTCGCGCTCGTGCCGGAGACGGCGAGCCGACTGGGCCTGCCGGGCGTCGCCTTCCACCCGCTCCACGACGTTATCGCCACCGACCTCGTGCTGCTCTACCGGCGCAGCGACACGGCGCCGGCGTTGCGAACGCTTCTCGAGGCGGCCCGGCCGATCGCGGATAAGTCTAGCTTATAGAAAATGCCGCGGCGTCCGATTGGTCGCGCGTCACGATCGTCTATGACGGACAGCGGAGGAGATCGGGCTGCCCGGCCGAGACCGGCTCGGCCGCCCGGCGGCTCCGCAAATCGAATCGTCACGGGAGAGACGACCAATGCAAGCCGTTCTGACACACCGCGCCCGCAGCCTGGCGTTCCTGAGCCTTTTGATCGCCGGCGCCGTGTCGGTCCCGGGCGTTGCGAGCGCAGCGGACGGCAGGCTGAAGACCGTCGTGCCGGGCAAGCTGACGATCGCCTACCGCACCGACGACAAGCCCGTCTCCTTCATCGAGAACGGCAAGCCGACCGGCTACATCGTCGAGTTCGCCCGCGACATCAGCAAGGAACTCGGGCTCGACGTCACCTTCGTCTCTACGAACTTCGAGAGCATGGTCCCGGCGGTGAAGAACGAGCAGTACGACACCGCCGCCTTCGGCGTCCTCGTCTCGCCCGAGCGCAAGGCGATGGTCGACTTCACAACCCCGGTCGGCTATGGCGAGGCGCGCCTCGTCAGCCGCGCCGACGCGCCGATCGCCAAAGTGCAGTCAGCCGGCGGCAAGACGGTCGCGGTCACCCGCGGCAGCGCCCTGATCCCGCTCCTGAACAAGATCGCGCCGAACGTCACCGTGCGCGAGTTCCCGAACGTTGCCGCCAGTCTCAATGCCTTGAGGGCCGGCCAGGTCGACGGCCTCTTCACGGGCCTCGCGACGGCTGACAGGATCATCCACCAGCACGACGACCTGAAGGGTTCGCAGAAGGTGACGAGCGGCATAGCCGCCTTCCCCGTCGCCAAGCAGAACGGCAAACTCCTCGCCGCGCTGAACGACGCGATTGGCAAGTTGATGAAGGACGGCACCTACACCAGGTTGTGGACCAAGTGGAATCCTCCCTCGGTCGATATCCCCGACGAGATGTATGCCGAATATCCCGGCATGCCGCACCCCGCGGCCAAGTGACCTGACGCCATGCCCATCGGTCTCCAGCGGATCCAGGAGACGTTCTTTGATCCTGCGATCCTCTGGCAGGCGCTTCGGACGCTCGTCGTCGTCGGCCTGCCGAACACCATCCTGTTGTCGGTGCTCGCATCCCTGATCGGGATGGCGGTGGGCCTGCTGATCGCCACGGGCCTGATGGCGCCGCGGCGGCTCGTGCGCTTTCCGTGCCGGTTCTATGTCGACGTCCTGCGCGGCCTGCCGCACATCCTGACGATCTACCTCATCGGCCAGGGCCTGCCGCTCGCGGGCTTGTCAATCTTCGGGCGCGACACCTACGCCTATGCGGCACTGGCGATCGGCCTGATCGAGGGCGCCTACATGGCCGAGATCTTCCGCGCCGGCCTGCAAAGCGTCGAGCGCGGCCAGATCGAAGCGGCGCGCACCCTCGGCATGAGCGGCGCGCAGGCCTTCGTCTACATCATGCTGCCGCAAGGCATCCGCCGCGTGCTGCCGCCGCTGACCGGCCAGTTCATCCTGGTGATCAAGGGGACGTCGCTGGTCTTCCTGCTCGGCCTGACGGCGACGCAGCGCGAGATCTTCTCGATCGCGCAGGACGCCGCGATCAACAGCGCCAACCTGTCGCCCCTGACGGCGGCCGGCATCCTCTATCTCCTTCTCACCGTCCCGCTGACCTATGCGGTCAACAATTGGGACCGGCGGATGCGGATGGCGCCGGGGAGTTCGCGATGAGCGCCGACGTGACCGGGCCCGGCATACGCTTCGAGCGGGTCGACAAGTTCTTCGGCGCTCATCAGGTGCTACATCAGATCACGCTCGACATTCCGAAGGGGCTGACGACCTGCCTGATCGGCCCTTCCGGGTCGGGAAAGTCGACGCTTCTGCGCTGCACGAACCTCCTGGAGCGGCCGCAGGCCGGGCGCATCCTAGTCGAGGGCCAGGAGATTACCGATCCGAAGATCGACCTCGACCGGCTGCGCACCAAGATCGGCATGGTCTTCCAGCATTTCAACCTTTTCAGTCACCTCTCGGTGATGGACAACGTCGCGCTCGCGCTTCGCAAGGTGCGGGGCATGAAGCGGCAGGAGGCGGAAGCCGTCGCGATGGAGCAACTCGGCGCCGTCGGCCTCGCGGGCTTCGAGCGGCGCCGTCCCTCCGGCCTCTCTGGTGGACAGCAGCAGCGCGTGGCGATCGCCCGGGCGCTGGCGATGAAGCCGGACGTCATGCTGTTCGACGAGGCCACCTCGGCGCTCGATCCCGAACTCGTCAAGGGCATCCTCGAAGTCATGCGCGATCTCTCGCGCTCGGGCATCACCATGCTCGTCGTCACTCACGAGATGCGCTTCGCCCGCGAGGTCGCCGGGCAGGTCGTGTTCATGGACCAGGGCCGGATCGTCGAACAGGGCAAGCCGGACAGGCTGTTCGACGCGCCGGAGAGCCCGCGGCTGCGTACATTCCTTGATCAGGTTCTCTAGGCATGACCGATATCGGCAACTCTTCCGCTCCGGCGGCCGCACGGCCGAGCCCGGCCGCCATCGCAGCGTCGTTCTCCCGTCGATCGGTCTGGGAGTCCTGGCTCGAGGTCGAAGCGGCGCTTGCCGAGACGCAGGCGGAGCTTGGCATGATCCCCGCCGAGGCGGCGATGGAGATTCGCCGCAAGGCGAACTTCACCGTCCTCGACGAGGCGGCAATGGCTGACGACATCGAGCGTACCAAGGCACCCATCGTCTCCCTGGTACGCGCCCTTTCGAGTGCCTGCGACGGCGATGCCGGCGGCTACGTCCACTGGGGTGCGACGACGCAGAACGTCATGCAGACCGGGCTCGCCCTGCTGATGCAGCGCTCCCATGCGAGCCTGATGGACCGCTTCGACGACATCCTCGCCAGCCTTGCCGGCCTTGCCGAGCGACATGCCGCGACCGTCACCGTGGCACGCACCAATTTGCGCCAAGCACTGCCAATCACCTTCGGCTTCAAGGTCGCCGGCTGGATTGAGGAATGGCTGCGGCATCGCGAGCGGCTTGATGCCGCCGCCCCGCGCGTCTTTCGGGCGCAATGGGGCGGCGCCGTGGGAGCGATGCATGCCGTCGGCGCCCAGGGGCCGGAGCTCAACCGGCGCTTGGCTCGGCGCCTCGGCCTCGGCCACTTCCAAGTCCCCTCGCGCGCCGCGCTCGACTGCACCGCGGAATACGTCCTGCTGCTCGGCCTCCTCGCGGCGACAAGCTCGAAGATTGCGCGCGACCTCTACGTGATGATGGCCGACGAGTACGGCGAGGCGGCCGAAGCGCTCGGCGACGACGCCGTCGGCTCCAGCACCATGCCGCACAAGGTCAACCCAAAGGTCGTGGTCAAGGTCATCTCCGTGGCGGCCCGACTTCGGGCACAGGTCCCGCTTGCATTGGAAGCGATGCAGCCGACCTTCGAGGGCGACGGCGCCAACAACCAGATGATCTCGGCACTGGTTCAGGAAACCTGTCCCCTCGCCTACGATCTCCTCGTCCAGATGGCGGCGCTGCTCGACTGCCTCGTCATCGACGAGCGCCGGATGGCCGAGAACCTCAAGCGCGGCGGCGAGTTTCTGGCATCCGAGAACGTCATGATGGCGCTTGCGCCCATATGCGGTCGTACCCGTGCCCATGACCTCGTCCACCATGCAGTGGCCGAGGCGCTGAAAACCGGTATTCCGCTCGCCGACACCCTGCTCGACTCCGGCGTCCTGGAAGGCATGGTTTCAGAGACGACAGTGCGCGAGGCCGCCGACCCCTCCAGCTATATCGGGCTCAGCGAGACGATCGCGCTCGAGATGGCAGCCCACGCTCGAAGCATCGTGCGGGAAAGAGCGTAGTCGCGCCTGCGAACAAGCATCTAGGTTTCCACGCCTCCGCAGAGGGACCGCAGCCACGGCGCCATGCTGAAGGCGTTCCATGCCGTTGGATGCCTATCGCTCCATACGGAGGGCATCATTGACCTCCGCCCCTTCGACGGGCGAGCGGTCGAGAGGCAGCATAGCCGCTCGGCGCGACTCTCGGAGGCGGTGAAGGCTCTCGACGGGGTTGCGGAGCGAGGCGTGAAAGCTCTCGTCTCCTCAAGACCTGGCGATGTAGTCGGCATTCCCTCGGACGATGGAGAGGCGGTTCGGCTTAGGCGCGAGTCGGACTTGATCAACGGCAAGGGGCCGAGCGAGAAGCGGCTCGCCATCATCGATACGTTCCGGGCACGCCTACCCCCGCTTCGACCTCCTGGTGCTCTCGCCGGAGTCCACGCAATAGAGGAGCTTGTGTAGGTCCTCGTCGGATCGCGGCTCTGACGCGGGCTCGACGACGCCCGCGGTGGAGCGAGCGGCGTCCGAACTCTCCAAACGCGGGAAGATATTGAAAATGCCTTGTGGTCTCAACATCCGGGCCGCAAGATCCATGGTAACGCGCACGTCCGGTCGCCTTCCGCTTCCTCGTCGTCGCCCATATCGATGTCGTCGCAGTCTATCCGCAGGTGCGGTTCGGCCAAGCCCATCGCCGCGTAGACCAGTCGCCCCGCGCGCATGTGGTTCGGCTCCTCGTAGTGACCAAACCCAGTTCAGCGCGATCAGTGTCTTCTACGCCGACCGGCGTTGGGACTCACGCCGATTTACACTCTGGCTCTTCGGCATGCCCTTTCCGGAACCCCGGGCACCACGAATTGCACAAATTAAGCGCTTTACTAAATCGCTTTACAAGATGATCGTGAGGTCATGCAGAGGAATGGGCGAAAGCGGGTGACCCTAGGGGAAGTGGCGGCGGCAGCCGGGCTGTCGCCTGCGGCCGTCTCCCGCTATCTCAGCGGCTCCCTCGCGTTGCCGGAGACAACGGGCCGGCGGATCGAGGCGGCGATCCGCGAGCTCGGCTACCGGCCTAACCATCATGCCAGAAGTCTCAGCCGCGGACGCTCCGACGCGATCGGGTTGGTGATCTCGGACATCGACAACCCGTTCTTCTCCAAGCTTGCCGCGGCGGTCGAGCAGGCGGCGGACGAGCGCGGCATCGCGGTCATGCTCTGCTCCACCTCGAACCGCCTGGAACGCGAGCTGCGCTACATCCGCACGCTGGGCGTCGGGGTGGTCGACGGCTTGCTGTTCGCCACCAACCATCACGACGGCGACGGCGCGCTCGCCCAAGCGATCAACGAGAGCGCGCGCGTCGTCCTAATCGACGAAGACGTGCCCGGGGCCGACGTCTCGAAGATCTTCTCCGACAACAGGCAGGGCGGGTATCTCGCCGGGCGGCACCTGATCGAGGCCGGCCATCGGCGCCTCGCCTATATCGGGGGACCCTGCGACCTCATGAGCGCGCGCGAGCGCGCCGAAGGGCTCCATCGAGCGGTCGCCGAGGCGGGCGCCGATGCGGCCGTCGTGGCCGAACGCTTCGGCGCTTACGCGATCGCGTTCGGCGCGGCGGCCATCGGCGACCTGCTCGACGGGCCGGCGCGGCCTAGCGCCGTCTTCGCCGGCAACGACGAGATCCTAATCGGCTTGCTGCAGGTCCTGGCGGCACGGGGCGTCGCGGTCGGCCGCGACCTCTCCGTCGTGACCTTCGACGACGCCGGGCCGCTTGAACTCATCGCACCGCCGATCACCGCGATCCGCCAGCCGATCGAGGACATCGGCAAGAAGGCGCTCGACCTCCTGCTGCAGTCCATCGAAGGTGGCGTTCCCGCGCGCACGGAACGGCTGCCCGTGCGCTTGATCGAGCGACGATCCGTCGCGCAGATCGTCTGACAAGCAACCATTCATCCGGCACGTGCCGGGCAAAGGAGACCATGATGGCGAAGAAGAACGTGCTGCTGGTGGGCGAGAGCTGGATGAGCTCGGCGACCCACTACAAGGGCTTCGACCAGTTCGGCTCGGTGACCTTCCACCTCGGCGCGGAGCCGCTGGTCGAGGCGCTGAAGGACTCCGACTTCGCCCTGACCTACCTGCCGGCACACGAGGCGGTCGAGGCCTTCCCATTCGAGCGCGAGGGTCTGGCGCAGTACGATGCGATTATCCTTTCCGATATCGGGGCGAACTCGCTGCTACTGCCGCCGGCGGTCTGGCTGCACAGCCGCACCGTGCCGAACCGGCTGAAGCTCATCCGCGACTTCGCGGCGGACGGCGGCGGCCTCCTGATGATCGGCGGCTACTTCTCCTTCCAAGGCATCGACGGCAAGGCGCGCTGGCGCCGCACGCCGGTCGAGGAGGCGCTGCCGGTGACCTGCCTGCCTTATGACGACCGGGTCGAGATTCCCGAGGGCGCGGCGCTGACCATCGAGGCCGCCGAGGGCATTCTCGCCGGCCTTTCCGGCACCTGGCCGCCGCTTCTCGGCGTCAACGAGGTCGAGGCGAAGCCCGGCGCGGACGTGCTGATCAGCCTGCCCGAAGAGCATGGCGGCCACCCCCTCCTCGTCACCGGAACCTTCGGCAAGGGCCGCACCGCCGCCTGGACCTCCGACATCGGTCCGCACTGGCTCTCGCCCGCCTTCTGCGCCTGGGAGGGCTACGGCCGGCTGTGGAAGAACCTGCTCGGCTGGCTGACGACGGTCGGCTGACCGGGGCTTCTTCAAGGGGGACACCGCCATGGCGCCACCGCTGATCGAGGCCCGGAACATCTCCAAGCGCTTCGGCGCGCTGCAGGCGCTGAGCGACGTCAACCTCGAGATCCGCGCCGGCGAGGTGCTGGCGCTGCTCGGCGACAACGGCGCCGGCAAGTCGACCTTCATCAAGGTCCTCTCCGGCGCCCATCCCGCCACCGGCGGCGAGATTCTGATCGACGGACAGGCGGCGGTCTTCGCCTCGCCGCAGGACGCGGCCGAAGCGGGCATCGCGACGATCTTTCAGGAACTCGCGCTGTCGGAGAACCTGTCGATCGCCGAGAACGTCTTCCTCGGCCGCGAGCTGACCCGCCGCGTCCTCGGCGTCCCGTTCCTGCGGCGCCGCGACATGAAGCGGAAGGTGGCGGGCCTCCTCGCGGAGCTGGAAGCCCACATCTCCGACGCGGAAGCGCCGGTCGGCAGCCTGTCCGGCGGCCAGCGCCAGGCGGTGGCGATCTGCCGGGCGCTGAACCTCGACGCCCGCCTCGTCATCATGGACGAGCCGACCGCCGCGCTCGCCGTCGCCGAGACGCGCAAGGTGTTGCAGCTCGTCCGCCGCCTCGCCGACAGCGGCCGGGCCGTCGTGCTGATCAGCCACAACATGCACGACGTGTTCGAGGTCGCCGACCGGATCGCGGTCTTCCGCCGCGGCCGCAAGATCGCCGAGCGCGACCGCGCGGCGACCGATCCCGAGGAAATCGTCTCCTTCATCACGGGCGCGCATCCCGACGTGCGGGCGCTCGAGATGCGTCCCTGAACCTCTGCGCGTCGCAACAGGAAAGGCCGACACATGCTGAAGACCTCCAAGATCCTCCTTGCCGCCGCGGTCGTCTTGGCCGCATCCACAGGGTTGTCCTTCGCGCAGCAGAAGCCTCGCGTCGCCTTCGTGCCGCAGATAGTCGGCATTCCGTATTTCGACGCGATGAAGAAGGGCGGCGACGAGGCCGCCAAGACGCTCGGCGTCGACTTCATCTATCAGGGTCCGGTCGACACCAATCCGGTCGACCAGCTGCAGATCGTCCAGAACCTGATCAACCAGGGCGTCGAGGCGATTTCGGTCAGCGTCCTCGACGCATCGAGCCTTGCGCCGGTGGTCGAGGCGGCCAAGGCGAAGAACATCAAGCTCTTCACCTCCGACAGTGACGCACCGAAGTCCGGCCGCGCGCTCTACGTCGCCCAGGCGAGCGACCAGGGCCTCGGCTACACGATCATTGACGAGATGGTGAAGCGCACCGGGCCGGACGCAAAGATCGGCATCGTTTCCGGCGAGGCGACGGCGTCGAACCTCAACGCCTGGATCGGCTTCATGCGCGAGCGGGTGAAGGAGAAGTATCCGAAGGTGACGCTGCTCGATCCGCAATATGCCGGCGGCAGCGCCGAGCGCGCCGCGCAGATCGCCGGCGACCTGATGACCTCCAATCCGGACCTGAAGGGCATCATCGCCGTCGCCTCCACCACCTGCCCCGGCGTCGGCCAGGCGATCGAGACCGCCGGCAAGGTCGGCCAGGTCGTCGGCACCGGTTATTGCAGCCCGAACACGGCCCGCGCCTATCTGAAGAGCGGCGCCTTCGGCTACTCGGTCCTCTGGGATCCGGCGGAGCTCGGCTACCTCACGGTCTGGGCCGGCCAGCAGCTGATCGAGGGCAAGGAGATCCCGGCGAAGACGACGCCCGAAGGCATGAGCCACCCCGTCACCTTCGACAAGAAGACGGGCGTGCTGCTCCTCGGCGATCCCGCCGTCTTCACCGCCGACAACGTCGACAAGTTCAACTTCTGAAACGGCAGGCGCGGATCGGCCGGCGGCCGGCCCGCGCCGCTCGGATGCCGGGCCTCCGTCCGGCGGACCCGCATGACAGGGAGTGAGGAGATGATGCGCAGCCTTTTGCGCGCGATCGGCGAACGCGAGCTTCTGCTGGCTGCGGCCCTGGTCGCAGCCGTCGCGGTCTTCTCCGTGCTCTCCCCCTACTTCATGACCGCGAGCAACCTCGTCACCGTCCTGCGAAACTGCAACGAACTCTTCCTGATCGGCCTCGGCATGACCCTCGTTCTCGGCATCGGCGGCGTCGACGTCTCCGTCGGCGTCGTGATGGGACTCGCGGCGATCGCGGTCGGCCGGCTCCTCCAAGCCGATGCCGGCGCGCTCGCCGCCGGGCTCGCCGGACCGCTAGCCGGCGGCCTCATCGGCCTTCTCACCGCGAGCGTCGTGGTGCTTGGGCGCATCCCCGCGATCGTCGCGACGCTCGGGCTTTTCGGCGTCTACCGTGCCGCCGTCTTCCTGGCTCTGGGCGGCGCCTGGCTGTCCGGCCTGCCGACGGACCTGACGCAGGTCCTGGGGGCCTCCGTCTTCGGCCTGCCGGCCGCGCTGCCGGTCGTCGTCCTCGCCTATCTCCTCGTCTTCGTCGCGATCCGGTACACGCCCTTCGGCCTCTACGTCCTGGCGGCAGGCAATTCCGAGGCCAAGGCCCGGTTGTCCGGTATCGCGGTGCGCAAGGTGCAGTTCGCCGCCTATGTCGTCAGCGGCCTCTGCTGCGGCCTCGCCGCGACCTTCTACATCGCCACCTACCGCAATGTCGCGATGACCGTCGGCGGCACCCTCGCGCTCGAGGCCATCGCCGCGGTGATCATCGGCGGCACCAGCATTCTCGGCGGCCGGATGAGCCTGCTCGGCACGGCGTTCGGCGTGCTTCTGCTGCGGATCCTCCAGAACGGCCTCCTCCTCGTCGGCGTGCCTTCGCTCTGGCAGCCGGTGGTGACCGGCCTCCTGCTGCTCGCTGTCCTCGGCACCGAAGCCGCCACGGGCCGGCTCAACCTTGCCGCGGCATCGCGCCACCTGCGCCTGCCGTCCCGGTCGGGGGCCGCCGCATGAGCGGGCGCGCCTCCCTCACCCTGCCGATCCTCGCGGTCCTCTGGATCGTCGTCGTCGCCGGGCTCGCCATCCTGCAGCCGAGCGCGATGGCCCTCTCGACGCTGACGACCGTTCTGCAGTTCTCGACCCTGCTCGCGCTCGTCTCGCTCGGCCAGGCGCTGGTGATCCTCGGCGGCGGGGCCGGCATCGACCTGTCGGTGGGCGGCACGGTGTCGCTCGCCGCGACGATCGCCATGCTTCTGGCGCGGGCCGGCATGGCGCCGGCGCTGGTGCCGGTCGTGTGTCTTCTGGCCGGCACGGCCCTCGGCCTCCTGAACGGGCTGCTCGTCACCCGGCTCCGATTGCTGCCGCTGATCGCGACGCTCGGGACCTTCTACGTCTATTCCGGCACCGCCATCGCGATCACCGGCGGCTCGGCCATCGGCGGCGTGCCGGCATTCCTCCTGCCCTGGGGGCGCGGCACGATCGCTGGCTTCCCGCTGCCGTTCCTGACGCTTGCCCTGCCGCTGTTCGTCCTCGCCGGCATCATGTTGCAGGCGACGGCTTGGGGCCGCTGGATCTATGCCTTCGGCTTCAACGAGCGCTCGGCTCGGCTCACCGGCATTCCGGTCGACCTGGCCCGGCTCCTCGCCTATGCCTTCAGCGGCCTGATGGCCGGCCTCTCCGCTCTCGTCAGCCTCGCCTGGCTCGGCAGCGCCCGGCCGGACGTCGGCCACAACCTGGAACTCACCTCACTGACGGCGGTGATGCTCGGCGGCGTCGCGATCTTCGGCGGCCGCGGCGGCGTCGCTGGCGTGCTCGCCGCCGTGCTCCTGCTGGTGACGCTCCAGACAGGGCTGCTGCAGCTCAACGTCAACACCATCTGGCAGGTCGGGATCGTCGGCGCGCTCCTCATCGTCGTCCTGCTGATCGACACCATCCGCATGATCCGGAGGCCCGCATGAACCCCACCGAAGACAGGATCGCCGAAGCCGTCGAGGCGGCGTCCGAGCGCATCGTCAAGACGCTGTGCGACCTCGTCGCCTTCCCCTCGATCGTCAAGAGCGACCCGCGCGAGGCGGGCCCCGGCGAGCGCGACTGCCAGCTCTACCTGCAGAAGCGGCTGGAGGCGATCGGCTTTCAGACCGACCTCTGGGACCCTGACGGCCCGGCGCTGCTGGCGAAATACGAAGGCCGGCCCGGCGCCCACAAGGGCCGCACTTTCGAGGGCCGCCCCAATCTTGGCGGCACGCTGACGGGCACGGGCAGCGGGCGCTCGATCATGCTCACCGGCCATATCGACGTCGTGCCGCCGGGCTCGCGCGACCACTGGGCGAGCGATCCGTTTCAGCCGGTCGTCGCGGACGGCTTCGTGCGCGGCCGCGGCACGGTCGACATGAAGGGCGGCGTCGCCTCGATGCTGATGGCGATCGAGATCCTCAAGGAGATCGGCGTCGATCTCGCCGGCGACGTCGTCTTCACCACAGTCGTTGACGAGGAGATCGGCGGCATGGGCTCGCTCGCGATGGTCGACCGCGGCTTCAAGGCGGATGCCGGCATCATGACCGAGCCGACCGCCAACCGGATCGCGCCGCTCTGCCACGGCATCCTGTGGGGCCGCATCGTCCTCGACGGGATCGGCGGCCATGCCGAGCTGACGCCGAACAGCTGGGACGGCAGCGGCCCGGTCGACGCGGTGCAGCTGGTGCGCCAGATGCTCGACGGCATCGACATCCTCAACCGCCGCTGGGCCACCGATCCGCGCAAGAACCATCCGCTGATGGACCTGCCGAACCAGGTGATCGTCACGCAGATCCAGGCGGGCGAGCACCCCTCCTCCACCGCCGGGCGCGGCGAGATCGTCGTCGACATCCAGTACCTGCCGCACGAGAAGGACGAGTTCGGCCTCGGCGGCCATGTGAAGCGCGAGTTCGAGGCGCATGTCGCCGCGGTGTGCCAGGCCGACCCTTACCTTCGCAAGAAGCCGGCGCGGATCGAATGGATCCTCGACGCCGACTGCGCCGAAGTACCCGCCGACCATCCCTTTGTCGCGGCCTTCCAGGCGGCGGCGGAGACGGCGAAGCTCAGCCCGGTTCTGTCGGGCTTCGGCGCCCACAGCGACATCGGCCTGCCGACCGGCCTCGGGCGGACGCCGACGGTCAACTTCGGCCCGGGCGATCCGGCGCAGTCGCACCAGCCGAACGAGCAAGTCTCGATCCGCGACCTCGTCGATTGCACCAAGGCGATCGCGCTGGCGATCCACCGCTGGAGCGGCCCCGCGGCCTGATCTCAGCCGCGGACCGCCGCGATCTCCTCGCGCGTCGGAAAGGACGGTGACGTGCCCCGCCGTGTCACCGACAGCGAGGCCGCCCGAACAGCGATCGCCAGTGCCTCGGCGAGCGGCAGCCCCTCGGCGAGCATCGCGGCGAGCGTGCCGACCGTGACGTCGCCGGCGCCTGCCGTGTCGACCGGCACGACCGCCGGGGCGGCGATGCTGCGAACTCCGTGGGCATCGCCGAGCCAGGCACCGTCGGCGCCGCGCGTGACGATGACGGCGCGGCAGCCCGCTGCGACCAGCGCCGTGACCGCGGAGCCGGACGCATGGCCGGTGAGATGCCGCGCTTCCGGACCGTTCGCCACCAGCAGGTCCACCAGCGGCAGCAGCCGCCGCATGTCCCAGGCGATCGGCGCGGTGTTGAGGATCACGCGGGCGCCCCGGTTCCGGGCATGGTGCGCCGCGGCCTCGGTCGTCGCTGCCGTCAGATTGCCCTGCAGGACGAGACCATCCCCGGCACCGAGTTCGTCCAGCGCCACGACGGCATCGGCCTCGACCAGCCCCCGGGCGCAGGCTGCCGACGAGACGATCATGTTCTCGCCGTCGGCCGACACCCAGATCGCCGAGATGTCGGTCGGCTCGTCCAGCAAGCGCCAGTCGATCGTCAGCCGGTCCTCGCCAGCGAGCGCGTCCTGCAGCAAAGCCGCGTCCGCATCCCGGCCGATCGGCGCAATCAGGCGGACGCTCGTACCGGCCCGTGCGGCGGCGATCGCCTGATTCAACCCCTTGCCGCCGGCATAGCGCTCCAGGCTGCCGGACAGCAGCGTCTCGCCCGGCGAGGGCAGCCGCTCGACGCGCTGGACGACATCGACCGTGGCATTGCCGAGGACGAAGACCCGGCTCATCCGCGCAGCTTGGCGACGACGGCGGTGAACGCCTCGACCCGCTTCGGATCGACCTCGTTCCACCAGGAATCGTCGTGCTTCAGCGAACTTGCGACGATCACCGCGTCGGCATGCTCGAAGATCGCACCGACATTGTCCTTGGTGACGCCGCTGCCGACCATCACCGGTAGGCTGGTCGACCGGCGGATGGCCGCAAGTTCGTCCGGATCTGCGCTGTTGCCGGTGCGCTGGCCGGTGACGATCACCGCATCGGCATCGAAGAACTCGGCGTCGCGCGTCATCTCGGCGAGCGAACGGTCGGCGACGATCGCATGCGCGCCGTGCTTGACGTGGACGTCGGCGAAGATCCGGATGTCGTTGGCCCTCAGCCAGGCGCGGTAGCGGCTGGCGGCACCCGCCTTGCCCTCCATGAAGCCTTCGTTGGCGACATAGGCGTTGGCCCACTGGTTGACGCGGACGAAGTCGGCGCCGGAGGCCTTGGCGCCGGCGAGCGCGAAGTCGACGGCGTTGGCGAGGACGTTGATGCCGACCGGCGCCTCCACCGCCTGGCGCACCCGGTCGGTCATGACCCCCATCATCGCGGCGGTCTCCGGGCCGAGCTCGTCCGGCTTGGCGAAGGGAATGTCGCCGTGGTTCTCGACGATCAGGCCGTCCATGCCGCCGTCGATATAGCGCTTNCCGGCGCCTCCACCGCCTGGCGCACCCGGTCGGTCATGACCCCCATCATCGCGGCGGTCTCCGGGCCGAGCTCGTCCGGCTTGGCGAAGGGAATGTCGCCGTGGTTCTCGACGATCAGGCCGTCCATGCCGCCGTCGATATAGCGCTTCGCCTCGGCGACGGCATGGGCGTAGATCGTCTCGACCGGCTCGCCGGCGTAATGCGGCGAGCCGGGCAGCGGCTTGGCGTGGATGACGCCGATCGCGACCTTCCTGCGCCCGAAGAGCGCGTCGATCGCGTTGGTCTTGGCTTGGAAGATCGATGCCGGGTGGGACACGGGCGGAACTCCGTTCTGGATCAGGATGCTGCGGCGCGCGCCGGCGCGCCTGAACTGCCGGCCGCGGCGCGCGAGAGTGCCGCGACGAGATCGTCCGCCGACGGCCGCACCTCCTGCGCGCCGAGGCGGGTGGTGGCGAGGCTGCCGGCGGCGCAGGCGTAGCGCAAGGCCGTCTCGCTTGGGCTGCCGTTCAGCCACAGCGCCAGGAACGCCCCTGCCAGGGCGTCTCCGGCGCCGGTGCGATCGCACACCGCGACGTCGAGGGCTCGCGCCCGGCTCGGCGCGCCGCCGCGCTCGACGACGAAGGCACCCTCGGCGCCGAGCGTCACGATGACGACGGCGGGCCAGGCCGCACCGGCCGAGGCCGCACGTGCCGAGAGCCATTCGCAGGCAGCGTCCGCATCTGTGGGGCAGCCCGGAATCGTCGGTAGGTTCTCCCGGTGCAGGATCACGGCGTCGAAGGCCGCGAACAGCCGCTCGGCGTTCGCCGCCAGCCATTCCGGCGGCAGGCCGGTCGCCTGCATCGACAGCCGGAAACCGCGTCGACGGGCGAGTTCGACGACGCCGATCTGGCGCGGCACCTGGTAGCCCTCGAAATGCAGGCACCACAGCGGCCCGTCAGGCGCCGTCTCGCCGACGAAGCGTTCCACGTCGAACTCGGCAAGGCGCGACGGCTCGTTGACGATGGTGCGCGCGCCGTCCGCCTCGACGAGGACGATCGCCCGGTCGAGCCGACCCTGCCGACGCTCGCGCGGCTGGATGATCTCGACGTTGCGGCCGGCGAGTTCCGCCACGGCCCAGTCGCTGTCCTGATCGGCGCCGAGCGCGGTGATGAGGCTCGCCGCGACCGCGAAGTCGCCACCGATGCCCGCCGCCACCGCCGCGACATTGGCGGCCGGGCCGCCGATCGCCTTGACGATCTCCGGCGCCATCATCCGCTCCTCGCGCGTCGGCAGGCGGCCGACGGGCGCGATCAGGTCGACGCTGACATAGCCGATCGCCGTCAGCCGCGGCCAGGAGCGCGGGCGGCGATCCACCCACTCCGACAGGCGCTTGCGCGAGGTGAGCGAGCGGGCCGTCTCCGCCGGTTCGTAATTCAGCGCCGCGATCGCCGCGGCGACACGGCCGCGCAGATCGTCCGACACGGCGACCCGGCCGTTGAGGACATGCGAGACCGTGCCCTTCGACACGCCCGCCAGCCGCGCCACGTCGGCGATCGTCGCCCGCGGCCTGTCGTTCTCACTCATCCGTTCCGCCTTTCCGCCCGCGCCTGCCGCAGCAGGCCGAGGCGCAGGCGATAGGTGGCGGACATCCGCTCCTCCTCGTCGGCGAGCAGCCGCAGCCGCTCCAGCCCGTCGGCGCGGATGCAAGCGGCTTCGTGCGCGCCGTTCTGCCAGCTGGAGAGCGGCGGACGGCGGACGCGGCAGGCATCGATGCTCAGCGGACAGCGCGAGGCGAAACGGCATCCGGCGATCGTCTCGAACGGGCTCGGCGGCTCCCCCTCGATCGCGCGGCGCTGCCGCTCGGCGCCGGGAACCGGGCTCGGCGAGGCCGCGAGCAGCATGCGCGTGTAGGGGTGCCGGGGATCGCCGAACACCGCGCTCGCGTCCCCGATCTCCACCAGCCCACCCGCATACAGCACGCCGACATGCGTCGCGACATGCCGGACCACCGCCATGTCGTGCGAGATGAAGAGATAGGAGACGCCGAGGCGCGCGCGCAGCTCGGCCAGAAGGTTCACCACCTGCGCCTGGATCGACAGGTCGAGCGCCGACACGGCCTCGTCGCAGACGATCAGGTCCGGCTCGACCGCGAGCGCCCGCGCGATGGCGATCCGCTGCCGCTGACCGCCGGAGAACTCGTGCGGGAAGCGCCGGATCTGGTGCGCGCCGAGGCCGACGAGTTCCAGAAGCTCCACCACCCGGTCCGTCACGCCCGAGCCCTTGCGCAGACCGTGCAGCCGGATCGGCGCGGCGATCGCCTCGCCCACCCGCACGCGCGGATCGAGCGAGCTGAAGGGGTCCTGGAAGATGATCTGCATGCGCCGACGCAGGCGCCGCAACTCGGCTTCGGACGTCGCCCGCAGATCCTCGCCGTCGAGGCGGATCTCGCCGGCGTCGGCCTCGACGAGGCGCAGGATCAGCCGGCCGATCGTCGTCTTGCCCGACCCGCTCTCCCCGACGAGGCCGAAGGCGCCGCCGCGCAGGATGTCGAAGGAGACGTCGTCGACGACGCGCGCCGTCCGTGGCCGGCCGAACAGACCGCCCCCCGAGCTGTAGCTCTTCGTCAGATGGCGGACCGACAGGACGGGGGCGCTCATGCGGATCCGGCCGTCGCGACGGCCTCCTCCAGCGGCGCGCGCCAGCAGGCGACGCGATGGCCCGCGGACATCTCCCGCATCGGCGGATAGGCGCTCTCGCACTGCCCCACCGCGAAAGGGCAGCGCAGGGCGAAGCGGCAGCCCGGCGGCATCGCGCCGGCCGAGGGCACCTGACCGTCGATCGCGGCGAGGGCCCGCCCGACATCGTCCGCCCGCGGCATCGCGGCGAAGAGCGACAGCGTGTAGGGGTGCTGCGGATCGGAGAAGATCGCCGCGCGGGAGCCGCGCTCGACGACGCGGCCGGCATACATGACGGCGATTTCGTCGGCGATCTCGGCGACCACCGCCAGATTGTGGGTGATGAACAGGACGGCGGTTCCGAGCTCGGTCCGAAGCTCGTCGATCAGCGCCAGGATCTGGCCTTCGATCGTCACGTCCAGCGCCGTCGTCGGCTCGTCGGCGATCAGCAGCGACGGTCGGCAGACCAGCGCGATCGCGATCATCACGCGCTGTCGCATGCCGCCGGACAGCTGGTGCGGATAGACGTCCATCCGCTCTTGCGCCGCCGGGATCTGCACCCGCTTCAGCATCTGAAGCGCCATGGCGCGCGCCTCGCTCCGCGACGCCGGCCGATGCTGGCGCACCGCCTCGACGATCTGCTCGCCGATGGTCATGACGGGGTTGAGCGAGGTCATCGGCTCCTGGAACACCATGGCCAGCCGGTCGCCGCGCAGCGCCGTCATCTCGCGTTCCGACAGCACCTGGAGATCGCGGCCCTCGAAGCGGAGCGCCTCTGCTGCGATCCTGGCGTGCGGCGGCAGCAGCTTCATCAGCGACAGCGCCGTCAGGCTCTTGCCCGACCCGGATTCGCCGACGAGGCAGAGGATGCGACCCGGCGCAAGATCTAGGTCGACGCCGTCGACGATCGCGGGCCCCGTGCCGAAGCTGACCCGCAGGCCCTCGATGCGCAGCAACTCCTGGTTTTCCGCTGGTCCCGTCATCGGGTGATGCGCTCTCTTACACTGCCCCGCAAAAAGGCATTGACACCAAACTGTGCAAACGGTGAATATCAGTCGTCTTGAACCGGTTCAAGAGTAGCGGGGCCACCGAATTGGGAAAGTTTCTCCTGTCGCGACTCCTCAGCCTCGTGCCGATCCTGTTCGGCACGTCACTGGTCGCGTTCTTCCTGGTCCGACTCATTCCGGGCGACCCGGTGATCGCGCTGCTCGGGCTGGAGGCGAACGACGGCGCCATCGCCGCGCTCCGCGCCAAGCTGGCGCTCGACCAGCCGCTTCCGGTCCAGTATCTCGCCTGGCTCGGCCACATCCTGACCGGCGATTTCGGCCGCTCGATCCAGGGCGGACGCGAAGTGTTCCCACTGCTCCTGAACGCGCTCGGGCCGACGGCGCTCCTCTCCCTCGCGGCCCTGATCGTCTCGCTGGTGATCGCGATCCCCGCCGGCATCGTCGCTGCGACGCGCCGAGACACGGCCGCCGACTACGGCGCCTCCTTCGCGGCGCTCTGCGGCCTGTCGATGCCGAGCTTCTGGCTGGGCATCCTGCTGATCCTGACGTTCTCGATCGCCCTGCCGATCCTGCCGGCCTCCGGCTACGTCTCGCCGCTGGTCGACCCGCTGGGCTTTCTGTCCTTCCTGATCCTGCCGGCGCTGACGCTGGGTGCGGCGCTGGCCGCGGCGACGATGCGGATGACCCGCGCGACCATGCTGGAGGTGCTGCGCAGCGACTATGTCCGAACGGCGCGGGCCAAGGGCGTGCCCTGGCGGCGAGTGGTCTGGCGCCACGCCTTCCGCAACGCGCAGATCCCGATCGTCACCCTGCTCGGTATCCAGATGGGCCAGCTGCTCGGCGGCGTGGTGGTCACCGAGACGGTGTTCTCCTGGCCGGGCATCGGCAAGCTGACGGTCGACGCGATCTTCGCCCGCGACTATCCCGTCGTCCAGGGCGCGGTGCTGCTGACGGCGGTGCTGTTCGTGCTGATCAATCTCCTGACGGATCTCGTCTACACGCTGATCGACCCGCGGGTGGGGCTGGCATGAGCGCGGTCGCCCCGGCACGCCCTGGCTCTGCCTTCCTTAGCGGCATCCTGCGGGACCGCCGGGCCGCGCTCGGCTGCGCGCTGGTGCTTCTCGCCTGCCTCGCCGCTTTGGCGGCGCCGCTGATCGCGCCGTTCGATCCGAACGATCCCGACTTCGCCGCGATCCTGTCGCCGCCCTCGGCGGTGCACCTCTTCGGCACCGACGATCTCGGCCGCGACACCTTCTCGCGCGTCGTCTACGGCGCCCGCGTCTCGCTCTTCGTCGGCATCCTCAGCGTCGCCGGCGCGCTCGTCGCGGGCACCGCGCTCGGTCTGATCGCCGGCGCGTTCGGGGAACTGACGGACCGCCTGATCATGCGGGTGATGGACGTCATCTTCGCCTTTCCGAGCATCCTTCTGGCGCTGGCGATCACCGCCGTCCTCGGCCCCAGCCTGTCCAACGCCGTCCTCGCCATCGCGGTCGTGAACCTGCCGGTCTTCGCGCGGATCGCGCGGGCGCAGACGCTGGTGGTGCGCCGGCTCGACTTCGTCGAGGCGCAGCGCGCCCTCGGCTTCGGGCCCTGGACCATCCTGTTCACGACGATCATGCCGAACATCCTCGCCCCGATCATCGTCCAGGGCTCGCTGCTCTTCGCCGCGGCGATCATCACCGAATCCTATCTCTCCTTCCTCGGCCTCGGCGCGCAGCCGCCGACGCCGACCTGGGGCAACATGCTGAAGAACGCCATCGGCTTCCTCGATTTGGCGCCCTGGCTCGCCTGGTTCCCCGGCGCCGCGATCTTCCTCACCGTCCTCGGTTTCAACCTCTTCGGCGACGCCCTGAGGGACATCTTCGACCCCCGCAACACCTGATCCGCCGACCGCACACAAGAGACAGCGAAAGGAACATCGCATGCTGAGAAGAACGCTGCTGAAAGGCCTCGCGGCCAGCGCCGCCCTGCCCCTCGTCCTCGATGCGCCCTTCGCCTTCGCCAATGGCCCGGACACGCTGGACGTCGCGATCGTCTCCGACCCGGTGACGCTCGATCCGGCCTTGATGGCCTCGTTCTTCGAGCTCTCCGTCCAGTACAACATCTTCGAGCCGCTGCTGAACGTCACGCCGGACCTGAAGATCGAGCCCGGCCTCGCCGAACTCTCCGCGCCGGACGACAAGACCTATGTGCTCCAGCTGAAGAAGGATCTGACCTTCCACGACGGCACGCCGGTCGACGCCAAGGCGGTCAAGGCGAATTTCGACCGGATGCTCGATCCCGCGACCGGCTCGCCGCGGCGCAGCGAACTCGGGCCGATCGGCAAGGTCGAGGCGACCGGGCCGCTGGAGGTCACGATCACGCTGACGGCGCCCTACGCGCCTTTCGCGCAGGTGCTGGCCAACCGCGCCGGCATGATGGTCTCGCCGACCGCGGTCGAAAGGCTCGGGGCGGACTTTGCGACCAAGGCGGTCGGCGCCGGCCCCTACAAGGTGGTCAGTTGGGACAAGAACTCCAAGCTGGTGCTCGAGGCTTTCGACGGCTACTGGCGCGGCGCGCCGGCGATCAAGACCGTCGTCTTCCGCCCGATCACCGACGAGACCGTCCGCGTCACCAACCTGCGCTCGGGCACCGTGCAGCTGGCAGACGGCGTCGCGCCGCAACTGGTCTCGCAGATCAAGCGGTCCGGCGATCTCACGCTGAAGGAAAAGCCGGGCCTCGGCTTCAACGCCTTCTCCTTCAACACGACGCGCGCACCCTTCGACAAGGCCGCGGTGCGGCAGGCCTTCTCCACGGCCGTCGATCCGGCAATCGTGCAGCGCGCCGTCTATGTCGGCACCGGGTCGGTCTCCTATGGCGCGGTCCCGCCCTCGATCGGCTGGGCCTTCGACAAGTCGCTGCATCCCGCCCGCGGCGATGCCGACGCGGCGAAGAAACTCCTCGCCGACGCCGGCGTCTCCGAGCCGGTGCCGGTCGCGATCACCGTCACCAATTCGCCGCTGCAGGTGCGCACGGCCGAGATCCTGCAGGCGCAGGCCGGCAAGGCGGGCTTCAAGGTGACGATCAAGCAGATCGATCCGACCAGCCTGATCACCGTCCTCCGCAAGAAGGACTTCGACCTGTGCATGTCGCCGTGGTCCGGCCGCTCCGACCCCGACGGCAACATGTACAACTACTTCACCAAGGGCGGGCCGAACAACTTTGCGGGCTACAAGAGCGACAAGGTGGACAAGCTGCTGAAGGACGCGCGCACGACGCTCGACCAGGGCGAGCGGGCGAAGATGTACAAGGAGACGCAGCAGATCATCGCCGACGACGCGCCGATGCTGTTCCTCACCTTTCCGGCGACGCTGCAGGCCTCGCGGAAAAGCCTCGACTGGAAGCAGTGGCCGGACGGCGCCTTGCGGCTGCAGTTCGCCAAGTTCGCCTGACATCGGTGGCCGCCTTGCGCAAGGAGGACGTGACCCGGCGGCCCGATCGCCCTAAACCACGAAGTCAGAGCCGCTTCGCTCGAGCTTCGTGGGCCGTCCGTCCTGTCGAACCGGAGCTCCGCGGCACCGGTGAGCAGGCCGTCGGCGATGAACGAGAACGCGATCAAGGGCAATTTCGGCAAGGTTGCGAGCGGCCCTGTGCCCGTGCCGAACAACCTCGGCACCCGGCTGCGGCTCGCGCGCAAGACGCGCGGGCTGACGCTGAAGGCGCTGGCGGCAGCCGCCGGCTGCTCGGAAAGCCTTCTGTCGAAGATCGAGAACGGCAAGGTCTTTCCCTCCCTGCCGATGCTGCATCGCCTCGTCGCGGTGCTCGAAACCAATATTGGCTGGATGTTCGAGGAGGTCGACGGCGAGGAAGGCATCGTCTTTCGCGCCGGCACCAGGCCGCGGATCACCCTCGACCCGCTGCGCCAGGGCGAAGGCATTTCGCTGGAGCGGATCGTGCCGTACTCGGCCGGCCATCTCCTCCAGTGCAACATCCACCACATCGAGCCGGGCGGCGAGAGCGCCGGCCCGATCGAACACACCGGCGAGGAAGTCGGTTACGTCATCTCGGGCGAGATCGAACTGTTCGTCGGCCAGCGATGCTTCCGGCTCTCGGTCGGGGACTCCTTCGTCTTCCGGTCGGAACTGCCGCACCACTACCGAAACGTCGGGCCGGCGACCGCCAGCATCTTCTGGGTGAACACACCCCCGACGTTCTGAGCGCCGGCGGACGTCGTCCGTCGCCGGCCTCGCCACCGCCCCGTCAATCCACTTGACAGTCATTCAAGTCTCTTGAAAGCATACGCCTGCCGCTGCGGCTTCGATCCCGAGCCGAGCCCCGTCCAAGGAGAACTGACATGCGCCTTTCCAGGCTTCTCGCCGCCTGTGTCGCCTCGGCCTCGATGTTCGCCGCGCTTGGCGCAGCCAGCGCCTCGGCCGAGACCTTCGCACTGGTGACGATCAACCAGCAGGCCCTGTTCTTCAATCAGATCAACGACGGCGCCAAGGCGGCGGCCAGGGACGCCGGCGCCAAGCTGGTGATCTTCGACGCCAACAACGTGCCCTCGGCCCAGAACGACGCGATCGAGACCTACATCACCCAGAAGGTCGACGGGATCATCCTCGTCGCCATCGACGTCAACGGCGTGAAGCCGGCGATCAGCGAGGCCAAGAAGGCCGGCATCCCGGTCGTCGCCATCGACGCGCAGATCCCGGACGGCGACAACGCCGCCTTCATCGGCGTCGACAACGAGAAGGCCGGCGAGGAGATCGGCAAGTTCTACGCCGACTACGTCAAGAAGGAGATGGGCGGCAAGGCGAGCGTCGGCGTCATCGGGGCGCTGAACTCCTTCATTCAGAACCAGCGGCTGGACGGCTTCAAGAAGGCGGTCAAGGCGAGCGGCGAGGACGTCGAGTTCCTCGACACGGTCGACGGCCAGAACGTCCAGGACGTCGCGCTCGGCGCGGCGGAAAACCTGATGACCGCCAATCCCACCATGGGCACGCTCTACGCCACCGGCGAGCCGGCGCTGATCGGCGCGGTCTCGGCGGTCGAGAGCCAGGGGCGCCAGAAGGACATCAAGGTGTTCGGCTGGGACCTGACGGCGCAGGCGGTCAAGGGCATCGACGAGGGCTGGGTCGAAGCCGTCGTCCAGCAGGATCCCGCCGCCGAAGGCAAGGCCGCGGTCGAGGCGCTGATGAAGCTCTCCAAGGGCGGGACGGTCGACAAGACGATCTACATCCCGGTGACGATCGTCACCAAGGAGAACGTCGACAAGTTC
Organism: Jiella sp. M17.18; assembly: GCF_041027365.1. Taxonomy (NCBI): domain Bacteria; kingdom Pseudomonadati; phylum Pseudomonadota; class Alphaproteobacteria; order Hyphomicrobiales; family Aurantimonadaceae; genus Jiella; species Jiella sp. M17.18. Next base: position 21,532 of record NZ_JBFTEH010000017.1, on the reverse strand, counting down.
CGGGGAATGTTCAAGTAAATCCGACTGTTCAGGGCGGGACCTCGATCCCGACATCAACCACCATGGCCGGCGCGAAGCCGAGCCGGCCACCATGCGCGGGGCGGACATGACGGATCAACCGATCGACCGGGTCAGGATGACCGGCATCTCCAAGCGGTACGGGCCGATCCTCAGCCTCTCCGACGTCTCGCTGCGGGTCGCGCCGGGCGAGGTGCTCGGCCTCGTCGGCGACAACGGCGCCGGCAAGTCGACCCTTTCCAAGGTGCTCTCGGGGGCGGTCGTTCCCGACAGCGGCACGATCGCCATCGACGGCGAGACGGTGAGCTTCGCGTCCCCCGCCGACGCCCGCGCCGCCCATGTCGAGATGGTCTATCAGGACCTCTCGCTCTGCGACACGGTGGACGTCGCCGGCAACATCTTCCTCGGCCGCGAGCCCTGCCGGCACGTCGCTGGCGTGCCGCTGCTCGACAAGCGGCGCATGCACGACGAGGCGAAGGCGATGCTGGAGCGGCTCGGCATCGTCATCGCCGACACCCGGCAGAAGGTCGAGAACCTTTCGGGCGGCCAGCGCCAGTCGATCGCCATCGGCCGCGCCGCCTCCTTCGAGCCGAAGGTGCTGATCATGGACGAGCCGACGGCCGCGCTCGCCGTCGCCGAGGTCGAGGCGGTGCTCGAGCTGATCCGCACCGTGTCGGCGCGCGGCGTCAGCGTCATCCTGATCACCCACCGCCTGCAGGACCTCTTCCTCGTCTGCGACCGGATCCAGGTGATGTACGAGGGACGCAACGTCGCCGAGCGCCGGATCGAGGACACCAGCGTCGAGGAGGTGGTCAACCTCATCGTCGGCCGCAAGTTCGCCGCCCGCTCGGCCGGCCACGGCGGCGAAATCGTGGAAGGAGCCCGCGCATGAGTTCGGCCGGGATGGACGAGAGCCGACAGGCCCTGCACGCCCCGGCCGGACAGGCGCGGGTGCGCCGCGCCACGATGCGCGACCGCTTCATGGAGAACGGCAGCACGCTGTCGATCGCGATCTTCTTCGTCATCGTCTGCCTGCTGTTCACCTTCGCCACCTCGGTCTTCCTGACGGTGCCGAACCTTCTCAACGTCATCCGCCAGTCGGCGCCGCTGCTGATCGTCGCCGGCGCAATGACCTTCGTGATCACCACCGGCGGCATCGACCTGTCGGTCGGCTCCGTGCTGGCGCTGGTCTGCGCCCTCTCGGCCGCGCTCCTGCAATGGGGCCTGCCGTGGCCGCTGGTGATCGCGGCCATGCTGGTGCTGGGCGGCCTTCTCGGCGCGCTGCAGGGCTTCTTCGTCGCCTATGAGGGCATCCCGGCCTTCATCGTGACGCTGGCCGGCCTGTCGATCATCCGCGGCGTCGCACTTCTGATCACCGGCGGCTATTCGATCCCGATCTCCCCCGACAGTCCGTTCGTCGTGCTCGGCCGGGCCTGGTTCCTCGGCGTGCCGATCCCGGCATGGATCGCGCTCGCGACGCTTCTTATCGCCTATCTCGTCTTCACCCAGACGCGCTTCGGCCGCTACGTCACCGGCATCGGCGCCAATGCCGAGGCGGTGCGCCGCGCCGGCGTCGACACCCGGCGCACGACGCTGATGGTCTACGTCCTGTCCTCGACGGCGGCGGCGCTCGCCGGCATCATCCTCGCCGGCCGGCTCGGCTCCGGCTCGTCAAATGCCGGCCAGGGCTTCGAGCTCGAGGTCATTGCCGCCGTCGTCCTCGGCGGCACCAGCCTCTTCGGCGGCCGCGGCACGATGATCGGCTCGGTGCTCGGCGCCCTGACGGTCGCGGTGATCGGCAACGGCCTGATCCTTGCCCACATGTCGCCCTTCCTGACGCCGATCGTCACCGGCACCATCATCCTCGTCGCGATCTGGCTGAACTTCCGCCTGTTCCGCGGCGCCATCCGGAGCCGCTGACATGGCGCTCGACTTCCAGTCCCGCGATCCGGCTCCAGCGGGCATCGGCGTCGGCTCAGGCCACGTCATGACGGTGCTCGGGCCCATCCCCGTCGACGCGATGGGCGTGACGCTGATGCACGAGCACATCCTGATCGACGGCGCGAAGGCCTGGCGCTGCCCCTGCCATCCGCCGGACCCGGTGCTGAACGAGGGGCCCGTGACGATCGAGATCATCGGCGAACTGCGGATGAACCCCTACATGAACCGGGACAACGTCTCGCTCACCGACAGCGACCTCGCGCTCTCCGAGCTGAAGATGTTCCAGGCGCTGGGGGGCCACACGGTGGTCGACCCGACCAATATCGGCATCGGCCGCGATCCCGGGAAGCTCGCCCGCATCGCCCGCATGAGCGGGCTGAAGATCGTCATGGGCTCCGGCTTCTACCTCGAATTCAGCCATCCCGACTGGCTGAAGGCGATGGACGTCGAAGAGGTCACCGAATTTCTCGTCAAGGACGTCGGCGGCGCCGACGAAAGGCCGGAGGTGATCGCCGGCATCCTCGGCGAGATCGGCGTGTCGAAGGACTTCACGCAGGAGGAGCGCAAGTCGCTTCGCGCCGCCGCCAGAGCCTCGGCCCGCACGAAGGTGCCGCTTTCGATCCATCTTCCCGGCTGGGAGCGTCTGGCGCACGAGGTGCTGGATGTCGTCGAAGCCGAAGGGGCCGACCTCAGCCACACCGTGCTCTGCCACATGAACCCGAGCCATACGGACCTGCCCTACCAGACGAGCCTCGCCCGGCGCGGCGCCTTCCTAGAATATGACATGATCGGCATGGACTACTACTACGCCGATCAGGACGCGCAGTCCCCCTCGGACGAGGAGAACGCGCGGGCCATCCGCACCCTCGTCGATGCCGGCTTCGCAGACAAGGTGCTGCTGTCGCAGGACGTCTTTCTGAAGATGATGCTGACCCGCTTCGGCGGCTTTGGGTATGCCCATGTCCTGAGGCACTTCGTGCCGCGCCTGAAGCGCCACGGCGTCGACGAGGTGACGATCGACCAGATGATGGTCGACAATCCGCGGTCGGTGTTCTCCTGATTCGCGAGATGACGAGGATCGTGCGGTCAATGATTTGAACCATGTGAAGAATACAGGGCGGAGCGGCTACGTTATCTTCGACGAGGGTTGAACCCTCCACGCTTTCCACGCCTGTCCAAGCATTGTCGCGTCGTGCATGAGACGGAGGTATTCGGCGCACCGTCGTCAATCTCCTCTTACGAGCGAGGCCGCCTGATCGGTGGGGTGGCAGGCTTCTCGACTGCGACGTGCTGCCGTGCTCTCATCCGGCCATGTGCAATCTCTACAGCCTCACCAAGGGTCAGCAGGCAATCCGCGAATTCACGCGCGCGATGAACGACCGGACGGGCAACCTGCCGCCGCTGCCGGGGATATTCCCCGACTATGCCGCACCGGTCGTTCGTAACGCCGATGGCGGCCGCGAACTGACAATGATGCGCTGGGGCATGCCGTCGCCGGCCTTCGTGCTGAAGGGGCGGACGGTCGACAGCGGCGTGACGAACGTGCGCAACGTCAAGAGCCCGCACTGGCGGCGCTGGCTGGGCCCGGCAAGCCGCTGCCTGATGCCGTTCACCAGCTTTTCGGAATACGAGACGACACCGGACGGCAAGAAGGTCCCGGTCTGGTTCGCCTTTGGCGAGGAGCGGCCGCTGGCCGTCTTTGCCGGAATCTGGACGACGTGGACGAGCGTCCGGAAGAAGGCCGAGGGCGAGGTCACGACCGACCTTTTCGCCTTTCTGACATCCCAGCCGAACCGTGAGGTCGGCGCGATCCACCCAAAGGCGATGCCGGTGATCCTGACGACCGCCGACGAGATGGACGTCTGGATGCGGGCGGACTGGAGCGAGGCCTCGGTGCTGCAGCGGCCGCTGCCGAACGGTGCGCTGCGGATCGTCGCGCGCGGCGAGCGGAAGGACGGGGAAGCAGCGTGACGGCCCATTTAGGCCGCAGCGTTACCACGCATGCGCCGACCGGTGCCGGCATTCCGCCGCACTTCGCCGGGAGAGTGCACCGATGTCGCGGCATCGCAATCCACGAGATGACGAGCCGGTTGCGATCTGGATCTGGATCGCCCTGATTGTCGCGATGATCGGTTTCGTCGTCTTCGCGATGATGACGGACCCCATGACGCCGCCTGTGCGGACTGACGGGGCGGCCGTCGGGCCGGAGCCGGAGGACGACCCCTTCCAATGAGGCCGCAGCTCCGGGTCTACCTCTTGGAGGTCGCCGCAGATCGCGCGTCAGAGTCGACCATCGAGATACCGCGTCGCCGTATCCGGCTGATGCTGATAGCCGGTCCTGCGCTCAATCTCTCGCATTACCGCGTTCCAATGCCGCTCATCCGCTTTATCGGCCGCGGCCCGTCGGCGCGCTCGAGCTTCCCACCACGCCGCCGGCGGCTTGTGCATGGTGAGCAAGACAGTCACGTCCTGCCGCACTGCCGGCGCGGCGCGAAAAAATTTCCCCAGTAGTCGAGCTAGCGCCCGCACCACTTGTTCCCGTGGTTGGGCCAAGGCTGCGACAGCCCCTCGCCGATCAGCACCTGACCCGCATCGCGGCCGTCGTCCAGGATCACCTTCGCGAGTTCGCGACCGTAGCGGCCTTTCTCGTGCTGCCATTGGATGCGATAGCCGCCGGCCATCAGCTCGCGCAGCCGGTCGCGCGCCTTCAAGCCGATCCGCTTTTCAGCCGCGCAACCGGGGTGGCTGATCTCCGGAGTGTCGACAGCGAGTGCGCGCCACTTCACGCCGTTCTCCCACCCCGTGTCACCGTCAACGATGCAGGTAAGCTTACGCTCGGCGCGGTGCCCGCCTTCGCAGACAGGCAGCAGGTCGGCAAACGCGGGAGACGCGGCGAGAAGGATGGACGCAGCGGCGAGGCAAATCCGAATCATGAAGTTCCTATAGCACAACCGCTTCGAGAGCAGCCACGTCGCCTGCCCAACGGCAGACGGTCGCTCCGACGCGGAGTCATTGCTTCTCGTGGTCGTTGAGCCAGACCACATCGAGAGTCAGCGAACTGCGCAGAACGGTGGTCCCTTGCGCGTCGCGGACAAGAACGGAGATGACGTGATGGTCGCCGTCCGGCATGACATCACGGGCGAGTGTAGGCAGCGCTTCGATGGCGGCCTTCCGTACCGCCTCTTCACCGTTGCAATCGACTCCGATCTCATCCTGGGAGAATTGCCCGTTATCGTTGATGTCAAAGAAGTAGCGCGGCATCGCAGATCCTGAGATTGATGGTCAGGCAGCGATCTATCGCGGGTGGCACCTTCTTCCGCAGTCGGTGCCAAAGGAAAATATCAGCCGGCACCGATGGGTTCTTCGGCGGCACCGAAGAACTTCGCCTTCCGCCAAGCCGTCCCGCGGGGGAGCGGCAGGCCGCGCGCTTTGAAATGCGCGATCTCGTCCTCGACGCGAAGCTGGACGCCGTCGCACGAAGGCAGGAGTCTCAGATAGAGACGCTCCACTTCGACCGCGACGACCCACGGATGATCCAGGCGGAAGCCGTGCCGATGCGGGCCGTGGTCGCGCCAGGACATGCCGCACACGGACCACTCCCACTCGCCGCGGTGCATCCCATACTCGGTGAAGGCGATCGTCCCGAAGTGCAGGCGGCCGTCATAGCCGAGGAACCTCTGCCCCACGCCGAAGCGCAGCCACTTGAACTGCGGCCTCGGCAGCGAGACGCTGGAGCGCCGGTCGGGATCGACAGCGGAGCGATCCTCTGGGGTCACGGCCGCAGCCTCCCGACCATGCCCCTGGCGAAGACGTGGAGCAGTACGCCAAGGGACAGACAGGCCGAAGAGGCAGCCAGCAACAGCCAAAGCGGCGCGGGCGACGCGCTCAGGATCCCTGTCATCAGAGGCGAAACGCCGCCGGTAGTGATGATGCCGGCGGCGACCACGTTGAGCCATGTCGCTGTCAGCCGCGACCGTTCATTCGCTGTCGAATTCCTCGGCGACGCTCGGCTCAACAACCACTTCTCGCTCGCCATCGACGTGCTCCTCATTAATCCGACTCGCGCCGAAAGCGACGCTTGCCAGACAGATTACGAGCAGCGGACTGGGTGGGAATAAACCATGAACATGAAGCGCCAAGTGGGACGGCAGATCCGGAGACTCTTCCAGCAGCGTTGGTTGCTGATCTACCTTCTTTGGGTAAAGTGCATCACAACTTCACACATGGCAGGATCCTCTCGCTGCAATGGTGGACCTCCTCATTGCGGCCTCCCCCGGGCCCGGCGAGCAGAGGCGCGGCTCGCCGGGCTCCCTACCGCTGCCCGGCCATGATCTTTCACCCTGCGTGCGTGTGCTATGCTAGCTTCAGGCGTCGTCTGGGAACGCACGCTCGCTTATGGCGAGGGACCTGCAGATCGCTCTGGCGGCATCGCGGCATCGCGGCATCGCGGCATCGCGGCATCGCGGCATCGCGGCATCGCGGCATCGCGGCATCGCGGCATCGCGGCATCGCGGCATCGCGGCATCGCGGCATCGAAGGGTGTCCGAGCCGACTATTCGGGTCAAGTCGGATGGCTTATCGATCTCTTACAAGATGCGGGACTCGCCGCCCCAGCAGTCGCCAGCGGTCGCGTGCGACAGAATCACGGCGCTATCGCTTGGCCCTGCCCGACCGAACCCGAGTCTTCTGTGGGAGTTCATCTGAGGGTTCCAGCCCATATGACCCATCCGCAATCACGCCTCGCCAAACCTCGACGAAGCGCGGATCGATTTCCTCAATGCCGGGCTCCCCTTGCTCGCGGAGCCAGCGATCTACCGACAAGATCAAGAAATCGTTTAAGCTCAGATCACGAGCATCGAGCGTCTTCACAAGACGAGCCTTGATCAAAGGCGAGATGCGCCAAGTGGAAGCGGCGTAGTCTGTGATCCTACGGGGTTCCCCGCCAGCGTCACGCTTACCCCTTCGATGCGAAAGAAGATCCGCCCGAAGCTTTAGCTCGACCATCTACGACATCCTCTCCCATCCGCCGAACAGTTCCTTCACCTCGATGAAGAGCGCCTTATATTCTGCTGCGGCCTTAGCCGCACACCTTCCTTCGAAGACTGTCCGGGCTGCTCCCAATGCGTCCGCGGTTGGCACGCGGTCACGGATAACGCTCTGCATAAAAAGCGGATCAACATGCCATCCCCTCTTCTCCCATTCTTTTTCTACTAAATCCTCAATGATCCCTCGCACCCTCGCCAATCGAGCGTCGGTGGCTGCGCCGCTAATGCGGGAAAGGAAGATCCGGGCTGGGGTGCCCCTGGCTCGGGCGCGGCCTACAGAGTTGATCGCAGCCACGGATGACAGCCAAGGGTTGTCGAGCGGGCACAACACTAGGTCGACCGCTTCGACGATAAGCGTCTGCTCCGCGCTGTCGGACCCTGCGGTGTCGACGACGATCACGTCATAACGCGGCGAATACCTTTTCAATGCATCAGGAACCGCTTTCGGCATCAATTCGATTGTCTTGACCGATCCGCCCCGGCGATGCCATGACAATGCGCTCTTCTGCTGATCTGCATCGATTAAGAGAACCTGACTGCCCATATCTGCAGCCGCACCTGCTATGTTGATTGCGGACGTCGACTTTCCGACACCCCCCTTCGTTTGCGACATTGCGATGGTCAAAGCGCGACGGCTTGCGCAGCGACGGGCGAGGATCTTGTAGATGCCGGCCATTTTCCAAGCTCCGAATCATGGTCGGAACAATTTTCGGCGAGCCCGCCGCGGGATCCGCCGGCAAACTTGTTGAATCGATGACAAGACCGGACGCGCGTTGCTGGAATGGCACAGTCACCCGGCGGCAGACCGCTTTTAGAATGTGCAGTCGAAGAGCATGAGGCGAATGACGCAAGCTTCTACTGTTGGCCACCCGCCTTTCCAGAGGGTCCGCACAAGAGCAGGCAGGTTCCGTTAACCATTATTAGACGTCGCGCTCGTCAGGACTCGACTTTGCGCTCGGCGCGACCCACGTTGTCAGCATCGGCCGCGATCTTGCGTCCGACCACCGGTTTAGTCGCAGGCGCCCGTCAAGAACGGCCGCCGGCGGGATTGCCGTCCCACCAGCGACCTGACCACAACTGACCTGACTGGAGGTACAGTATGGCTGAACGCCTTTTGGCGCGCACGGACGAACCGTGCAAGCGCAATTTCCCCAAGAACTCGGATCACGACGGCTCGCGGCTCGTTGCCGCGGCTCCGGTCCCCCCGATGCTTGCCGATCGTTCGACCGATCTGTCCGAAGCGCGCGGCGGCAATGCGCCCATGTCCGACAAATGCTACGCCGCGTCCGATGACTGCGCAGCCGCTCTCCAGTACGGATCGCAGCTGCAGCCGGGCTGGCCGTCGCTGGGCGTGCGTGTCATTGCAGGCCGGTCGTACGCGACGGGCTTCGGTCCGATCCGCATCATCGACGAGATCGATGACATTCCCGACGCGCTACGGCAGCGGATGAAGTTCGGGGCCCCGGACGCAGGCGGCGTGAACGGCACCTCCGACGCTGGCCACAATGCCTCGCTCGTCAGGGGCGGGCAACTCGCTACGGCCCTCCCCGCAACGCTACCGGCGGAAAGGCCGGATCCGGCCGAACCCGGCGAATCCGCTGCGCCGAACGTTCCGGCGGTCGCTTCGGGTCCGGTCTTCTCGCCGGAAGAGGTGCGCGACAGCCGGCGAATCCTGCGCCGCCTCGCTCGATCGCAGATCCGAGACTCGACCGGGTGCCCCATGCTCGACGTCGGTGGAGCGCCCTGCCCCGCGCGCCACGCGTACGCGGCTAAGCTATGTGCGAAGCTCGCCGCCATCGGTCTGGTTCGCGTTACTCAGAAACCGTCGGGACTGATCGTCACGCTGCTCTAAGGCCAAGAGCGCTGCGTTCGGGTTCAACTTGCCCCACAATTTCGACCCGTGACGCCTCGTGCGGCCGGACGCGAAGCGATTCCATTCCGCTCACCCCGATCCGCATTCCGCACGACCGCCTCTTCGGCGCCCCCCTAAGCGGCCCGGTCCCCTGCAACAGACACAGTTCCCGTAAGGTCACGATCGATCGTGCGAACGGACCTGGTCTGTCTTCCCCCTTGCCAATGCCGGCGCAGCCGGCAGGAGTTCACATGGCTCGTATCCCCAAGTCCCCGTCTCGCTCCCATCGTCCCTTCGCTAGCTGCATCCGCCCCGAGGAGCAGGGCGGCGATCGTCCGGCTGAGACCGGCCGGTTTGTCGGCTCCGGCCAGCGCCGCGTCGAAGACGTCGGTCGCTTCGACGCCGATGCCTTCGGGCTCGGCGACTCGCCCGACAATGCTGACACCGATCCGGTCATGGCTTTCGTCGACGCAACTGCCGCCCAATTGGTCGATGCCGCGATCGCGGCGGGCAGAAATCTCGAGCCGGACCCGATGCTTGGCGAGCTGTCGTCACTCGCAAGCATCCTTCGCTCTGTCGTCAGTCGTGTCGGATCGGTGATTCCGGACGTGATCGCCGAAGCTCTGCGCACGGATCCGGCGTTGACTGTCATTCGACTCCGCGCGATGACCCCACCCGCTCGAACATGATCAGTGGCTTGCCGTGCCGATCGGCGTCGGGACCCCACGCCGATGCACAGTCGTGCGGATGATGGCTGACCACATCGGCGTGATGTATCTCGGCCAGCTTGTTGAGGTCGGGGAGGCCGACGCCCTTTTCGCCGCGCCGCGCCATCCCTACACAGCGCTGCTTTTAAAAGCGGCCCCGGATCTCGACGTGGCAGACCGCTCGCTGCACGCCATTCCCGGCGAGCTGCCGAGCGCTGCCTCTCCGCCCGCGGGCTGCCGCTTCCATCCCCGCTGGCCGCGGGCGCAGGCGCTCTGCGCCGAGCAGGAGCCGGCGCTCGCCGGGGCGCCGGACGGGGACGCCGTCCGCTGCAACTTCCCCCTCGACGCGCGGCAGGTGCGGCGGCCGGAGCGCTGACACTACCGCTGCGACCGCCCGTAACCGGGCGCCGAGTAGGGACGTGCCGCCACCGACGGCGGCCCGCGCCACCGGGAAATCGCCCGCTGCGTTTCACGCCGCGTTGCGCGCCGCGGACCCCTCGCCGGCAGTGGCCATTCGCCTGCCGGAGGAGACGTCGAAGAGATGTGCATGCGCCGCGTTGCCCGCGACGCTGAGGCTATCTCCGACTTCCACCCGGCTGTCGCGCGGCAGTTCCACCGTGATCATCTGGTCGCGGCCGATATCGAGATAGCCGAAGGTCTGGCTGCCGAGACGCTCGACGACGCTGAGCGTGCCGGAGAACCACGCCTCTTCGAGAGTACAGGGCGAAAGGTCCTCCGGCCTCATGCCGAGTGTCACCCGTCCCTCTGCCGCTCCTGCGCGAACCACCGGTATGTCGGCTCGTCCCGCCTGAACCTCGAGGACGATCCCCTCGGGCCGTGACGCGAGGACCGCGCACTCGACGACGTTCATCGTCGGACTTCCGATGAACTGCGCGACGAACAGCGTCGCAGGCGCGTGGTAGAGTTCCATCGGCGCACCGACCTGTTCGACATTGCCGCCGTTCATCACCACGATCCGGTCGGCGAGCGTCATCGCCTCCACCTGATCGTGCGTCACATAGACGGTGGTCGCCCTGATCCTGCGGTGCAGCTTGGCGATCTCCAGCCGCATCTCCACGCGCAACGCGGCGTCGAGGTTCGACAGCGGCTCGTCGAACAGAAAGGCCTCGGGTTGGCGCACGATCGCGCGACCCATGGCGACGCGCTGGCGCTGCCCGCCGGACAGCTGGCCCGGCCGCCGGTCGAGATAGGGCTCGAGCTTCAGGATCGCGGCAGCATCGGACACCCGCGCATCGATGTCGGCCTGTGCGCTGTTCCGCATCTTCAACCCGAAGCCCATATTCTCCGCGACGCTCATGTGGGGATAGAGCGCGTAGTCCTGGAAGACCATGGCGACGTTGCGCTCGGCCGGCGGCAGATGCCCGACGGGCCGCCCGCCGATCGCGAGGTCCCCGTCGGTGATCTCTTCGAGGCCGGCCAGCATCCTCAGAAGGGTGGACTTGCCGCAGCCGGACGGGCCGACCAGCACGACGAATTCGCCGGATGCGATGGCGAGCGAGATCGAGCGGATCACGTTCACGGATCCGTAGTCCTTGCGGATGTTTCGCAGTTCGATGGCTGCCACGACGATGCTCCTCCCGGTCTGGAGCGGCGCCTGCTTGACGACCGCCGTATTATCAATAATGATAACGATATCGATTGCAAGAAGGTCGAGAGCTTTGCCGCGCACTGCCCCTGCCCCGTCGGCCGCCGCGATGCCGATCCGCCGGATCGCCCGGAGCCGCGCGCCGTCCGGAAAATCGACGGCGGCCTTCGCTGCATTGAAGCGGGACATCATGCTCGGCAGTCTCGCCCCCGGCGAGAGCCTCGTCGAACTCGAGCTCGCCGAACGCTTCGGCTGCAGCCAGGGCACGATCCGCGAGGCGCTGCTGCAGCTGCAGGACGAAGGTCTCGTCCTCAGGCACGGTTACCGGGGAACCCAGGTCTCGGACTGCACGGAGGACGAGGCGGTCGAGCTGTTCCGCATCCGCCAGTCGATCGAGTGCCGAGGCATCGTCCGGGTGATGGAGCACCGAGGCGGATCGCTGGTGCCCGACCTGGAGGAGATGGTCGCCGCAATGGTCGGCGCGGCTGAGGCCGAGGACGAGCTGGAACTCGCCTCGATCGACCGCGACTTTCATCAGCGCCTGTTCCTGGAGGCGCGGCTGGCCGCGCTGGAGCCGATCCTGCGGCGTTGCCTCGTCCACAATCACCGCTACAAGATCTCGCGCTCGGCCGGGCCGCGCGATCTGCTCCAGACGGCGCGTCGGCACGAGCCGATCGTCGCGGCGATCCGGGCCGGCGACGCGGCAGCCGCCAAGACCGCCCTCTTCCACCACATCGCGACGATCGTCGACTTCGGGCCGACGGTCTTCCCGGGAGAGCCGGAATGACGCGCGAGATCGCCTTCTCGGCGGCACTCGACCCGGACATGGCCGCGCTGCTGGAGCGCGTGGCGCGCGAGGACGGACCGCTGCCGGACCCGACGACGCTGCCGCCGGCCGAGGGCCGGCGCCGTGCCGCCGACGGCAATCGCCGCTGGAACGTCGACCTGCCGCAAATGGCGGCGTCGGAGGATCTGAGCGTCCCGGCGGATCCGGCCCTCGGCACACCGGCGATTCGTTGCCGGCTGCATGTAGCGGCCGATGCGCGGCCGGGCCTCGTCGTCTTCGTCCACGGCGGCGGCTTTGCCTTCTGCAGTCCCGAGACGCACGAGCGGGCCGCAAGGGTCCTCGCCGCGGAATCCGGGCGGGCCGTGCTGCTGCCGGACTATCGGCTCGCCCCGGAGCATCCCTACCCGGCAGGCCTTACCGACGTGGTGGCGACGCTGCGCGCCCTGCCGCGCCTTGCCGCGACTGCGGGCATTCCGCCGGAGCCGCTCTTTCTTGCCGGCGACTCGGCCGGCGCCAATCTCGCCCTCGCGTCGCTGCTCCACGAGATGCGAGCGGACCGGCCGGTGGCTGCTGCCGGCGCCCTGCTCTTCTACGGCAATTACGACGCCGACTTCGAAAGCCCGTCCTTCCGCTTCTTCGCCGAAGGCCCGGGCCTGACGCGGGCGAAGATGCAGCGCTACTGGCGCTTCTACGTGGGAGACCGGGATATGCGCGGCGACGCGCTGGCCTGTCCGGTCCACGCCTCGCGCGCGGAACTTGCCGCGCTGCCGCCGCTCCACCTTTTGGCCGCCGGCGTCGATCCCTTGCTCAGCGACACGCTGGCGCTGGAGACGCGGCTCGCCGATGCCGGGCGCAGCGAACGGGCCGACATCGTGCCGGGCGTCGTCCACGGCTTCCTGCAGATGACGCACGATCTGGCGGCGGCGCGGGAGGTGCTCGCCGCCGCCGGAGGTTTCGTGCGCGCACACGGCTGATCGATCGACAACAGGGAGGAACATGATGTCGAGACTCAAACTGAAGCTCGCCGCGGCCGCCGCGGCGCTCGTCGCGGGCTTGGGCCTTGGCCAGGCGAACGCCGAGACGGTCCGGTTCTGGTACCACTTCGACAATCCCGACAACCCGATGTCGGGGCTGGTCCAGAAGTTCGAGAAACAAAATCCCGGCATCACCGTCGAGGCCGACAACGTTCCCTGGAACAGCTATTACGACAACCTCTACACCGCGATCATCGGCGGCAATGCCCCGGACGCGGCGATGGTCAAGCTCTTCGCCCAGCCGCGCCTCGTCGAGATGGGCGCGCTGGAGCCGATCGGCAAGCGCATCGACGCCTGGGACGGCAAGAAGGAACTCCTCGACAACCTGCTGACGCTGAACGCGGGGCCGAACGGCAAGCAGTACTACCTGCCGATCCAGTATGTGGTCCTGTACCTCTACTACCGCACCGACCTGTTCAAGGAAGCCGGTCTCCAGCCGCCGAAGACCTGCAAGGAGTTCCGCGAAGATGCCAAGAAGCTGACCCACGCGCCGGACCGCTACGGCTTCGGCTTTCGCGGCGGCAAGGGCGGCTGGGACCAGTGGGGCACCTTCGTCTTCTCGCGCGGGGCGAAGCTCGAACCGGGCGGCCTGACGACGCCGGAAGCGATCAAGGCCAACCAGTGGCTGGTCGACATGTTCCGGAAGGACAAGTCGATCCCGCCCTCGGCGCCGAACGACGGCTTCCAGGAGATCATAGGCGCCTTCAAGTCCGGCAAGACGGCGATGACCATCCATCACATCGGCTCGGCCAACGACCTCGTCGCCGCGCTGGGCGACAAGGTTTCGGCGGTGCCGGTGCCGAAATGCGACGGGCACGCCTGGACCTCCTATGGCGACGAATCGCTGGCGATCTTCTCCGCCTCCGAGCACAAGGATGCGGCGTGGAAGTGGATCTCCTTCCTCGCCGAACCGGAGAACAACGTCGCCTTCGTCAAGGCGACCGGCCAGATGCCGGTGACCAAGACGGGCTCGAAGACCTATGACGGCCACCCGAAGCGCTTCGTCGAGGCGACGGTGAACTCTCTGCCCTTCGCGCATGTCCTGCCGCAGACCTCGGCCACCTCGGACTTCGTCAACACCGAGTGGCAGACGGCGATGCAGCAGGCGCTGACCGGCCAGATCACGCCGAAGGCGATGATGGAGAAGCTCCAGGGCCTCTTCACCAAGTGATGCAATCGGACGGAAGCGCCTGCTGCGCTTCCGTCCCTCGCCCCCTCGAAGCCGCCGGCTTCGGCAGTTCATGAGACCGGATATGTCCAGCATCAACGAGGCGCTCGCGCTCGAGGCGCCGGGTCCGCGCCGGCGCCGACGCCTGCGGCGGGACGCGTTCCTGCCCTACGCGCTGCTGACGCCCGCCGTCGTCGTCGTCCTGATCATCGTCTTCGCGCCGATGATCGAGGCGCTGGTGACGAGCTTCTACGACTACGTCCTGTTCCGGCCGAACGCTGCGGCGTTCGTCGGCATCGCCAACTACGTCAAGCTGTTTCACGATCCGGTGTTCTGGACGTCGCTCTGGCAGACGGCACTGTGGATCGGGCTGACCGTGCCGCTGCAGATGGGTCTCGGCCTGATCGCCGCTTTGCTCCTCAATCGCGACTTCGCCTGGCGCGGCCTCGCCCGGGCGCTGGTGATCATCCCCTGGGCGCTGCCGAGCGTCGTCATCGCGCTGATGTGGCGCTGGATCTACGACCCGAACATCGGCGTGCTCAACGACCTGCTCCTGCGCCTCGACATCGTCCGCGCCGCGATTCCGTGGCTGGCAAGTCCCGACGTCGCACTGTATGCGGTGATCGCAACGCTCACCTGGCAGGGCTTCCCGTTCTTCGCGGTGATGATCCTCGCGGGCCTGCAGGGCATCCCGAAGAGCCAGTACGAGGCCGCGGCGATCGATGGCGCCAGCGCCTGGCGCCAGTTCCGGCACATCACCCTGCCGGGCATCGGGCCGATTCTCGCGACCGCCGGCCTGTTGCGCACGATCTGGGTCGCGAACTCGATCGACGTGATCTTCGTCATGACCGGCGGCGGCCCGGGCTACTCGACCTACACGCTGCCGCTCTTCGCCTTCGTCAAGGCGCGGCAGAATCTCGACTTCGGCTACGGCTCGGCGATCGCCGTCACCTTCACCGTCATCCTCGGCGCGATCGTCGCCGTCTATATCGCCAGGACCATGCGGGAGGTCGAGCGATGAAGCGGGACGGCTTTCTGAAGCGGCTCGCGATCACCCACATCCCGGTCGCGCTCGTCATCCTCCTCGCGATCGGCCCGTTCGCCTGGATGATCCTGACCTCGCTGACGCCGTCGGCCGCGATCGTCGCAAAAGGCGTCTCGGTCTCCCCCGCCGGTTGGGCGCCGGACAACTACGTCCGGCTGCTCGCCCATACCGACTTCCTCGGCAATATGGGCCACAGCCTGATCGTTGCACTCGGCACGGTCGCCCTCGGCCTCGTCGTCTCGGTGACGGCCGCCTACGCCTTCTCGCGCTTCCGCTTCTTCGGACGGCGCGTCCTGATGCTGCAGTTCCTCCTGGTGAACATGTTCCCGGTGGTGCTCCTGATCCTGCCGCTGTTCACGCTGATGCGCCGCCTCGGCCTCCTCGACACGCATCTGGCCCTGATCATCGCCAACGCGACGGTCGCCATTCCCTTCGCCGTCTGGATGCTGACGAGCTATGTCGGGGCGATCCCGAAGAGCCTGGACGAGGCGGCGATGATCGACGGGTGTTCGCGTCTCCAGGCTCTGCGTCGCGTCGTCCTGCCGCTGGCGCTGCCCGGCATCATCTCGACCGGCATCTACATCTTCATCACCGCCTGGAACGAGTACCTCTACGCCCTCACCCTCGGTGGACGGCACGTGCGTACGGTCACGGTAGCGATCCAGACGCTGATCGGCGAATATCAGATCGAGTGGGGCCTGCTCGCAGCCGGCGGCGTCGTCGGCGCCCTGCCCGTCACCATCCTGTTCCTCATCGTGCAGCGCCGCCTCGTCGGCGGACTGACGCAGGGCGCCGTCAAGGGATGACGGCCTCCTCCTTATCCTCCAGCGGACAATGCCCATGAATCCGATTGGTCTGATCTCGATGCAATGCGCCCGGCCGTTCACGGCCGAACACTTCCGGTTCTTCGACGCCATGAAGCGGCAGGGGTTCGACTTTGTCGAACTCCTGGTGCCGGAGGTCGGCGAACTCGACCTGAAGGAAACGGCTGCGGCGCTCAAGGACGCCGGCCTCGGCGTCGTCCTCGCCGCGCGGGTGAACCTGCAGCGCAACCTTTCCTCGGACGATCGCGCCGCCCATCAGGCCGGGATCGACTATCTGCGCTACACCGCCGACTGCGCCGCCGAACTCGGTGCGACCATCGTCGGGGGGCCGCTGACGGGCAACCCGCTGGTCTTCGCCGGCCGGCCGCCGGCCCCCGTTTCCGAGGACGAGCGCCTCGCCCGCAAGGAACGCTGCGTCGCCGGCCTCGAGGCCGCCGGCGAGCATGCGAAGGCCGCCGGGATCACGCTGGCGATCGAACCGCTCAACCGCTTCGAGAGCGACGTGCTCCAGACCACGCAGCAGGCGATGGAGCTTCTGGAGGCGGTCGATCACCCGGCTGTCGCGCTGATGCTCGACACGTTCCACATGCACATGGAGGAGGCCGACATCGCTGAGGCGATCCGGCTTGCCGGTCCGCGGCTCGTCCACTTCCAGGCGAACGAGAACCACCGCGGCTTCCCCGGCACCGGCGCCACCGACTGGGTCTCGGTCTGCCGCGCCCTGCACGAGATCGGCTATGCGGGGCCCGTCTCGCTAGAGCCCTTCCGCCGCAACGACGACCGCTTCGGCGTGCCCTTCGCGCAGTGGCGCCCCCCGCATGAGGACGAGGACGCGCGCCTTGCCGCCAGCGCCGCCTTCATCCGCTCGCATCTCGAACTGACGGAATACAGACGATGACCTTAAAGATCGGTTGGATCGGCTGCGGCATCCACGCGACGCAGATGCTGCTGCCCCAGCTTGTGCGCCACGACGTGAGGATCGCCGCGCTCTGCGACATCGACGCCGGCAGGCTCGCCGCGGCCGGCCAGCAGTTCGGCGTGTCGGCGCTGACGAGCGACGCCGCCGAATTGATCGCGACGCCCGGCCTCGACGCCGTCGGCATGGCCGTCGGGCCGGACCAGCATCTCGCCTTCGGCCTTGCGGCCCTGAAGCGCGGCCTGCCGGTGTTCATGGAGAAGCCCCCATCGGGCACGACCGCTGGCGCGCGCCAGCTGCGGGACGCGGCGGAGAAGGCAGGCAAGCCGCTCCTCGTCGGCTTCATGAAGCGCTACTCGGTCGGCAACAAGATCGCAAAGAACATCCTGGCCTCGGGCCGCTTTGGCGACATTCTCGGCCTCACCGGCTACTACATGACGGCGCCGGGATATTTCACGGGCAATGTCGACTATACCGGTTTCCTGCTCCACCACTGCGTCCACTACATGGACCTCGTCTCGCACCTCGTCTCGCCGGTCGTCGGCATGAATGCGCGCAAGGTCGAGAAGACGCCCGGCCGCATCCTCTTCCATGTCGGCTTCGACTTCGAATGCGGCGCGATCGGCACCATCGCCATGGGCACGGCGCAGAGCCGCGGCGCGCCGGTCGAGCGGATCGAGATCATGGGCGATCACCAGCGCATCGAGGTGGAGGACGTCGTCGAGATCCGCTGGAACCGCAACCCGCCCTTCAAGGTCGCCGACCCCGAGGCAACGCTCCTCGACGCCGAGGACACGCTGACCTGGAAGCCGAACTTCACCGCTGCGGCAAACGAGGACTACAAGGGCTACCACGCGCTTCTTGCCGATGTAGTGCCGGCGCTGGGAGGCGAGACGACGGCTGCGCCGACGATCGCCGACGGCGTGATCGCCATGGAGCGGCTCGAGGCGATGCGGCGGCTCCTGCACGTGTAGCCAAGGGCGGCAAGGTCGACGGGTGTCATTCGGCTCCGCGCGATGCCCCCCGCGCTCGAAGATGATCAGTGGCTTACCGTGCCGATCGGCGTCGGGATCCCGCGCCGATGCACACTCTTGACCGACATCGTGCTCGCGACGCCGCAGACGGTGTTCCAGGACAAGCCGCATTTCGAGTTCGGGAACGTGCCGGGCGACGGCGTGCATCTCCTCTGGCCGCATGTGATCGGCTCTATCCGCGGCCGTTGCTTCCTGCTTACCCGCCAGGTGCTCGATGCCGAGACGGCGTATCCAGGGCTGATCCGACATGCCGCGCCCGGCTGCCTGCCGGGCGTCGGGCTCCGCTCAAGTGTCGACTGGACTGAAGCCGGTCGACGAACCTTTGGTTGTGTTTGGTTGATCGAGAGTCATAACGTGTCGCCGAATGACCGCGAGGAGCCGCCGCTAGCCCGGTCTTGATATCTCTCGCATCGCTCCACCGAACCCAAGCCGCTCCATCTGCTCTTCGAAGATGACGTAGCCGCCGCGGCCGGAGCTTTTCACGCGGTACAGAGCCACGTCCGCCCGGCGGACCAAATCAAGCTGTGTCAGCGTATCCCGGAAGGCGATGGCGACGCCGATCGAGATTCCGATGACCACCTGTTGCTTGGCCACCTCGAACGGGCTCTGAATGGCCTCGACGATGCGGCGTGAGAGAACTTCAATCTCCATTCGGTCGGTGACCGCGTCTCGCAGAACCGCAAACTCGTCACCGCCCAGCCGCGCGACCATGTCTTCGCCGGAGACCAACGAAAGTAGCCTCGCCGCCACTTGGCGGATCAGTTCGTCACCGGCCTGGTGGCCGAGGGTGTCGTTGACGTCCTTGAAGCGATCTAGATCGAGATAGAGCACCGCGAAGCTTCGTTTCGTCTGCTCGAACTCCTGAAGCCGGTGTTCAAGTCGCTGATCGAAGGAGAAGCGGTTCGCGAGGCCGGTCAGCGCGTCGTGATGCGCCATATGCTCGATCTGCCGCTGTGAGCTGACGAGCTTGCGGGTCGTGCGGTAGAGCCGGAACAGAAGGAGCCCGGCGAGCAGCAGGATGACTGTCCCCGCCCCCGCCAGGATCGGCACCATCCGGTCGAGAACTTTCATTCCCGGCTGCTGCACCGTCCAGAGCAGATAGCCGATGTCTGTGCCGTCGGTCGCCAGCGGAAACGCGGCTTCATGAGGGCCGAGATGCCCGGTCCAGGAGAACCGCGGGTTCCGGATCAGGAAGTCCGACGCCAACTTCGACAGGAACGGTCCGTCGAGGAATTCGACAGCCACGTGGACCGGTTCCTGTCCCGCCGCCTGATGGATCTTGCCGGTGTCGGAAATGATTGCCGCGGCGCTCACGACGGCCGGTCGGTTCTCCAGGAGCACGTATCGCCGAACGAACGTCGGCGCATCATCGAGAGAAGCCGCTGTCCTTCTGAGCCGCCTGAGCTGAGCCACGATCGGCGCAAGAGTCGCCGCGTGCGAGAAGTAGGTGTCCGGGGCCAGTCGGGTGCCGCCGATCATCGCATAGATGGAGTGATCGCCACCGTCGAGGATGAAGACGCGGTCGATCCCGAAGTAGGTGTGCATCCAGACGCCGAGGTTCGCGTCAAGCCAATCCAGATGGCGTGGACCGAGCACCTCGTCGACGGCATCGTCCCAGGTGGTGGACGTCTGCTGGTTTTTCGTCACATCCGCGATCCGCTGATCGAGCAGCCGCCGGACAAGGGTGGTTTCGCGCTGAATGGAGTCGTCATCGGTCTCGGTGGCGGACCAATAGGCTGTGAACGCGACGAAGACGCCGGTCAGGATCAACAGGCCGAGAACCGGCAAAAAATATGCGGCCGTCAGCCGCGTCGTCCGCACATCCATGCCGCCACCACCTTGAACAGTCCTTCAAGATGTACAGGCCATTAGATGCCAAAGGGTTATCGACAGGCAAAAATGGAAAATAAGCATGTAGTATATCGATGGTCATCCGGGAAGCCGTAGGCGCTGCCGTGGATGGGCTTTATCGCAGTCTGCTAGCACTACTTTGGCAGGTTCGAGCAAGTTGATCGATTGATCGTAGGCGCTTCGGAATGGAGCGCGAGCGATGGCGGACTGGCAAGCGGAGCTGGATGCATTTCTTCGACCGTTCGTCGAAGGTCTCGGCCACAAGAGGCGGCGCGAGATGTGCCCGGTCTACATTGCCGGGCAGATTGGACCGGGAGACCGCAAGAGCGTGCAGCCGATGGCGGCGCGCACGGACGCCGTCGGCTACGATCGGCTTCATCACTTCATTGCCGCCGAGATCTGGGACAGCGCACCGTTGGAAGCTGCGCTGCTGCGGGAGGCGGATCGGCTGGTGGGCAGCCCAGACAGCTACCTCGTCATCGACGGTGAGCCGGGAAAGCGAAGGATCCAGTGAATCCTTGGCCCGGCGAACGCCTTGCCGAAGAAGGGGAATCACTCGGTCGGCGTGGCGCCGCAATATGCGTCGGCGTTGGGCAAGGCCGCCAACTGCCAGTCGTTGGTGTCGCTGACGCGGGCTTGGCGCGAAGTGCCGGTGATGGTCGCTCTGCGGCTGTTCCTGCCCGAGAGCTGGACGAACGATGGCGAGCGCATGGCGAAAGCCGGCGTGCCGAAGGATCGCCGGCGTGCCCTGACCAAACATCAGATCGCCATCGAGGAGATCGACCGGGTCAGGGTCGCCGGCGCAAGGTTCGGCTGTGTGCTGGCCGATTCCGGCTACGGATCGAGCGCCTTGTTCCGCCATTCCCTGAGCGAGCGTGGGCTGCGGTGGGCGGTCGGCCTGTCGCGGCGCCAGAACGTCTACTTTGCCGACGTCGAATTGACGTTCCCGGTCGCGAAAGGCGGAAGGCGCCGAAAGTATCATATCCCCGATGCGCCGCCAGTTGCCGCGGAGGCAATGCTGGCCGATGCCAAGTGGCGGAAGGTCACCTGGCGACGCGGCACCAAAGGCTCGCTGTCGTGCCGCTTTGCGGCGCTCCGGGTGAAGATCGCCGACGGCCACAGGCACCGGATGGCCGATGGCCGCGTCCAAGCCATGCCTGGAGAGGAAGTCTGGCTGGTGGGGGAACGGCGAGTGAGCGGCGAGCAGAAATATTACGTATCGAACCTGCCGGCCGACACTTCGCTGAAGAAGCTGGCCACCACGATCAAGGCGCGGTGGGTCTGCGAGCAGGCCCACCAGCAGCTCAAGGAGGAACTGGGGCTCGATCACTTCGAAGGCCGGTCGTGGACCGGGTTGCACCGACACGCCCTGATGACGATGATCGCCTACGCGTTCCTGCAGTCCCGCCGCCTGAAAGGGGCGGGTCGGGAAAAAAAGAATCGCCGGTCCACCGCCGCAACCGAGCCTGCCGGCCATCAGACAAGCCATCCTCGACCGCTTCGCTCGCTCGCCACCACCGCTACTGTTGCGATGTCCGCACTGTGACAGGCTCCTGACGGATCCTGTCGAGAAGAAAGTGCCAAAGTAGTGCTAGGTGTTTAGTCCCGCACTGTGGTGGTAGCTTATCGCGCCAGCATAGGGATGCGCTATGGGACAAGTTCTTCACGGATGCGCCACGACCACGCACGCTGTCCGAGCAGCAA
>NZ_JBFTEH010000016.1:0-46958 GCF_041027365.1 Jiella sp. M17.18 | reverse complement strand
CCTGGCTCGTCCACTACAACACCGAACGCCCGCACCTCGGCTACCGCAACATGGGCCGCAGGCCGGTCGAAACCGTCATGTCATTCGTTAGTCAAGAAGCTTAAGAGGACAGCGCGATTCTTCAGCTTCTTGGCCTGCCGTTCGGTCGTCCGCTGCGCCTGGCGTGACCCGGCCGGTGGCGCCGGCTGGACGAACGGCTCCGGCACGATCACCTTGCCGATCTCGTCCGGCCAGCTGTGGATAACCCGCTGATCGATGCAGTCGCGCGTAATGGTCGTCAGGGTGAGCTCGCCACCGATGACGTGCGCCTTGTTCCCATCGTCGCCCCAGCGCGTTTCGATGATCATCCGGCGCTGCGCCTCGAGGTAAGGCAGCCCATGGCGGATCGGATCGAACGTGTCTGGCATCCAATCCTCACCCGGCTCGGCGCCAAGCGCGTGCAACTGATCAAGCTCTGCCGGTCCAGGAAGCGGAGATGCGATCCCGTCCCGAACCACCTCAAAGCTTTCGTCCTGGCCAAGAATCATCGAAACGCCCATCGGCCGCCCCTCGGCTTGTGACCAACCGGCAAAAGCCAGTTGCTGCATGAAATCGAGGTGGAGGCGATCATTGAAGCGCTGAAGCGTCGCGCTGTAGCGCCAAAACACTCCCTCGCCGGCATCCGCAATGAGGTCGTCGATGCAGCCGTAATCGTCGTCCACGGCAAGCGCGAATGACAGCGGAAGGCGGTGGTCGCCGCGCGCTGCTACGGCGATTTTCGCCTTTGGCGCAATCTCGCATTTCCGCGCAAACCCGGTCACTTCGCCTGACGCCAGATAGAGGAGGCTATCCGTTAGGAGAAAGGCGCGTTCACGCCCGATGATCAGATTGAGCGCGCTCATCGCCGTTCCTCTTTTCGAAGTTGATTCGCCCGATCTTGCCGGCGGGACACCCGACCACGGCGCTTATGGGGTCGCCGGTCGCGAGCCCCGCAAGGGCACCTTGCAGACCGCCCACGACCGGGGATCCGGACTGAAAGCCGGAAGCGAATGACGCGAAACGCGCCGAACGATTGTCGTTTGCCGGTGGCTTCTCCGGCTCGATCTTGAATGCTGGCAAGGCCATCTCAGGGTCTCCGTTCGGTGTGCCCGACGGCGATCGGGCGCCGCCAGGCGGTTTCAGCGACCGAAGATCGGGAGCCGCTGAATTGGCTGGTCGGTCTCATGGCGGTGCTGCGCTGCAGCCAGGCTTTCATCTCGGCCAAAGGCTGCAGGTTCGAGAGCGCGGCGCCCATTTCGGCGACCGAAAAGGCCACAGATCTGCGGATTTCGATCTCGCGAGCGGCTTTCTCTGTGGCCATGTCAGCGGCCCTCCTTCTTGTCGAAGTCCCATTCCTGCGGCTCGCTCACGGGCTCGCAGCGGAAGGCGCTGCGCTTCTTCAGCTTCCGGCCTTCCTGGACGCAGTAGGGCGAGCAATAGATGTTCGGGTCAGAGGGAAATCTGACGTGGAAGTTTGCCCCGCACGGCGGGTTCGCACAGGTCCGCGACGTGGAGCGGTTGCCGCGCCTGACAGCGCCGGCACAGGCTCGCGAGCAGTATTTTTGCGGCTGAGGCTCGGCCTTCCCTCGAGCCTGGACCATGGTAGGCTTGAACTGCTTGCCGCAGTCGGGGTTGGCGCAGGCGGTCTCCGGCAGCTTCGTTGCGGCCCGATTGGCGCAGCTGTAGCTGCAGAAGCGCGAGTCGTAGCGCGCTCCTATGAACGGTCGGCCGCACGGCTCATATTCGCAATTTAGCGTACGCTCACGAACTGACTGCGCGGATCTCCGGGCGCACTCCGCAAGCCATTCGGCGGCTGACCTCCGCTCGCCTGAGAGAGATGCAAAGGCGTGGTAAGCGGCATCTGAACAGAGGTCACTGCAGTACTTCGTCCGCCAGTGCAGGCGCCGCTCTTCCGGAATGATCTTCCCGCACTTCTCACGGGCGCACCAATGCCGCTCAATGCTGAAGTTCGCCGCATACTCCGGCTGCCCTTCGATGAGAGTCGGACGCACGGCTCCAATTTGGTTCAGCGCCTTCGCCACGACTTCGGCGGCGGCATGGTCGGCATCAGCCCACGACCACTCTTCCAGAATGAGGGAGCGGCGGATGCCGTGCCGGCACGAACCCTCGAACTCGAACCGGGTCGGCTCGCCGGTGCGCAGGATGGCAACCGTCGTCTCGACGAGCCGGAGGAAGACCTTATGGCCGAGCTTGCGGCGCTCCTTCTTGACCTTCATGGCCTTGCGCTGGCGCTCAAGCGCTTCCGCCTGGCGCTGCGCCGTGCGCAGGTAAGTGAGGGTTTCGGGGGTGAGCTGCAGCATCAGAACAGCCTCCGGTAAGGCTGCAAGAGCTGCTCCGCTTCCGGATCGGCGAGCACGGCGCCGGCGCCCGGCACCCACCAGGACGTCGATCCGATGCCCTCGGTGGTCTCGCTCTTGATAAGCGGGTCGCGCTGGCCGATCGACCGATAGGCACCGACGAGGCGGATGGCGGCGCGCTCGACCGGCGGCGGCAGAGTGGTGGCCGGCGCGCCGTCGGCATCGGACGGCAGCACGAAGCCGGCAGTGTAGGAGACGGTGACGGTCGGGCCCACCCAGCACCGCGGGTAGTCGCCATCGACGCGGTGCAGCAGGCCGGTTTCAGACTCCAGGCGGTAGCTGTCACTGGCGACGGTATCGGTGCCGTCGAGCACCTCGGAAATGCTGATCACCGGCGACCGGCTGAGGAGCACCGACGAGCCCCGCAGGAAGGCGGCGAAGGTGTCGCGCAGGATCTCGACGCCGAACGGCCGCCGGCAGTAGTCGGCGATCGTGCGCGACGCCTGGTCAATGAGGGTGCTCACCGCCGCATCTTCGTTCGGGGCGAAGTCCAGCATCGCCCGCGCCCTTTCGAGCGTGGTCAGGTTGGCGGCCGTGGCGGCCGTGACGACGGTGAGCATGGGGATCAATCCTTTTCGGGGTTGGATCGACGCGTGGACGCTGCCCGCTTCGTCGGCGGGTCGGGCAGCATCTTGTTTTCGGGCTTGGGCGCTGCGGCCGTGCGACGGGCGAGATTCAGCCGCTCCAGCTCGTCAGCGCGCGCGGCGCTGACGGTGAAGCGGTCGCCGACCTCGCACGGGTCGCCGTGCGCATGCCGGTTGAACGGCCGCAGGGCCTCGATCTCGACCTTAGCCATGATCGGGCCCTCAGCTCGCGTTGCCGTCGACGAGGTTGCCGTAGACGAAGGCCTCGGGACGGGTGACGGCGAGCGCGAGCCGCTCCTCGGCGCGGATCGTGACGGCGTTCGTGATGAAGTTGTCGCGGTCCTCGGTCGAGACCTGGACGTTGGCATCCTCGCGGTCGAACACCTGCGCCGCCATGTTGAAGGCGCCGACGAGGAACTTGCCGTCGGCGATGGCGTCGCTGTCGACGACCGGCAGGCCCCAGAGCCGCTTTTCGATCACGCCGCGCGGGTCGCCGATGATGTAGCGGCCTTCGCTGTCCTTCATGGTCTCGATGATCGACCAGTCCGTGGGCGACATCACCACGGCGGTGGCGCGATACAGGGCCTTGCGGACCTGCAGCATCGCCCGGCGGACGCGATCAATCATCGTGTCACCGGCGAGCGAGAGGTTCGCGAAGTCGAACGCCGTCGCCTGCGGGACGATACCCAGGAGGTTCTGGCCGGTGCCGTCGCCGGCGAGAAGCTGCGCCTCCTCGACGAGCGCGAGGCCGTAGCGGGCGCGGCCGTCGATGTAGCTCTGCAGGAGCGGGATGTCGTCGAGCACCTGCTTCGAAGCGTGGAACCAGTGCGCGATCGTGCGTACCGGCGTCGTGGTGAGGGTGAAGCTCAGGTCCGACTGCGGCTTCGTGGCGAGCTCGGCGACCGGCGCCGCGCTGTTCTGGAAGCCCGATTCCTTCACGTACTCGATCGCGTTCGACGCCGTCCGGCCCGGCATGAGCAGATCGCGGATGGTGAAGGTCCGCATCCCGGGAGTGACGATGTACGGCAGGCGCTCGGGCCGGATGGCATCGCCGACGCCGCCGGTGCCGGTCGTGGCCGAGGTGATCGACGTGACCGCCTTGACGTTCATCCGGGCGGTGCCGGCGCCGCGGGCCTTCATCGCCTTGAAGTCGTCGCTCTCGGTGAAGAGCACGCCGTTCGACTTCATCGCCGGGCCGTCGCCGGAGCCGCCGCGCCGGGCGAGCTTCTGCTCGACATCGGTCAGGCGCGCCTGCAGCGCGGTGCCCTGCTCGACGAGGCCGGTCAGCGCCGACTTCGTCTCGGCCGCCATCTGGCCGGTGGCCTTGATCTCCTCCTGCGCCTTTTCGGCGAAGGCCTTGATCTGCGCATCGCGGGCGGCGAGCGCGGTCATCACGTCCTTGAGCTCGGCGCGATCGTCGACCTGCTGGCCGGCATCCTTTCGCCCGAACTCGCGCATTCCAACATGCATATTCATCGTTCTGGTCCTCAGAAGCTGGGAAGGGAGAAGCCGGAGAGCGCCTTCGCGAGGTCGCCAAGTCCGGCGTTGGTCGCCTGGTGAGGCCGGCCCGCTCCCGCGTTCCACGCCTTGAACCCGCTGTCGGCGATGGCAGCGGCGTCAGAGCGCGAGAAACCCCGATCCTTCAGGAGCTTCTCGAACTCGCGTTCTGTGATGATCTCGCCCGCGGCGAGCTTGGCCCGGATCGTGTCGACCCGCGCCTCGTCGTTGGCGGGATTGGTGACGATCGACGCCTCGACCAGATCCACCTGCTTCAGCGTGCGGATGCGGGTCGTCTCGTCGAAGGACGAGTCCTTGACGTAGTAGCCGACGGATAGGCCGGTGATCGCGCCGGCGCTCATGCCGCGCTTGGCGAGCCGCGCATAAGGCGCCTCGTCGAGCCACAGCGTGCCCTCGCCATAGAGGCCGTGCTGATCTTCCTGGAGCACGTCCCATTGGCCGATCGGCTCGTCAGTGCGGTGCTGCCACAGGATCGGCAGCGTCCGGCCCTTGGCGGCGGTCTCGGCCAGGCTTCCGGCGAAGGCGCCGGTCGCGACCTTCTCGCGGTAGCTGTCGACGACGTCCCAGACGCTCGCATAGCCCGAGAAGTGGCCGGCGCTGTCCGGCTTCGCCTTCAGGTTCAGATCGAAGGCGCGGTGCTTCGTGGCGGCTTCCTTGCGCTCCATGTTCATGCCTCCGGAATGGGATCGCCCGGCGCCGGCTGGACGCGGGCGGGCTTGCGGCCGGCCTGGTCGAGCGGCACGAGGGTGGAATTGACGAGGTGAACGTCGCCGCCATCGAAGCGGGGGAAGTTCTCCCGGTCGGCGATCTGGTTCGGCGTGATCGCGCCGACCTGCATCAGCTTCGAATACATCTCGGCGCGGCCGGCGCTGTCGGCGCGGAGAAGCCCCTCGACGTTGAACTCGACATACAGGCGCGGGCGCTCGGCCGGCGCGATGAGCGCCCGCTTGATCGCCTGCTCGATCCGGGTCAGGTACGGCCGCAGCCCGAGGGTCAGCCATCCGAGCATCAGCGTTTCGATGCCGGTGCCCCAGGCGGTGACGCCGTTGGCGCTGTGCCCAACGAGCACGGGCGGGACGCCGAACCAGCGGCAGATTTCCTCGATATGGAAGGCCCGGGTCGCCAGCATCTCGGCGTCCTTCGGAGGCATGTTCACGTCTTGCCAGCGGAAGCCGGCCGCGCCCTCGAGGAGCAGCGTCTTCCCGGCGTTTTCGGATCCGCTGAAGGGCTCGATCAGCGCCTTCTTCGCCTGCGCCCGCTGCTCGGGCGTGAGGAGGTCCTTTCCTTCGTATGTGATGACGCCGCCGGGCCGCAGGCCGTTGGCGAAGGTGCGCGCCGCGGCCTCGTCGGTCGCCATCGCGGCACCGAGCGTCTGCCGGGCGTGCGCAACCGGTGACAGGCCGAGGTCGCCGCCGAAGCCGAAGCCGCGGACGTGCATGATTTGGTCCTCGGCGAGCTCCCGCACGCCGCGGGGATCGTTCAGCCGGTAGCGCAGCGCTCCGAACTGATCGCGGTAGACCTCCATAAGATCCGGCCGGAGCAGGTACAGCGAGACGATGCGGTCGCCGTCGCGGAAGATCTCGACGAAGGCATTGCCCCACACGAGGAGATGCGCCGTCATCCCCTCCAGGAACTCGCACGGCGTCTGATCGGCGTTCGGCGCCTCCCTGAGGAGCGCGGATAGCGGGTGCGCCGTCGCCACGTCTCGGCCGCCGTCGGTGCGCTTCTGGTAGACGCCCAGCGGCAGCGTTGCGATCTGCTGCGCGATGAGGCGCACGCAGGCCCAGAAGGTCGCGATCTGCATGGCGCTGTCCGGCGTCACCGCCTTGCCGGCCCAGGACTCCGTCCCGAAGAACGTCGTCCAAATTCGGTTCTGCTTCAGCCCGAACCGTCGCACGAGGGTGGATAGTCCGAGCATCAGGCAAACACCGCGTTGGAGAGGAAGTCGTTGACGTCGATCTTCGGCGCGGCCTCGAATCCGTGAGCGGTGCCGAGCGCCATCAGCATCGCCACGGCGCCGTCGACGCGGACCGGGCCCATGCGGTTGGATTTCCCCTTTTCGACCTTGAGATTGCCGGCAGGATCCGGAACCGTGATCGCGCCGGCGACGCAGGCGGTCAGGAGCGGGTGCGAGCCGTGCCGAAGCCGGCCGGAGAGCGCGAGCTCGCTGAAATAGTCGATCGCCGGGCCCATCGACTGGAAGCCCTGGCCGAACTCCTGAAGCGGCACGTCGAAGCCGGGGTCGACGTCGAACAGGTCCGCCTTGAACTGCTCGATTCGCCAGCGATCGAAGCCGACCACGGCGATGTCGAACTCCTCGGCAAGGCGCGTCAGCTCGGCCGCCACGAAGCTGTATTTGATGACCGGGCCCGGCACCTCGATCAGGTGACCGCCGCGAATCCAGTCGCGGAACCTGTCCTGTTCGGTGGCGGTGCGGGTGGCGAGCGCGTCCCGCGGCGTCCAGAAGAACGGCAGGAGGTCATAACTCGGGTCGCGGGCGTCGTCGGGGAACGCCAGCACCAGCGCCGTCAGATCGCCCTTCGCGGACAGATCGAGGCCGGCATAGGCGGTCCGACCGCGCAACGAAGCTCGATCCACCGGCTGCCCTCCCAATCGCCACACCGCCGCCGTGCAAAGCCGCTCGTCAGTCCTCGCCTCCGCTCGCTGGTTGCATCGGAGGTTCCGGAACCGGCTCTCGAATGCGGGGATACGGCGCGCCGGGTCCGCTTCGGAAAGGATTGTTGCGCCGTCCAGGAAGACGCCCCAGGCCGGATTGCAGGCCTTCAGCACTGCCGGGTCGAACACGTCGGCATCTTCCGGCGCGCATGTCAGGTCGACGTGAATGCTCGGATCGATTCCGGTGAGCCCGTCGTCGATCAAGCGGCTGAGGGCGTGGTCGTCGGTCGCGGCCTGCGTCGAGATGACGATGCCGAGGCTCTCGCGCCGCTTGCCCATCGCGGTCCGGAGGTTTTCGAGCAGCTCGGCGTTCGGCGTCTGCGCCAACTCGTCGAAGATCCACAGCCCGGGCGCCAGACCGTGAGCGCGGCGCGCGTCAGCGCTCAGCGCCTCATAAATCGAGCCCTCGCCGGGCCCGGAAAGCACCTCAATCCGCTTGTGGAACTTGACGATGTTGCAGCGGATGGCGAACTCCGGCACCCGCTCGATCACGGCCGCCATCTCGGCGAAGAGAAGGCCGGCCTGCTGCCGATCGATGCCGGCGGAATAGATCTCGTTTCGCTGCTCCGATTCCGGGCCGAGGAGATGCCCCAGGCACAGCGCGGCGACGAGGCCGGTCTTGCCATTGCCGCGGGGCTCGGATTTGACCGCGATCCGGACCTTCCGCCGGCCGTCCTTCTGCAGGGCGCCGTAGACGTCGCGGACGAAGCGCTCCTGTCCCGGCAGAAGGCGCATTCGCTTCCCGGCCTTGCTGCCTTTCGTCACCGGCAGCCAGCGGATGAAGGCGAGCATGCGCTCGGCTCTGTCGAGACCCTTTTTCTGCCACGGCAGACGCCTCTTGCGCGTCGGCAGCGCCTCTCGTGCGGCCTTCAGCCGTGCCGCTCCCGGCCCGCGCAAACCCATCAGCGGGCCCTCCCGCAGAGGCCGCGACCCGAAACTAATTCTGCGCGATGGGTCCAGGCCGGTCCGCGAGGTCCAGTCCCTGCGACTTTTGATGCCCCCCTGTCACACTGTGGCGCGCCGGCCACATCCTCGCTGCTGCGGCTGCTCGCCGGCTGCTGATCGTGCTCCTCGTCGCTGCCTCGGTTGAACGGGTGCTGCGGATCGGTGGGACGGCCGCTGGCATCGACGCGGGCGGCGTAGCCCCGGCGCTCGACCTGCTGCTTGTCCTGGTCGTGGCAGGGCTGGCAAAGCGGCTGCCAGTTGCTCCGGCTCCAGAAGAGTTTGTAGTCGCCCCGGTGGGGTTCGATGTGGTCGACGACGGTGGCGCGGTGCAGCTTGCCCTGCGCTTCGCAGCGGCGGCACCACGGATGCGCGGTGAGGAAGGCGGCGCGGGCGCGATCCCACTTGCTGTCATATCCTCGCTGTCGTGCGGTGGGGCGGGTCATCAGCCGGTCACCGTCAGTTCGAAGCGAACGGCCTGATCACCGATGCGCCGGATCTCGGCGTTATCGACGTACTGTGTGCGGCCGCCTGCGATGATGCTGTCGCCCTTCTGCGGCACGAGGCCGGAAGAGGCGAAGTCGCTGGGGCTGAGCGTGGCGTGGGAGGTGTTGAGATCGACGCCGCCGACGAGTTCAGTCGGATCGAAGCCCTTGAGGAACGCGCGGACAGGGATGTCCTGTCGCCCGGTATCGAAGTCGTCGCGCCTGAACACGACGGGCTGGCCGCGCGTGGCGAGCGCTCGATCGAGCTTGGCGATTTCGTGCTGTGCTGACATGGGGCTCCCGCGGTGACGGGGAGCTTGATTGCATTCGTGATGCTTTCGGGCGACGGCGGTGACGCTTTACGTAGTCAAGAAGCGCCACAGGGCGCGAGGAACACGGTTCGATCAGCGAGCGCAGTTTTGCGCCGGTTGGAGGCGCATCCAAAAGTGGATGGACGTCAGCGCGGTTCTGCGCCGACGTCCTTGCTTCACTCTGTCGGCTCTGGCCGGCGCATCTGCCTGGCCATCCACGCTCGCACCTCCGAACGGAGATAGAGCTTCTTCCTACCGGACGGCCCAAGCTGCAGGAAGCTGGGACCGTAGCCGGCCCGGCGCCAGCGGGCCATGGTCTCCGGGCTGACGCCGATCTCGTCAGCCGCCTGCGCCGTGTCGATGAGGTCCTTCTTTTCGGGGCGGTTCAAGACGCGCCCTCGTCCGGCTGCGATCTCCAGCCGCCATAGGTGCGCCGGCGGATCTCGTTCTCGACGGCCTCGACGAAGGCCTGACGCTCCCGCCGGGCCGTCTCCTCGTCGAAGCCGACACGCAGGAAGGCGTTCTCGATCCCATCGAAGATCTGCTGACGGTAGCGGTCGATCTGCTTCTCGGTGCTCGCTCCCATGAGCGTGTCAGCGGTCTGCCGGATCTTGGCCACGCGGCGCCTCGACGGAAACGGCAGGACGGCGCACTTGGGCGGACGCCACGCGAACAGAGGCAGGTCGTCGTGCGCGCTCATCGGGCGAACTCCGGCCAAGATTTATATAGGGTTCCGGATTTCAGGACTGGGACAGGAGTCCGGATTTCGGGACTGGGAAACGCCATCGACAGTCCGGATTTCGGGATTGGGGATTGGCGGATTTCGGGACTGGGAAACGCGTTTTTCATGCTGCCCTCCCGTGATGCGCTTGTGGCTCCGCGACCGAACGCTTCGTCGGCCGGGCCCGCTGGCCGTGCTCCTCTTCCCAACGCTGCTTGCGGCGAGCTATGCGACGCTCGGCGTCCTCCTCGTCGAGCACGTCGAACCACTCGTCAGTGATGTATTCCCGGCCAGACAGCTTCCCGTCCTTGTCCGGCAGGCGGGCCTTCAGATAGGTCAGCCGGTATAGATTCGGCTGATGGAAATCGCCGACGGACCGGCCGCCCTGCCGGACGATCTCGACGAAACCGAGCGCCTCCAGTTCGATGAGCCCGGTCGAGATGCTGTCCTTACCGACGCCGGCCTTCCTGAGGTCCGCCCACGTTCTCATGAGGCGGCCGTTCTGGTGGCCGCCATGGGCGAGATGTTCGCGCTCGAGTTCGTCCATGATCTTGCGGGCGTGCCAGCCGAGCGACCGAAAGGCGACAGACTCCAGCATGGCTTTCGAGTGCTGTACGAATGGCGCCTCGGGATAGGATTTCAGCCTCTTGGGCTTCACCGCCCCGCCGCTCATGCCGCACCCGCTTCCTCCGGCAGGTGGCCGGAAGCGAGCGCCTGCGCCATCATGAATGCCTCGCGGAGGAAATAGGCGTGATCGTCGAGAACACCGAGGACCGATTCCTTGAACCGCTTGCGGCGCCGGACGTGGACCCACGGATCGCAGTGGCCCGTGAGCATGTCGTCCGCGCACTCAAGCATCTTGAGGATATCGCGAGCGCAGGCAGCATAGGCCTCGTCGTTCGGAGCGGCAGAGAGGCTGCGGGCCAGGTCGTCCGCAACTCCGAACCGAAGGGTGATCAGATTGTATTGCCGAAGGTGGTCGGCGTAATGCCAGAGCGTTGCCCGGTTCGACGCCTCGCGGATCGTGTTTGCGCTGCGCTGTGTCGCCGCGAGGCAGATGCCGAGACCTTCGACCAATTCCGCCGCAAGCTGCGCGACGTGCTTTCCAACTGAGGCGCACTCGCGGAGGGAGACGGGGAGAGACGAGCCGGACATTAAGCCGCCCTCCCCGCGTCGCGTGCGGCGATGCGGGCCTTGATGAAGGCCTCCAGCTCCGACGCAACGAAACCCTTACGGCCGGCTGAAATGGTGATCGGCTTCGGGAAGGTTGGATCCTTCCCCATCTGCCAGAGGGTCGTGCGCGACACCCCCAGCATCTGGCAGGCTTCCTTTATGCTCTTTAGTTCCATGGCGTTTGTCTCCGTGCTTCGCGATACGGAGACGTTAGGGCCGATACGGATGCGTCCGTGACCAGAACTATGCGGTAATTTGGCGCCTAGTTTCGTACACGGTCTCTTTGATGTGGCGGGGGAGGTTATCCAGCTTCCTCGACTTCGCCGCCGCGAAAGCCGGCTCGATGACGCTCTCGATGAATGCCATGGCGGAATTTTCGCGGCTTTCTGACATCTTGAGCTCGGCCAACTCTATGCCGTGAGCCTTCGCCCATACGTGCGCAATCTGGACGATGAACCGGGCCTCGTGCTTGGCGGAACTTGTCGCCCCTCGCGACTTGTCGAGCGATCGCCAGTGATCGATCATCGCCGCCAGCTCGCGCTCCATGTGGGCGAGACCCTTAAGGGTCGCATCTTCATCAGTGCCCGCCGAGACGAAATAAGCTCGATTCTGCTCAAGCGTTCGGATCGTCAGGCGGACTGCAGCCAGGCGCCGCCCCCAATCTTCGAGATAGTCCTTTGTGATCTCTCGATTTTCATAATCGACAGCGATCCCGAATTTGAGCACTGCGCTCTGGACAAAGGCGCACGCTTCGTCTCGCGCATGCGCTGGAAGATCGGCACACAGATTCTCAATCGTGCGAGCATCGTAGCGGCGTAGAAGGAAACTGATCATGCTGCATTCCCCGCAGCAAAAGGCGTGACCTTCCGAGGGCGCCCTTCAACGACGGAGTCGAGATGCTCGGCCCACATCGCGAGCGCGCGCCGTTTCTCCGGCTCATACCGCGCGCGATTGTAGGTGCCGGCCACACCGGCGCGGAAACCGCTGATGTGATTGAGCACCGCCTCGATGATGTGCGGAAGGATGCCGATGTCGCCCATCATGGTCGCGACGGTCCGGCGGATGTCGTGGGGCGTCCACCGCTCGTCGAGGATCTGGAGCTTCAGCTTCGCCGCCTTGGCGATGGCGTTGCTCTCGATCGGCTCACCGGTGCGAGTGAAAAGGGGCGCCGAGGCTTCGTCTCCGACCCGTCGCATTGCCCGCTCCACGATCGCGAGCGCGGCCGGTGACAGCGGCACCACATGCGTCAGCGCGTTCTTGGTCCGCTCGCCGGGGACTGTCCAAAGCGCCCTATCGACGTCGACCTCGCCCCGCCTCAATCCGCAGACCTCACCGCTTCGCTGGCCGGTGAGGAACAGGAGCTGAAACACCTCGACCGTGACAGGCCGCAGCGCGGCATCCGGAAGCGCTTTCCAGATGCGCCGCACCTCGTCGGCCGACAGCACTCGATCGCGCTGGACGGGCTTGGCTCGAGGTCGGATCCCCGCGGCCGGCGAGACTTCAAGATATTCCTCGTCCACAGCCCAGCCGAACATCTTCCGCACCACCGCCAGAGTGTGCGTCGACTGTGTGAGCTTCCCGGCCTCAGCCTTCGCGTCGATGATGTCGAGCAGATCGCGGCGCTTTACGGCCACAGCCTTCGCGCGGCCGATCACCGGCAGGACATCCACCCTCAGGACTCGTTCGTCCTCCGCCCAGCTCTTCTTGTTCCGCTTGGCGTAGCGCTCAACATACAGAGCGGCGAGCTCGGCAACCGTCATGGCTTCACGACGCGCGCGCTTATCGCCGGCAGGATCCAAGCCGTCCGACACCGCTGCCACGGCATCCAATGCCTTGCGGCGCGCCTTCTCAAGCGACAGCGCGGGGAACTTGCCGAGGGTGACGCGGCGCTTCTCTCCGTCTGCCTCCCGGCTGTAGACGACGGTCCAGGCCTTGACGCCCGTCGGCGACACTCGGAGCACCAGCCCGCGGACGACGTCGTCCCAAAAGTCGGTGCGGGTTTCGACCTTGACGGTCTCAACGAAGCGGGTTGTGAGGCTCTTGCGCGGCATCTCGACCTACCGATATTTTTTCGGTTTCTGAGGCCGGGGTTCCGACAGGGTTCCAGAACGACTAAACTCGATCGAACAGCCTCTAACGAGAGAGAACACGGAGGGCCTTGAATTTCAAGGCGTACGGCCCGCTATTCGTGTTCGTTTCGGTTTCTATCAGTACCGTCAGATGTCACTTTTAATCTGTAGGTCGTGGGTTCGAGTCCCACCGCGCTCACCAAGCCGCTTTTTGTCCGGCCCGGACACATAGGCAACAGACTGTTCCCAAGACATGGGTGACACCCTCGTGCCGAACGTGGTGGCGAGCCCCGCCGCGGCTCTCTGCCTTATTCCGGCGCGTTCCGGCTTCCTCCGACCTGCGCCAACCGGCCGAAGCTCCTTGGCCCACCGCCGACACGCCGGCCGCGGGCTCGTCTGCGCCTGCCGAAGATATGAAGATTGCCTTTGCAGTTTTCCTTCTGATCTGCGATCGTGGGGCATGGTCGATCGCGGAACATCGTCGGAGAGCGTTGCGGAGCTGGCCGAGCGGCTGCGCAGCCTGATCAGCCGGCTGAAGCGGCGGCTGCGCGAGCAGGCGAACGCCGGCGACCTCACGCCGTCGCAGGTCGCCGTGCTCGTGCGGCTCGAGCGGGATGGGCCGGCAACGGTCTCCGCCCTGGCGCGGATGGAGGGGGTGCGGCCGCAATCCATGGGATCGACGGTCGCCGCGCTTCAGGCCGCCGGGCTGGTCGAGGGCGCGCCCGACCCGGCCGACGGGCGGCAGACCATCCTGACGCTGACCGACGCCTGCCGGCGGATGGTGGTGGCCAACCGCGCCACACGGAAGGACTGGCTCGTGCGCCGCATCGAGGCGGCCCTGACGGACGCGGAGCAGAAGGACCTGGCGCGCGCCGTCGCCCTTCTGGAACGCCTCGCCGACACCAGCTGACGCAGGCGTCGCGGCGGGTCGGCTGCCGGACTTCGGCGTGCCGGATGGCCGACGAGACGGCATCCGGTCCGTCAAGATTCCCGGGCGGCCCACGGCATCGCCGGACGGGAGCCGCGCGCCTCCTTCAGGGCGCGGCGCGTCAGCCCGGCAGCGCAGAAGAATGTCCGGTCGCGGATGTCCGCGGCGCCCTCCCTTCGATCGAGCTTCTCCAACCTCCCCCCATCCAGACAAGGATCATCCCATGGCTCTCACCACGCTCGACGCGAACACTGCTCTCGTCGTCATCGATCTGCAGAAGGGCATCCTGTCCTATCCGACCGTCCACCCGATCGACGGCATCGTCGCAAACGCCGCCCGGCTGACGCAGGCGTTCCGGAAGAAGGGGCTGCCGGTCGCGCTGGTGAACGTCACCGGCGGCGCCCCGGGCCGCACCGAGCGGAACCGAAGCCTGACCAACCTGCCCGACGACTGGGCCGATCTCGCGCCCGAACTCGGCCGGCAGCCGAGCGACATCCTGGTGTCCAAGACCACCTGGGGCGCCTTCGCCAGCACCGATCTCGAGGCGCGCCTGCGGACGGTCGGGGTGACCCAGGTCGTCCTGTGCGGCGTCGCCACCAGCATCGGCGTCGAGTCCACCGCGCGGCAGGCCTATGAAAGCGGCTTCAACGTCACGCTCGCGACCGACGCGATGACCGACATGCAGGCCGAGTGCCACGCCAACAGCGTCGAGCGGATCTTCCCGCGCCTTGGCGAGACGGGCGGCACGGCGGGGATCGTCGCCCTGGTCGAAGCGATGGGCGCATGACCGTGGCTTCAGCCGACCGGCCGGGAAGGAGGCGGCGATGATGCGCGGCACCTTCCGGTCGCTGAAGGTCTACAACTACCGGGTCTGGGCCGGCGGCGCGCTGGTGTCGAACATCGGCACCTGGATGCAGCGCACGGCGCAGGACTGGCTGGTGCTGACCGTGCTGACGGACCACAGCGCCTCGGCGGTAGGCGTCGTCATGGCGCTGCAGTTCGGTCCGCAGCTCCTGCTCCTGCCCTGGACGGGCTTTGCCGCCGACCATTTCGACCGGCGCAAGCTGCTCCTGACGACGCAGGCGGTGATGGCGGTGCTCGCGCTCGGCCTGGCGCTGCTGACGATCACGGGGCTCGTNCTGGACGGGCTTTGCCGCCGACCATTTCGACCGGCGCAAGCTGCTCCTGACGACGCAGGCGGTGATGGCGGTGCTCGCGCTCGGCCTGGCGCTGCTGACGATCACGGGGCTCGTGCGGCTTTGGGAGGTCGACCTCTTCGCGCTCTGCTTCGGTTGCGCCTCGGCCTTCGACGCGCCGGCGCGCCACACCTTCGTCGCCGAACTCGTCGGCGACGCCGACCTGTCCAACGCGGTCGGCCTCAACTCGACCTCGTTCAACGCCGGACGGATGATCGGCCCGGCCGTTGCCGGCTTGCTGATCGCGGCGGTCGGAACCGGCTGGGCCTTCCTCCTCAACGCCATCTCCTTCGTCGCCGTGCTGATCTCGCTGACCTTCCTGCGGCAGGACGAACTCCATCAGAATACCCGCGTGAAGCGGGCGCGCGGCAGCTTCGTCGAAGGCTTCCGGTATGTCCGCAAGCGGCCGGACCTCATGGCCATCATGACCATGCTGTTCCTGATCGGCACCTTCGGGCTGAACTTCCCGATCTACATCTCGACCATGGCGGTCACGGTGTTCCATGCCGGCGCCGGGCGCTACGGCCTGCTGACGTCGATGATGGCGGTGGGGACGATCCTCGGCGCGCTCTTCGCCGCCGGAAGGGACAGACCGGGCTTCCACCTGCTCCTCATCGGCTCGGCCGGGTTCGGCGCCGGCTGCGCGGTCGCGGCGCTGATGCCGACCTATGGGCTGTTCGGCGCCTCGCTCCTTTTCATCGGCCTCGCCGCGCTCACCTTCACCAATTCGAGCAACAGCCTGATGCAGCTGTCGACCGATCCCGCGATGCGCGGCCGGGTCATGGCGATCCGCATGGCAATCACCCTCGGCGGGACGCCGGTCGGCGCGCCGATCGCGGGCTGGACAGCCGATCATTTCGGACCGCGCTACGCGATCGCCATCGGCGCGGCCTCGGGGCTCGCGGCGGCGGCCGTCGCGCTGCGCTACCTCGCCCGCCACGGCTCGGAGGTCTACGAGATCGCCTGGAAGACGTCGAACGTCCCGGATGCGGCGGCGCCCGCGGAACCGGCCGAGACCGAGCCCGAAGTCGCCGCCGAGGAAGCGGCGGACGGCGGCCGCGGCGGGCCGGCAGCCGCCTGAGGCGCTTTCGAACGACCTGTCAGAAGAGGGGCCGCCTTCCCCCGGTCGAGGGCTGGCGATCAGTTTTGCACGGCCTGCACCGAGCCGCCGTCGATCCGCATGTTCGAGCCGTTGATGAAGGAGCCGCGCTCTGAGACGATCAGCGCGATCGCGGCGGCAACCTCGTCCGCCCGGCCGCGGCGCTTCAGCGCGATCCCCGGGCGCTCCTCGTCGAGGAAGGTCTTCACCGCCTCCTCGAAGGAGACGCCCATCTTCTCGGCGCGCTGCTTCATCATACCCTCGGTCATCGCGGTCTCGATGAAGGCCGGCGCGACGGTGTTGCAGAGGATGCCGTGCTTGGCCTCCTCGTAGGAGAGGTTCTTGACGAAGGCGCCAAGCGCCGCCTTGGCGGTGTTGTAGGTCGCCTCCTCCCAATAGGGCTGCACGGAATTCTCCGAGGTGATGCAGACGAAGCGGCCCCAGCCGTTCTTGCGCATGGCCGGGAAGGTCGCGCGGGCGATCCGCACCGCCGACAGGAAATCGATCTCCCACGCTTCGAGATAGTCCGCGTCGGTGACTTCCAGCGGATCGCCCTTGGCGCCGGTGATTCCGGAGGTATGGACGACGATGTCGATCCGTCCGAAACGGTCGAGCGCGGCCTTGGCGATGGCGTCGATCTCGGCCGCCTCGGTCACGTCCGCCTTGATGCACACGACCTCCCCGGGCAGCGCCGCCGCGTCCTTCTCCAGCTGGTCGATCTCGAGGTCGCTGAGGACGAGCTTGCAGCCTTCCTCCGCGAGGATCCTCGCCGTCTCAAAGCCCA
This sequence comes from Jiella sp. M17.18, assembly GCF_041027365.1. NCBI lineage: Bacteria > Pseudomonadati > Pseudomonadota > Alphaproteobacteria > Hyphomicrobiales > Aurantimonadaceae > Jiella > Jiella sp. M17.18. The sequence continues at coordinate 30,076 of NZ_JBFTEH010000016.1, read as the reverse complement.
TGCCGTCGGTGGCGCCGGTAATGATGGCGACGCGGTCCCTGATCTTGAGGTCCATGCGCATTGTCCCTTCCGGAAATTGGTTTCGCGTGACAACGAAGGCTTCCGGGATAGGTTTCGCCCGGAGACGGACCCCGGGGTGCGGCGAAGCCGCGCGCAGGAAGAAGGGAGCACGATGCCGAGCTACGACTTCAGGAGCCCGCGGCTGTTCGTCGAGGCGCGCCTGGCGGAAGGCGCTGCGGTGGCCGTGAGCCCGGCGCAGGCGAACTATCTCCTCGCCGTCATGCGGCTTGCGGAGGGCGCGAGCGTCCTCGCCTTCAACGGCGGCGACGGGGAGTGGCGCTGCGAGCTCGCCCAGCCGGCAAAGAAGAAGGCCGAGCTGATCCCGCGCGAGCAGTTGCGGCCGCAGACGCCCGTCCCGGACCTTCATTACCTCTTCGCGCCGCTGAAGCACGCCCGCCTCGACTACATGGTGCAGAAGGCGGTGGAAATGGGGGCCGGCGTGCTGCAGCCGGTGATGACGCAGCATGTGCAGGCGTCGCGACTGAACGTCGAGCGGATGCGCGCCAATGCGGTCGAGGCGGCCGAGCAGTGCGGAATCCTGTCAATTCCCGGCTGCCGCGAACCGGTGAAGTTCGACGCGCTGATGGCGAGCTGGGACGGCTCCCGGCGCATCGTCTTCTGCGATGAGCGCGAGGATGCGGAGAGCCCGATCGAGACCCTGCGGGACCTGCCGCGCGGCCCGCTCGCCCTGTTCATCGGGCCGGAGGGCGGCTTCTCCCCGCAGGAGCGCGAGCGGCTGCGGGCCTGCGACTTCGTCACCCCGATCTCGCTCGGGCCCCGCATCCTGCGCGCCGACACCGCCGCGGTCGCCGCCCTCGCCGTGCTGCAGGCGGCGGTCGGGGACTGGCGGAGCGGCTGACGCCGTCCCACTGGCCGCACCGTCAACCGGAGCCATCTTGCGCTCCGCAGCGATTGCGGGCACGACCCGGTTCGAATGGGAACGGACCGTCGCGAAGCGGCCGATCCGAGGCGGACAAAGCGAGAGTTCACCATGGCGCGCGATACGACCGATCTGACACCGGTCACCTCGGTCGATGACCTGATCGCTCACCTCGCCTCGGGCGAGAAGCCGGCGGATCGCTTCCGGATCGGCACCGAGCACGAGAAGTTCGGCTTCTACTTCGAAGACCTTTCGCCCGTGCCCTATGCGGGCGAGCGCGGCATCGCCAAGCTGCTCGAGCGCATGCAGGCGCTGTCCGGCTGGGAGCCGATCATCGACGACGGCCGCATCATCGGCCTCTACGGGCGCGACGGCCAGGGCGCGATCTCGCTGGAGCCGGGCGGGCAGTTCGAGCTCTCCGGCGCGCCGCTGGAGACCATCCATGCGACCTGCCGCGAATCGAATCAGCACCTCGCGCAGGTGCGAGCCGTGGGCAAGGAACTCGGAATCGGCTTCCTCGGCATCGGGTCGTCGCCGACCTGGACGCTCGCCGAGACGCCGATCATGCCGAAGTCGCGCTACGACATCATGCGCCGCTACATGCCGAAGGTCGGCACCCGCGGCCTCGACATGATGCTGCGCACCGCGACCATCCAGGTGAACCTCGACTTCGCCTCCGAAGCCGACATGCGCCGCAAGATGCAGATCGGCATGAAGCTGCAGCCGGTCGCGAACGCGCTCTTTGCCAATTCGCCCTTCACCGAGGGCAAGCCGAACGGGCTGTGCTCCTGGCGCTCGGAAGTCTGGACTGACGTCGACAACCAGCGCTCGGGCCTCCTGCCCTTCGTCTTCGAGCCCGGCTTTTCCTATCGCGACTATGTCGAATGGGCGCTGGACGTGCCGATGTATTTCGTCACCCGCGACGGGCGCTACACCGACGCGACGGACGTCACCTTCCGCCAGTTCATGGACGGCGCGCTGAAGGGGCGCGTGCCGAACCCGGAGCCGCAGCTCGGCGACTGGACCAACCACCTGTCGACGCTCTTCCCCGACGTCCGGCTGAAGACCTTTCTCGAAATGCGCGGCGCCGACGGCGGGCCGTGGCGGCGGATCTGCGCCCTGCCTGCCTACTGGGTCGGCCTGCTCTACGACCCGGCGACGCTCCATGCGGCCGAGGCGCTGACCAAGGACTGGACCTTCGAGGAAGTCTCGGCGATGCGCGCCAGCGTGCCGCGCGACGGCTTCCGCACGAAGTTCCGCGACGGCTCGGTGCTCGACCTCGCCCGCGAGACGGTCAAGCTCGCGCGGCAGGGCCTCGTCGCCCGCGACCGCCGCAACGAGGAAGGCAACGACGAGAGCTTCTTCCTGGCGCCGCTGGAGGAAGTCGTCGCCCGCGGCACGACCTCGGGCGAGGAACTCGTGCGGCTCTACGAGGAGCAGTGGGATCGCTCGATGGAGCGGGTGTTCAAGCACCTGACCTACTGACGCCGGGCTGCCGGGCTTCGCTCTCCGGCCCCTAGCGAAGCGGGCTCGACTCGTCGACGGCCGATGCCGGCAAGAGCCCTGGCAAGCCCGCGGAACTGCACCAGCTTTGACAGAACGGCCGTGATGTGGCGCGATGCGTCGCAGGGCACAGGATCGAGCTGAGCATGACCGATTTCTTCGACTGGCTCACCGCGAGCGATTCCGGTCTCGGCGCGGACCGTCTCGCCGGCGCGTTCAATCTCAGCCACCAGGAGATGCGCAAGACCGCCGATGCGCTGGCGCCGGCCTTCGCTCTCGCCCTGCAGCGGATGATGGTCGACCCGGCCGCCTGGAGCGAACTCTCGCAGCGTTTCCTGCCGTTCATGCGCGGCGCCTTCCCCGCCACCGCGCCGGAGACGGCAAGAAGCCCCGCCGCAAAGGATCTCGCCGGAACGCTGTTCGGCTCGCAGGACATCGTCGCTGCCGTCGCGCGGCAGGTCTCGCTGATCATCGGCGTCGCGCCGGACATGGTCGAGCAGCTGATGCGCAACCTGTCGATCATGACGATCGAGACCATGCTGAAGATGATGCTGACCAACATGGCGCGGAACCAGCCGGCGGGTCTCGCCGAAGGCAATCTGCCGGCGCTCATGGCCGAGATGATGCGGCGGAGCGCCAACGCCGTGGAGGCGATGGGTCGCCCGTCCGACCAGCCGCGGCCGCGCCCGTCCGGCGCGCCGCAGATGCCGGGCGCAGACTATCTGCAGAAGCTGTTTTCCGACGCTCTGAACGGAAGCGTGCCGTGGCTTCCGCCGGAGGCCCGTCCGGCGCAGGCGGGTCGGGCGGCAACGGCGGGCGCCGGCGACGCCTCTGCGGCGGCCGGACTTCCCGGTTTTGCCGAATGGGACGCCATGACCCGCGCCTTCCTGCGCGGCTGGGACTCCCCGGACGCGGGCCGGGCGGAGGGTCCCGCCGCCGCGTCATCCGGCATCCGGGCGGAGACGGGCGCGCCCCCGAAGCCCGCTTCCGGCGAGCCGTCGCAGGCGGAGGCGAAGCCGCGCACCGCCGAGGCCCCGGACTTCGCCCGCGCGTCCCTGGCGCTTCAGGAAGAATATGCCCGGCAGATGATGGCGATCTTCGGCCGCCAGCCGCTGGACGACAGGAAGCGCGAGGACGGCTGACTCGTCTCGGCACAGAGGCCGGCCGCGGTCTCGCAGGTGACGAGTCTCCCGCCGGAGCGATCGGCCCCTATCCGCCGCGCGCAAACAAAATGCGCCGGCCGGGTTTCCCCGACCGGCGCCGCCAGGAGAGCCGGCCACCGCGGCGGCAGCGGCCCTGCCCTCGGGTGCTCGGTGCTCAGTCCATGAAGCCGCAACGCCGGCGCGCGGCGCTCAGCGCCAGGCGGTAGGACGGATCCTCCTGCCAGTCGGTGTGGAGGGCCTCGTAGATGTCGTCGCGCCGGATCCCGACATCCTTCAGCAGGTAGTCCGGCATGTCGGCCAGCCTTTTCACCTGGCGGCGGTGGAGCATCGCCTTGACGATCGCGCGGGCAGCCTCGGCGAGGATGCGCAGGTTGGACAGCGGGCCGGCAAGGGCGACGGGGGTACGGGGTCTCGCTGTGATCGTCATGGCTTGATCTCCTTTCGCAGCCATCTGACGCCGGGAAAAAGCGGGAGCGCTCGCCGCACGGCCGCAATGGCCGGCGGGTCCTGGCGCCCCCTGAGTTGTTCCTGACGAGGATGAAGGTAGATCGGCCTGATTGATAACTCCAACGAATGTTAGTAATGTGTGGCATCATCAATCCTGATGGACGCTGCCATGACTTCGCCGCTCGATCTGGACCAGCTCCGCACCTTCGTCGCCATCGTCGACGCCGGCAGCTTCACCAAGGCGGCCGACGACGTCTTCAAGACGCAATCGGCGGTGTCCATGCAGATGCGCCGGCTGGAGGAGCGGCTCGGCGTGTCGCTGTTCGAACGCACCGGCCGCACGATCCGCATCACCGACGACGGCTCGCGCCTTCTCGCCTATGCCCGGCGCATGCTGACGCTCAGCCAGGAGACCCTGTCGGCCTTCGACCAGGAAGCGATGCAGGGGCATGTGCGGATCGGGCTGCCGGACGACTATGCCGAGCGCTTCCTGCCGGAGATCTTGGCGCGGTTCTCGCGCTCCAATCCGCTGGTCGAACTGGAGATCGCCTGCGAGCCTTCGCTCAACCTGATGGAGCACATCGAGCGCGGCCGCCTCGACGTCGCCCTCGTCTCCGATTGCGACCACAACCGGATGCCGCTCGAGACGGTGCGCCGCGAGCCGCTGCACTTCGTCACCTCCGCTGCCCACGACATCCATCACGCGCCGGTGCTGCCGCTGGCGCTCGGGCGCCAGGACTGCATGTGGCGGGCGCAGGGCATGCAGGCGCTCGACGCGATGGGGCGGCGCTACAAGGTGCTGTTCACGTCCTGGTCGGCGCAGATCGTCGCCTCGGCGGTGCTCGCGGGCCTCGCGATCAGCGTCCTGCCGGAATGCGCGCTCAGGCCCGGCATGCGCATCCTCGGCGAATATGACGGCTTCCCGACGCTGCCGGATACGCAGATCGGCGTGCTGCGGGCCCGCAATGCCGAGGGTCCCGTCGTCACCGCACTGATCGACCACATTCGCGACAGCCTCGACAATCTCGTTCCGCCCGAGGTGCAGCCGAAGCCCTCGCACATCCCGGAGACGCGGGCCATCCGCCCGCAGCGGCTGCGCTCCGTGGCGGGCTGACCGACAAACACCCTCCGGAGCAACAGAATACGGAGGCGCCGGCTGACATTTCTCCGGCTCCCCCGATCACTTCGTCAGGTTCTTCGGCTCGCCCTTCATGCCCGCGAGTTCGGCCGACTGCAGGTCGGCGCCGGAGAAGTCCGCGCCGGTGACGGTCGCGCCCGCGAACTTGGCGCCGGCGGCCTCGATCTTCGTCAGGTCGGCACCGGACAGGTCGGCGTTCTTGAAGCTCGCGAACTCGGCCGAGGCGTGCGACATCTTCGCGCCGACGAGATTCGCGCCGGCAAGGTCGGCGGAATCGAGCACGCCGCGCATCAGCCCCATCGACTGGTTGCGCATGTCGGCGGAGAAGTCGGCGCCCGAAAGGTTCGCCTTGACCATCTTCGCCCGGCTGAAGTCGCTCGCGACCCGCGCGCCCGACAGGTTGGCGCCGGTGAAGTCCGCCCCCATCATCTGCGCTTGGAACAGGCTCGCCTTCGGGAGGTTCGCGCCGGAGAAGTTCGCCTTCAGGCCCCAGGCCTGGTCGAGCTTCGCGCCGACCATACTGTCGCCGGAGAAGTCCGTGCCGTTGATGGTCGCGGCGGTGAACAGCGCGCCGTCGAAGTCGAGCCCTGTGAGGTCGAGGCCGTTCAGCGCCTTGCGGCTGAAATCGGCCGGCGCGTCCTTGGTCGCCCGCTCGAGCACCGCCGCGACCTCATTCCGCGTCATCTCCGCCTTCGTCATGCGCGGCGAGGTCATGTCGAGCCCGCGCATCATCCCCTGCGCCTGCGCGGCGCCGCCAGCCGACAGGCATCCCATAAGCACCGCCGCAACGGTCATCCGACACGACATCGCCGATCCTCCCGAATTCGCTGGGCGCCCACCCTTTTTCCGTCCTGCCATGCGGCGCGAAGCATCGTCAAAACGCGAGGGAGTGATCGCGACATGCGTCCTGCGCGCCGGCCGAAGCCTTGCCCCGGCGGACTCCCGTCGCCACACTAGGCGCCATGAGCCTTCTTGCCGAATCGGCGCCCGCGTCGAACGTCGCCGAATACACCGTCTCGGAAATCTCCGGTGCGCTGAAGCGAACGGTCGAGGACACCTTCGGCCATGTAAGGGTGCGCGGCGAGATCTCCGGCTATCGCGGCCCCCACTCCTCCGGCCACGCCTATTTCTGCCTGAAGGACGACAAGGCGCGCATGGACGCGGTCGTCTGGCGGACGAGCTTTTCCAAGCTCTCCTTCAAGCCGCAGGAAGGGCTGGAGATCGTCGCGACGGGGAAGCTGACGACCTATCCCGGCGCGTCAAAATACCAGATCGTCATCGACGACATCCAGCCGGCCGGCGCCGGCGCGCTGATGGCGCTTCTCGACGAGCGCCGCCGCAAGCTGGAAGCGGAGGGGCTGTTCGCAGCCGAGCGGAAGAAGCCCCTGCCGCTGATGCCGAACGTCATCGGCATCGTCACCTCGCCGACCGGCGCCGTCATCCGCGACATCTGCCACCGCATCGCCGACCGCTTTCCCGTCCATCTCCTGGTCTGGCCGGTCCGGGTGCAGGGCGAGACCTCCGGTGACGAGGTGGCGCGGGCGATCGAGGGCTTCAACGCGATCGAGCCGGGCGGCAAGGTGCCGCGGCCGGACCTTCTGATCGTCGCCCGCGGCGGCGGCAGTCTCGAGGACCTCTGGGGCTTCAACGACGAGGCGGTGGTGCGCGCGGCGGCGGCCTCGCAGATCCCGCTGATCTCGGCGGTCGGGCACGAGACCGACTGGACGCTGATCGACCATGCGGCCGACCGCCGCGCGCCGACGCCGACCGGCGCGGCCGAAATGGCGGTGCCGGTGAAGGCCGAGCTCGTCGCGGCGATCGCCAGCCTGCACGCGCGGCACGGAGCGGCGGTGTCGCGCCGTCTCGATGCCGAGCGCCGGCATGTCGCCGCGACCGCCCGGGCCCTGCCCGCGCCGGACATGCTGCTCGCGCTGCCGCGGCGCCGGCTCGACGAGGCGACGACCAGCCTCGGCCAGTGCCTGCGCGTCGCGATCACCGACAAGCGCCGCGCCTATGCCGAGATCGCCGCGCGGCTGTCGCCGTCGAGCCTCGACGGTCTCGCCCGCGACAAGCGCGCCGCGCTGCGCCATCTCTCCACCCATGTCGACCACGCCGTGCGGGTTGCGCTGGACGAGCGCCGGCGGCGGTTCGAGCGCGTCGCCGCAGAGCTGAAGCCGCACGCGCTGCGGGCGCGTAGCGAGGCCGCGCGGGTCAATCTCGACCGACTGGGCGAGCGGCTGGCCCTCGCCGAGACACGGCTCGGCGAGACGCGGCGCCAGCGCCTCGGCAATGCCTGGCGCATGGCCGGCAGCCTCGACCCGCGCCGCGTGCTGGAGCGCGGCTATGCGATCGTCCGCGACGCCGGAAACGTCCCGATCGTGCGGGCCTCCGGCCTGGAGCCGGGGATGGCGTTCCAGGTGGAGTTCGCCGGGCGGCAGATTCGCCACGCCGTCGCGACCGGGGAGGATGGGCAAAGCACACCGCCGCCGGACCGGCCGAAGCGCGCGCGCCAGGCTGCCGCGCCGGCCGGCGAGGCGGTCTCGCAGGCGGACGGGGTGCCCGAAGCCGCCCCCCCGGCGCCCCGCCGGCGCCGGGCGGCGGCGAAGAAGGCGGCGGAGGGCCAAGGCTCGCTGTTCTGAAGCGGCGGAAGTACGCAGGCTCCTTTACGGTCGCGACGACAGGCTTGCCGTTCGGCGGCGGGTCGCGCGGTCGGCGGCGGCGGCGGCCGGCGCCTTCGGAAAGGAAGGCTGCGTCCTTCCGGCGCTTGCGGAAGCGGCGGGAAAGCACGATCTTTAGCGCGATGTCCGACCTCTTCCCGCCCGTGCCTTCGACGCCATCCCTGTTCGCGGAACCCGCGCCGACCCTCGTCCGGGTGATCGACACCGAGACCGCCGGCCAACGATTGGAAGAGGACGCGGTGATCGAGATCGGCTCGGTCGATCTCGATCTTGCGACCGGCGCGATCGCCAATCCGATGCAGACCTTCTGCGATCCGACCGGCGCGGTGATCAACCCGCATGCCCGCAAGGTGCACCAGATCAGCGACGAGATGCTGCTCGGTGCGCCGCCCTTTTCCGAAGCCGTCAAGCCGTTCGCGGCCGCACCGACCTTCGCGGCGCAGCGCGCGAGCTTCGACCGCTCGCGCCTGCGGCTGACCGGCCGCTGGCTCTGCACGCACAAGCTCGCCCTTCGCGCCTTCCCGCATGTGCGGGCGCACGGACTGCAGAGCCTCGTCAAATACGTGCCGCTCGACCTCTCGCCGGTCGCGCCGATGCTCCAGGGCCTGCACCCGCACCGCGCCCTCTACGACGCGCTCTGCACTGCGGTGCTCCTGCGGCGCATCGCCGAAACGCTGATGCCGCGCTGCCTAGACGTCGCCGACTTCCTGGAGCGGGCCGAGCGCGTATCGAATGAGCCGGCGCTGCTGGCGAAGCTGCGCTTCGGCCGCCACAAGGGCATCGAACTCTCGAAGGTGCCGAGCGACTATCTGGAATGGCTGGTCGCGGAGCCCGGCATGGACGCCGATGCGGTTTTCACCGCCAGGCATCACCTGCGGCTGCGGCAGATCCGCGGGGCGCGGGCGCTGCCGTCCGATCATCCGCTCGTGGCGCCGGCGGGATGACGGCCGGCGGCGGTGTTCGGCCGCAGGCCCTTGCGCGCGCCGCCGGGCGCGGCATCTTCGCTGCCGACCAAGGAGACCTTACATGCCTCGACGCTCGCCTGCCCGGCTTTCGCCCCTCGCAGCCGCCGCCGCGGCGGCGTTTCTCGCCGCATCCTCCCCGGCTCTAGCTGCCGCCGGCCCGCTCGGCCGTTGGATCGCCGAGGACGGGACCGCGATCGCCGTGCGCAACTGCCCCGCCGGCTTCTGCGCGACGATCGTCTCCGGCCCGTATTCCGGCGAATGGGTGGCGCAGGTCGCGACCGCCGGCCCGACCCATGCCGGCACCGTCCGCGATCCGCGCAACGACAGCACCTATAGCGGGGCCCTGCGCCTGAACGGCAAGGCGCTGGAGCTGCGGGGCTGCCTGGCGAAGGTTCTCTGCAGGACCGTGCAGACCTGGCGGCGTCCATGACGACCGAAGCGCGGTTCATCTCCTGCCGCGGCGCGCTCCGGTGAAGGCCTTCGCCGACCTCCTCGACCGCCTCGTCCTGACGCCGTCGCGCAACGGCAAGCTCAAGCTGATGGTGGATTTCTTCCGGGCGGTTCCCGACCCCGAGCGCGGCTATGGCCTCGCCGCGATCACCGGCGACCTCGACATTCCGAGCGTCAAGCCGGCCATGCTGCGCGAGCTGATGGCCAGCCGCATGGACCCGGTGCTGTTCGGCTATTCCTACGACTATGTCGGCGACCTCGCGGAGACGATCGCGCTGGTGTGGCCCGAGGCGGAGGCGGAGGAGAGCCGTCAGGTGTCGAGCCCTTCGCGCCCCCCTCTGCCTGCCGGCATCTCCCCCGCCAGGGGGGAGATCGAAATTTCGGAAACAGCGCCGTTTCCCTCTGAAGATGCAATAGGCAGCAACGAAAAATACGCGTCATCGCCATCGAAACCGTCGATCTCCCCCCTTGTGGGGGAGATGCCGGCAGGCAGAGGGGGGTATCGCAACCGCCGAGCCTCTCCGGATCTACCGCCGGAGCCCTCCCTCGCCGAGATCGTCACCCGCCTCGGTGCCGCGAGCCGGCAGCAGGGGCCGAAGCTCGTCGAGGCCTGGCTCGACCGGCTGGATTCCTCCGGCCGCTACGCGCTCCTGAAGCTCGTCACCGGCGCGATGCGCATCGGCGTCTCCTCGCGCCTCGCGAAGCAGGCGCTGGCCGACTTCGGGGCGAAGGACATCGCCGAGATCGAGGAGCTGTGGCACGGGCTGGCGCCGCCTTACGCCGATCTCTTCGCCTGGCTGGAAGGCTCCGGCGAGAAGCCCGTCTCGGCCGCCGCCGCGCCGTTCCGCCCGGTCATGCTGTCGCAGCCGCTGGAGGAGCCGGACTACGGCCGCATCGATCCCGAGACCTATGCTGCCGAATGGAAGTGGGACGGCATCCGCGTCCAGGCGAGCGTCGAGCGGGGCGTCAGGCGCCTCTACTCGCGCACCGGCGACAACATTTCCGGCGCCTTCCCGGACCTCCTCGACTTCATGACCTATGACGGCACGCTCGACGGCGAACTGCTGGTCGCCCGGCCCGCCTCGCCGAAGAGCGGCAGGCCGCAGGTGGCGGAAGGCTCCGGGCGCGAGGACGACATCGTCGTCGGCACCTTTTCCGACCTGCGGCAGCGGCTGAACCGCAAGACCGTCTCGGCCGCCGTCCTGAAGAAATATCCGGTGTTCCTCAGGACCTACGACCTTCTTCAGCAGGGACGCGACGACCTGCGGAGCCTGCCCTTCGCCGCGCGCCGCGAACGGCTGACGGCCTTCGTCGCGCAGATCGAGCCGTCGCGCTTCGACATCTCGCCCTTCGTGCCGTTTTCGACCTTCGACGATCTCTCGCGCCTCAGGGCCGAGCCGCCGCATCCGGTGATCGAGGGGCTGATGCTGAAGCGCTGGGATTCAGCCTATGTGCCCGGCCGGCCGAAGGGACCCTGGTTCAAGTGGAAGCAGGACCCGCACCTGATCGACGCCGTCTTGATGTACGCCCAGCGCGGCCACGGCAAGCGATCGAGCTTCTATTCCGACTACACTTTCGGCGTCTGGACTGGTCCCGAGGACGCGCCGGAGCTGGTGCCCGTCGGCAAGGCCTATTTCGGCTTCACCGACGAGGAACTCAAAGCACTCGACAAGTACATCCGCGACAACACGATCGAGCGTTTCGGCCCGGTGCGCTCGGTGCGCGCCGAGCGCGACCACGGCCTCGTCATCGAGGTCGCCTTCGAGGGGCTCGCGCGCTCCTCGCGGCACAAGTCGGGCGTTGCGATGCGCTTTCCCCGGGTGTCGCGGCTCAGATGGGACAAGCCGGCCTTCGAGGCCGACCGGCTGGAGACGCTGCAGGCCATGCTGCCGGCGTAGCGCCTCAGGCGGCGCCGCGAAGCTCCGCCGGCGGCGGCTGGGGGCGCGTGCCGGCTGCTCGGCTCGCCGCCCGCTTCAGCCCCGCCGTGGAAACTCCGCCATCACCATCTCGACGAAGCGCTTCAGCTTGGCGGTCGGCCGCCGGTCCGGCGCGGTGAGGATGTGCATCGGCCAGGACGGCGCCTGCCAGTCCGGCAGCAGCCGTCTCAGCCGCCCGTCCGCCATCAGCGGCGCCAGCAGTTCCTCCGGCCCCATCATGATCCCGCTGCCCGCCTCGACGGCCCAGAGGATCGCGCGGGAATCGTTCATCCGGAGACGGCCGGCGACCGGCACCGCCGCCTGCTCGTCGCCTTGCGTGAAGATCCAGGTGCGGCTGCGAGCCTCGCTGGATCCGATGAAGACGATGCAGTCGTGGCCCGCGAGGTCGCGCGGATGCTCCGGTTCGCCGCGCCGCGCGAGATAGGCGGGCGCCGCGGCCACGACGAGGCGATAGGGCGCGAGCGGCCGGGCGATCAGCGAGGAGTCCTGCAGCGTTCCGATCCGGATCACCGCCTCGAATCCCTCCTCGATGAGATCGACCTTGCGGTCGCTGAGGACGAGATCGACCTCCACCGCGGGATGGCGCGCCGCATAGCGCACGACCACCGGCGCCAGCCGGGCGCTGCCGAAGGTGACCGGCGCGTTGACGCGCAGCCGGCCGCGCGGCTCGGCGGCGATGTCCTCCGCCAGCGCGTCGGCGGCCGCGGCCTCGGCGAGGACGATCCGGCACTGCTCGCAATAGGCGCGCCCGAGTTCGGTGAGGCTCTGCCGCCGCGTGGTGCGGTTGATCAGCCGCGCCGACAGCCGCGCTTCCAGCGCCGCGACATGCTTGCCGACCATCTGCTGCGACAGGCCGAGCGCCGCCGCGGCGGCCGCGAACGAGCCGGCCTCGGCGACCTTGACGAACACAGCCATGCTGAGGAGTCGATCCGCCATTTCCTCCAATCCGTTTCGAGTGATCCGCCATATCCGCTCTTTATCCCCTCGGTACGGATAATCAAATTGCCGGCGAGGCCGCCATCACGGCGCGCCGGGTCAACGAAGGAGATGACTATGAAGATCGGGATGATCGGAGCCGGCTTCGTCAGCCAGGGCGTCGCACAGCTCGCCATCGGCAAGGGCCATACGGTGATGCTGTCGAATTCGCGCGGGCCGGAGACGCTGTTCAGCGCCGCCAAGGCGCTCGGCTGCACGGCCGGGACGGCGGAGGAAGCCGCCGTTTTCGGCGACGTGGTTCTCGTCGCTGTCCCGCTGAAGGCGATCGACGCCCTGCCCGCCGCGGCCCTCTCCGGCAGGATCGTGATCGACGCGAACAACTACTATCCGGAGCGCGACGGCCGGATCGCGGCGCTCGACGCGCGGGAGACGACGACGAGCGAGATGCTGGCGAAGCAGCTGCCGGGCGCGCGGATCGTCAAGGCGTTCAACGCCATCCGCGCGGTCGATCTGGCGCGGGATGCGCGGCCGAAGGGCGCGGCGGACCGGCGCGCCCTGCCGGTCGCTAGCGACGATGCCGAGGCCAAGCAGACGGTCATGGCGCTGATCGACGAGCTTGGCTTCGATCCCGTCGATGCGGGGAGCCTCGCCGACAGCTGGCGGTTCGAGCGCGACAAGCCGGCCTATGGCGTTCCCCTCGGCCGGGAGAAGCTGACGGCGGCGCTGGCGGCCGCCGAGCGGGACGTCGAGGATGCGTCCTGGCGCGACTGACCGCGGCCGAAGCCGCAGACCCGCCCCGTCGGATCGAACCGGCGGGGTGCAGCCCTACGCCGCCGCCTCTTCCTGTTCCTCGTCGCCGTGGTGCTGGGTCTCGGCCGAGAGGAAATCCCCGAGCGGGCCGAGCGGTTCGATGTAGCTGGCGAAGACCTTGATCGCGACCATCAGCGGCACCGCCAGGAACATGCCGACGATGCCCCAGATCCAGCCCCAGAACGCCACCGACAGGAAGATCGCGGCGGCATTCATCTCCAGCCGCCGGCCGACGATCATCGGCGTCAGGAACTGGCCTTCGAGCGTGGTGCAGGCGAGGTAGAGCAGCACCGGGACGATCGCGTCGCCGAGATTGCCGAAATGCGCCAGCGAGATCACCCCGACGATCGCCATGCCCATGACCGCGCCGATGTACGGGATGAAGTTGAGGACGGTCGCCAGGGCGCCGAAGATCGCCGGTGTCGGCACGCCGGCCCACCAGACCGCCGTCCCGACCGCGATGCCGAGGCAGATGTTGATCAGCGTGATCGTGAAGAGATAGCGCGACAGTTCCCGCTCGATGTCGTGGGCGATGTGCAGCGCGCGCTTCTTGTCCGACAGCGTCGGCATGGCGCGCACGAGCTTGACGTAAAAGAGGTCGCCCGAGGCGAGCAGGAAGAACAGGAAGACCAGCGAAAAGGCCACCGAGGCGAGCAGTTGCGGGACGAGGACCGTGGCGTTGTCGAGCAGGCCGGGGTTCTTCACCACCACCTCCTGCGGCTTGTCCGGCGACGGGGGTCCCTGCGCCTGCTCGGCGGTCTTCTGGACCTGCTTCTGCGCCGATTGCAGGCGCTGGAAACGCTGCTCGACCGAGCGGATCTCGTTGTCGACCGCCGCCGCATAGCGCGGTGCGTTGTTGATGATGTTGCTGATCGGATCGCTCAGCATGTAGAAGCCGAGGATCAGCGCCAGCAGCGAGCCGGCGACGAGGATGAAGGCCGAGATCGGCTCCCAGATATGCAGCCGGCGGCGCAGAAAGCGCACGATCGGGCTCATCACCAGCGCGAACAGGATGGCGATGATCACCGGCAGCACGAAGCTCGCGGTGAGGTAGAGGGCGCCGAACGTCAGGATCAGGAAGATCCCGATGATCGCCCAGCGCGGGCCGATCTCGAAGACCTGCTTGCGGACGAGGCCGGCCGCCGGAGAGGTCGTCGTCTCCACCGAGCGACCGTCCTTATGCTTCTCGACGTTTCGCTCGGACACCCTCACCCCGCGGCCACCCCCGGGTACCTCCCGGCCTGGAAGGGACATAACGTCTTCGTGAGCAAGCGGTTCCGCCTGCTCCGCCGCGGCCGGCCGGGCCGACGGGGCGCCGGCCGTGGCGAACCCGGCCCGCCCCCGCCGATCAGTGCAGGATCTGCGACAGGAAGAGCTTGGTGCGCTCGTGCTGCGGGTTGGTGAAGAAGGCGTGCGGCTCGTTCTCCTCGACGATCTGGCCGGCATCCATGAAGATGACGCGGTTCGCCACCTGGCGGGCGAAGCCCATCTCGTGGGTCACGCAGAGCATGGTCATGCCCTCTTCGGCGAGGCCGACCATGACGTCGAGCACTTCCTTGATCATCTCCGGGTCGAGCGCCGAGGTGGGCTCGTCGAACAGCATGATCTTCGGGTTCATGCACAGCGAGCGGGCGATCGCCACGCGCTGCTGCTGCCCGCCGGAGAGCTGGCCGGGGTACTTGTTCGCCTGCTCCGGGATCTTCACCCGGGTCAGGTAGTGCATGGCGATCTCTTCCGCCTTCTTCTTCGGCATCTTGCGCACCCAGATCGGCGCCAGCGTGCAGTTTTCCAGGATCGTCAGATGCGGGAAGAGGTTGAAGTGCTGGAACACCATCCCGACCTCGCGCCGCACCTCGTCGATCTTCTTGAGGTCGCCGGTGAGCTCGATGCCGTCGACGACGATCTTGCCCTTCTGGTGCTCCTCCAGCCGGTTGATGCAGCGGATCATCGTCGACTTGCCGGAGCCGGACGGCCCGCAGATGACGATGCGCTCGCCCTGGCGGACGGTGAGGTTGATGTCCCGAAGGACGTGGAACTCGCCGTACCACTTGTTGACGTTGACGAGCTGCACCGCGATCTCCTTGGAGAGCGGCGCCGCCACCGGCGTGGCGGGGGATTTGGTTTCGACGTCGACGGCCATGACCGGCTCCTTCAGCGCTTGTGCCCGGTGTCCAGCCGCCGTTCCGTGTAGATGGAATAGCGCGACATCGAGAAACAGAAGATCCAATAGACGAATGCGGCGAAGATCAGCCCCGTCGCCGGCGTCGAGGCGGTGATCCAGGCGGGATCGTTGAAGCCGCGCCGCACCGTGCCGAGAAGGTCGGCGAGACCGATGATATAGACGAGGCTGGTGTCCTTGAAGAGGCCGATGAAGGTGTTGACGATGCCGGGAATGACGAGCTTCAGCGCCTGCGGCAGGATGATCATCCGCATCTTCTGCCAGTAGGTCAGCGCCATCGCGTCGGCGCCCTCGTACTGGCCCTTCGGGATCGCCTGCAGGCCGCCGCGGATCACCTCCGCCATGTAGGCGGCCGAGAACAGCGCCGTGCCGACCAGCGCCCGCAGCAGCTGATCGAAGGTGACGCCCTCCGGCATGAACAGCGGCAGCATGAAATTCGCCATGAACAGGACGGTGATCAGCGGCACGCCGCGCCAGAACTCGATGAAGATGATGCAGAGCATGCGGATCGCCGGCATCTGCGAGCGGCGCCCGAGCGCCAGCATGATGCCGAGCGGCAGCGATGCGGCGATGCCCGTCAGCGCGACGACCAGCGTCAGCGACAGGCCGCCCCACAGATTGGTCGGCACCGGCTCCAGGCCGAAATCGGCCGAGAGCACCGCGATGAAGGCGATGACGGCGATCGTCGGCATGAAGACGCCGAAGACGTTACCGCCGCCGCGCCGCGAGGCAACGCCGACGGCCACCACCATCACCAGCGCCGCGGCGCTGGCAACGAGCGCGGCCAGGCTGAGCGGGGTGAAGCGGAAGTCGAGGAAGCGGATCGTGCTGCCGCTGATGAAGGCGGTCACGAGCAGCGCCAGGAGCGCGAACAGCGCCGCGGCCGCCGCGGCCTTCACCGGCGTCGACTGGAAGCCGACGGCCGGGTCGGAGGAGACGTCGCTGATCGTCACGGCCGCGGCGATCAGGAGGAGGAACGAGATCAGCCCACCGGAAAAGGTGAACGCGCCGCCGGTGAGGAGCACCAGCGTGATCACGGGATAGACCCCGAGCAGCAGGATGGCGTTCAGCCGCTTGTACGGGACGGCCGGGATCGCCACCCCGGCGACGAGGACGACGAGCATGACGACCGAGAGGTCGATCCGCCAGCGGTCGCCGAAGGGGTAGGTGCCGTACATGAACTGGGCGAACTTGGCGCTGATGAAGGCCCAGCAGGCGCCCTCGCCGCCGCCGCCCTGGGGCGTGCAGGCGGTGCGGTCGGAGCCGTGGAAGACGGCGTTGACCAGCGCCCAGTCGACGATGTTCCACGCCGCCCAGACGATGAAGGCGCCGGCGATGATCGTCAGAACGCTGTCGAGCGGGGTCGCGAAGAGGTTGCGCCGCGTCGTGCCGATGATGCCGATGTCGGATGCCGGCGGCGGCAGCGGCTGCTTCTGCTCGTGCGCGACATAGGGAGCGACCTGTTCTTCCATGGTTTCGCTCCTCTCAGCGCTCGACCAGCGCCATCTTGGCGTTGAACCAGTTCATGAACACCGACACCGACAGGCTGATGGTGAGGTAGACCACCATCCAGATGCACACGACCTCGATCGACTGGCCGGACTGGTTGAGGACGGTCGAGCCGACGGCGACGAGTTCGGGATAGCCGATCGCGAGGCCCAGCGAGGAGTTCTTGGTCAGGTTCAGATACTGGCTGGTCAGCGGCGGGATGATGACCCGGAAGGCCTGCGGCACGACCACGAGCCGCAACGCCTGGCTGCGCGTCAGCCCGAGCGCGGCGGCGGCCTCGTTCTGGCCCTTGGACACCGACATGATGCCGGCGCGCACGATCTCGGCGATGAAGGCGCCGGTGTAGATCGACAGCGCCAGCAGCAGCGAGATGTATTCGGGCCGGATCTGGAAGCCGCCGGCGAGGTTGAATCGCGTCGCGCGCGGGAAGTCGAGCGCGGCCGGCAGGCCGGTGACGACGAAGGCGAGGATCGGCAGGCCGATGATCAGCCCGAGCGCGGTCCACAGCAGCGGCTTGCGCTCGCCGGTCGCGAGCTGGGTCCGCCGGTTGCGCCGCGCCAGCACCACCACGGCCACGAGGCCGGCGACGAAGGCTGCGAAGGTCACCCAGGCCAGCGGGTCGAACAGGACGCTCGGCACCTGCAGGCCGCGGTTGGTCAGGTAGACGCCGAAGACGTTCTCCTTGATCCCGCGCGGGCCGCCCAGCACCGACAGGACGCCGAAGTACCAGAACAGGATGACCAGGAGCGGCGGGATGTTGCGGAAGGTCTCGACATAGACCGTCGCCAGCATGCGGATCAGGAAATTCTGCGACAGGCGGCCGATGCCGACGACGAAGCCGCAGAGCGTGGCGAGGAAGATGCCGCTGCCGGAGATGATGAGCGTGTTGACGATGCCGACGAGGATCGCGCGGCCGTAGGTCATGCTCGATGAGTAGCTGATCGGCGTGATCGCGATGTCGAAGCCGGAGCGCGCGCTCAGGAAGCCGAAGCCGGAGGCGATGTTCGCCTCCTCGAGATTGCGGGCCGTGTTCGCGACGATCCACCAGGTGAAGCCGACCAGGAAGGCGATCAGCGCCACCTGGATGACGACGCTCCGCACGGTCGGGTTGGTCAGGATCGACGAGCCGCCGGAGCGCGGCGACAACGATTCGGTCTCAGCTGTCAAACTGTGGTCTCTCACGCTCAAGACGAGGAACAGGCTCGCCGCCTGGAGTTATAGGAGGACTCTTCGCCGGCGGGCGCCCCGCATTCGGGGCACCCGCCGATCGTCATTCGCGTCCGCTTAGCGGATCGGCATGCCGTACTGGATGCCGCCCTTGGTCCACAGGGCGTTCATGCCGCGCTGGATCTTCAGCGGGGTGTTGACGCCGATGTTGCGCTCGAAGATCTCGCCGTAATTGCCGACGGCCTTGATGATGTTGACCGCCCAGTCCTTGGACAGGCCGATCGACTGGCCGAAATCCTTGTCCTCACCGAGCAGGCGGCGGACTTCCGGATTGTCGGACTTCATCATCTGGTCGACGTTCTCCTTCGTCACGCCGAGCTCCTCGGCATCGAGCAGCGCGTTGTGCGTCCACTTGACGATGTTGAACCACTGCCAGTCGCCCTGGCGCACGACCGGGCCCAGCGGCTCCTTGGAGATGATCTCCGGCAGGATGACGTTGTCGTCGGGCTTGGACATCTCCAGGCGCGAGGCGGCGAGGCCCGACGCGTCGGTGGTCAGAACGTCGCAGCGGCCGCTGTCATAGGCGGAGTTCACGCTCGACTGCGCCTCGATGACCACCGGGTTGTAGTTCATGTTGTGCGACTTGAAGTAGTCGGCGAGGTTCAGCTCGGTCGTGGTGCCGCTCTGCACGCAGACGGTGGCGCCTGACAGCTCCAGCGCCGAGTTCACGCCCAGCTCCTTCTTCACCATGAAGCCCTGGCCGTCATAGTAGTTGACGCCGGCGAAGGCGAGGCCGAGCGTGGTGTCGCGGTCCATCGTCCAGGTGGTGTTGCGGGCCAGCATGTCGATCTCGTTGTTCTGCAGCGCCGGGAAGCGCTGGACGGCCGAGAGCGGGACGTACTGGATCTTCGAAGCATCGCCGAAGACGGCGGCGGCGACGGCCTTGCAGTAGTCGACATCGAGGCCCTGCCACTCGCCCTTGTCGTTCTGCGAGGCGAAACCCGGCAGGCCGGTGTTGACGCCGCAGCGCAGCATCCCGCGGCTCTTGACGGTCTGAAGCGTCTGCGCCGAGGCCGCGCCCGCGGCGAGCCCTACGAGCGAAAGACCGAACACGGCGGTCAGAAGCATGGATTTCATCAGGATGCCTTCCCCTGTTGGGTTTGGTTTGTAACTTTGGTGTCGCCGATCCCCGTCGGGTGCGCAGCGTTCCGCCGGCGCTCCCGCGTCCCTCGTCGACCGTGGCAATTCCATGTCATAAAAATGGACAGGTCAAGAAGCGGCCGCCTGATTCCTCCCATTTCCGCCAGTCGCGGTCAAATCGTCCATCCGCAAAGCAGAAAGCCGAACGATTGAGCACCAACAGCCCGAAGAACAAGCAGCAGGGCGTGAATACGCGCCTCGCTCACGGCCCGTATGACCCGCATTCGCTGCACGGTTTCGTCAATCCGCCCGTCGTGCATGCTTCGACCGTCCTGTTCGAAAACACCGAACGGATGAAGAACCGTGCGGCAAGCCCGTACAGCTACGGCCTACGCGGCACGCCGACGACGACCGCGCTCGAGGCGGCGCTGGACGATCTGGAAGGCTCGGCCGGAACGATCCTCGTCCCCTCCGGCCTCGCCGCGGTGACGATCCCGCTCCTGGCCTTCCTGTCGTCCGGCGACCACTGCATCGTCGTCGATTCCGTCTATTCGCCGACCCGCAAGTTCTGCAACGGGACGCTCCGCCGCATGGGCGTCTCGGTCGAGTATTTCGATCCGCACATCGGCGCGGGGATCGCCGGGCTGATGCGGCCCGAGACGAAGGTCGTGTTCCTGGAGGCGCCGGGGTCGAACACCTTCGAGCTGATGGACGTCGCCGCGGTCTGCGAAGCCGCCCATGCCGGCGGCGCCGTCACCATGATCGACAACACCTGGGCGACGCCGCTCCTGTTCCGGCCGCTCGACCACGGCGTCGACCTGTCGATCCACGCGCTGACCAAGTACCCGGGCGGCCATTCCGATGTGATGATGGGCTCGGTCTCGGCCAATGCGGCGACCTACGAGCGGCTGCGAGAGACCCAGATGCAGATCGGCGTCAACGCCGCACCGGACGACACCTATCTCGTCCTGCGCGGGCTGAAGACGATGGGCGTGCGCCTTGCCCGCCACGAGGCATCCGCGCTCGCCGTCGCCACCTGGCTGGAGGGCCGGGACGACGTCGTCTCGGTGCTGCATCCCGCCCTGCCCTCGTTCCCGGGCCACGACCTCTGGAAGCGCCAGTTCAAGGGTTCGAGCGGCCTCTTCGGCTTCGTCCTGAAGGGCGACCAGAGCGCGGCGGCGGCCTTCCTCGACACCCTCGAGATCTTCGGCCTCGGCTATTCCTGGGGGGGCCACGAGAGCCTGGCGGTGGCGGTCGATCTCTCCGACCGCACCATCGCCAAGGGGCCCGAGGGCGGCGCGCTGATCCGCCTGCAGATCGGGCTGGAGGACGTCGAGGATCTGAAGGCGGACCTCGAAGCGGGCTTTGCCGCTGCCGCAAGGCGCGGCTGACCGGCGAGGCGGCCGATCCGGCGCAGCGCCGACCGCCGATGCGGCCGTGCCGGCCGGCGGGCGGGCCTCCGCCAGAAAAGCCGGGAGCGGCTGATTGACCGGCCGGGCGTTGCGGCTATAGTCGCGCCCGAACGGTACTGGCCGCTCGCCCCTGTGGCGGAATTGGTAGACGCGCGCGACTCAAAATCGCGTTCCGCAAGGATTGTCGGTTCGATCCCGACCGGGGGCACCAGCCTTTCCCGCAGAAAATTCCCGGCGGCGTCCGGCCGGGAGCCGGCACTGCGGCGGCGGCCATCATGCTGATCCGCCGCGCCCCGGAACAGGCCCGATTTTCGCGTTGCCTGACGGGCGATGCAATGCTCTCCTTCGGCCATGGCGACCGGGCTCGACAGCTTCGATGCGTTTTCCTGGGCGAGCCTTCTCAAGGGCCGCGACGTGCTGGTCTGCGATTCCGACAGGCGCCGGGCGCTGAGCATCGCGGATGCGCTGGAGGAGGCAGGCGCGCGAGCGACGGTCGCGCCGACGACCGAGGCCGCGCTCGACCGGCTGGCGCGCCGGTCCTTCTCGCTCGCGGTCGTGACGCAGACGTCGGAGGCCCGCCTCGGCACGCCCCTTGCGGCGGCGCTGGAAGCGGCGGGAACGCGCCTCGTCCTCCTGGCCGACCCTGCGGTCCAGGCCGAGGCGGCTCGCATTCATCCATCCGCCAGGGTGCTGGGTCTCGGGATCAGCCCGCGCCAGCTGGTGCAGTCGATCACCGGCACGCAGGACGACTGACGGCTACCGGAACGGGCAATCGCACCCCGAAGCGTCCGGCCACGGCCGCTACGGGCGGCTGCGGTCGATCGACGTCTCGATCTGCTGGAGCGTGTAGGGCTTCTGCAGGATCTGGCAGCCGTGCCAGCGCTCCTCGACGCCTTCGCGGCCGTAGCCGGTGGCAAAGACGATCGGCACGCCGGAACTGCACAGCCGTTCAGCGACGGGATAAACGGTCTCGCCGCTGACGTTCACATCCAGGATGGCGACGTCGATCGGGATGCCGGAATCGATGATCTCGTGCGCGCCCTTGATCCGCATGGCGAGACCGACGACGTCGCAGCCGAGGTCGAGCAGCATGTCTTCCAGCTGCATGGCGACCAGGCTTTCGTCTTCGACGATGAAGACCTTCACCCCGGTCAGGTCGCAGCTTCCGTCCCGCCCCTCAGACAGCAATGTCCCCGGCCTCGAATAGTTTGATCTTGAAGCGGCAGATGAGACCGGTTTCACGAAGGTCAAGAGCCAGCGTCCCGCCGAACTCGCCCTCGATGATCCGGGTGATGACGCGGACCCCGTAGCCGGGCTCCAGATGAACCGGGGCGCCCGGAGCGTCAGTGCCGCGCGCCTCCTGCCAGTCGACCTCTAGCGTCTGTCCGCTCGTCTGGGCCTCGCCCGACCATTGGACCGCGAGAACGCCCGCCTCGCCCGCCAGTGCCCCGTAGCGGCGCGCATTGGAGGTCAGTTCGTGAAGCACGATAGCGAGCGCGATGGCCGATTTCGCCGAGAGGAGGATTTCCGGCCCGTCGAGCCGAACCCGTTGCTCGGCGAAGCTGCCGAGTTCCTCCTTCAGGAGCGCCGTCAGCGGCGCCGATTCCCAGCGGCGCTCGGCGAGGATGTTGTGGGCCCGGCTGAGCGCCAGCAGCCGCGACTCGAACGCATAGCGCGCCTCGTCGAGGTCGCCGACATCGCGAAAGCTCTGCCGCGCCATCGCCTGGATCGTCGCGAGGGTGTTCTTCACCCGGTGGTTCAGCTCGTCCATCAGCGTGCGCTGATGCTGCGAGGCCCGCACCGCCTCGGTCCGGTCGCTTCCCTGGACGAAGACGCCGGTGATCGCGCCCTCGGCGTTGCTGATGGGGTTGTAGGTGAAGTCGATGAACGCCTCGACCGCAGCCATGTCCGGATGCGGCTGGATCGTGATCGGCATCGCTTCGCCCGACACCGTCTCCCCGCGCGTGTAGACCGCGTCGAGAAGCTCCAGAAAGCCCTGATCCGCGATCTCCGGCAGCGCCTCGCGCACCGTCCGGCCGACGAGGTCGCGGCCGCCGACGAAGCGCTGGTAGCTGTCGTTGACGAAGGTGAAGACGTGCTCCGGGCCCTCGAGCACCGCGATCATGCCGGGCGCCTGCCGGAACAGGCGCCGGAACGCCTCGCCTTCCGACACGGTCTCCTGATAGGCCTCCTCGACGTCCTGCGCATGCTTGAGGAGAGCGAGTTCGCCCGGCACGTTGCGGAAGGGCAGCGACTGCGCTTCCTTGATCCGCACGATCTCGGTCACGTCGACCGTGTTCTGGACGACGAAGCGGACGCTGCCGTCCGCTGCCTTCAACGGCGTGTGAGTCGCGCTCCAGTAGCGCTGCTCCATGCCGCCGCCCTGCCACTCGGGGCGCGGGATCTCGTAGGGAATGAAGGCGATCGTGTCGGGTTCGCCGGTGGCGAACACGCTGTCGAAGGAGGCGCGCAACCGGCGGCCGCTTTCGCCCTCGTTCGGAAACATCTCGAACAATCCGCGCCCCAGCAGTTCCTGGCGCGAGCGCAGCGTCGCCTCCTCGTAGGCGCGATTGACGGCGACGTATCTGAGATCGGCGTCGAGCACCATGAACGGGCTCGGGAGCACTTCGAAGATGCCGGCAAAGTCCGGTTCCTCGACGGCACCGCCATGTCCCGACGGGCGGCCCAGGCCGGCGACCAGGCGGGGCAGAAGCGTGTCACCGGCCTGTTGTTGCATCATCCAAACTCGAACATTGCGTTGGAGACCCCATCAAGCCCGGCTGGTCCGCGACGCCGGCGATCGAGAGCCCGGCAACCCCAGGACGGCGCCGCGCGGCGAAGCGCAAGCACATGCCGTCGATCGTTCGCCACCAAACCTACGAACCGCTGGAATAGCCGAGTTGCGCAAGAGGTTCCAGAAAAATCAGTGACATCCTGAATCTCCCGCCTGCGCCTGCCGGCGCCCTCGCGATGCTCCCGGGCCGACAGCCGCCCTGCCCGCGCGACTCCGCACGAAGCCTCCGGAGATATCGCGGTTCGCGCCGATGGCGAATCCGGACCGCCGCGCGGGACAAGCACGGCAGGTCGAGCAGGTCATGCCTCGGGCCGTCGCTCGCCGTCGCGCGCGCGTCGAAGACAGGCGCGCGGTCGCTGAGGGCGGCGCCTGCACCCGCCAGGGAAAGGCCCGGGGCGCAGGCGCCACTTGCAGGTCAGGGGCCGGTCAGCGGGTCAGGCGCTTGTAGGTCGGGCGCTTCGGGTTGACCGCTTCCGGGCCGAGGCGGCGGATCTTGTCCTGCTCGTAGTCCTCGAAATTGCCCTCGAACCATTCGACATGGCTGTCGCCCTCGAAGGCGAGGATGTGCGTCGCCAGCCGATCGAGGAACATGCGATCATGGCTGATCACCACGGCGCAGCCGGCATATTCCTCCAGCGCGTCTTCCAGCGCCGTCAGCGTCTCGGTGTCGAGGTCGTTGGTCGGCTCGTCGAGCAGGATGACGTTGGCGCCGGACTTCAGCATCTTGGCAAGGTGCACGCGGTTGCGCTGGCCGCCGGACAGGGTCCCGACCTTCTGCTGCTGGTTCGGGCCCTTGAAGTTGAAGTTGCCGACATAGGCCCGGGAGTTCATCTCGTACTTGCCGAGCTTCATGATGTCGACGCCGCCGGAGATCTCTTCCCAGACGTTGTTGTTGGGGTCGAGGTCGTCGCGGCTCTGGTCGACATAGCCGAGATCGACGGTCTCGCCGATGTCGATCTTGCCCGAGTCGGGCTTCTCCTGGCCGGTGATCATCTTGAACAGCGTCGACTTGCCGGCGCCGTTCGGGCCGATGATGCCGACGATGCCGCCAGCCGGCAGCTTGAAGGAGAGGTTCTCGATCAGCACCCGGTCGCCGAAGCTCTTGGTCAGGTTCTCGACCTCGATCACCTTGTTGCCGAGCCGCTCGCCGGTCGGGATGACGATCTTGCCGTCGGCCGGCTTGCGGTTCTCCGCAGCCTCGACGAGCTCGTTATAGGCCCGGATACGCGCCTTCGACTTGGTCTGGCGAGCTTTCGCACCCTGCTGGATCCACTCGCGCTCTCTCGTGATGGCGCGCATGCGGGCGTCGTCCTCGCGGCCCTCCTGGGCCATGCGCTTGGCCTTCTTTTCCAGATAGACCGAATAGTTGCCCTCGTAGGGAACGCCGTGGCCGCGGTCGAGCTCGAGGATCCAGCCGGTGACATTGTCGAGGAAGTAGCGGTCGTGGGTGACCATCAGCACCGAGCCCTCGTACTCGCGCAGGTGCTTTTCGAGCCAGAGGATGGTCTCGGCGTCGAGATGGTTGGTCGGCTCGTCGAGGAGCAGGATATCGGGTTTCGAGAGAAGCAGCTTGCAGAGCGCCACCCGGCGGCGCTCGCCGCCGGAGAGCGGCGCGATCTCGGCGTCGCCCGGCGGGCAGCGCAACGCGTCCATCGCCATCTCGACCTGGTTTTCGAGGTCCCAGAGGTTCTGCGCGTCGATGACGTCCTGGAGCTTCGCCCCCTCCTCCGCCGTCTCGTCGGAGTAGTTCATCATCAGTTCATTGTAGCGGTCGAGGATCGCCTGCTTGTCGGCGACGCCCTCCATCACGTTCTCGAACACCGTCTTGTCGGGATCGAGCTTCGGCTCCTGCGGCAGATAGCCGACGGTCGCGCCTTCGGCCGCCCACGCCTCGCCGGTGAACTCGGTGTCCTCGCCGGCCATGATCTTCAGAAGCGTCGACTTGCCCGCGCCGTTCGGCCCGAGAATGCCGATCTTGGCGTCGGGGTAGAAGGACAGGTGGATGTTGTCGAGAACCTTCTTGTTCCCGTAGGCCTTGGAGAGGCCGGACATATGATAGATGAACTGGCGTGCCATGGCGCGCTGTCGCTCCGTCTCGCGAATTTCGACTGAAAGATTGGCGCCGTCTCTAAGCCATTGCTCGGCGCGCCGCAACGTTCGGGACCGATCGCGTCCGGTTTGTCCTCGCCGCGCGCGGCCGGCGGCCTAGCTCTCGCCGAAGGTCGCCCGGCCCGTGGGCCAAGGGGTTGTGCCGCAGCGGGGCCGGCACGCTGGTCTGCTGCTCTCGTCCGAAGGAGGTCGTCATGTCCATCGCACTCATCGTCGGGGTCGGCGACGGGCTGTCCGCCTCGCTCGCGCGGAAGCTGTCGGCGCGCGGCTACAATCTGGTGCTCGCGGCGCGGAACGTCGACAAGCTGCAGGACCTTGCGGCTTCGACCAATGCGGCCACCGTCCCCTGCGACGCATCTGACCCGCAGTCGGTGGCCAGCCTGTTCGCTTCCATCGACCCCCGCGCCGAGGACCTCGCCGTGGCGATCTACAATCCCTCGGCGCGGGTGCGGGGGCCGCTGGTCAATCTCGATCCGGCGGACGTGCGCCGCGCGCTGGACGTCACCGCCTTCGGCGCCTTCCTCGTCGCGCAACAGGCGGCGCGGCGGATGCTGCCGAAACAGGCCGGCACCATCCTCTTCACGGGCGCCTCGGCGGGCGTGAAGGGCTTCCCCAATTCGGCGCCCTTCGCGATGGGCAAGTTCGCGATGCGCGGCCTGGCTCAGTCGATGGCGCGCGAGCTCCATCCGCAGGGCATCCATATCGGCCACGTCGTCATCGACGGCGCGATCCGCAATCCCGGCCGGACCGAGCCTGCCGACCGGCCGGACTCCATGCTCGACCCCGACGCGATCGCCGAGACCTACATGGCGCTGATCGACCAGCACCGCTCGGCCTGGTCGTGGGAGGTCGAGATCCGGCCGTTCGTCGAGAGCTTCTGACCGCGCCGCGAACGCGCGCCCGCCCCGATCGGCCCTCCGCCACTCCCGTTTGGATCAGGCGGAAATCGCCCAACGGAAAAATTCGCCGGCGAGGGTTCACAGTCGCGACATCTGCGGCTATATGGTCCGCAACGGCGCGACCGGGCTCGGTCCTGCAGCCGGCGGTGGGGAATAGGTTAACGGTAGACCCACGGACTCTGACTCCGTTAGTCCTGGTTCGAATCCAGGTTCCCCAGCCAATTTCCCTTCGGGGAAATCTAACCCTCTGAAATCGCTCTGCTTTCTGTCTGGCTGAGAATCCTCTCGGTCGCTCCAGTCGTCGATTGGGCCCAAATTTGATGCCCGGAGCTGATGCCCATGGCGCGCTCCGGCCAGCGTGGGGGCAGATCGGTGGCGACTCGGCACGAAGTCCAGAACCTTGAACGACGCGGTCACACGTTCTATTGGCGCGCCAGGGTCCCTGCCCGGTTCGTGGCAGTCCCGAAGTCGGCGAGGCTGTCCCTCAGCCTCCGACAGTCTGACCACAGCAAGGCAGCCTACATGGCTCGCCGTCTCAATCTTCTCCTCGCCGAGCTCACCGCGAGACCCTCCTGCGGAATGACGACGAAGTCTCAACTCGACCAGCTCTTCCGCTCCGAGATCGAGCGCATGACGGCGCATCTTGAGGATCTCGCCTTCGCTGCGCGCTACGCCGGCAAGTACGACGACGTGAGGGAGATGGAAGCGGATATCGAGGTGGGGTGGGCTTACCGCCTGCTCCAGCTCTTCGGGACGGGTCGACGGCTAACCTTGGACAAAAATTGCCCGGGACGCGCTATCCTGACCCGTAACGGGATCCCGGACCCGCACATCGCTGTCATTGCGGCGACTCATCGCTCCGAACAGGCCGCTGCCCAGAACCCTGTCTTCGATCGTGAAATCCGCCAGCAGATGTCAGAGGTCGGACTTTCGGACACGATCGCCAACCGCGAGCGCGCCAAGATGGAGATCTTCCGCGCGAAGGCAGACGCACTCCTGAACGTCGGCGCTCGCTGGCCTCTGATCGACCGCCGCCAGAACGCCCTCACCGCTTCGACGCTTCCGGAAGACGAGCGGCCGCAGTTTTTGGCTGACGCCACGCAGCCCGCTCCTGCCGAGGAGCCTGACGCACCTTTCGGAAAAACGGCATCGCAGGAGCCAGAGTTAGCGGGCGGCAACGCTGGGCCCTCAGCCGACCCGGATCAAAGTCAGCTCCCAACCAGCCCGGCGTCTCCGGCGGAACGCGCGGCGCCAGAAGCTCCGTCCGTTGGTCCTGCTCTTGGCGAGGAAATCATTTCCGCAGCTCCGGTCGAGGCGGCACCGGAGCCAGCTCCTGATGTTCCCGTACTCAGGCTTGCAGACTTCGAAGCGGAATTCACTAAGTTGCGCAAGAACAAGGCCAAGGAGTGGACGGAGGAGAGCGCCAGGGACGCTCATGTGCTCGTTGTCACCCTCCGCGACATCCTCGAGGAACACGGCGTCCGGCACTCCGGTGAGATCAGGCAGCATCACATTGCGGCCCTACGCCAGCACTTCAACGACATTCCCACGCATTATGGGAAAAGTGCGCGCTTGCGGGTGATGAAGGCCGCGGCTTTGCGGGCTTTCGCAGCAGAGCAGGTAACCAGGGCAGAGCAAACTAACGAGCCGCCGTATCGCGTCGGCCTGTCCGCCGCTACGATTCGCAAACACCTCGGCAATCTCGATACATTCCTGCGTCACGTCAGGGCGAATGGCTACGCCGTCGGTAGATGGGAGCTGGCGGGTCTCCGGCCAGCCAAACCGAAGCTAGGAACGCTTCGCCTGAAACAAGTGAAGCCGCCACCAGAGACGATCCGCCCGATCTTTAACCTTCCGGTATTCACGGGCTGCCTCGACGAGCTGAACCAGGACCGACCGGGAGAGGCCGTCTTCCACAGTGCCTGCTACTTCCTGCCGATGCTCTTCGTCTATCTTGGTGCGCGCAGAAACGAGTTCGCGGGGCTGGCCACCCAAGACATCATCCAAACCGAGAATGGTCCAGCCATTCACATCCGTCAGAATGCATTCCGCACCATCAAGAACGCCCAGTCGGACCGACTTCTGCCCCTTCCGGACGAGCTCGTCCGGCTAGGCTTCATGGAGTACGTCGCGGCCGTCGGGAAGATCGGCCACGAGAGGTTGTTCCCCGAACTCTATTCTCCGCGGTTGAAGAAGAACGATCCCGGAGATCGCTTTTACAAGGATTTCGTTCCGCTGCTCAACGCTTCTCCGGAATTGGCAGACGGTCTCTGGGAAAGGACCATCCACGCATTCCGTCATGGATTGGCGAACACACTGAAGCAATCGGGCGTTGAAGTTGCCATCATCGACGATCTGTCGGGACGTCTCGGATCCGGCGAAACGCAGACACGCTACACCAACATCGCCGGGCTAGGTCTCCTCCGAGAGAAGATCAGCAAGTACCCCAACATCACCGAGCATCTGATCCCGCGACCTATTCGGCTCCTGCCCTGGGTAGAAGCGAACACCTCGCCGCCGTGGGCAGGACGGAAACCCGGTGAAAGGTTTCGTAAGCCTCGTAGATCCGGCATTAGGTAGCAAATGCCACCAGACCGGGACGCCGCTTCCAGGCACGTATCCGCCGGGTATGCGGGAGTGTGTTGGTTCGGCGCGGCGGCATGACCCGGGTCCATGCTTCCCTCCGCTGCACTTTCAGAGGTTTGTCAGCGTGATCCCACGCCGATCGGCGCCGAGACTCGGTGCCGATTCACAGCCTGAGAGCCAGCCAGACCCGGCCGGCTGTCGGACCGAAGGTTTGCCAGTTCGAAGGCCGCCGCCGAGTTCGCCACATCTGCCAGCGGCCTTAGGAAAAGTTTCTCGCCCGCGTCTCGCCGGCAACGATCGCGATTCCAGGTTAGAGATTGGCGTTACGGATCCAAACGGCGTTTGCAGGAGTAATGCCGGGGAGCCCGACCTCGCTTCGGACATCGACAGATGCCGCCGGTCGTCGGTTCGCTTCGAGCGTCAGATCGCTCTCCGCGCGACCGCAGTTTCGCCGAGGCCTCCTGCCGGGCGGCAGCCATCAGGCTGCACGTCGTCGGCCCATCACGTGGCGTCGGCACCATGCTGATCGCGGGCATCGGCCAATCCGGATTTCAATCGGAAGGTCCAGCCGTCCTCGTATCGCTCGATGAGATCGTCCACACGGCGGGCCGCCTTCTCCGGATCGAAGCCCTGCTCGACGAGGCGTCGGACGATCTCGCCGCGGAGCTTCATTAGCCCGGAGTAATCGCCGTTCCCGACGAGGAGGGTGACGAACCAGTGCAGCGTGACCCGGGCGACGTCGTCGCGCGAAGGGGCCCGCTGCCGCCGCTGCTCGGCCCGGTAGCGTCGCTGGTACTCGGCCTGCTCGGCGAGGCGCCGCTCGCGGCGGGTCGGCTTCGGGTTCGACTGGGCTTCCGAACGGGGCATGGGGCTCACTCCAGGATCATCGGCTGCGGCGAGTTGGCTGGCGTTGGTTGGAGACGGGAACTTCGAGCGCCGGCCCCGCCGCAGATGGCGGCGGGGCCGAAGCAAGACGGATCAGACGTTCAGGAAGCCGATGACCCTGCGCCCCTTGCTGTCGACCGTGGGCTTGCTGACCGGGATGAAGAGGTCGTTGCGGCTGACCTTCTCTGCCGGGCGGGGCAGCGGCGCGGCGAGCCTGCCGCTGTTCGACGTCTTCGGCGCGGCCGCCTTCGGCATGCTGCTCGCCGGGCGCCGGGCCACCTTCGGGGCAGTCGCCTCGCCCTTGCTGGCGCGCGGCACCGGGGTGGAGGCCGCCTTTGCGGCGACCTCCGTGGTCACGGTCTCGTCCGCGACGGGTGCTGCTTCGGCTGCCTCGGCCTCGCTCTCGGCGTCCGCCGCCTCGACCCGGCG
>NZ_JBFTEH010000015.1:0-57263 GCF_041027365.1 Jiella sp. M17.18 | reverse complement strand
CGCCTGGCTCGTCCACTACAACACCGAACGCCCGCACCTCGGCTACCGCAACATGGGCCGCAGGCCGGTCGAAACCGTCATGTCATTCGTTAGTCAAGAAGCTTAAGAGGACATACCGTCTGCTCTGATGCCCAATACGAGGAGAGCTGCCTTTGAGCTTGCGAAAGGTCCCTCCGGTTTTTCGGCATTAATGCGACTTGCTGGCGCTATCGATGCCGACGCCTGCTTGAACTCGTCGCCTCTCATATTTCAACGAGATTGATCGCGGTCGTCGTGGTACTGAGATTCAGAAATCACGGATGTTTCCGCTGAACCCTCTATGAAAGGCTGAAAGCTCAACCATTCGTCGGGCATTTCGGAGGATCAGAATTCCCTGAGCCGCCAGGCAATCTCCCTAATGAACAACCGGCACCACATGGAGTGGTGCGCCTGGCGCTCTACCATCAACCGGTCTATGATTGCGATTCCGAGAGCGCTGAATCCGTACTCATTGCCGAGACAAAAGCCTACTTGGAACGACCGCTCGCCCACCACGGCACGGAATGTCCTCAACGTTAGCTGGGCGTCGGCGGGTATCCGATCGTCCCCGGTCAATTCACGGATCCGTGCGCCGTTGATGTTCGCTACCGGGGGGAGAGTGTGAAGGTCAATAACTCCCCGAAAACTATCCGAACGCGGCCACGCCAGTTGCTCCCATTGTTTCTTTTTCCGCTTGGCTTCCCCCACGGTGCCCTCACTTCAAATCTAGCTGAACGCGGCGACGACGGTTTCGATGGGTAGAAACAGCGTGCGGCCGTCTTCGGGGTATGCAATGAACTCCGCGCAGCGGAGATAAAAGCGTTTGGCGGCTTCGTCCTTCGCGTGGACCAGCACGGCGCCAATGCCGATGCTTTGAGAGGCAATGGCGATCCGACGCAACGCATCCGAAAGAATATCGGCGCCGAGACCTTTCCCTGCATGGTCGCGATCGACGGCCAAGCGCCCGATCACCGAGACCGGGATCGTGTCGGGCGCGTTGCGACGCAATTTGCCGGGCGCTGCCCTGCGCTCGACCGCTCCGGCCGAGATACAGAAGTAGGCCACAACCCGATGTCCACGGCAGACGACATAGGTGCGCGAGAAGCGGCTTTCGTTCTTCAGGGCTCGGTGACGCAGCCAGTCATTTAACGCTGGTTCACCGCAGTCAAAATGCGACGTATCGTGTTCATCCGTGAGAGGAACGGGAGCGGAAAGCGCAACGTCCGGGTGTTCCGATGAATTCTCTACTTCTGCCATGCCGGCACTCGGCGTAGCAGGGACCGCAGCTTCGGCCCGGAGGCGGGCGGATTGTCAAGCGCGTGCATGAATGCATCGTAACGCTCAGGATTCAGTGCGAACAGCCGCTGGTCGAGCAGCACATCGATCGCCTGCCGCCGGGCGCTCTCGACCATGAATTCGGTGCGCGTCTTGCCCAGAACCGCTGCTGCATCGTCGATGAGCTGACGCGTGTTCGTCTCAATCCGGAGATTGATACTCCCCTTCGTATCGGCAATCGAAGACCGCTCTGCGACCATTCCGGCCTCCTGATCCGGGATTTTTGGAAAGGATGTGCGCACCTTTGACATAGCTGGCAATATGCCCATGCGTATCTACGACGTCAATACGAAGGGTGCAGCTGGGCGTTGCCCTGTCGGACCGCTCTGCTGCGCTGGAATCATACTACAGGCGGTCTCTGCCATTCGGCTTCCGTCACTAATGCAAAAGGGCGAGGCAATCGCGCGCATGACGCCCACTTGTCACAGTGCGCCCGCTTCCGGCTGTTGCGCGAAGCGAAGCTATGTCCGCTTTGATACGCGTACCTTTTAACACAAACGACTGACAGGGGCGCAGAGCCGACATCCAGAAGAGGTGACTCCAATGCGGCCTCCGCCGTACCGCGTTCGAAGCTTTCGTTGCCTGCCCTCCAAGGGGGCTAAGTCCCGAAAGGAGCCGCGCCCCCTACTTCGTCCCGTACATCCGGTCGCCCGCATCGCCGAGCCCCGGCACGATATACCCCTTCTCGTTGAGGTGGCTGTCGATCGCGGCGGTGAAGACCGGCACGTCGGGATGGGCCTTGCGGAAGCGCTCGATGCCTTCGGGGGCGGCGAGGAGGCAGAGGAAGCGGATGTTCTGGGCGCCGCGCTCCTTCAGCTTGTCGATCGCGGCGGTCGCGGAATTGGCGGTCGCGAGCATCGGGTCGACGACGATCACCAGGCGGTTGGCGAGGTCTTCCGGCGCCTTGAAATAGTATTCGACCGGCTGCAGCGTCGCGTGGTCGCGGTAGATGCCGACATGGGCGACGCGGGCGGCCGGCACGAGGTCGAGCATGCCTTCGAGGAGGCCGTTGCCGGCTCGAAGGATCGAGGCGAAGACCAGCTTCTTGCCCTCCAGCGTCGGCGCGTCCATCGCCTGCATCGGCGTCTCGATGCGCGCCGTCGTCAGGTCCAGGTTGCGCGTGACCTCGTAGCACAGGAGCGTCGAGATCTCCCGCAGGAGCCGGCGGAAGCTCGCCGTCGAGGTCTCCTTGTTGCGCATGATGGTCAGCTTGTGCTGGACCAGCGGGTGGTCGATGACGGTGACGCCGTCCATGGTGCCTCGCTCTCGCTTCTGCCTGTCTTGTCCGTCTTCCTACTGCGATGTTCCCGGCGCGCCAAGCGAGAGCGCCGAAAGCACCATGCGGTCGAGCAGCGTGCGCCGCGTCGCTTCGTCGACGAAGGCGGCGTCGAGCGCATTGCGGGTGAGGGCGAGGCGGCCCGCCGCATCGATGCCGGCCGCCTCCGCCAGCCGGTATTCGGCCGAAAGGCTGGTGCGGAAAAACGGTGGATCGTCCGAGCCGAGCGTCACCTTCACGCCGGCCTCGACGAGGCGCTTCAGCGGATGGGCGACGATGTCGGGATAAACGCCGAGGGCGAGGTTCGAGCCCGGGCAGACCTCCAGCACGATTCCCCGTTCGGCGATCTCGGCGACGAGCCCGGGGTCTTCGATCGCGCGCACGCCGTGGCCGATGCGGAACGGCCGCACCGCCGCGATCGCGGCGCGCACGCTGTCGGCCCCGCAGAGTTCGCCGGCATGGATCGTCAGCCCGAGGCCGGCGTCGCGGGCGATGTCGAAGGCCCGCGCGAAGTCGGCATGCACGCCGATCCGCTCGTCGCCGGCCAAGCCGAAGCCGGTGATGTCGGGCAGGCCCGCACGGCAGGCGAACCGCGCCGNGCGTCGCGGGCGATGTCGAAGGCCCGCGCGAAGTCGGCATGCACGCCGATCCGCTCGTCGCCGGCCAAGCCGAAGCCGGTGATGTCGGGCAGGCCCGCACGGCAGGCGAACCGCGCCGCCCGCTCGACCGAATCGGGCCCGAGATGGCGCACCCCGACGACGATCATCCGCGCGTCGATGCCCGTCGCCGCGCGCGCCCGGGCGATGCCGCGGGACAGGCCGCCCGCATAAGCCTCCGGGCTGACGCCGGCGGCCGAGGCGTGGTCGGGCGAGATGAAGAACTCGGCATAGAGCGTGCCCGCGGCGGCAAGGCGGGTCAGATGGTCGGCCGCGAGTTCGGCGAAGTCCTCCTCGGTGCGGAAGACGGTCGAGGCCCGGTCGTAGGCGGCGAGGAAGCTTGTGAAGTCGTGCCAGACATAGGCGTCGTCGCGGATGATGCCGGAAAGGTCGATGCCGTGGCGACGGGCGAGCATCTGCACGAGGGCGGGGTGTGCGGCGCCCTCGATGTGGCAGTGGAGCTCGGCAATCGGAAACCGGGCATCGCCGGCCGGTCCGGCGACGATGCTCAGAGGAAGCTCCTGCCGTGCGGGCCGGGCGGCAGGCCGAGATGGGCCGCGGCGCTCTCGCCGATATCGGCGAAGGTC
Organism: Jiella sp. M17.18; assembly: GCF_041027365.1. NCBI lineage: Bacteria > Pseudomonadati > Pseudomonadota > Alphaproteobacteria > Hyphomicrobiales > Aurantimonadaceae > Jiella > Jiella sp. M17.18. The sequence continues at coordinate 53,391 of NZ_JBFTEH010000015.1, read as the reverse complement.
TCGCGGCGGCCGATCGTGCCCGGGGAGACCTGTGGCCCGAAGACGAGCACCGGCACGCATTCGCGGGTGTGGTCGCTGCCCCTGAAGGTCGGGTCGCAGCCATGGTCGGCGGTGACGATGGCGATGTCGCCGGGCCGCAGCCGCGCCTGCAGCTCCGGCAGGCGCGCGTCGAAGGCCTCGAGCGCCGCGGCATAGCCGGCAACGTCGCGGCGATGGCCAAAGAGCGTGTCGAAGTCGACGAAGTTGGCGAAGACGAGGTCGCCGTCCGCCGCATCGTCCAGCGCCTCCAGCATGCGGTCGAAGAGCGCCATGTTGCCGTCGCCCTTGCGCACCTCGCTGACGCCGCGATGGGCGAAGATGTCGCCGATCTTGCCGATGCCGATCACCCTGTGGCCGGCGGCCTCCACCCGGTCGAGCAGGGTCGGCTCCGGCGGCGGCACGGCATAGTCGCGCCGGTTGGCGGTGCGGCGGAAATCGGCGGCGCTCTCGCCGAGGAAGGGGCGGGCGATGACGCGGCCGATGTTCAGCGGATCGACGTGCCGGCGCGCGACCTCGCAGAGGGCGTAGAGCCGGTCCAGGCCGAAATGCGTCTCGTGCGCCGCGATCTGCAGCACGCTGTCGGACGAGGTGTAGAAGATCGGCCTGCCGGTCCGGATGCTCTCTTCGCCGAGTTCGGCGATGATCTCGGTGCCCGAGGCGTGGCGGTCGCCGAGAATGCCGGGGATCGCGCTGTCGTCCAGGATCTCCTGGATCAGCGAGGCCGGAAAGGCCGGAACGGTCTTCGGGAAGTAGCCCCAGTCGAAGGCGACGGGAACGCCGGCGATCTCCCAGTGGCCGGAGGGCGTGTCCTTGCCGCGCGAGACCTCGGCGGCGGAGCCCCACAGCCCGGCGGGGCGGTCCCCGGTTACGATTCCCGCGGCGTGGAAGAGGCCGAGGCGAGCAAGGTTCGGCAGCGCCAGCGGGCCCTTGCGAAGGCCGGCGCGATCGGCTTCCCCGCGTCGGCTCGCCGCGAGGATGTGGCCGAGCGTGTCGGCGCCCTCGTCTCCGAACGCGTCCGCGTCGGGTGCCCCGCCGATTCCGAAGGAATCGAGGACGATCAACAGGGCACGGCTCAAACGGCATCTCCTCCCGCGCGGACGAGCCCCGTGCGGCGAAGCGTCAGCTCGCGCAGTCGCTGCAGGGGATCATCGTCCCGATCCGCGGATAGAGATAGTTGGTCTCGCCCATTTTGATAGGGCCCGTCAGTCCGTAGCCGCCGAGCGCGTCGTAGTCGTAATAGGCCTCGGTGACGATGACGTAGACGCTTCTCTCGTTCGCGAAGGACGACGGAAGATGGAAGATGTCGCCGGCCTTGATCGTGCCGTAGGAGGCGATGGGGTTGTAGGACTGCGTCCAGTCGACCGTCTGCTTGCCGTTGGCGTCGATCTTCACCTGGGTGACGCGGATGAACACCGAGGACTGGCTGTAGGGCTCGACCAGCGACGCCGTCACGTTCATCAGCGCCGAAAGTTCCGACTTCGTCATCGACTGCGACTGCGTGACGAGATCGTCGATCGTCGAGGAGGCGTTGTGGATCTTGCGGTTGACCGACACCGCCATGGAGGCGTCGGAGCCGGCCATGTAGATGATGGCGATGAACGGCACGGTGAGGGCGAATTCGACGGCGCCGACGCCGCTGCGATCCTTCCAGAGCGAGCCGATCCGCCGCAAGCCGCGGGACAGCCGTTCGAGCTTGGGAAAGAAGCCGCTGCGCATCAGAACGGCTCCGTGCGGAAGGCCGCGCTCGCGACGAGGACGAAGGAGTGGTCGCTCATCGTGGTCGACATCTCGCGGAGAACGTCGGTGTAGAGCGGCCATTTGTAGTAGACGCGCAGCGCCGTGATCGTCTCGCTCGTCGGCAGCGCGTAGCCCAGCTTGGAGGCGTCGATATCGCCGTTCTTGACGGGGATGCTGGTCGGAATGGCGGAGAACGTCCCGTAGGACTGAAGGTCGATCTGCAGCTTGCCGCAGTTCATCATGAAGCTGACCTCGTCGCAGATCATCTGCCTGAAGTCCGCCTTGCTGACGCCGGCGTTGGTGGCCTGTCCGGTGCGCACTTCGCGTCCCACCTTGGCCACGGCGCGGTCGAGGACGAGTTCGCCGATGAAGATCGTCGAGGTCTCGAGCAGGACGAGCATCAGGATGAAGAACGGTCCCGCCAGAATCGCAAATTCGATGGCCGTCGCGCCGCGGCGATCACGCAGGAACGCGCGAAGCCCGCGACGGTGCTTCGGTTCAGGCGATTGGGCGGTTTTCCAACCCGGCGACATGCGCTTCGTCCCCGCCAGCTAGCGTTGCGAATGCAGCGACCGTAGCGCCGAGGGGTAAGGAAAGCCTTAGCGGGAAGCGCAAAAGTCGATCGGACGGCGCGACACCGCTTGCCGCATCGTGTCAGTGCTTGGCCGCGTTGACCGCCATCTGCTGGCGCGCCTGGTATTGCTGCGTCGCCTCGGCGAAGGCCTTGGTGTCGTCGCCGATGGTCACGGTCGGCTCGCATTTCGGCGCGCAGGCGAGGGTGGTGCGGCTCGCCTGCCGGTAGACGCGCACGGTCTTGTCTTCGAAGGTCTGGACGGCCACCTGCTCATCGAGGATCGGATTGCCGTCCTTGTCGAGGATGACGACATTGGTGATGCCGTAGCTCTTGCCGGTCAGGACCAGACGGTCGGCGCTGAGCACGTCCACGTCGACGATGGCGGGGTTGCCGATGATGACGGTCGCGGCCGGCTGGTCGATCTTCAGGATCCGGGCGTGATCGACCGCGATCCCCAGGATGTCGGAACCGGCTGCCTCGGCCTGCGAAACAGGCCAGGAGAGGGCGACGAGGAGGCCGAGCGAGAAGAGCCGCGGGAACAAGGTCATCGGGATGTCCGGCGTGAAGGAGCTTTGGAGCGTGTGAGGGACAGCCTCGCGCGATAGGGTGAACGGAAGGTAAAGATTTCCTGCGGCATCCGAAACTTTCTTCTTTTCTTCACGCTGCCGCGGGTAACTAAAAATCAACCTTCCGCTTTAAGTCCATCGCAAGAGCGCCGCCGTATGGTTCACCCATCCGATCGACGAAGAACAGTCGACGGGAGTGCTACAAACGGATTGGAAGGAGTTCCCATGTCCAAGCTCTTCGCTCGCTTCGTCAAGGACGAGTCCGGCGCCACCGCCATCGAATACGGTCTCATCGCCGGCATCATGGCCGTCGCCCTGATCGCCGCGTTCGGTCTGCTCGCTCCGCAGCTCAAGACGACCTTCGACAACGTCGCCAACACGATGAACAACGGCGTCAAGTAATCCCTTCAACTCGATGTCCGCATTGCGATGCGCGCGGTGCGGACATTGATGGTGCAGATGCTTCAAGCGGCGGACCGGAGACGGTCTGCCGCTGCTCACGCTTCATGAGGACTTCCGGCATGCTGCTTTCCGTCCTTCTCCTGATCGCCTTCCCCTTTGCGATGATCTACGCAGCATCCACCGATCTGCTGACCATGCGCATCGAGAATCGCGTCTGTCTGGGATTGGCGGCGGCGTTCTTCCTCGCGGCGGCGCTGTCGGGCATGCCGTGGCAGGCGGTCGGCTCCCATGCTGCGGCGGGCTTTCTCTGCCTGGTCGTCGCCTTCGGGCTGTTCGCGGCGGGCTGGATCGGCGGCGGCGACGCCAAGCTTCTGGCCGCGACCACGCTGTGGTTCGGGCCTGGGCAGGATCTCCTGCAATATCTTCTGTTCGGCGCGCTCTGCGGCGGCGGCCTGACCATCGCCCTGCTGGCGATGCGCTCGCATGTCATGCCGGCCACCGGCGTCGCCTTCGTGGATCGGCTTCTGGAGCGCAACACCGGCGTGCCCTATGGCATCGCGCTCGGCGCGGCCGGCCTCTTCGTCTACACCAACAGCGCCTGGATGGACATTGCGGTGCGCGGCCTCGCATCGTGATCGGCGGCGCCGCGAGCGGTCCCCAACACTGCGACGCTCCGATTTTTTTCCCCTACGTCGCCTCTCGATAGATTTCATTAACCATACATTGACGGTTTCCGTTCGATAACGGTCCCGGACAGCCGCGCTGGTGCGGCGTCGTTGCGGGAGTGATCGGATGAGCCTGGCCCGTGTCGCAGTCATCGGCGTCGCCTTTGTGGCGGCGCTCGGGGCCGGACTGCTTGCCCTCAACCTGTCGAGCTCGAAGTCGAACGACCCGGTGATCATCACCGCGGCGCCGGCCCAGCCGCCGGTCAAGCTCGAGGATGTCCTGACCACGACCAAGGCGCTCGAGATGGGCGCATCGGTCAATGGCGCGCTCGGTTGGCAGAAATGGCCGGAAGACGGGATCGGCCCGACGCTGATCCTGAAGAAGAACGAGCCGGACGCGATCGAGAAGCTCAAGGGCTCGGTCGCGCGCCAGTCCTTCTTTGCCGGCGAACCGGTCCGCGAAGCCAAGCTGATCCGGCCCGACCACGGCTTCATGTCCGCCATCCTGCCGGCCGGCAAGCGCGCCGTGGCCGTCCGCATCGCGGCGGACACGGCTGCCGGCGGCTTCATCCTGCCGAACGACCATGTCGACGTGATCATGACGCGCAAGGTCGCGAACTCGGACGGCCAGGGCGAACACATGGCCACCGAGACCGTGCTCCGGAACCTCAGGGTCCTGGCGATCGATCAGGCGGTCCAGGAGAAGGACGGCCAGAAGGTCGTCGTCGGCACGACCGCGACGCTGGAGGTCGATCCGGACCAGGCCGAGGCGCTGACCTCGGCCCAGCAGATGGCCGACCGCCTGGTGCTGTCGCTGCGCTCGCTGTCCGACTCGATCCCCGGGACGCCCGGCTATGCGGCCTTCCTGCTGGCGCAGGACAAGCACCAGAAGAGCACGATCCGGGTCGTCCGCTACGGCCAATCCACCGACATCACCACGACGAAATGACGGGCGAACCCATGACCGCTTTCCTCCCGACGCAGAAGATCCTGGGCGCGCTGCGCCAGTCGATCCTCGGGCTCGCCGCGGCATCCACCGTGCTGACGCCCGTCGCCCTGCCGACAACGGCCTTCGCCGAACAGGCGGTGGTCAATGTCGGTGCCGGCCACCAGACGATCAATCTCGGCCTGAACAAGTCGAAGGTGATCGTGCTCTCGGCCGATGCTCACGACATCCTGGTCGCCAATCCCGCCGTTGCCGACGCCGTCACCCGCGATGCCCGCCGCATCTACATCTTCGGCAAGCAGATCGGCCAGACGAACATCGTCGTCTTCGACGCGCAGAACCACCAGATCGCCTCCATCGACCTGAAGATCGAGCGCGACATCAGCGGCCTCGAAGCCTCGATCCGCAAATACGTGCCGGACAGCGACGTCACCGTCGAGATGCTGAACGACAACGTCGTCCTGACCGGCACCGTGCAGACGCCGCAGGACGCCACGAAGGTCGAGCGCCTCGCCCGCATCTTCGTCACCGGCGGCGAGGCGACGACCGGACAGTACATCCAGTCGGCGACGGCGCCCGGCGGCTCCCAGGGCGGCAACGGCGATGTCGCCTTCGCCCAGGAAAACCGCCAGCAGAGCCAGATCATCAACCTCCTGCAGATCAACGGCGAGGATCAGGTCACGCTGAAGGTCACGGTCGCCGAGGTGCAGCGCTCCGTCGTCAAGCAGCTCGGCCTCAACGGCTCGGTCTCCAGCAATGACGGCATCTCCTACGCCAATTTCGACAACCCCTACGGCCTCGGCAAGGCGATCTCCAACAGCGCTGTTGGACTCTACAAGAAGGCAATCGGCGATTACGGCGTCAGTGCCGAGGTCAGCGCTATGGAGCAGGCCGGGGTCATGCGCACTCTGGCGGAGCCGAGCCTCACCGCGGTTTCCGGCGAAAAAGCCAGCTTCAAGGTCGGCGGCGAATTCACCGTTCCGAGCGGGCGCACGTTTACGCCGGCGACGCTCGATCAGAACGGCCACGTGACGAGCGATGGCTACGCGACCATCGATACCAAGCAGGTCGAGTACGGAATCGGTCTTGACTTTACTCCCGTCGTCCTGTCGCCGGGCCGCATCAGCCTGAAGATCCGCACCAGCGTCTCGGAACCGACCTTCGAACAGCCCTTCAACTTCAACGGCGACAAATACGGTCCCGGCGTCGGCATCATCGGGCTGCGCAAGCGCCTGGCCGACACCACGGTCGAGCTGCCCTCCGGCGGGTCGCTGGTGATCGCCGGCCTGATGCGCGACGAGACGCGGCAGGTGATCTCGGGCTTTCCGGGCCTCGCCAAGATCCCGGTACTCGGGACGCTGTTCCGCAGCCGCGACTTCCAGCACTACGAGACCGAGCTCGTGGTCATCGTGACGCCCTATCTCGTGCGGCCGGTCGCGCGTCAGGCGCTGGCGCGCCCGGACGACGGCCTGAACTTCTCCAGCGACGGTTCCGCCAACTTCCTCGGCCGCCTGAACCGCGTCTACGGCCACATGCAAACCGATCTGCCGCCGGGCCGGTATCACGGCGTCGTCGGCTACATCTACAAATGACGGTAGCGAGGATGACCACCGTGACGACCCGTCCTGCCAATCTCTCCTGCCGAAGCGGCCTGCGGCCCGCCCGCCGGCGAGCCCTCGCGGCGATCCTGCCGATCGCCTTGCTGTCGGCCTTCGCCGGCTGCGCCAACGTCCACAATGTCGAGGTCGGGACGATCCCGGACGACTACCGCACGCGGCACCCGATCGTCGTGTCGCAGGCCGAGACCGCGATCGACCTGCCGGTGACCTCGTCGGAGGCCAAGCTGACGCTCGGCGCGCGTAGTCGGGTGGAGGAGTTCTCCGCCCGCTTCCGTGCGTCGGGCGCCGACACGATGCGGGTGATGCTGCCCTACGGTTCGGCCAATCAGGGCGCGGCGGAGCGCGTCTCGCACGATGTCGTGGCGACGCTCTACCGCAACAGGATCGGTCGCAACCGCATCATCGTGCAGCCCTATCAGGCGATCGGCGACAACGGTCCGACGCCGATCCGGCTCGCCTTCTCGACGCTGGTCGCCAAGACCGACGCCTGCGGCCGCTGGCCGGAGGATCTGTCGGAGACGTCGGAGAACAAGGAATACTTCAACTTCGGCTGCGCCACCCAGCATAACCTTGCCGCCCAGGTCGCCGATCCGCGCGATCTTCTCGGGCCGCGCGGCATGGACCCGATCGATGCGGCCCGCCGCTCGACCGTCCTCGACCATTACCGCAAGGGCCAGACGACCGTCACCGACCCGTCCAAGTCCGAGGTCGATTACTCATGGTAAACCAGCACATGACCAGGGACAGTGCCGCCTTCGAGAATGCGGCAGGGAGCGACGCCAGCGAGCGCGCGCTGCTCGACAAGGTCCGGCCGATCCCGCGGATCTCCATCCAGGCCTTCTGCGAGACGGACGGCGTGGCCGCTCCGCTGGAGAAGGCCGGAACCGACCGTCGCATGGCGAAGGCCCATCTGAAGGTCCAGATGGGCGGGATCCGCGCCGCCACCGAACATTTCTCGTCCGCGCCGACGCCCAATCTCGTCTTCCTGGAGTCGCGCCAGCCGCCGCACGAGATGCTGGCGGATCTGGAGACGCTCGCCGAGGTCTGCGATCCCGGCTCGCGGGTGGTGATCATCGGCCATTACAACGACGTCCAGCTCTATCGCGACCTCGTGCGCAACGGCATCTCGGAATATCTGGTGGCGCCGATCTCGCTCGCGGACGTGATGGGCGTGATCAGCTCGCTCTTCGTCGCCGACGATGCCGAGCCGCTCGGCCGTTCCATCGCCTTCGTCGGCGCCAAGGGCGGCGTCGGCTCCTCGACCATCGCCCACAACGTCGCCTGGTCGATCTCCAAGCTGTTTGCGAGCGACGTCGTCCTTGCCGATCTCGATCTGCCCTTCGGGACGGCGAACATCAATTTCGACCAGGATCCGGCGCAGGGCATCGCCGAGGCGATCTTCTCGGCCGACCGGATGGACGACGTTCTGCTCGACCGGCTGCTGGCGCAATGCGCCGAGCACCTGTCGCTGCTCGCGGCGCCGTCGATCCTCGACCGCACCTACGACTTCGGGCCAGACGCGTTCAGCGCGCTGATCGAGACCGCGCAGCGCAGCGCCCCGGCGGTCGTCCTCGACGTGCCGCACGCCTGGGGCGACTGGACCCGGGAGGTCCTTGCGAGCGCCGACCAGATCGTGCTGACGGCGACGCCGGATCTCGCCAACCTGCGCAACGCCAAGAACCTCGTCGACACGCTGAAGAAGCTGCGGCCGAACGATGCGGCGCCGCACCTGGTGTTGAACCAGCTGCAGGTTCCCAAGCGTCCGGAAATCTCGGCGTCGGAGTTTTCCGCCCCGCTCGGCCTCGAACCGATCGCCGAGATCGCCTTCGACCCGAACGCCTTCGGCAATGCCGCCAACAGCGGCCGGATGATCGCCGAGACCGATGCCAAGCATCCGTCGATCGAGGCCTTCCACCACATCGCGCATGTCCTGACCGGGCGCGGCGAGGCGAAGAAGCCGAAGAAGGCGGGGCTGCTGGACCGGCTGCGTCGGAAATAGCGCCGGGCGCCGGAAAGACTTCCAGGAGAGTAGCGGATCATGTTCGGCAAGCGCGGAAACGAGAAGCCCTTCGGCGACGGCGACGTTGCGACCGTTTCGCGGCCGCAGCAGAAGCGCCCTGCGCCCGCGCCCCCGGCAGGGCGGCACGAGGTCGACGCCCCGCGCAGCAGCGCGGCGCCCGTGCGCCCTGAGCCGGCGCCGGAGCCGGCACGGGCCTCGTCCATCCAGTCGGAGGAGTACTACCAGCGCAAGAGCCAGGTCTTCGCCGCGCTGATCGACACGATCGACCTGTCGCAGCTCGCCGGCATGGATCAGGAGAGCGCACGCGAGGAAATCCGCGACATCGTCAACGACATCATCGCGATCAAGAACTTCGCGATGTCGATCTCGGAGCAGGAGGAACTGCTCGGCGACATCTGCAACGACGTCCTCGGCTACGGCCCGCTCGAACCGCTGCTCGCCCGCGACGACATCGCCGACATCATGGTCAACGGCGCCAGTCAGACCTTCATCGAAGTCGGCGGCAAGGTGCAGCAGACCGGTATCCGCTTCCGCGACAACCAGCAGCTCCTGAACATCTGCCAGCGCATCGTCAGCCAGGTCGGCCGCCGCGTCGACGAGACCTCGCCGATCTGCGACGCGCGCCTGCCGGACGGGTCGCGCGTCAACGTCATCGCGCCGCCGCTGGCGATCGACGGCACCGCGCTCACCATCCGAAAGTTCAAGAAGGACAAGCTGACGCTCGACCAGCTGGTCAAGTTCGGCACGATCACCCCGGAAGGCGCCGAAATCCTGCAGATCATCGGGCGCGTGCGCTGCAACGTCGTGATCTCCGGGGGCACCGGTTCGGGCAAGACGACGCTGCTGAACTGTCTCACCCGCTACATCGATGCCGACGAGCGCATCATCACCTGCGAGGACTCGGCCGAGCTGCAGCTGCAGCAGCCGCATGTGGTGCGGCTCGAAACCCGGCCGCCCAACATCGAGGGCGAGGGCGAGATCACCATGCGCGACCTCGTGAAGAACTGCCTGCGCATGCGTCCCGAGCGGATCATCGTCGGCGAGGTGCGCGGCCCGGAGGTGTTCGACCTCCTGCAGGCGATGAACACCGGCCATGACGGCTCGATGGGCACGATCCACTCCAACAGCCCGCGCGAGTGCCTGAACCGCATGGAATCGATGATCGCCATGGGCGGCTTCTCGCTACCCTCGCGCACGGTGAAGGAGATCATCACCGGCTCGATCGACGTCATCGTCCAGGCTTCGCGCCTGCGCGACGGCTCGCGCCGGATCACCCACATCACCGAAGTCCTCGGGATGGAGGGTGACGTCATCACCACGCAGGACCTGCTCGTCTACGAGATCCTCGGCGAGGACGCGAACGGGCGCATCATCGGCCGGCATCGCTCGACCGGCGTCGGCCGCCCCCGCTTCTGGGAGCGCGCGCGCTACTACAACGAGGAGCAGCGCCTCGCAGCGGCAATCGACGCCAGCGCCGTCAGCGACGAGGGCGCGGTCTGATGAGCCCGCTCGCCGCCATCCTCTTCGTACTTCTGTCGACCGTTGCCGCCGGCGGTCTCGCCTTCGCGTTCCTGCAGCCGCGGATCGCCGAGGAGAAGAAGGCGGAGCAGCGGCGCACCCAGTTCATCCGCGACGAGAACGACCGGGCTGCCTCCAAGCTCGCCCGCGACCGGCTGCAGGAACAGGCAAAGCGCCGCAAGACCATCCAGTCCTCGCTGAAGGAGCTGGAGGCGCGCCAGCGCGAGCGCGACAAGCACACCAGCAAGCTGTCCCTGCAGCGGCGGCTGGAGCAGGCGGGGCTCTCCATCACGCCCCGCCAGTTTGTCCTGCTGAGCATTGCCGCCGGCTTCGTCGGCGGTGTGATCGCGCTGATGCTGCAGCTGTCGCCGATCCTGGCGCTCGGGATTGCCATCGTTTCCGGCCTCGGCCTGCCGCGCTTCCTGCTGGCGCGGGCGCGCAAGAAACGGCTGCAGAAGTTCACCGACGAGTTCCCGAATGCGGTCGACCTGATCGTGCGCGGCGTCAAGTCGGGCCTGCCGCTGAACGACACGCTGCGCATGGTTGCGAGCGAGACGCCCGAGCCGGTGGCCGGCGAGTTCCGCAAGATCGTCGAGGCCCAGCAGATGGGCATGCCGATCTCCGAGGCGGTCAACCGGCTCTACCGCAACATTCCGACTTCGGAAGCCAATTTCTTCGCCATCGTCATCGGCATCCAGGCCCAGGCCGGCGGCAACCTGTCCGAGGCGCTCGGCAACCTGTCGCGCGTGCTGCGCGACCGCAAGAAGATGAAGGGCAAGATCCAGGCGATGTCGATGGAGGCGAAGGCCTCGGGCGCCATCATCGGATCGCTGCCGTTCCTCGTCTTCTTCCTCGTCACGATCACGACGCCCGACTACATGACGGCGCTCTACACGACCAATATCGGCATGATCCTGCTCGTCGGCGGCGGCATCTGGATGTCGATGGGCATCTTCGTGATGAAGCAGATGATCAACTTCGACTTCTAGTCTCCGGTCTCCGGCTCGCCGCAAGCCGGAGGACCGCGTTCGGAAAGGCTTCGCCCGCCATGGAATCGATGTTCGAATCGATCGGTCTGTCGACCCAGCTGGTCATCGGCGTGCTGGTCGCCGGCGCGGTCTTCGTCACCTTCCTGACGATCGCCATGCCCCTTCTGGCGGGCAACGAGCTGAAGAGCCGGATGAAGGCGGTGGCGCTGGAACGCGACCAGGTGCGGGCGCGCGAGCGCGCGCGCCTCGCGATCGAGAAGGAGCGGGGCAGGGGCGCCGGGCTGCGTCAGCAGGAGACCCGCGGCATCGCCAATCTCGTGGTCGACCGGCTGAACCTGCGCAAGGCGCTGGTCGACGACAAGACGGTGGCGACGCTCCGCGGCGCCGGCTATCGCGGCCAGCGGCCGCTGACGCTGTTCCTGTTCGCGCGGGTGCTGGCGCCGATCGTCCTCGTGACGTTCACCGTGATCTACGTCTTCGGGCTCGGCATCCTGCACTCGCAGCCGGGGATCGTGAAGCTCCTGGTGGTGCTCGGCGCCGTGCTGCTCGGCTTCTATGTGCCGGTGATCTTCGTGCGCAACAAGGCGGCGAAGCGGCGCCTGTCGATCACCAGGGCCTGGCCGGACGCGCTCGACCTGATGCTGATCTGCGTCGAATCCGGCTCGTCGATCGAGGCCGCCTTCCGCCGCGTGGCCGAGGAGATCGGCATCCAGTCGATCGCGCTGGCGGAGGAGCTGATCCTCGTCTGCGCCGAGCTTTCCTACCTGCCGGACCGCAAGGTCGCCTACGACAACCTTGCCGCCCGCACCGGGCTGGAAGGCGTCAAGGCGGTGTGTACGGCCCTCGTCCAGGCGGAGCGCTACGGCACGCCGCTCGGCAACGCGCTGCGCGTGATGGCGCAGGAGAACCGCGACATGCGCATGACGCTGGCGGAAAAGAAGGCCGCCGCCCTGCCGCCGAAGCTGACCGTGCCGATGATCGTCTTCTTCCTGCCGGTGCTCTTCGTCGTGATCATCGGCCCGGCGATGATCCGCGTCCTCGGCTACCACTGAGCCGAACACGGGCGCCGGCCTCCGGCTCGCCGCACCCCCACCCACGACATCGATGGCGCGCCGAGGTTCCCGGCCGTCGCGTCGCGGCGTTCAGCTGCGAGGCGAGAAGGCGGCGAGCGAGCCCTGATACGGCTTGGCCAGCGGTCTTGCCCAGATGCCGGCCTTCGACGTCGACAGGCCGAGAGCGAGGAGGCTCTCGATCAGCTTCACCGCCGCCGCGACGCCGTCGATCACCGGCACGCCGTGGGCGCGCGACAGTTCTGCGGCGAAGTCCGCCATGCCGGCGCAGCCGAGCACTATGCCGTCGGCCCCGTCCTCCTGGAGCGCCCGGGCGACCATGTCGGAGATGCGGCGGCGCGCGTCGCTGCCGGGCTCCTCCAGGGCGAGGACCGGAATGTCGCTGGCCCGCACCCGGGCGCAGCGCGAGCGCAGGCCGGTGACGGCGAGGTTGCGCTCGATCACCGGGACCGAGCGCGACAGCGTGGTGATCACCGTGAAGCGGTCCGAGACGAGGCTCGCCACGTGATAGGCCGCTTCGCCGATACCGACCACCGGGACCGCCGCCGCCGACCGGGCGGCGTCGAGGCCCGTGTCGTCGAAGCAGGCGATGACGATGCCGTCGGCGGGCTGCGCGGCGATCGTCTGCAGGAGGCCGGGCACGGCGAGCGCGCCGTCATAGACGCCCTCGATCGAGGCCGGCCCCATCGACGGCTCCACCGCGACGATCTCGGTTCCCGGCGCCGCGACGGCTCTCGCCGCCGCGCCGATCGTGCGGGTCATCGACGGCGTGGTGTTCGGATTGACGACGAGAAGTCTCATGCGGACGCTGTTCCTGCCTTCGCTCAGACGACGCCCTGGCCGGCGTCGGAGCCGTGGCGCCGCCGGCGCTTCTGGACGATGAAGACGGTGGTGAGCGCCGTCGCGATGACGAGGAGCGAGATTGCCGTCGTCACCGTGCCGAGCGCATAGATCATCGGCGTGGTGACCGTCGTCGTCAGCGCCTGTAGCTGGATCGGCAGCGTGTTGGCCGCACCCATCGCCTGGCTGGAGCGCGGCAGCTCGTCCCAGGAGAGGGTGAAGCCGAACAGCGCGACGCCGACGACCGAGGGCGCGACCATCGGCAGGACGACGTGGCGGATCGTCTGCCAGGACGTCGCCCCGAGGTCGCGCGCCGCCTCCTCGTAGGATTTGTCGAAGCGGTTGAAGACCGCGAACATGATCAGGAGGCCGAAGGGCAGCGTCCAGGACAGATGCGCGCCGAGGCCGGAGGTGAAGAGCCCGGTGGCGGTCTGGTAGTTGTCGTAGAGCCATTCGACGTCATAGGCGTCGGCGATCTTCATCACCGTGTCGTCGACGATGTGGAACTCCAGCGCGATGCCGAGCGAGACGATGATCGACGGCATGATCAGGCTGGCGATGGCGGTGTAGAAGAGCAGCGTCGAGCCGCGGAAGCGGCGGCGGAAGGCGAGGCCCGCCATCACCGAGAAGACGACCGTCAGCACCATCACGAGGAGGCCGAGCTTCAGCGAGTTCCACAGGCCGATCGAGATGTCGACGAGGCCGGCGCCCTGCCAGAGCTGTTCGAACCAGTGGACCGAGAAGCCGTTCATCGGGAAGGTCAGGCCACCCTGCGGCCCCTGGAAGGACAGGATCAGGATGGTGATCACCGGCCCGTAGAGGAACAGGACGAACAGCGCGAAGACCGCTGCGAGGACGTAGAAGGAGCGCGGCCGTTTCTCGCTCATCTCAAAGCTCCTTGCGGATGTCGATGAAGCGCGTCAGCGCGAAGATGATGCCGAGCACGGCGACGAGGAGCACCACGGCATTCGCTGCGGCGAGCGGGAACTGCAGGTAGCCGGTCTCGACGTTGATCACCTTGCCGACGGAGGCGATCTGCTGGCCGCCCATGACGCCGATGGTGATGAAGTCGCCCATCACGAGGGTGATGACGAAGATCGAGCCGATCGCGATGCCGGTCTTCGACAGCGGGATGACAACGTTCCACAGCACCTGCGCGCCGCTCGCGCCCGCATCGCGCGCCGCCTCGATCAACGAACGGTCGATGCGCATCATCGAGTTGAGGATCGGCACCAGCATGAAGGCGGTGAGGAGGTGGACGAAGGCGAGCGCCACCGCAAAGTCGGAATAGAGCAGCCATTCCACCGGATGGGAGACGAGGCCGGACCCGACCAGCATCTGGTTGATCAGCCCGTTGCGCCCGAGCAGCGGGATCCAGGAGATCATCCGGATGACGTTGGAGGTCCAGAACGGGATGATGCAGATCAGCGCGAGGACGATCTGCATCGCCGTGGTGCGCACATGGAAGGCGAGGAAGTAGGCGATCGTGAAGCCGACGACGAGAGTGACGGCCCAGACGATCAGGCAGAACTTGATGGTCGAGAGGTAGGTCGCGAACGTCGTGCAGAGCGAGGGCAGGCTCACCAGGCAGCCGTCGAAGACGCCGGTATAGTTGTCGAGGATGAAGGCCGGGGTGATCGAGTAGGAATTGTACTTCCAGAAGCTGACGACGAGGACGACGACGAGCGGCAGCACGAAGAACAGGAAGAAGACGAGCGCCATCGGCGCCGCCTGCCAGTAGGGCGCGGCGCCGCCGGTGCGGCCCCTGCGCCGCGGGCGTGCGGCGGCGGCGGGCGCCGCGGCGTCGGTAGTGCGGGGCGGCATGGCCGCCCCGCTGGTTTGCGTCGATGTCACCATGACCTCAGGCCGCGACGAACTCGTTCCACTTGGTGATCAGGTACTCGTTCTCGTCCATGACCGAGTTCCAGCAGGCGATGCGGCTCATGCGCGTCTCGTAGGAGCCGCCGTCGCGCACCGCGCCCGGCTGTTCGATGACGGTGCCGTCCGGCGCCTTGATCGGCTTCTCCGCCGGCTTGCCCTCGTACCAGTAGGCCCACTCGTAGGGCTCCATCTTCTGCTTCGCCGTCTCCAGCACCGCGGGATAGTAGCCCTGGCGCGAGAGATAGGCGCCGGCCCAGCCGGAGAGGAACCAGTTGATGAACTCGTAGGCGCCGTCGAGCTTCTTGCCCCGCAGGGTCCGGGGCAGCGCGAAGCCGGAGGCCCAGCCGCGATAGCCCTCGTCGAGCGCCAGATAGGTGCACTTGATGCCCTTCGAGCGCACGGCCGTGACCGCCGGCGACCACATCGACTGGATCACGACCTCGCCGGAGGCCATCAGGTTGACCGACTGGTTGAAGTCCGTCCAGAAGGCGCGGAACTGCCCGTCCTTCTTCGCCTTGGTCAGGATCTCCATGGTCTTGTCGATCTCGGCCTTGGTCATGTTCCCCTTGTCCTTGTACTTGAACTGACCGGTGGACTCGATCGCCATGGCGGCGTCCATGATGCCGATCGAGGGAACGTTGATCAGCGCCGCCTTGCCCTTGAACTTCGGGTCGAGCAGGGCCGACCAGTGGGTGACCTCGCCCTGGATGAGGTCCGGCCGGTCGCCGAGCGAATCGGCGTTGTAGGTGGTCGGGATCAGCGTCATCCAGTCGGTCGGGGACTTGGCGAACTTCTTGGAGTGCTGGCCTTCGAGATAGAAGTACTTCCACGGCGCCGAACCCTGGCTGCCGATCTTCTTGCCGTCGATCTCGCCCTTGGTCAGCACCGGGGTGATCTTGTCGGCCAGCTTGATCTTCTTGGCGTCCATGCCCATCAGATTGCCGGACGGCACGAGATTCGGCAGCGAGAAGTACTCGCTATCCACCAGGTCGAAGGAGTTCGGCTGGGTGATGATGCGCTTGGCGACTTCGTCGGTCGTGACCGTGACGTATTCGATCTTCACGCCAGTTTCCTCCATCGCCTTCTTGGCGATGGCGGGCGACTGGTTGACCGCCGTCGAGAGATAGCGCAGCGTCACCGGCTCGGCGGCGATCACCGCGGGGAAGCCGGTCACCAGGGTGGAACCGGCGGCGCCGGCCGCCAGCGCGGCGGACCCCTTCAGAAGTGTGCGGCGGTCGATCGAGCCGGGTTTCGTCGTCTTGGTCATGTCACCTGTTCCTTTGGTGGATGAAGCTCTGGCGGTGGTCAGGAGGCGGCGGCCAGTTCGTGGAGGTCGCCGGCGTCCCAGGTCATGGTCACCGGCTCGTCCATCGCGATCGGGCGCGCGTCGAAGGTCCGCTCCGGGATCAGCGCGGAAAGGTCGAGGCCGGTCCGCGACTTGAGCGTCACCAGGACGACCGTGCCCTGGTATTCGACGTCCTGGACGGTGGCCGCCAGCGCGTTGCGGGCCTCGGCAGCCGGAGGGCTGGCGAGCGTCACCCGGTCGGCGCGAACGGCGAAGCTGCGGCCCTCGATCGGGATGACGTTGTGGGCGCCGATGAAGCGCGCGACGAATTCGGTGCGCGGCGCGTTGAAGATCTCGCGCGGCGTGCCGGCCTGCTCGATCCGGCCGCCATTCATCACGACGATCAGGTCGGCTAGCGCCATCGCCTCCTCCTGACTGTGCGTGACGTGGATGAAGGAAATGCCGAGCTCGCGCTGGAAGCGCTTCAGCTCGGCCCGCATGCGCACCCGCAGGAACGGGTCGAGCGCCGACAGCGGCTCGTCGAGGAGCAGCATCGAGGGCTTGGTGACGAGGGCGCGGGCGAGCGCGACGCGCTGCTGCTGGCCGCCCGACAGCTGCGCCGGCAGCCGCTCGGCGTAATTCTGCATGTCGACGAGCGCCAGCATCTCGTCCGCGCGGGCGCGCCGCTCGGCCTTCTTCACGCCGGCCATCTTCAAGGAGAAGGCGACGTTGTCGCGCACCGACAGATGCGGGAACAGCGCGTAGTTCTGGAACATCATCGCGGTGCCGCGGCGCGCCGGCGGCTCGTCGTTCACCACCTTGTGGCCGATGGCGATGTCGCCGGAGGAGACGCTCTCATGCCCGGCGATCATGCGCAGCGTCGAGGTCTTGCCGCAGCCGGACGGCCCGAGCAGGCAGCAATAGGTGCCGGCCTTGATCTTCAGCGACACGCCGTCGACCGCCACCGTCGCGCCGTAGCGCTTGATCACCGTTGCGAGTTCGAGGTCCCCGGATTCCGTCATTTTCATCTCCAGCCGGAATTGACGGAGACGAAGCAAGGGGCGTGCCAGCCGGCCGCACAGCGCCGCGCGGCGCGGATGCGGGCGGCCAATGCGGAGTCGGGATATCAGCGGTCGGTGGTTGCCTGACGATCAGATGGGCGACGTGCACAGTTCGCAGGCAGCGTTGTATACGATTTCGCCTTGCGGGCCGGCGCGCCTTGGCCTTGGATGAGGCGCGCTGCGGCCGAGCGAGCTTGCCCGCCCTGCGATGCGAACAGGCGAGTGGACGGGAAGACGATGGCGATCGCGGAGATTGCGGGGTCGAGCGAGGCGCGGTCCGGCGGAGCGGGGACGCGGCTGCGCAGCGCCCGCGCGCAGGCGATCCACCGCGAGATCCTGACCGCCATCCTGGAGCACAAGCTGCCGTCCTCGACGCGCCTGCCGGAGGACGAGATCGGCGCGCTCTACAATGCCAGCCGCACCATCGTTCGCTCGGCCCTGGAAGCGCTCTGGCATGACGGCGTCGTGACGATCGAGCCGCATCGCGGCGCCTTCGTCTCGCGGCCGACGCCGCGGGAGGCCGAAGAGGTCTTCCAGGCGCGGATGCTGATCGAGCCGAGCCTTGCGGCGCGCGCGGCGGAACGGATCGCACCCGCCGACATCGCGCGGCTTCGCCTGCACCTCGCCGAGGAGGAGGCCGCGAACGCGGCGGAGGACCGGCATCGCGCGATCCTGCTCTCCGGCGCCTTCCACACGCTGATCGCCGAGGTCGCGGACCAGGCGGTGCTCGCCGGCTTCGTACGCGAGCTCGTCTCCCGGTCCTCGCTGATCGTCGCGCTCTACTGGCGCCGCCGGGAGGTCACCTGCGACAGCCATGCCCACGACCGCCTCGTGGGCGCGCTGGAAGCGCGGGACGGGGAGGGCGCCGCGAGCGCGATGCTCCGGCACATCGAAGAGCTTTTGTCCGGCCTCGACCTCGATGCCGAGAGCCGCCCGGCGCCGGCTCTCGCCGAAATCCTGCGGCCGGTCGCCGGGTGAGGAGGCCGCCTTGCCGCGGCATCTCATGTCCCGGTCGAGGCGGCGGTTTGTCCTCTGATCAGGGCCCGAAGAGCTTGGCCGGCGGCCGCTCGAAGACGAGACGCCCGCGCTTGAAGCCGAACAGCGGCGGGGCGATCTCGCGCACGGCGGCCGCCGAATCCGGCGCGTCGAGCACGACGAGGTCGGCCGGGGCGCCCACGGCGAGCCCGTTCTCCAGCCCCAGCAGACGCGACGCCTGAGCGCTCACCATGTCGAAGGCGAGCGACAGCTCTTCGTCCGAGGCCAGCTGCGCGACATTGGCGAAGAGGTTCGCCATGCGGATCAGCGAGGCGTCGCCATAGGGCGTGAACGGGTTGAGGACGTTGTTGGTCGCGACCGCCGTCGTCACGCCCCGGCGCGCGAGACGCTCGGCCGGCGCGACGCCGCGCGGCTTCAGCCGCTCGGCGCTGCGCCCGTTCAGGAAGAGGTCGGTCGCCGGCAGGACGACGACGGCGATGCCGGCCTCCGCCAGCCGATCGGCCGTCCGGTCGAGCGCTTCGGGCGCGAGCGCGGACAGCTTCGTCGCATGGCCGACGCTGACCCGCCCGCCGAGCCCGCGCGCACGCGTCGCCTCGATCAGCGTCGGCAGGTCCGAATTCTCGGGGTCGAGATCGAAGTCGATGTGAAAGTCGGCGGGCACGCCGAAGCGCTCGGCGAGGTCGAGGATCAGGCCGATGTGGCGGACCGGATCGGGATCGGTATAGGGGCAGCCGCCGACGCTGGTCGCGCCGCCTTCGAGTGCCGCGACAATGAGATCGAAAGTCGCCATCTCCTGCGTCAGCCCCTCCTGCGCGAAGGCGCAGAGGTCGAGATCGATCAGCGCGGCATAGTCCCGCTTCAGCTGCACCATCGCCTCGAAGGACCGCAGCCCGGCCCGCGGGTCGGTCTCGACGAAGCTGCGCATGCGGAGCGTGCCGTGGGTGATCGCCTTCTCGACGACGCGTTTGGCGCGGGCATGGACGTCGTCGGCGGCGAAGCCGGCCTTGGCGGCGGCGGTCAGCCGGACCGCCTCCTGCAGCGTCCCCTCGCAGATCGGGCAGCGGTCGAGGATCCCGGCCTTGTCGAGATGGATATGGGTCTCGGTGAAGCCGGTGCAGACGAAGCGCCCGTCCGCCGATCGCTCCGGCGGCCCATCGGGAAGGGCGGGGGCGATCGCCGCGATCGTTCCGGCCGAAACGCCGATGTCGACCGGTTCGGTGCGGCCCGCGATACGGGCGTCCCTGAGGACGAAGTCGAACATGCCGGGCCCTTCTCTGGGAGAAACGGAACGGGGCGCGCGAACGGACCGACGGCGAGCGGCCGCAGGCCCGCAGCCTGACGAAACCCCTCGGCGCGCGGCGATCAGTGCAGCGTCGCGCCGGCCCTGTCGACCGGATTCGCGGCGCGCCGCCGCTCCGCCTGCTCGCTCGCCACCGTTCCGGCGCGCTTCAGGTCGCTGCGCAGCTTGTCCACCGGCGGCGCGTAGAGGAAGCCGAAGGAGACGCAGCCGTCCTTGCCCTCGACGGCATGGTGCAGCCGGTGCGCCTGGACGAGGCGCTTGGCATAGCCGCGATGCGGGATCGCGCGGAACGGCCAGCGCTGGTGCACCAGCCCGTCGTGGACGATGAAGTAGAAGGCGCCGTAGAGCGTGATGCCGGTGGCGATCGCGCCGACGATCGGGTGGCCGAGGCCGGCGACGACGAAGAGCGCGATCGCAAGGCCCGAGAAGACGACGGCGTAGAGGTCGTTCTTCTCGAAGGCGCCCTCGCGCTCCTCGTGATGCGACTTGTGCCAGCCCCAGCCCCAGCCGTGCATGATGTATTTGTGCGCCGCCCAGGCGACCGCCTCCATCACGAGGAAGACGGCAAGGGCGATCGCCGAGAGGCCGAGCCAGTACAGGAGCGTCATCGCTTGTCCGATTGCGGTTCAGGATCGGCGCGGCCCACCGGAGCCAGGGATGGCCGCCGATCGCTCGCCCATCGCCACGACATAGGCGAGGAACGCCCGCACCGGAAGGCCGTCAGGTCCCCGTGCCGCGCTCGGGCAGGACGGGAAGCACCGCACCCGCCGGCTCCAGCGCGCCGCCCAGCGCCTTGTCGAAGATCATGTCGACGAGCATGTGCAGCCGGCTCGCCGGGCCGAAGACCTCGGTCAGCCGGGCATGCGCCTCTTCGACATGACGCTCGATCCGGCGCAGCACCGAGGGCCGGCCGATCAGCGAGACGATGGTCGACTTGCCGGCATCCTTGCCGACGTCCTTGCCGATCAGGACGGCGTTCGACCCGCCGTCGAGCAGATCGTCGAGCAGCTGGAAGGCGTGTCCGAGCTCGGTCGCGAACGCCCGCAGCCGCTCGCGCACGTCCATCTCGGCGCCGGCGACAACGGCGCCGATCTCGACTGCGGCGGAAAACAGCGAGCCGGTCTTCAGCCCGTTCGTGGTCGCGATCTCGGACAGGGCCCGTGTCGCCCGGCCGCCGCGCAGGTCCTGGAACTGACCGCCGACGAGTCCGCGCGTGCCGACCGCCTGCGTCAGGATCGCGACCGCCTCGGCGCGGCCCTTCGGCCGCAGCCGCGGGATCGTCGCGAGGATCTGGAACGCGCCGGCGAGCACCGCGATCGAGGTCAGCACGGCGACGTCCTCGCCGAAGGTGACGTGCAGCGCCGGTCGGCCGCGGCGCATCGCGGCATTGTCCATCGAGGGCAGATCGTCGAGGACCAGCGACGCCGCGTGGACCATCTCCACCGCACAGCCAGCGTCGATCGCGGTCGCGACGTCGCCGCCCAGATCCTCCGCCGTCAGCGCCGTCATCAGCGGGCGGAGCCGCTTGCCGGGCGCCAGAACGCTCTCGGCGATCGCGGTATCGAGTTCGGTCTGGCCCGGCAGCGCCTCCGGCACGAGCGCGGCGAGCCGCAGGTCGATCCTGTCGCGGCAGTCCGACAGTCCGCTCTTCTGTTTCGTCGTCATGGCCGCTCTCAGTCGGTGTCTGACAGAATTGACACTCAGTGTACACCATACTGGACACACAATGCCACTGCGATCCTGCCATGCGGACACGCCGATGAATATGCGATACTGACCACGTGCGACGAAAGGACCTTATCAAGCGTGACCGATCCCATCGAACCCGTCTCGGATGCCGACATTGCCGACCGCAAGAGCGACCATCTCGACATCGTGCTGCATCCCTCGGTCGCGGCGCGCCGCGCTTCGACCGGGCTCGATGCGGTGGTCTTCGAGCATGTGGCGCTGCCGGAGCTGTCGCTGGCCGAGATCGACCTGTCCGCCGCCTTCCTCGGCCGGCGGCTGGGCGCGCCGCTCCTGATCAGCTCGATGACCGGCGGTCCGGAGCGGGCGGCGCGGATCAACGCCCATCTCGCCGAAGCGGCCGAGGAACTGGCGATCGCGCTCGCCGTCGGCTCGCAGCGCATCGCGATCGAGGGCCGCGCCTCCGGCGGGCTCGACCGGTCCTTGCGCGACCGCGCGCCGAGCGTGCCGATTCTGGCCAATGTCGGCGCCGCCCAGTTCGGCCTCGGCTACGGCCTCGACGAAGCGGAGCGGGCGGTCGAGATGATCGGTGCCGACGCGCTGATCGTGCATCTGAACCCGCTGCAGGAGGCCGTGCAGGTCGAGGGCGACACCGATTGGCGCGGTCTTCTGGACCGAATCGGCCAGTTGGCGAAGGCGCTGTCGGTCCCGGTGGTCGCCAAGGAGGTCGGTGCCGGCATTTCCGGGACGCTCGCCCGCCGGCTTCTCGACGCGGGCGTTGCCGCCATCGACGTCGCCGGGGCTGGCGGCACGAGCTGGGCGGCCGTCGAGGCGGAGCGTGCCGGCGATCCCCTAGCCCGGGCGAGCGCCCTGGTCTTTTCCGACTGGGGCATTCCGACGGCACGGGCTATCGCCGACGTCCGGCGGTCCTGCCCGGAGGCCACGGTGATCGGGTCGGGTGGCCTCAGGACCGGGCTGGATGTCGCCAGGGCGATCCGGCTCGGCGCCGACATCGCCGGCCAGGCCGCGGCCTCGCTCGAGGCCGCCGACCATTCGGCCGAAGCGGTGGTCCGGCACTTCTCCTCGGTGATCGCGCAGCTGAAGATCGCCTGCTTCTGCACCGGCTCGGCCGATCTGCGGGCACTGCGCTCCGCGCGCCTGATCGATCCGCCGGCCTTTGCAGGGTGAGGCAAAGCCGCTCGGGCAGATCGTCCGGAGGCCTGCGGGACAGGGCTCCTGCCGACGCGCCCACGTCTCCGTTCGAGATGTGCCGATAACCGGCGCAAGGCATGCCGAGGCCCCGTTGCGAGGCGAAGGCGCTCTGGCGTCGATGCGCCCTCCGTCCTGTGCCCTCTCCTTCGTACCGCGCTCGATGCGAGACAGAATCGGCACTGTTATCATTATGTTAACCGTGTCGCAGCGAGTCGAGTCGGCGGCTGCACCGAACAGTTCTTCGAATTCTCCTCAAATACGCGCTGGCTGCTTTACTGGCGCATCCGACAAAAATCCTCACGGTAACCGGAACGTGAGATGGCTACAGACGTTGTGCGGTTTCTCGATTGGCCGGTTCTGGCCGAAACACTGCGAAGGACAACGCTGATGCTCTGGACGATTGCCGTAATTCTCGTCATCCTGTGGGTCCTGGGCTTTCTCGCCTTCCACATTGCCGGCGGGCTGATTCACATCCTGCTCGTCATCGCCGTCATCGTCATCATCTACAAGTTGGTCGCCGGCCGCGGCGCGGTCTGACGCTGCCGCGGGCAGCCGGTCCGGTCAGTAACCCGGCGCGGTGGCTCGGCCAGAGCCATCGCGCCGGACCGAAATTCCCGAGCTTCCGCCAGCCCCGTCTCAGGCCGTCTCGGCCAGCAGCGCGCGGGCTGTGATCAGCCGCATGATCTCGTTGGTGCCTTCGAGGATCTTGTGGACGCGCAGGTCCCGGACGATCTTCTCGATGCCGTAGTCCGCGAGATAGCCGTAGCCGCCGTGCAGCTGCAGCGCCATGTCGGCGACGGAATAGCTCGTATCGGTGACGAAGCGCTTTGCCATGGCGCAGAACTTCGTCGCGTCCGGCGCCTTCTGGTCGAGCTTCCAGGCAGCCTGGTAGAGGAAGATCCGCGCCGCCTGCAGCTCGGTCTCCATGTCGGCGAGGCGGAACTGCAGCGCCTGGAAGTCGGTGAGGCTCTTTCCGAAGGCCTGGCGCTGCTTCATGTAGGCGACCGCCCGGTCGAGCGCGGCCTGCGCCGCGCCGAGCGCGCAGGCGGAGATGTTCAGCCGGCCGCCGTCGAGGCCCATCATCGCGTAGGCGAAGCCGCGGCCTTCCTCGCCGAGCAGCGCATCCTCCTTGACCCGGCAGTCCTCAAAGCGCACCTCCGCCGTCGGTTGCGCCCGCCAGCCCATCTTGGCCTCCTTCGCGCCGAAGGAGAGGCCGTACGCGCCCTTCTCCACGAGGAGCGCGGAGATGCCCTTCGGTCCCGCCGCGCCGGTCCGGGCCATGACCAGATAGAGATCGGAGTAGCCGGCGCCGGAGATGAAGCTCTTGGTGCCGTTCAGGACGTAGCCGCCGTCGTCCGGCCTCGCGCTCGTCCGCAGCGCCGCGGCGTCGGACCCCGATCCCGGCTCCGTCAGGCAGTAGCTGGCGACCGCTTCCATCGCGCTGAGCCTCGGCAGCCACCGGTCCCGCTGGTCGTCGTTTCCGAAGGCGTCGATCATCCAGGCGACCATGTTGTGGATCGACAGGAAGGCCGAGACCGAGGGATCGCCATAGGACAGCGCCTCGAAGATCAGCGCGGCGTCGAGCCGGGTCAGGCCGGAGCCGTAGTCGTCGCGCACGGTGATCGCGGCCATGCCGAGCGCGGCGAGCTCGGCGAGGACATCGCGCGGCAGCGCCTTCTCCTCCTCCCAGCGCGCGGCATGCGGCGCCATCTTTTCCACCGCGAAATCGCGCGCCATCGCGAAGATCTGCGCCTGTTCGTCGGAAAGAGCGAAATCCACGAATAGCCTCCCAGAGATGACGGCGACGCCGGCCTCGTCCCGTGCGGGCGGCCTCCCGGCCAGGCGCGCCTCCTGCCGGCCAGCTTAGGTGTGCCGGGGCCAAATCGCCATCCGTCCTCGCCCACCTTGCCGGCGCCGCCTGCCGCTGCCATCTTGCGGCCATGGTATCGAGACGCATCGGCCGGGAAGCCGGCGGCAAGCGCAAGTTCCTCGCGATCATCGACGAGACGCCGGAATGCGCCCGGGCCGCCACCTATGCTGCCTACCGCGCCAAGGCGAGCGGCGGCGGCGCGGTCCTCCTCTACGTGATCGAGCCCGGCGACTTTCAGCACTGGCTGGGCGTCGAGAAGATCATGCGCGCCGAGGCCGAGGAGAAGGCCCACTCGCAGCTCGCCAGGGTCGCGGAGGACCTGCGGGAAAAGGTCGGGATCGAGCCGGAAGTGGTGGTGCGCGAGGGCAAAACCACCGAGGAGATCCATCGTCTGATCGAGGCGGACCGGGAGATCGCGATCCTGGTGCTTGCCGCCGGCGAGGCCTCCGAGGGGCCGGGGCCGCTCGTCTCCTCCGTCTCCGGCAAGGGCGCCGCCTTCCCGATCCCGGTGACGATCGTCCCCAATACGTTGACGGACGAGGACATCGTCAGCCTCTGTTGATCGCGGCCCGAGGCGCTTATGTTGAGCCCGACACGCCGGTTATCTTGAGACGGCGGCGCCGGGGCGCTAAGCGGGCGCCCGAGACATTTCACAGCGCGGTGCGCAATCCGCAAAAGGACGACGCGATGTTCATCCAGACCGAGACCACGCCGAACCCGGCGACGCTGAAGTTCCTGCCCGGCCGCGTCGTGCTGGAACAGGGCACGGCGGAATTCACCACCGAGGCCGACGCGGAGGCGCGCTCGCCGCTCGCCGCCCGGCTGATGGCGATCCCCGAGGTGACTGGCGTCTTCTTCGGCTACGACTTCGTGACGGTGACGAAGGACTCCGGCGACTGGCTGCATCTGAAGCCGGCGATCCTCGCCAGCCTGATGGAGCATTTCCTCGGCAACGAGCCGGTGATGGCGCCGGGCGGACACCAGGAGCCGGCCGCTGCCGGCGAGGAATTCTTCGAGGCGGGCGACGCCGAGCTGGTCTCGATGATCAAGGAACTCCTGGAAACGCGCGTGCGCCCGGCCGTCGCGCAGGACGGCGGCGACATCACCTTCCGCGGCTACAAGGAAGGCACGGTCTACCTCAACATGCGCGGCTCCTGCGCCGGCTGCCCGTCGTCGACCGCCACCTTGAAGCACGGCATCCAGAACCTCCTGCGCCACTTCGTGCCGGAGGTGGAGACGGTGGAGGCCGTCGAAGCGGCGTAACGGTTGCGGGTGGGCTGGCGGTCGATCGCCGGGTGCGGCTTGCATCGACCTTCCGACCGAAAGCCAAGGCTTCGTCATCCCGGGGCAAGCCCGGGATGACGAGCGTATGGCACTGGCATCCACTCGTCGGACCGGCGTCGGCAATCCGGCCCTGCTTGAGAGAGCCTTGCGACTTCCGCTGTGACGGCGACGCGAATTGCGGCACCGCCGTCATCTTCTAAGACCGAGCCACAGCCATGCCAGCGCATCTCCTTCTCGCCATCGACACCGCTTTCGAGCGCTGCTCCGCCGGCATTCTCGACCTCGACACCGGCCGCATGCTGGCGCGGGCCGAGCCGGAGATCGGCAAGGGCCATGCCGAGCGGCTGATGGGCGTCATCGACGGTGTTCTCGCCGATGCCGGTGCGATCTATGGCGATGTCGCGAGGCTCGCCGTGTCCGTCGGCCCCGGCTCCTTCACCGGCCTGCGGGTCGGCGTCGCCGCAGCGCGCGGCCTGGCGCTGGCGCTGGGCGTCCCCGCCGTCGGCATCGGAACGCTCGAAGTCCTGGCCGCGCCGCATCTCGGCGACAGGCCGATCCTGTCGGTCCTCGACGCCAGGCGCGGCGAGGTCTATGCCGAGCTGTTCCATCCCGGCGGGATCAGCCTGGCAGGGCCCGCCGCCCTGCCGATCGGGGAACTCGCGGCCTTCGTCTCCGCTGCGGACCCGGACCGTCTCGGCATCGTCGGGACGGGGGCGTCGATCGCCCAGGGCGCGCTCGCCGGCGTCGCGACGGAAGTGCTGTCGGACGAGGCCCGGATCGACATGGAGGTGATGGCGCGCCTGGCCGCGCTGCAGGAGCCGGAGGGGCCGCCGCGGCCGCTCTACCTGCGCGGAGCCGACGCCAAGCCTGCCACCCCCACCAAAGGCCTCTTTGCATCCTGCGAAAGCATTCCCTAATCGGCGTCATGTTAGGCTAGACTGTTCCGCCTGAGGACGACGAGGCCGCCCGTCCGGACGGGGCGGCGCAAGGCGAGGGGGACGCGAGGGAGGAGATGGGAGTGTATTGGTATCTGCCCTGGATCTGGACCGCCTCCATCCTCGACGCCATGCTCGGCCTCGGGGAGCCGGTGACGGCGGACCTGACCGACGACGATCTCGACGCGGCCGCCGACCTCCACAGCGAGGCGTTCGACCAGCCCTGGTCCGGCGACGAACTCGGCACGCTGCTCGCCCAGCGCGGCAGCTTCGGCTATGTCGCGCGCGTCGTCGGGCAGCCGGGCCTCCCGCCGCTCGGCTTCGTCCTCGCCCGCAATATCGAGGGCGAGGCGGAAATCCTGACCATCGCCGTCGCGAAGCGCGCGCGCGGGCGCGGCATCGGCCGCCTGCTGATGGACCGCGTCCTGCAGGAACTCCACGCCGAACGCGCCGAAAGCCTGTTCCTGGAAGTCGACGAGGAGAACGAGCCCGCCCTGAAGCTCTACCGCCGCCTGCGCTTCGAGGAGGTCGGGCGCCGGCCGGCCTACTATCGCAAACCCGACGGGCGGCGCACCAGCGCGCTGACGCTGAAGCGGACGCTGCGCCGGGCGTGACGATGCTGGGCCTTCCGTGCATGGGCCGCCCGGTGCTCCCGAGGCGGGCGGCGGCGCGATGATCGCGCATCTGCGTATCGCCATGGTCGCGGTCCTCCTGACCGCGATGACGCTCGTCCTCTGGCCGCTGCAGCATGTCGCCATCGCCCGCGGCTGGCCGATCGCGCGCAAGCTGCCGCATCTGTGGCACCGCGTCGCCTGCCGCGTCATCGGCATAAGGGTGCATGTCGAGGGGACGCCGTCGCCGCACCGCCCGCTGCTGATCGCCGCCAACCACCAGTCCTGGGCCGACATCACCGTCCTCGGCAAGGTGATGCCGCTCTCCTTCATCGCCAAGGCGGAGGTGCGGGACTGGCCCGCCTTCGGCCTCTTGGCGAAGCTCCAGCGCACCGTCTTCGTCGAGCGCGAGGCGCGCGGGCGTACCGGCGAGCAGGCCAACATGATCGCCGAGCGGCTGAGCGCCGGCGACGCCATGGTGCTCTTCGCGGAAGGGACAACCTCCGACGGCAACGAGGTGCTGCCGTTCAAGACCGCGCTGTTCGGCGCCGCACAGATGGCGCTGAAGGCGTCCGAGGCGGAAGCCGTCATGGTCCAGCCGGTCGCCGTCACCTATACCCATGCCCACGGCCTGCCGCTCGGCCGCTTCTTTCGCCCGCTCGCCGCCTGGCCGGGCGACGTGGAACTCGCGCCGCATCTCCTCGCCTTCCTGAAGGAGGGCGCGGTCGACGCCACCGTCGCCTTCGGCGAGCCCGTGCTGTTTTCCGGCGCGTCCAACCGAAAGGCCGTTGCCCGCGAGAGCGAGGAGAGCGTCCGGCGCATGCTCGCGCACGGGTTGCGCGGCCGGAGCCCTGCGAGTGGGCCTCGACGCGGCGCCGATTCCGGTGCAATCTGACTTTGCGGCTGCCGACCGGCTTGCGCCGCGTCACGATGCTGTCGATATAGGAGCTTAAACCATCTCCGGTCGGCAGGAAGGCCGTCGGGTCCGGTCTGATCAGAAGGGCGCATGACCGAAACGAGACAAGCGCAGGCACCGGCCGCGGCCGGGCACAATACCCGCAAAGTCTTCATCAAGACCTATGGCTGTCAGATGAACGTCTACGATTCGCAGCGCATGGGCGATGCGCTGGCGACGGACGGCTATGTCGCGACCGATGCGATCGAGGACGCCGACCTCATCCTCCTCAACACCTGCCATATCCGCGAGAAGGCGGCGGAGAAGATCTATTCCGAGCTCGGCCGCATCCGCGACATGAAGGCCGAACGGCGGGAGGCGGGCAGGGATCTGACCGTTGGCGTCACCGGCTGCGTCGCGCAGGCCGAGGGCCGCGAGATCATCGCCCGCGCCCCGGTCGTCGATCTCGTCATCGGACCGCAGACCTATCACCGGCTCCCGCAGGCGCTGGCGAGCGTGGCGAAGGGCGACAAGGTCGTCGACACCGACTACGCGCTCGAGGACAAGTTCGAGCACCTGCCGCAGTCCGAGCCGCGGCAGGTGAGCGCGCGCGGCGTCACCGCCTTCCTCACCGTGCAGGAGGGCTGCGACAAGTTCTGCACCTTCTGCGTCGTGCCCTATACGCGCGGTGCCGAGGTCTCGCGTCCGCTGTCGCAGATCCTCGAAGAGGCACGCCGGCTGGCGGAGGCCGGCGTGCGGGAAGTCACGCTGCTCGGCCAGAACGTCAATGCCTGGAGCGGCGAGGACGCGGCCGGCCGGCCGATCGGCCTCGGCGGACTGCTGTTCGAACTGGCCAAGCTGCCGGGCCTCGCGCGGCTGCGCTACACGACGTCCCATCCCCGCGACATGAGCGACGAGCTGATCGCCGCGCATCGCGACCTCGACATCCTGATGCCCTATCTGCACCTGCCGGTGCAATCGGGCTCGGACGCGATCCTCAAGGCGATGAACCGCCGTCACACCGCGCAGGATTATCTGAGGCTGATCGAGCGCATCCGTGCCGCGCGGCCGGACATCGCGCTGTCCGGCGACTTCATCGTCGGCTTTCCCGGCGAGAGCGATGCCGACTTCGAGGACACCATGCGTCTGGTGGAAGAGGTGAACTACGCCTCGGCCTTCTCCTTCAAATACTCGCCGCGCCCCGGCACGCCCGGCGCCGAGATGGAGGGGCATGTTGCCGAGGCCGTGAAGACGGAGCGCCTGGCGCGCCTGCAGGGGCTGTTGCGCGAGCAGCAGACCGCCTTTGCCGAGACTCTCGTGGGAGCCGCTATGGACGTCCTCGTGGAAAAGCCCGGCCGCCATCCCGGCCAGATCGTCGGCCGCTCGCCCTTCCTGCAGCCGGTCGTCCTGCCGGCGTCGGCAGGGCAGATCGGCGACATCGTCCGCGTGACGATCGCCGCGACGCTGCCGAATTCGCTGCTGGCGGAAGGCGCGGCTCGGGCGGACCAGCCGCCGGTTCCTGCCGCTGCGTCCGCCGCCGTCCGGCCGGCGGTCGCTTCGCTGGCCGCAAGGAACGTCGCGTGAAGCCCGCCCGCGGCACCGCCGTCTCCTCGCCCGCCTCCGGCGCGTCCGACATGGCGCATATCGTGCTCGCCTACGAGGACAACCGGCTGGCGAGCTCGCTCTTCGGCCAGTTCGACGAGCATCTGGCGCTGGTCGAGCAGAAGCTCGGCGTCGATGCGCGGGCGCGCGGCAACAAGGTCGAGATCCGCGGCGACCAGACCGCCTGCGAGCAGGCGCGGCGCGCGCTGGATGCGCTGTACGAGCGCCTGCAGAGCGGCCACGAGATCGGCACCAAGGATGTCGAGGGCGCGCTCCGCATGGCGATCGCCCAGGACGACCAGCTCTACCTTCCGACGCTGGAGAAGAAGGGCCGCATGGCGCTGGCACAGATCTCCACCCGTCGCCGCACCATCCATGCCCGCACGCCGACGCAGGACGCCTACATGCGCGCGATGGAGCGGGCCGAGCTGGTCTTCGGCGTCGGCCCCGCCGGCACCGGCAAGACCTATCTCGCGGTCGCCCATGCGGCGCAGCTGCTCGAGCGCGGCCAGGTCGACCGGATCATCCTGTCGCGCCCGGCCGTCGAGGCGGGCGAGCGGCTCGGCTTCCTGCCCGGCGACATGAAGGAGAAGGTCGATCCCTATCTCAGGCCGCTCTACGACGCGCTCTACGACATGATCCCGGCCGAGAAGGTCGAGCGGGCGCTCGCCGCGCAGGCGATCGAGATCGCCCCGCTCGCCTTCATGCGCGGGCGCACGCTGTCCAACGCCGCCGTCATCCTCGACGAGGCGCAGAACACCACCACCATGCAGATGAAGATGTTCCTCACCCGGCTCGGCGAGAACGCCCGCATGGTGGTGACCGGCGATCCCTCGCAGGTCGACCTGCCGCCCGGCCAGAAGTCGGGCCTCGTCGAGGCGCTGCGCGTTCTCGACAACGTGCCGAACATCGTGACGGTCCGGTTCCAGGCGGCGGACGTGGTGCGCCATCCGCTGGTCCAGGCGATCGTCGAAGCCTATGAAGAGGATGCGGGCCGCCATCGCGCGACGGCGATGCCGCTGGACAAGTAATGTCTGTCGAAGATCGATTATCCGGCGGGACGGCCGGAGACTATCCCGGATTGACGCTGGCGCTCGCGATCGAGACGCCGGCCTGGGAGGCCGCCGGCCTCGGCGACATCGAGGCCTTCGCCAAGGCGACCTTCGATGCCGCCGCCGCGCGGCTCGCCTTGCCGGTCTCGCTGACGAGCGAGATCTCCGTCACGCTCGCAGACGACGCGACGGTGCGGGGCGTCAACGCCGAATGGCGTGAGAAGGACAAGCCGACCAACATCCTGTCCTTTCCGATGGCCGATCTCGGTCCGGGCGATCTGCCGGGTCCGCTGATGGGCGACCTCATCCTCGCCTACGAGACCGTCGCGCGCGAGGCGGCGGAGGAGGGGAAGGCGTTCTCCGATCATCTCCGCCATCTCCTGGTGCACGGTTTCCTGCATCTGATGGGCTTCGACCACGTCGACGAGGACGAGGCCGCGGCGATGGAGGCCGAGGAGGTGGCGATCCTGTCGGGCTTCGGCATCGCCGATCCCTACCTGGATGCCGTGAACGCCTGAACGCGAACCGAGTTACGGACGAGCAGCAACAGCGATGAGCAACACGATGCGCAGCGAAGAGACGGCATCGGACCGTGCCGGGCCGGAGCCCCAGGCCTCCGGCGAAAGCGCCGGCGAAGACCGAAGTCGGACCGCAGCCGACGACCATCACGACGGCCACGGCGTCCTGAAGGGACTGTTCGGCCGCCTGCGCCCCCGCATGCCGCGGCTGATGCGCGAGGATCTGACCAAGGCGCTGCTGCATCAGGGCAGCGGCGGCGAGGATTCCTTCACGCCCGCCGAGCGGGCGATGCTGAACAACATCCTGCGGCTGCGGGAGGTCCGGGTTGAGGACATCATGGTGCCCCGCGCCGACATTCAGGCGGTGGAAATTTCCACGACGCTCGGCGAGCTGATGAAGCAGTTCGAGGCGAGCGGCCATTCCCGCATGCCGGTCTATGGCGAGAGCCTCGACGACCCGCGCGGCATGATCCACATCCGCGACGTCGTCGGCCACATCACCCGCGTCGCGCGTCCCGCGCGCAACCCCGGCGGCGGGAACGGCGGCAGCCGTGAGGGGAACGCGGCCGCAGCCGCCGGCGCACAGCCCGCGAAAAAGCCGCGAGCCGGGCTCGACCTGCGGCAGATCAACCTGGCGCGCCGGGTCGAGGATCTCGGCATCATCCGCAAGGTGCTGTTCGTGCCGCCCTCGATGCTCGCGACGGACCTGATGGCGCGCATGCAGGCGACCCGCACCCAGATGGCGCTCGTCATCGACGAATATGGCGGCACCGACGGCCTTGTCTCGCTGGAGGACGTCATCGAGATGGTCGTCGGCAACATCGAGGACGAGCACGACGACGACGCGCCGATGATCACCGAGCGCGGCGACGGCATCTTCTACGCCGACGCCCGCGCCGATCTCGACGAGGTCAAGCAGCTGATCGGGCCGGACTTCGACATCAGCGAATACGAGGACGAGGCCGACACGATCGGCGGCCTCCTGTTCTCCGAACTCGGCCGGGTGCCGGCGCGCGGCGAGGTGGTGCAGGCGGTGCCCGGCTTCGAGTTCCAGGTCCTGGAGGCCGATCCGCGCCGCGTGCGCCGCGTGCGCATCGTCCGCTTCCGGCAGGGGGAGAAGCGCCGGCGCATCGTCGAGGGGCTCGCCGACCAGCCTTGAGAATGTCCGCTTTGCGCGGCAGGCCTCCCTCCCAAAAGCTTGGCGAAAGGCATTGCGGGGCATGATCGCACCGTCGGGAGTCTGTCCGGCAGCGAGGCGCGCTCGTCTGCGGACCGCCCTTCACGGGAACGATGTCGCGCGTGTCGTTGCAGCCTGAGGCTGGTCGAAGGAGCCGCTGGCGACGAGGCCGGCGGCGGAGCGCGGCGAAACGGGATCAGGAAGCGGGGCGCCGGCGCCTCGCGAGCGGGGACATGTGAGCGCTCTTTCTCAACGCGCCGACCCGGTCGGCGGCCTGAAGTTCGTCGACCGTCTCGCCGACCGGATCCTCCTCCTGGAGGGCCTCCCGCGCGTCCTCGTGACCTTTGCTGCGGGAGCGGTCTGCACGCTGGCGCTGCCGCCGGTCAACTTCCCGGCCGCCGGCTTCGTCGGCTTCCCGCTGCTGGTCTGGCTGCTGGACGGCGCGGGTGCCGCGCGCTCTCCGGCGCGCCGGCTGTTCTCCGACTTTTCCATCGGCTGGCTGTTCGGCTTCGGCTATTTCGTCGCCGGCCTCTGGTGGATGGGCGCGGCGATGCTGGTCGACGCCAAGGAATTCGCGGTCTTCATCCCCTTTGCCGTGCTCGGCCTGCCGGCCGTCTGCGCGATCTATTTCGGTCTTGCGACGCTGCTCGCGCGCCGGCTGTGGAGCGACAGCGCCTGGCGTATCCTCGCGCTCGCGGCGGCCTTCGCGCTCGCCGAATACCTGCGCGCGGTGCTCTTCACCGGCTTTCCCTGGAACGAGATCGGCGTCATGGCGGCCCCGATCCCGCTGATGATGCAGACGCTGAGCCTCGTCGGGCCGCACGGGCTGACGCTCCTCGCGGTGATCGTCTTCTCCAGCCCGGCGGTGCTGATCGACCGGCGCGGCCGCCAGCCGGTGCTCGTCCTCGCCATCGCGCTCGCGGTCTTCCACGTCGGATTCGGCCTCTGGCGGCTCGCGACGCATCCGACGGCCGACGTCGCGGGCGTCAAGGTGCGGGTCGTGCAGGCCGACATCCCGCAGTCGATGATGATGGACGAGGCCGCGGCGGAAAAGGCGTTTGCCCGGCATGTCGCGCTGACCGAAAAGGGCGACGCGGCGCCTGCAGTCGCATCCGGCGCATCCGGCGCGGCGCTCGCCGCAACCGGCTCCGGTCCGGAAATCAAGCATGTCGCGCCGCCGCAGCGCACCCTCGTCGTCTGGCCGGAATCCTCGATTCCCTTCCTCCTCACCGATCATCCCGAGGCCATCGGCCGGATCGCCGAGATGCTGAAGCCGGGCGAGACCCTGATCGCCGGGGCACCGCGCCTGGAAGGCACCGATCCTGCGACCGGGCGCGTCTACAACTCGCTCTATGTGATCAACGACCACGGCGAGATCGTCGACGCGCGCGACAAGGTGCATCTCGTCCCGTTCGGGGAATATCTGCCGTTCCAGTCCTTCCTGGAATCGCTCGGCATCTTCCAGCTGACCGAGATGCCCGGCGGCTTCTCGGCGGGCGCCGTGCGCTCCAGGGTCGAACTGAAGGGCGCCCCGTCCTTCCTGCCGCTGATCTGCTACGAGATCATCTTCCCCGGCGAGATAAACGCCGGCACGCCGCAGACCCGGCCGGGCTTTCTGGTGAACGACACCAATGACGGCTGGTTCGGACGCACCTCTGGTCCCTACCAGCATCTGCGTCTCGCCGAGATGACGGGCGTCGCCTTCGGGCTGCCGCTGGTACGGGCGGCGAACACCGGCATCTCCGTCGTGACCGACGCCTATGGCCGGGAGATCGACGCGCTGGCTCTCGGCTCCACCGGCACGATCGAGGCGCCGCTGCCGCAGGCGGCGCCGCCGACGCTCTACGCCCGCTTTGGCGACTGGATCTTTTGGTTCGCATTTGCCGCGGTTTCGACCGTTGCCACCACAATTCGGTTAAGGATCGGTGCGAGGGTCGATTGACATCGCGGTCTCGGTAGGCATACCCGTAGTCGGGAAATTGTTTTAGAACAATTCTTCGCATGTCGGATCATCGTCCGAGATCCGGACCGTTCCGGGCTTGAGTTCATGATCGGCAGCGGGTCGTGACGAACGAGAAGGTGCGTGCGGATGCTCGATAACAAGAAGAAGCCGAACCCGATCGACATCCATGTCGGCTCGCGGGTGCGGTTGCGCCGTACGATGCTCGGGATGAGTCAAGAAAAGCTCGGCGAAAGTCTCGGGATTACCTTCCAGCAGGTGCAGAAATACGAGAAGGGCTCGAACCGCATCGGCGCCAGCCGGCTGCAGCGGATCTCCGAAGTCCTGAGCGTCCCGGTGTCGTTCTTCTTCGAAGATGCACCCGGGTCCGAAGCCCCCCGCAGCGGCGGCCTGCAGGAGAGCGGGACGGACTATGTCGTCGACTTCCTCTCCTCGGCCGAGGGACTCCAGCTCAACCGCGCCTTCGTCAAGATCTCCGACCCGAAGGTTCGGCGCCGGGTGATCGACCTCGTGCGGACCCTCGCCGACGCCACAGAGCCGGCCGAAAGGGGCTGATTAGCGCGATTATCCGGCGTTCCGTTGCCGAATCGATCTTGACGCTGCACCGGCCATGCCGCAAACCGCGCCGCGAACGTTTTCCGGAATCGGATGACGTCGCATCGTCAGGCTTGCCCGCAATCGCGGACGGGTGAGGTTCCGCGTCGGCTGAGATGCCGGCTGCGACCGCACAGTCGCCAATCGAGGGAATTTTGCATGCCGCGCATGGACTATCTTTTCACCAGCGAGAGCGTCTCCGAAGGTCATCCGGACAAGGTCTGCGACCGGATTTCCGACGAGATCGTCGACCTGGTGTATCGGGAAGCCAAGAAGACCGGCGTCGACCCGTGGTCCGTGCGCATCGCCTGTGAGACGCTGGCGACCACCAACCGCGTCGTGATCGCCGGTGAGGTGCGCCTGCCCAAGTCGCTCATGAAGACCGACAAGAACGGCAAGGAAGTCATCAATCCTTCGCGCTTCAAGTCGGCGGCGCGCCGCGCCATTCGCGACATCGGCTACGAGCAGGACGGCTTCCACTGGAAGACCGCCAAGATCGACGTGCTCCTGCACTCTCAGTCGGCCGATATCGCCCAGGGCGTCGACAAGTCGCACGAGTCGCGTGACAAGCAGGGCGCCAACGAGATCGAGGAAGGCGCCGGCGACCAGGGCATCATGTTCGGCTATGCCTGCCGCGAGACGCCGGAGCTGATGCCGGCGCCGATCTACTATTCCCACAAGATCCTCGAGCTCCTCGCCGCCGCGCGCAAGAAGGGCGAGGGCGAAGCCGCCAAGCTCGGACCCGACGCCAAGAGCCAGGTGACGATCCGCTACGAGGACGACAAGCCGGTCGAAGTCACCTCGATCGTCCTGTCGACCCAGCACATCGACGAGAGCTGGGATTCGAACAAGGTCCGCCAGGTCGTCGAGCCCTATATCCGCGAAGCCATGGGCGATCTGCCGATCGCCGAGAATTGTGTCTGGTACATCAATCCGACCGGCAAGTTCGTGATCGGCGGCCCGGACGGCGACGCCGGCCTCACCGGCCGCAAGATCATCGTCGACACCTATGGCGGCGCGGCCCCGCACGGCGGCGGCGCCTTCTCCGGCAAGGACACGACCAAGGTCGACCGTTCGGCCGCCTATGCCGCGCGCTATCTCGCCAAGAACGTCGTCGCGGCCAAGCTCGCCGACAAGTGCACGATCCAGATCGCCTATGCGATCGGCGTCGCCCAGCCGCTCGCGATCTACGTCAATCTCCACGATACCGGCCACGGCGTGACCGAAGCCGACGTCGAGAAGGCGATCCGCTCGGTGATGGATCTCTCGCCGACGGGCATTCGCCGGCACCTCGACCTCAACAAGCCGATCTACGCCAAAACGTCGGCCTACGGGCATTTCGGCCGCAAGGCCGGCCGCGACGGGTCGTTCTCCTGGGAGAAGACCGATCTCGCGCCGAAGCTGAAGGCGGCCATCAAGGGCGCCTGACCGTTCGGCTTCCGGCGCGCCATAGAGGCGGCGCCGGGACAGGGCAGTTCTCTCGGCCGCGCGGTCTGTCTGACGCGCGGCCGATTGCATTTCTAAGGATCGATCCCGAGCATCCAATGGCGAACGACGACCATCCGACCCGGCTGCGCGAGGCCTTCTTCGGGCGTCTCAAGGGCCCGAAGCTCCGTCCGCACCAGGCGGCGCTGATCGCCGACCGGTTGCCGGAACTGCGGGTCGATCTCGCGCAGCCGGCGCCGGCCGACCCCGCGGCGCTCTTTGCGGTTCCGGTCGAAGCCGTGCGGCTGGAAATCGGGTTCGGCGGCGGCGAGCACCTGCTGCACCGCTCGGGCGAACAGCCGTCCGTCGGCTTCATCGGGGTCGAGCCCTTCGTCAACGGCATGGCGAAGCTGCTCTCGGCGCTGGACGACGCGCCGCGCCCGAACCTGCGCCTTTATGACGACGACGCGACGCGGCTGCTCGACTGGCTGCCCGAGGCGAGCCTTGCCGGCGTCGATCTCCTCTATCCCGATCCCTGGCCGAAGAAGCGCCACTTCAAGCGCCGCTTCGTCAGCCATCGCAACCTCGACCGGCTGGCCCGGGTGATGAAGCCGGGGGCGCAGTTCCGCTTCGCCTCGGACATCGACACCTATGTCGACTGGACGCTGATCCACTGCCGCGATCACCCGGCCTTCGAATGGACCGCGACGACGGCCGCCGACTGGCATACGCCCTATCCCGGCTGGCCCGGCACCCGCTACGAGGCCAAGGCGATCCGGGAAGGGCGGCGGCCCGCCTATCTGACATTCGTGCGCCGATAAGCCGGGGCGTAAGTCGGGGCGCTTCGGCCGAAGGGGGACAGGCGGATGCAGATACGCGCGGCGCGGGCGTCAGATGCCGAAGCCATGAGCGGCGTCCTCGAGGAGCTTCTCCTGGCAGGCAAGCGGTCGCAGGGCGCCGATGCGGACGCCGTAAGGGCACGCTACATCGACAGTCCGCACCGGGTCGAATGCTCCGTGGCGGTCGACGATTCGGGCGCCATCCTCGGCTTCCAGTCGCTGCAGCGCGCCTATCCCGGCAACCCCTACGACACGCCGCTCGGATGGGGGATTATCGGCACGCATGTGAGGCCGTCGGCCGCCCGTCGCGGCGTCGGATCGCAGCTTTTCGCGGCGACGCTGGCGGCGGCGCGGGCCGCCGGCCTGCCTGCGATCGAAGCGTTCATCGGCTCGCAGAACACCGAGGGGCTCGCCTATTACGAAGCGATGGGCTTCCGGACCTGGCGTCAGGCCGAGGGCGCGATCTGCAAGTCGCTGAAGGTCTGAGAGCCGGAAGCCGCACCCGCGTCCGAGGCCGTGGCTTGAACCGCTCGGCACGGAAGTGTATATGATCCCTAAATTCTCGCGATGGCATCGAGAGAGTGGGTCCACCCGGTCCCGCTCTTTTTTATTACCTGGGCCTTGGGGGCCCGTCAGGAGCCCCCGGCCGTCGGTGTCGACCGCCGCGCGGGGCGTGTCCAAGAGGCCCGTTCGAATCGGGTCGTCAGCGAAGACTTCTGGAGCACCGTGTCGGATCACAACGATCGTATCGTCAGGGAAGAGGGGCTGGAGGCCCGGGTCGCGGCCGTCGTCGAGCCGGCGATCGAGCAGCTCGGCTATCGGCTGGTGCGGGTGCGCACCTCCGGCCTCAACGGCTTCACCGTCCAGATCATGGCCGAGCGGCCGGACGGGACGATGACGGTCGAGGACTGCGAGGCGGTGTCGCGCGGCATCTCGCCGGTCCTGGACGTCGCCGACCCGGTCGACCGGGCCTATCATCTGGAGGTCTCCTCGCCGGGGATCGACCGACCGCTGGTGCGCCGGTCGGACTTCGAGGCCTGGGCGGGCTTCCTGATGAAGCTCGAGACCAGCCGGCTGATCGGCGAGCGCAAGCGCTTCCGCGGCCGGGTCGTGAACGTCTCCGACACGGCGATCCGGATTGAGCGCGACCAGCCGGCCTATGGCGAGCCGAGCGCGGTCGACATCCCGCTCGACGCGATCGGCGAGGCGCGGCTGATTCTGACCGACGACCTGATCCAGGCTTCGCTGAAGGCCGACAAGGCGGCGCGCAAGGCGCGCGGCGAGGCGGTCGACGAGGATGCGGGCGGGCCGGGCCCGCACTGAGCTGAAGCATGCGGCGCAGCCGAAGACGGTGGCGCGCCTTTGAGGGATGAGATGGGGCCGGTCGCGGATCGGATAGCGCGAGCAGCCCGAATTCAGGAGAAAGACAATGGCAGTCAGTGCGAACAGGCTGGAGCTTCTGCAGATTGCGGACGCCGTCGCGCGTGAAAAGTCGATCGATCGCGAGATCGTCATCGGCGCCATGGCCGACGCGATCCAGAAGGCGGCGCGCAGCCGCTACGGTCAGGAGACCAATATCCGCGTCGACATCAACCAGAAGACCGGCGAGATGAAGCTGCAGCGGCTGCTCGAGGTCGTCGAGGACGTCGAGAACCCCGCGACGCAGATCTATCTGGAGCTTGCCCGCGACAAGAACCCCGACGCCGAGCCGGGCGACTTCATCGCCGAGCAGCTGCCGCCGATGGACTTCGGCCGCATCGCCGCCCAGTCGGCCAAGCAGGTGATCGTGCAGAAGGTGCGCGAGGCCGAGCGCGACAAGCAGTATGAGGAATATGTCGGCCGCGTCGGCGAGATCGTGAACGGCACCGTCAAGCGGGTCGAATACGGCAACGTCATCGTCGATCTCGGCAAGGGCGAGGGCATCATCCGGCGCGACGAGCAGATCCCGCGCGAGCTGTTCCGCTACGGCGACCGCGTGCGCGCCTTCGTCTACGACGTGCGCCGCGAGCAGCGCGGGCCGCAGATCTTCCTGTCGCGCACCCATCCGCAGTTCATGGCGAAGCTCTTCACCATGGAAGTGCCGGAGATCTACGACGGCATCATCACCATCAAGGCGGTCGCCCGCGATCCGGGCTCGCGCGCCAAGATCGCCGTGACCTCCAGCGATTCCTCGGTCGATCCGGTCGGCGCCTGCGTCGGTATGCGCGGCTCCAGAGTCCAGGCGGTCGTCGGCGAGTTGCAGGGCGAGAAGATCGACATCATCCCCTGGTCGCCGGATGCCGCGGCCTTCCTCGTCAACGCCCTGCAGCCGGCGGAAGTCGCCAAGGTCGTGCTCGACGAGGATGCCGAGCGCATTGAAGTCGTCGTCCCCGATGACCAACTATCCCTTGCGATCGGTCGGCGGGGCCAGAACGTGCGTCTCGCCTCGCAGCTGACCGGCTGGGACATCGACATCCTCACCGAGCAGGAAGAGTCGGAGCGGCGGCACAAGGAGTTCGTCGAGCGGTCGGAGACCTTCATGGAGGCGCTCAACGTCGACGAGATGGTCGGCCAGCTGCTCGCCTCCGAAGGCTTCGCCACGGTCGAGGAAGTCGCCTATGTCGATCAGGACGAGGTGGCCGCGATCGAGGGCTTCGACGAGGAGACCGCCGGCGAGATCCAGATGCGCGCCCGGGAATATCTCGACCGCATCGAGGCCGAGCACGAGGCCAAGCGCGTCGAGCTGGGCGTTGCCGACGAGCTGAAGGAGATTCCCGGCCTGACGACGCCGATGCTCGTGGCGCTGGGCGAGGAGGGCATCAAGTCGCTCGACGACTTCGCCGGCTGCGCGGCCGACGACCTCATCGGCTGGACCGAACGCAAGGACGGCGAGACGAAGCGGTTCGCGGGCGCCCTCACCAAGTTCGAGGTGTCGCGCGCCGACGCCGAGCAGATGATCATCGCCGCGCGGCTGAAGGCCGGCTGGATCACGGAGGCCGATCTCGCCGGTCCTCAGGAGGAGGAAGAGGGCGAGGGCGAAGGCATCGAGGCCGAGACGGAGGGCGCCGTCTGACGCCTGGCGGAGCTGGATCGTCATGGCCGGGACCCGCGATGTCGGTGACGGGGACGAAGTGTTGAACGATCGCACCTGCATCGTGTCGCGCACCGCCCGTCCGGCGGACGATCTGATCCGCTTCGTGCGGGATCCGCAGGGCGAGGTGGTGCCCGATCTGCGCCGGCGGCTTCCGGGCCGCGGCGCGCATGTCGCCTTCAGCCGGGCCTCTGTCGACGAGGCCGTGCGGCGCAAGCTTTTCGCCCGGTCGTTCCGGGCGGAGACGGTGGTGCCGGCGGATCTGGGTGCCCGGGTCGACGCGCTTCTGGTCCGTTCGGCCTGCGGCGCGCTGGGTCTGGCCCGCAAGGCCGGCCAGCTGGTGACCGGTGCCGAAAAGGCCGGGGCGGCGATCCGCTCGGGCCGCGCCATTCTTCTCGTCCAGGCGCTCGACGCCGCGCCTGACGGGATCCGCAAGCTCGACGCGGCGCGACATGCCGCAGCGGGAGGCGTGGAAGACAGGATGATTCCGGCCCTGCGCCTTATCCATTCGGACGAATTGGGTTTGGCACTGGGTGGGGTGAATGTGATACATGCAGCCATCCTTGCCGGTGACGCAGGCTCGGCTGCCCGACGGCGCTTGGAAGCGCTGGCGAAATACCGGGGCGAGCGCCCCGATCCGGCGCACGGCGACGGCCCTTCGGGTCGGCGCGGGCGCCAGGCTGAGACTGAAAACGACACGGGAGCGCCTTCAGAGCGACGCTCCGGGCAAGATGAAGGGTGCGGGACGGGTCCCGCGCAGGAAGCGGAAGCGTAGATGAGCGATACCAAGTCCGGCGACGACAAGACGCTGAGCGTGAGCACGAAGAAGACCCTGACCCTGAAGCGCGGCGGCATGGAGCAGTCGACGGTTCGGCAGAACTTCAGCCACGGTCGCACGAAGAATGTCGTCGTCGAGACCAAGAAGCGGCGCATTCACAAGCCCGACGAGCCGGCGGCCCCTGCGCCGTCCGTGGCCGCGGGGCTGAAGCCGCGCGCGCCGCAGCCGTCGCAGCCAGCGCCGGCCAAGCCCGCGGTCGCGCCGCCGCCGCAGCAGCCGCAGACGAGCGGCGGGCGTCCCCCGCAGATTCAGATCGGTCCGAAGCCCGGCCAGGCCCCGGCGCCGACCGCGCGCGCCCCTGAACCGCAGGAGACCGGCGCCCCCGAGGCGCAGCCGACGGCCGCGCCGGCTACCGAGGCGCCGGCACCTGCGGCCGAGGCCCCTGTCGCTGCCTCCGCTCCGGCCGAGCCGGCAACGCCCCCCGCCGCCAAGGCGTCGGAGGCTCCGGCTGCCGCTCCCGTTCAGCCCGAGCCGCAGGCGGAGGCCCCGGCGGCCGTGTCCGAGCCGGCCCCGGCGGAAGCGCGCCCGACCGAGGCTCCGCGGGCCGAGGCCCGTGTCGAACGGGCGCCGGCTCCGACGCAGGCCGCTGGTGCGCGTCCGGCGCAGACCGGCCGCGTCGATTCCGGCCCGCAGACCCGCGGCCGCCCCGGCGGTTCCGGCCAGCAGCATGGGCGCCAGGGGGCTTCCGGTGGCGCCGGCCAGCCGGCCGGTCGCCAGGGTGCCGCCGGCAACCAGGGTGGCCGCCCCGGCGGTCGTGACGATCGACGCGGCGGCGCGGCGCAGCCCTCCGGCAACAATGCCGGCGGCCGTCAGCCTCGCGGCGCGGTCCTGTCCGACCTGTCGTCGCGCGAGATGGACGCCCGTCGCCGCGCGCTCGAGATCGCCAAGCAGCGCGAGGTCGAGGCCCGCCGCATCTTCCGCGAGGAAGAGGCGCGGCGCATCGCCGAGGACGAGCGCCGCCGTGCCGAGCGCGAGGAGTCCGAGCGTCGCCAGGCCGAGGAGCAGGCGCGTCTCGAGGCCGAGTTGGCGGCGCGCCGCAAGGCCGAAGCCGAAGCCGAGCGCCGCAACAAGGTCGCCCCGGCCGGCAAGGCGGGTGCAGCTCCGGCCGTGCCTGCCTCGCCGGCAGATGCCGAAGCGGCTGCGGCCAAGGCGCCGCGCGCCGACTCGCGCCGCCGTGCGCTGGACGAGGACGAAGGCGCTCGCGGCCGCCCCGGCAGCCCGCGCCGTCCCGCCAAGAGCGCGGCGGAAGTCGCCAAGCCGGCGCGTCCCGATCGCGGTGGCGAAGGCCGTCGCAGCGGCAAGCTGACGCTCGACAAGGCGTTGACCGCGGACGAGGGCGCCCGAGGCCGCTCGCTGTCGTCGATCCGTCGCCGCCAGGAGAAGTTCAAACGCTCGCAGCAGAACCAGCCGCGAGAGAAGATTGCCCGCGAAGTGATTATTCCAGAGACCATCAGCATCCAGGAACTCGCCAACCGCATGTCGGAGCGGTCCGTCGACGTCATCAAGTACCTGATGCAGCAGGGACAGATGATGAAGCCGGGCGACATCATCGAGCCGGATCTCGCCGAGCTCATCGCCTCGGAATTCGGCCATACGGTGCGCCGCGTCGCCGAGTCCGACGTCGAGGAAGGCATCTTCAACGTCGAGGACAAGGCCGAGAACCTCGTACCGCGGCCGCCGGTCGTCACCATCATGGGCCATGTCGACCACGGCAAGACCTCGTTGCTCGACGCGATCCGCAAGACCCACGTCGTCTCCGGCGAGGCCGGCGGCATCACCCAGCATATCGGCGCCTATCAGGTCGAGCAGGACGGGCAGAAGATCTCGTTCATCGACACGCCCGGCCACGCCGCCTTCACGGCGATGCGTGCCCGCGGCGCGCAGGCGACCGACATCGCGGTGCTGGTGGTCGCGGCGGACGACAGCGTGATGCCGCAGACGATCGAGTCCATCAATCACGCCAAGGCGGCGGGCGTCCCGATCATCGTGGCGATCAACAAGATCGACAAGCCGGGTGCCGACCCCAACAAGGTCCGCAGCGCGCTGCTGCAGCACGAGGTGTTCGTCGAATCGATGGGCGGCGAGGTGCTCGACGTCGAGGTCTCGGCGCTGAAGGGCACCAATCTCGACAAGCTGCTGGAGGCGATCCTCCTGCAGGCCGAGGTGCTCGACCTCAAGGCCGACCCGAACCGGACCGCCGAGGGCGTCGTCATCGAGGCGCAGCTCGACAAGGGCCGCGGCCCGGTCGCGACCGTGCTCGTCCAGACCGGCACCCTGAAGATCGGCGACATCGTCGTCGCCGGCGACGAGTGGGGCCGCGTGCGTGCGCTCGTCAACGACAAGGGCGCCCAGCTGAAGGAGGCACCGCCCTCGATGCCGGTCGAGGTGCTCGGCATGCAGGGCACGCCGCACGCCGGCGACCGCTTCGCCGTGGTCGAGAACGAGGCCAAGGCGCGCGAGATCTCCGAGTACCGGCAGCGCGTCGCCCGCGAGAAGCAGGTGGCCAAGTCCGCCGGCCAGCGCGGCTCGCTCGAGCAGATGATGTCGCAGCTGCAGGACACGGGGCTGAAGCAGTTCCCGCTGCTGATCAAGGGCGACGTTCAGGGCTCGATCGAGGCGATCGACGGGGCGCTGGAAGCGCTCGGCACCGACGAGGTGCGCGCCAACATCGTCCATTCGGGCGCCGGCGCGATCACCGAATCGGACGTCGCGCTCGCCGCCGCCTCGAACGCCGCGATCATCGGCTTCAACGTGCGTGCCAACAAGCAGGCGCGCGACGCGGCCGAGCGCGAGGGCATCGAGATCCGCTACTACAACATCATCTACGACCTGGTGGATGACGTGAAGGACGCGATGTCGGGGCTGCTCTCGCCGGAGCGGCGCGAGACCTTCCTCGGCAATGCCGAGATCCGCGAGGTCTTCAACATCACCAAGGTCGGCAAGGTCGCCGGCTGCCTGGTCACCGAGGGCGAAGTCGAGCGCGGCGCGGGCGTGCGCCTGATCCGCGACAACGTCGTCATCCACGAGGGCACGCTGAAGACGCTCAAGCGCTTCAAGGACGAGGTGCAGCGGGTGGTCAGCGGCCAGGAGTGCGGCATGGCCTTCGAGCGCTACGAGGACATTCGCCAGGGCGACGTCATCGAGTGCTTCCGCGTGGAGCACGTCGCGCGGACGCTGTAAGGCAGGCACAAGACGCCGGTTGAAGACGGCGTGGCGGCTTTCCAGGTTTTTCCTGGGGGATCGCCACGCCTCTTGCCGCCGGACCGGTTGCCCGGCAAGCTGGTGATTTGCGAAGGTCGGCGGGCGCGATAGGCGTTCGAGCTCTCTCGTTTCGAAGGGCAGTCTGATGGCGAGCTTGCAGCTTCTCGGCTCCACCTCGATATCCGGTAGCGATGACTCTCGTCTTCCGGCCGCTGAAACTTGGAGACATGCCGAGGGTCAACTGGCGGCGATTGCGTCGGATCTTCATCGTGAGAGTGCGACCATGCGAGACTGGCTGGTGCGCTCTGATGCTGAGCTCGATCGGATCGAGAACGACAACGAAGAGAACAAACGGC
This sequence comes from Jiella sp. M17.18, assembly GCF_041027365.1. Classification (NCBI taxonomy): domain Bacteria; kingdom Pseudomonadati; phylum Pseudomonadota; class Alphaproteobacteria; order Hyphomicrobiales; family Aurantimonadaceae; genus Jiella; species Jiella sp. M17.18. The sequence continues at coordinate 8,758 of NZ_JBFTEH010000015.1, read as the reverse complement.
TCCTGTCGGATTGGGCGGGGCGGCAGGGGTCATGAGCGACAAGCCCGGTTCGACCGGGGAAAGCGGGCTGTCCTGGAAGCGCGCTGCGGAGTTCCTGAAGTCGATCCTGACGCTAGAGCGGGCCGTTCGCGATCTGCAGGCCGAAAACCAGGAGCTGCGCAGGCAGGTCGACCGGCTCAAGCAGGTCGTCGACGACCATAACGGCCAGTTGAAGGTCATCCTGTCGCTGATGGGGTGACGCTCGACAATCGGGTGGAATCGGCGGCGCAGAAGGCGGCCGTGGACGCCGTCGTCCGGCTCATCGGCAATTCGACCAGTGAAGACGATCATTAAGTAAGCAAGCTCACGATGAAACAACCATCCACCCGCCAGCTCTCGGTCGGCGAGAAGGTCCGGCATGCGCTGACCGAGATCTTCCAGCGCGGCGAGATCACCGATCCGCTGCTTTCGAAGGCCGTGGTCTCCGTCTCGGAGGTGCGGATGTCGCCCGACCTGAAGATCGCGACGGCCTATGTCACCGTTCTCGGCCAGGACGAGACGGAGCCCTTCGTCAAGGCGCTGAACCAGAACGCCCGCTTCATCCGCGGCCGACTGACCCCGGCGCTCAGGCAGATGAAGTACATGCCGGAGGTGCGGTTCCGGACCGACACCTCCTTCGACAATTTCGCGCGCATCGACGCGCTCCTGAAGTCGCCCGAGGTCCAGCGCGACCTCGACCATGGCGACGACGACGGGCGCGATGCGGACGCACCGGCGACAGAGAAGAACGGAGACGACAAATAATGGCGCGGCGCGGCAAGAAGCCGAAGGGACGGCCGGTGAGCGGCTGGATCATCCTGGACAAGCCGAAGGGCATGGGCTCGACCGACGCAGTCGGCCGGCTGAAGTGGCTCTACTTCGCGCAGAAGGCCGGCCATGCCGGCACGCTGGATCCGCTGGCTTCCGGCATGCTGCCGATCGCGCTCGGCGATGCGACGAAGACGGTGCCCTTCGTCATGGACGGGCGCAAGACCTACCGCTTCACCGTGCGCTGGGGCGCCGAGACGACGACGGACGACCTTGAAGGCCCGGTGGTGCGCTCTTCCGACGAGCGGCCGACGCGCGACGAGATCGCCGACCTCATCCCCGACTATCTCGGCGAGATCGAGCAGGTGCCGCCGAACTTCTCGGCGATCAAAATCGCCGGCGAGCGCGCCTATGACCTCGCCCGGGAGGGGGAGACGGTCGAGATCGCGCCGCGCACGGTGATCGTCCACCGGCTGGAGATCGTCGACATGCCGGACGCCGAGACCACGGTGTTCGAGGCCGAATGTGGCAAGGGCACCTATGTCCGGGCGATCGCCCGCGACATGGGCCGTGACCTCGGCTGCTACGGTCATGTCGCGGACCTCAGGCGCGTCGCCGTCGGGGCCTTCACCGAAGACGACCTCGTGCCGCTGGACGAGATCGAGGCCGCGGCCGACGAGGGGCGCGAGGTGCTGGACGCCGAGGCGATCGAGGCCGGCGCCAAGGCCCGCGTCGTCGATTTCAACGCCCTCGACGAGTACATCATCTCCCCGGAATCAGCGCTCGCAGACCTCTACGAGGTGATGCTGACCGACGAGCAGGCGGGCCGCGTCCTCTCCGGCAATGCCGTGCTCCTGCGCGGGCGCGACGCGCCGGTGTTCTGCGACGAGGCCTATGCCACCGGCCATGGGCGGCTGATCGCCCTCGGCGCGATCGAGGAAGGTTCGTTCAAGCCGAAGCGGGTGTTCGGCGGCCGGGGCTGAGCCCGGCGGCCTCCGCCCTCATCGCACCCCGGTCGCTGCGGCAAACACGTCGCTGCGCCTGTCGAAACCCGCCTTGCGCCTTATGACCCTTCCTGCGGCCCGCTTTCCCGGGGCCGCGGACTGGGGAGGCATAAGACGTGGCAGGCATGGTGGCGATCCCGAGGCTGAGGCGCAGGCGCAGGAAAGCCCGCGAGGCGGTCAGGCGCGGCGCCGTCGGGGCGCCGCCGGGCGTCCTCGTCGCCGACCCGCAGGCGCGCCCCTCGGTGTTCAGCGCCCTCGGCATCGGGGAGGGCCGGAGCGAGCTGCGCACCGGCATTTCCCTGGAGGAGGCGCTGGCCGCCCGGAAGGCCTGGCCCCTCGTCTGGATCGATTGTACGGGACTTGCCGACATCGAGGATATCCAGGCGCTCGGCGCCGCCTTCGGCCTGCATCCCCTGTCGCTCGAGGACGTCGTCAACACCGACCAGCGGCCGAAATGCGAGGTCTTCGACGATCTCGCCTTCGTCGTCCTGCGCATGGTGCATTCCAGCGAGGACGGCGGCGAGGCCGAGAGCGAGCAGCTGTCGATCTTCTTCGGCGAGGGCTTCGTCCTGACCTTCCAGGAACGGCCGGGCGACGCCTTCTCCCCCGTGCGCGAGCGCATCGCCAGGGGCGCGCCGCGCATCCTCACCGGTCATGGCGACTATCTCGCCTATGCGCTGATCGATGCGGTGGTGGACGCCTACTTCCCGCTGGTCGACGCGCAGACGGCGCGGATCGAGACGCTGGAAGACGAGATCTTCGCCGACGTCGACGCCGTGCAGGTGCCCGAGCTCCACGCCATGGCGCGCGACATGCTGCAGCAGAAGCGCTGGCTGCGGCCGACCCGGGACGCCATCGGGGTCATCATGCGCATCGACCGGCCGTGGCTGCGGGCCGAGACCAAGACCTATCTGCGCGACGTCCAGGACCATGCCGACCAGCTGATCGACCTCAACGACACCGACCGCGACACGGTCTCCGGCCTCGTCGACCTGCACATGACGCTGTCCTCGGCGCGCACCAACGAGGTGATCAACCTTCTGACCATCGTCTCGACGATCTTCATCCCCCTGAGCTTCCTCGCCGGGGTCTGGGGCATGAACTTCGATCCGGCGAAATCGCGCTGGAACATGCCGCTGACGCAGTCACCCTACGGCTATCCGATCGCGCTCGGCATCATGGCGCTCGTCGCGATCGGCCTGCTCGGCTATTTCCGGCGCAGGCGGTGGATCTGATGGCGCTCGACCCCGAAGCCCAGGCCGTCCTCGATGAACTCGCGCGGCGCCAGCAGGCCCAGCCCGAGCCGCGAAGCGACGCCGAAACGCTCGCCAACGCCCGGGCGATGACGAACGGCCTCGCCGACTTCTCCGGCCCGGCGGCGCCGATGGCCAAAATCACCGACATCGCCATCGAAGGCGCAGGCGCGGCCATCCCCGTGCGCCTTTACCGGTCGACGGACAGGCCCCGCCTGCCGCTGCTCGTCTGGTATCACGGCGGCGGCGGCATGGCGGGGTCGCTGGAAAGCCACCACGCCGCGCTGGCGCAACTGGCCGAGGCCACCGGCCGGGCGGTCGCCTCGGTCGGCTACCGCATCGCGCCCGAGCATCCCTATCCCGCGCCGCCGGCCGACTGCCTCGCGGCGACGCGCGCGCTGATCGCCCGCGCCGCAGCGCTCGGCTGCGATCCCGCCCGCATCGCCATCGGCGGCGATTCGATCGGCGGCCTCTTCGCCGCCCATGTGGCGCTGAGCCTCCGCAATGCCGGCACGGCGATGCCGCAGGCGCTGGTGATGCTCTATCCGAACACCGACCTTCGGCCGGGCCGGCCCTGGTCGTCGCTGACCGACGAGAGCGGCCATGTGATGACGGTGGAGTCGCTCGCCTATGAGAACGACCTCTATATCCCCGCCGTCGCGGACCGCTATTCCCCCGGGGCTTCGCCGCTGCTCGCCCCGGACCTCTCCGGCCTGCCGCCGACGCTCCTCGTCACCTCAGAACACGACCCCTTGCGCGACGAAGGCGAGGCCTTCGCGGCGCGCCTTGGCGAAGCCGGCGTCGCCGTCACCCATGCCCGCGAGCAAGGCATGATCCACGGCTTCCTGCAGATGGGCGGCTGGATCCGCCGCACGGCGGCCTTGCGCGCCCGCATCGCCGCCTTCCTCGCCTGACCGGCGCGCCGAAGCGCCCGGCCGCGCGGATAGCGCCGGGGGAAGGTCATCAGCTTCCCGCCGCAGCGGGACACGAAGCGCCGGAGGCAAGCCCTCCGATTGCTGTTGCTACGGCTCGCCTCCGGCGCTCCGCACGGCGTTCTCTGCGGGTTCGCATGAGCCTCTTGCGAGGCCGCTGCCGGCTCTTCGCGGGGTTGCCCCCGCTCAAGCGGACCGATCCGCACACGCCTCGTAGTGGGCGAGGGGCCGGCGGAGCCGCGAACCCGTCCGGGACGAGACGGCCCTCCGGAAGGACCCCACGCCGCGGACGCCGCCCGCCTCCCCGAACGATCCCGGCGATCGTCCGTCCCGTCGGGGTGGCGGTGAGGGGAGTATGGGGGAGGGGGAGCGGGGCGGGATAAAAATTTGGAGAGATTGGGAAAATTGAGCCGAAAGCTGTCGGTCTGATATTTGCCGCAGAGGCAGGAAAGCAGCCTCGTGCACGAGCTGTAAAAGGTTAAGTACTCGTAAACCTCGGTTGTGCTATAGTGCTTCTTCAGACGGGCGCCCGTTCTCTCAATCCCACCCCCGGCTCCAATCAGCATAATCCGTCGCAAGGCGGGCTGGAACTGAAACGGCGTCTCACTTCATCGCTGAGAAGTTAGCTGCCAGCAGACCTTTTAGATTGAAAGGCACGAGGAGGTAGAGTTCGTCTAACGTTCTCAATGAGGTCTCGCTCGAACGGCAGGAGGTCAATGTCGTCAAGCGTGATGGACGCGAGCATCCGTAGACCTTCGTCTACGTCCTCCATAGATCCGGTAAGGCGCATCAGCTTCGCCGCGATTTCCGACGGCACGCCATACTCGTCCAATGCGTAGATACCTGCCGGCAGAAATAGGGAGTCCGCTCGCGCGGCGAATAAGCTGTAATCGCCGGGAGGACTCGCCTTGAATCGGGACAGCACGTCTGCCTGAATGCGGCTGACCGCCATGAGCTGTCGTCCGAATGTGTAGCCGACATAGTTTCGCAGGAAGGCGAGCGCCCCCTCGACGGCATCGCTGATAGACTGGTCCTCCCATCGCTCTTCTACCCGCCGACGGATGAAGCTCCCAAAGTCATCCACGGCCATCAGCCCGGTCAGGACTGCTTGTAGTTGGCTGCCCTTGAAGATGCCGTGCCGGCGCAGTGTGACGCCCTGGTCGACATGATCGAAAATCAGGTTGCAGATCGCCAGCAGCTGATCCGAGTTGGGGATGCCCCTCCAGCCAATTAGCTGCGGATTTTCATCATGCAGCTCGGAGATCGCATCAAACAAAGCATTCTGGCTCGATATGGGTATATATCGGTTCTGCCGGATGGTGATTTCGCTTAAATTGGAATTCGAGAAGATTTCAGCCAGACGATCTCGCGATTGCGGGGTTAGGCTCGACGGTGGCAAGTCGAGGAGAAGCGATAGGGGCGTCGTCGGATCCTGCCGCTCGATCGGCAAGTCCACGACATGATCGCCCTCGCTTACCGCGGCTTCCAGAACGAAGACTTTCCCTATGAAGTAGCGGTTCATGCGACCAGCACGACCGGCGATGTTGCGGAAGGTAAAGTCGTCTATGGTTTTGTTTTTTCCCCCTCGGCGATCGAAGATCACCACGTTCTCGGCGACCGTGTTCACGCCCTCAATCATGGTAGACGTGCATACGAGGAACTTGATACGGCCCTCCTCGAAAGCACGCACCATGTACTGCTGCAGCGCGCGCGGCACGTTGCCGTGGTGGATGCCGACACCCCGCCGCAAGGCTCGGGTGACTTCCCACTCGGGGGGAAAGTTGTGCTCCAACCACTCGACTGCGTCCCGAGTCGCGTCGATCTCTGGAAGGTCAGCTTCCGTATACATCAGATGTGCTGCCTCCCTCGCGCTACGCGGCGACTGGCAGTAGACGAGGGTAGCCGTCTTCAAGACGCGGCAGAGCTCTACCAGCTTCGAACCTCGCTCGGGACCCTGGCGCTTCAAGTTGTAATGCGTGACGTCGAGAGCTACAGTGGAAAAATCGGACGGCATAAAGACGTGGCGATACTCAGAAGCGAGCCCGCGAACATCGACGATGTTCGGCCCGATTAGATAGAACTGGGCGCCTTGTCGAGCGAGCCGATGGAAGCAGAGGTTCAAATCCACCGCCCTTTCGTCCTCTTCACCGCTACGCAAGTCGAGTTTATAAAACTCATCGATCACGAAGAAGTCGACATCTTCCAGGTCATTACGGCTCAGCGCCCGCTCCTGCGTAAGCACGTAAACAGTGGGCCGGCCGTCATCCAGGCGCTTTTGGCTGGGATGGGTGATGATATCGTGCGAGTGCCCTAACGATGCGCCGACGCGGCGGCGCGTTTCGTCGATCAAGGCGATTGTCGGCACCACGATTACCGCCCGCTTGTGCCGGCCGGTTGCCAGGATCGCGTCGATCACGAGGCTTTTGCCGACGCTCGTCGGCGCGCTCAGGACGACGTTGCGGCCGCTAACGAGCTCCTGGAAGACAGAGAGCTGGAGACTATGGAAAAGGCGGTTCTCTGCGAGGCCGTGAACACGATGCGCCTCTATGACGACTTGGTCTTCAAAGCTACGCGGTCTGTCTTGGTCTATGTACGGATATAGCCCCACTTGGCGCACCAGCCCATCCAATAGCTCGTCGTAGCCGTCGTAGAGCGCCTCCCGCAACGACAGTACCCTAATGACAAGTTCACGCGCTGTGGCCACGGTGCGCTGGTCGTTCGCCATTCTCACGAGGTCGCGCAAGACCGCGAAACGATGCTCCGGGAATGTGTCCGGCTCGGCCAGCCGACGGCGAATTGCATCTGCATCCATCTATGGTCGCCTCAACCGCTTCTCGAATTCTTTGGCGAGCGTAGATGCGCATTCGACAGGGACGAGGAACAGCGCTATCTCCACCTTCCCAAGCTCCGGTCCTATCCGCTGCTTTATGCGATTGTACTCTCCCTCAACCTCATCGCGCAGATGCGTGACGTAAGCTGCATCGAATCCCTTCGACAACGTGTCGCTATCGTAAGCAATAAGGATGGGGAGTCTTAGCACCTTGAGCAGATCGGAAGTCTTCGCCATTGATTCTAAAATAGGTCCTAGGCAGTCTGCTCTGAGATGATGTGGTTCGCGCAGCTGCACAATGATGTCTCGCTCCTCGACGAGAACATCGCGGGTGAGCGCCGTTCGTAGTTCGTCAAGCACTTCGTCCACCGCCGCGCGGTGGGAAGCTGCGGTCAAAAGTTTCGACCTCCCCAGCCAGATCTCCTCTCCGCGCTCCGATGGTACAATGTGTGCACTGGTCGATCGCATGGCGCCGCCGACCCGAACGAAGATGCGGCAGGCGATCGGCTCTGCACAGAAATGGTGGCGCAGAATGGCGTGTAGCATCAGCGCCGCGACAATCTGTGGTATGTCGGTGAGGCCATGCCGCTCTAGAGCCTTGAGAGCGGCCGTCGGAAGACGACGCGCGGCAAGGTAGCTGTAGTTTGCCAAGGTGCTTGCCGGAAGCGTCATTTCCGGCAGCCAATCGAGAAGATGTTCGATCAGCTCGCTGCTGCGCCAAATTTCTTCGTCGTACTCTACGTCGTAGGCGTATAGCGCCCTCTTGATCTTGATCTCGTCAATCACCGCCAGCTCTGAAAAGAATCGTGGCGCGTCGGCGAGCTGGTATACCTTGACGGCCCCGGAGGCTGCTCGACGCATAGCTGTCAGCTGCGCCTCCCACCAGCCAAGACAGTCGGCGCGGGTCCACACCTTTGCGGCCGCGTCAGCGGTCGAGGCGTCCCCCATCGCTCTTACGATCTTTAGCAGTGCATCGTAGGTTTCCACCACGAGCTGGTAGGCGGGGGTGGGGCCACGCCCCGACGTTAAGCGCAGCATCGAATTGACATTGCGGGCCATTAGCGCTTGCTCGTCGCCCTCTACCTCCCAGAGTAGCTGCTCTGCCCAGTCGCCGAGCCCACGGCCGGAGGCCGACTTGACGTCCTTGTAGCGCATGCCGAAAGACGTCACGAGTTGGTTGAACGCAAGCACACCGGCTCGCTTAGATCGCGGGCGCTGGAATGGGGACAACTTGGCCGAGACTGCTCGGGTAGTGACGAACCGAAACCATGCGATCGCATTGTGCCGATCGCAGAGAAGCGATTTCTCACAAACGGAACTACCCTTCCGTGCCTTCTCACGCTCCGTCAGCTCCTTGATACTCCACTTGCGCTCGGCCTCCGTAGTCTTGACTTGGACATATTCGATGACCGCCTCGCCGCTTTCCATCCGGCGGAGGATGATGTCGTCCCCCGTCTCGCACTCTAACTGTTCAATGCTCGGGTCCTGAAGCATTTCGAGCGCTAACCGTGCAGCGACGTGATCCTGAACTCGGAACCCTCGTCGAGCCGCGATGCCGCCCGCGTCAGATGCCGTGGGACCTATCAGTGGCTCTGGCATGCGGAGATCCAGATGCAGGCCAATGTTGCAGCTGAAGAGCGAAGCTTACAGTCTAGTGGAATTCGACGGCACGCAGACTCATTGGTGTCGAACGGTCTTTCAATGATCATGCTCAAAAACTTCAGAGTGCAGCGGCAAATGCCAAAGATATCACTTCCTCTCTAACACTTATGCGGGAATAGGGCTTCAGTCCACATCTCTCCGAAGCTGTCGATCAACATCTACAACCCGCAACTCCTAGGTGTCCTCTTAAGCTTCTTGACTAACGAATGACATGACGGTTTCGACCGGCCTGCGGCCCATGTTGCGGTAGCCGAGGTGCGGGCGTTCGGTGTTGTAGTGGACGAGCCAGGC
>NZ_JBFTEH010000014.1:0-100093 GCF_041027365.1 Jiella sp. M17.18 | reverse complement strand
GGCCTGCTGCGCGTGGTCCATGAGGCTGCGCGGCGTCTCCGGCTGTTCCTTCGATTCCGCCACGAGGACGTCGCCATTGGGAAGGACCTCGATCCAGCGGGGATGATCGAGGTTCGACGCGAAGGCATTGACCTGAAGCCCCGGCGCAGGGGTGGGCAGACGCCCGTTCTTCTAGCCCTCTGCGGCGGGAAGCTTCAAAGTCATGATTCCTTGTTTTCGCGCATCCGGAATCTGGGGTGTCAGCCCGACGGCTTGATGCGACGGAGAACCAAAGCGCCTGACGAGCGCGACAGCGCCACCCACGACTTCAGTTGCCTTCGCGACAATTCCCATAGTCGACCGCCTTGTTCTGAAGAGCATTTGGGAGATTACCAACACCTGCAGGGGTTTGGCACCGATAAGCGGTTTTCATCGTGACATGAGGCTACGTCAAGGCATCTCAAGCTCTTGCATCGGTTCCCAGTCATCTTGCCATCGAGCCACCGGTCGAAGCTCTTGGCAGTTTTCCGCCTGCTGTACTCCAAACCGGACGGTCCGCCTTCGGCCTTGGGCCGCCGACCCGCGCCTTTCCCTCCGCATCCGATACTGTTAAAATGCGGTCTTTCTTCGGAGAACTGTAATGCCCTACGTGGATTGGGCAATAAAGGGACCCAAGATCGCGGCGTGCAGTTGCGATTACGGATGTCCCTGCGAATTCAACGGCAAGCCGTCGGAGGGCCTCTGCGAGGGGCTCGAATGCATGCGGATTAATGATGGCTGGTTCGGTGATCTGCGGCTGGACGGCCTCGAGGTCGCGGCGGCCTACCGTTGGCCCGGCCCCGTGCATGAGGGCGGGGGCGTCGTTCAGGGGTTCATCGACAGCGCGGCCACTCCGACCCAGGTCGAGGCGCTGGGTACCATCCTCGGGGGCGGCGAGCAGGAGCCGACCACTGTCTTCAATATCTATGGCGCGACGATCGCCAAGGAACTGCCCCCGATCTTCGCTCCAATCGACTTCGGCAGCGACATCGAGGCGCGAACCGGCTGGTTTCGGATCGAGGATCAACTCGCCCTCGAACGGGAGCCCATCCGCAATCCCGTGACGGGACTAGCCCACCGGGCTCGCATCGTACTGCCCGAGGGTTTCGAATTTCGTGAAGCTGAGGTCGCAAGCGGCACGTTCACCAGCGGTGGCGAGATCCGCATGCATAGGCAGAGCCGCTACGGCGCGCTCTGGAATGCCGCGTACGGGCCACACGGCATCATCGACCCTAAAGGCCTGGCCGAACCTGAAAGGATGATGCCATGACGCCATGGGAAATCGAAGGGGTCGAGTTGGTCAATTGCAACTGCGCCTATGGATGCCCCTGCCAGTTCAATGCCCTGCCAACGCACGGATACTGCCAGGCGAACGGTGCAATCGAAATCCGGCGGGGGCACCATGGGAGGGTCAGTCTCGACGGGATGCGCATAGCGTTCATCTTCCAGTGGCCTGGCGCCATCCACGAAGGTGGCGGCAAGTGCCAGCCGATCATCGACGAGCGCGCCGACGATAACCAGCGTCAGGCGCTTCTGAAGATCATGTCGGGGGAGGACTCCGAGCCCGGCAGGACGATGTTCAACGTTTTCGCATCGACGGTGAGCGAGGTCTTCGAGCCCGCTTTCCGTAAAATCGACATGGACGTCGATGTTGATGCGCGCCGCGGCAAGATCCATGTCGACGGCTTCATCGACACGGTGGGCGAGCCCATCCGCAATGTCGTGACTGGACTGGAACATAGGGCACGGATCGACCTGCCCGACGGGTTCGAGTACATGCTTGCGGAAGTTGGCAGCGCCTCCTCAAAGACGCGGGGGCCGATCGCTTTCGATCTCGAGAACTCCTACGGCCAGTTCGCCCGCCTGCATATGAACGGGCAGGGGCCGATCAGGGTCTGACATGGCCGAGGCGACCCCGCAGACATCGACGGTGGAGCTAATCATCCGGCGCGACCGCCTTGTCATGCTGATCGGCCTCGTCGCACTCGCCATGCTAGCCTGGGCGTGGCTGCTGGTCGGGGCCGGCACCGGCATGAACATCTGGATGATGAGCCGTCCCGCGATCTTTCCGGGCGGGGAGGCAGGGATGACGATGCCGGCGGCGGCGTGGTCCCCTGCGACCTGGTTCGTCATTGTCGGCATGTGGTGGATCATGATGATCGCCATGATGATCCCAAGCGTTGCCCCGATAGTGCTGCTCCACGCCCGCGTCAGTCGCCATGCACAGAGTAGGGGACAGATGGCCGTCGGCGCGATTCCATCCGGCTTCTTTCTCGGCGGTTATCTCGTCGTCTGGCTTGCCTTTTCGCTGGTCGCCACCACTCTTCAGTTCGCCTGCGAACAGCTCGGTCTACTGTCCCAACCGATGATGTGGTCGGTGAGTATGTGGCTGACGGCGGCGTTGCTCGTCGCCGCCGGCCTCTATCAGTTGTCATCGTTCAAGCAAGTGTGCCTGGAACACTGCCGCTCGCCTGCCGAGTTCCTGTCGCGGCACTGGAGGAAAGGCCGCTCGGGGGCATTCCGCATGGGTGTGGAACACGGCGCCTACTGCTTAGGCTGCTGCTGGGCCCTGATGTCGCTGCTGTTCGTAGGCGGCATCATGAATGTCTACTGGATCGCGGGGCTGGCTATCGTCGTCCTGCTCGAGAAGTTGCTGCCTCGCGGAGACAAATTCGCGCTGGCGTTCGGTCTGATGTTCGTGGCGGCGGGGACTTGGATCGCGATAAGGGCCGTCTGATCAGGCGAATACTCTGCTCGAGCGTGGGGCTATCAATTGTATGGCGGCTTCCTTGTGCATCGGCGTGGGGTCCCGACGCCGATCGGCGCGGTAAGCCACTGATCATGTTCGAGCGGTGGGGTCATCGCGCGGAGCCGAATGACATGGGTGAGGGCGGCGAGAGCGGCATGGAGAACGTTGCGCTGACGCCGCCGCCAGATACGATCTCGGGCACTGGCTTGGGCGGCAGACTGCGACAGCGGTCGGTGTTGCGGATCGACCCTCTGATGCTAACCGGATTTTTTCGCGCGAGCGCGTGCCAGCCTCTCTTCAAGAGCGATAGCCCGCCGGATGTCGGCGCTGTAGAGCGGGGAGAGATTGACACCTGAGGGCAAGGGAACGGTTGCAACCGCGGGGATGAGCTCAGGCTCGATCTCCGCCCAGTCGTATCCTTCGTGTTCGTCGGCGGCGGCATGACCGGCCTGGAGCCGGACGGCTTGCGGGACGTGAGCACGATAATGGGTGATGCCGCGAGCTCTGATTCCATGGAACGTCTGTCCGTGCGCGCGTCCTCTTGCCCCCGCTCGTTTCAATAGCAGGTTCCCACGCTTCGACAGAGCTGCGGCCGGATCGTCCGCGGACATGGCCTCGGCGAACAAGAAGCCTCGCTCATCCATCAGTTCCACGACCCCGAGCCTCACGAGTTCCTCGTGAAGGACGAACGGAACCATGGATTCGTCGGTCTTGATCGGCGTGCGGGCCCTACGACCGGGAAGGACGACGCTTTCGGTCGGTCTGACGATGTAGTGACTATTGACCTTCTCGAGCCAGTCTCTGTTCAAAAACGTGAACAAACCGATGCGGCGCGCGGTCAGAAGGCCAACGACAGGAAGCAGAAGGGCGACGAGCGATCCGTCGCGTGCGCCTTCGACGATCGCCTTGTTGAAGATGTCGAGCGGCAGCGGCCGAGACCGCGACGGACGGTTCTTGCGCGGCTTTTCCAGGCGGATTCCGTCACAGGGATTGCTGATCTTCACGTTTCCACATTCGCGCGCGAAGACCGCTCGGACGGGAGCTAGGTAGGACGCGATCGTCCCGGCAGATAGCGCCGAGGAGCCGTTGAGCGCTGGCGCAATCAGATTGCCGCCGTCGTCGATGCGAACCTCTTCAGGCGAGAAGCGGGCGGGCAGCCTGCGGAGAATTCCCACATACGTCCGGATGTCGCTCTGGCGGTAGTCTGCGATCGTCCGATCGCCTGTCACGTGGCGGAAGAACCAAAGCATCCTGTCGTATCGGACAACGTCCTTCTCGGACATTGTCCGTCGCCCCTTCAACTCGTCGACATACGCCTCGCTTGCAGCTGAAAACTTGATACCTGTGGCTGTGGCGGCCGGTGGTTCCGGGACCCGGACGTCGAGGACCTGATCGACATGGTCAACGCACGTCTCGTCTCGCCCGAAGGCGCTCAGCATCGACTTCACCGTCTCCCGAGCTGGCTTCTCCAGGAGTCCAGCGATGTGGGGCTGCGTCCGGGCGGTCGCTTCCAGAGCTCGGAGCTGATCCATGAAGGGGAGCATGGCAAGATGGGGGGACGCGCGGGACAACCGCCCCGTCTTCATCTGTGCGAGCATGGTGTTCGCCGCCGCGACCACTTCGTCGACGACGGCGCGCTTGGCTGCTGGAAGATCCTGATAAGAGAGTGACGTGGTTTCGCTGTCTTCGGTCAATGCGTGGAGCCTCCGCAGCCCGTCCCCCCATAGAAGCCGGCATTGCGCTGCCGCCTGCTCGCCGACGGCCCGGGCCTGCTGACGGGTCAGCGGCCCGAAACTGGCGCGCAGGAACTCGCCACCGCTGACGGCAGCCGAATCACTTGCAAGGATACCACGAAGCTGGCTCGGAAGGCGCATCGTGAAGCGCCAACCGGAGCCGACCGGGGACATGTAGCGAACCCTTCGCGACGGGTCCCTCGGACCGGCCCGAACTGGAACATTGGCTGGAACATTCGACACGACTCGATCCCATGACCTGGGATCGGCTTAAAAACGCCTGCACTCTCAATGTCTTAGGAAGGCCGGCCGCCGAATCTGGCGTGGCGGAGAGGAAGGGATTCGAACCCTCGATACGGTCTCCCGTATACTCCCTTAGCAGGGGAGCGCCTTCGACCACTCGGCCACCTCTCCACGCCGTCCGGATACCATATTTCGGGGGCTTCGCAACCCGCCGATGCGCGGTTTCGTCGAATCCCGGAGTTCGGCGGCGAAAACGATCGCGGCGCGGGAGAGACCCGCGCCGCGATGAAAGGCCTGCGGCAGCGCGCTCTTGCGCGCCTGCCTCACTGCACGCGGTAGAGCGGCACGGGCGGCTGCGGGCCGCGGTGGTCGCCGTCGAAATCCCGGTGATCGCCGCGGTCGTGCCGCCCGAAGTCGTGGCGGTCGCCACGATGATCGCCACGGTCCCAGCGGTCGTCGTGCCCATCGCGGCCATGGTCGCGCCACCGGTCGCGCCGGTCGGCGCGGNGCGGTGGTCGCCGTCGAAATCCCGGTGATCGCCGCGGTCGTGCCGCCCGAAGTCGTGGCGGTCGCCACGATGATCGCCACGGTCCCAGCGGTCGTCGTGCCCATCGCGGCCATGGTCGCGCCACCGGTCGCGCCGGTCGGCGCGGTCCTGCCAGTGATCGGGGCGCGGATGGAAGCGCGGGCCCTCGTAGCGGCCCCGCTCGCGGTAGAAGTCGCGGCCGCGATAGTGATTGTTCCAGTAGCTGTCGATCGAGAAGGTGATCACCGGCGCCGAATAGGCGTCGAACTCGCGATGCCCGGCATAGGCGAGATAATTCGACGACATCCAGCCGCGCTGGCCGTCATAGGCGACGTCGCACCAGGACCGCGTCTGCAGGCAGCCGAAGACGCGCACGGCGTCGCCCTCGCCGACGACGTTGACGGCGGGATAGTCGGTCGACGGGCCGGCCCTGAGGTTCACGTCGGTCGTGGCGATGGCCCGCTCGGCGGCAAGGCTCGTGCCGGCCAGGGCGAGCGTGCCGAGGACGGCGGTCGCGGCGAAAAGCTTGAGCTTCATGGTTCTGTTCCTTCCCCTCGTCGGAGTTTGATCTGTTGGGGGATTAAGCCACGGCGACGCCGAACCGTTCCGGAACAGCGCGGTCATCTCCGGTTCATGTTCGTTGCGGCCTGTAACGGTTCTGCGGCAGCCGCGGCGCAGGTCGGGGGAGGGCAGCGCGCTCGTCCCCGCCGGGGGGAGGCGGCGTCGCGCCGTCGGCCATGGGGTGCGGGCGACTGCGCTCGCGCCCCTTCCGGCGCGGCGGATCAGAGCCGCGCTTCGATCGCGTCCCAGATCATCGCGGCGATGTCGTTGCCGCCGAAGCGCTTGACCTCGCGGATGCCCGTCGGGGACGTCACGTTGATCTCGGTCAGGTAGTCGCCGATGACGTCGATGCCGACGAAGATCAGGCCGCGCGCCTTCAGGGCCGGGCCGATCCGCTCGCAGATCTCGCGCTCGCGCGCCGTCAGTTCGGTCGCGACCGCCTTGCCGCCGACATGCATGTTGGAGCGCGCGTCGGTCTCGGCCGGGACGCGGTTGATCGCGCCGGCGACTTGCCCGTCGACGAGGATGATCCGCTTGTCGCCCTGGCGCACGTCCTTGAGGTAGCGCTGGACGATGAAGGGTTCGCGGAACAGGAGCGCGAAGGTCTCCATGAAGGAGGTGAGGTTGCGATCCTCCTTCGTGATGTGGAAGACGCCGGCGCCGCCATTGCCGTAGAGCGGCTTCAGCACGATCTCGCCGAACTCGGCACGGAAGGCCTGCACCTCGGCGATGTCCTTGGTGATCAGCGTCTCCGGCATCAGGTCCGGGAACTCGGTGACGAAGATCTTCTCCGGCGCGTTGCGCACCGAGGCCGGGTCGTTGACCACCAGCGTCTTCGGCTGCACCCGCTCCAGGATGTGCGTCGAGGTGATGTAGGCCATGTCGAAGGGCGGATCCTGGCGCAGGAGCACCACGTCGAAGCCGGAGAGATCCACCTTTTCCGACGGCCCGAGCGTGAAATGGTTGCCCTCCTCCTCGCGCAGCTCCAGGCGCTCGCCGCGCGCGGTGACGCGGCCGTCGCGCATCGACAGGCGCTCGGGCGTGTAGTGGAACAGCGTGTGCCCGCGGCGCTGTGCTTCGAGGCCGAGGGCGAAGGTGGAATCGCCTCTGATCGAGATCGAGGAGACATGGTCCATCTGGACCGCGACATCGAGCGCCATGGGGGCTCCTTCGGGACGGGTGCGAGAGCGTGTCGGCCATGGTGGTAGCGTCGGGCCGGGCCGCTGGCAACGGCGGCGAGCGGCGCGGCGGAAGACACAGCGGTCGCTTCCGCGCGAACGCCCTGCGTCGGACGGCGAGGGCGCACGGCAACGCCCACCGTGCCAAGGCTCGATGCGGCCCCTGCCGCTCCCGGCCGACGGGCGCCGCCCGGTCCCGGCTTGAACGCGGCGGCATTCTGTGGTCTTGAGCGGCGCATCGCTCGACATTGCGAATGCCGCGAACGGACGCAGACGCCTCCGCAAGGGCCGGGCGAGTGCGCCGACGGCGCCATGCCGCAGCCGCCGCGATGCCGCCTGCGAACTCCACCAAGTGTCCAGCATCCGTTTTCCGAGTGTATCGATGAAGATCAACGGCAATGAAATCCGCCCCGGCAGCGTGCTCGAGCACGATGGCGGTCTCTGGGTCGCGGTGAAGACCCAGCACGTGAAGCCCGGCAAGGGCGGCGCCTTCGCGCAGGTGGAGCTGAAGAACCTCCTCGACGGCACCAAGCTCAACGAGCGTTTCCGCGCCTCGGAGACGGTCGAGGAGGTGCGGCTCGACCTCGCCGACTACCAGTTTCTCTACGAGGAGGGCGAGATGCTGGTGTTCATGGACACCGAGAGCTTTGAACAGCTGGAACTCGCCAAGGATTTCGTCGGCGACCGTGCCGCCTTCCTGCAGGACGGGATGATGGTGACGGTGTCGAGCTATGACGGCCGGCCGATCGGCATCAAGCTGCCCGGCCAGGTGGTCCTTGCGATCGCCGAGGCCGATCCGGTGGTGAAGGGGCAGACGGCCGCCTCGTCCTACAAGCCGGCGGTGATGGAGAACGGCATCCGCGTGATGGTGCCGCCCTTCATCGAGGCCGGCGAGAAGATTCTGGTCGACACCAACGAGATCACCTATCTGAGGCGGGCCGACTGAGCGGCTCGCTCGTGGTCCTTCCCATTCGAGACTAAAGAAAGAATCCGATGGCCCGTTCGGCGCTTCTCAATGTCATGACGCAGGCCGCCATGAAGGCCGGCCGCTCGCTGATCCGCGATTTCGGCGAGGTGCAGAACCTCCAGGTCTCGATGAAGGGGCCGGCCGACTTCGTCTCCAACGCCGACCGCCGCGCCGAGGAGATCGTCTTCCAGGAGCTGTCGCGGGTTCGCCCCGACTGGGGCTTCGTGATGGAAGAGCGCGGCACGGTCGAGGGCCGCGATCCGCAGCATCGCTGGATCGTCGACCCGCTCGACGGCACCACCAATTTCCTGCACGGCATCCCGATGTTCGCGGTGTCGATCGCGCTTGAGCGGGACGGCCAGCTCGTCGCCGGCGTCATCCTCAACCCGGCGATGGACGAGCTCTACACGGCCGAGAAGGGCGGCGGCGCCTTCCTGAACGACCGGCGCATCCGCGTCGCCGCGAGAAAGACGCTGCCCGAGGCGCTGTTCGGCACGGGCATCCCCTTCCTCGGCCGCGGCGACCATGCCGGCTTCCTCTACGAGCTGCGCCAGATCATGGGCGAGACCTCGGGCGTGCGCCGCATGGGTGCCGCCGCGCTCGACCTCGCCTATGTCGCGGCGGGCCGGCTCGACGGCTTCTGGGAAGAGGCGCTGCAGCCCTGGGACGTCGCCGCGGGAGCGGTGCTGGTGCGCGAGGCCGGCGGCTTCCTCTCCGGCCTGACCGGCGAGAAGTTCGACCACATGCGCGGCGACATCGCCTGCGGCAACGAGTTCATGCACAAGGCGCTGGTCGACCAGCTGAAGAAGGCGCGCGCCCAGCGTCGGCGTGCGAGCGCACCGGCAGCGGAGACGCCGGCGGCGGACTGATCCCCGCCGGAGGGTCTCGTTCGGCGCGCCGCGAACGGGCGATGCCGTTCCAATGCTTACGATTCTTGCCTATTGTTTCCCACAATTAAGGCTGCGCACTCTTGCGCTGCCTGCGGATGTAGCCGAGGAGAGGACGAGCCGCGGCTCGGCCCGCAGAAAGAGATGGCGTCGGTCGCCCTGCAACGGGCGAAGAATTGAGTGAAAGTCGCGATGCAGGTCTTCAACGCGCCGAAAGACAAGACGGGAAGGCCGGATGACTACGATCCGACGCGGCTGTCGTCGCCGCTCGTCTTCTTGTGGTCTATGCTGGTCTTTCTGGCGCTGGCAGGCTTCGTCGCCGCCATTCTCGGCCGCCAGATCTCGACCGCCTTCTCGACCAATCCCGGCCTCAACGGCCTGATCATCGGCGTCCTCGCCGTCGGCATCTTCCTCGCGCTCCTGCAGGTGCTGCGCCTGTCGCGCGAGGTGCGCTGGGTCAACGCCTATCGCGACGGCGCATCGGACTTCGAGACGCTGCGCGATCCCGTCCTGCTCGCGCCGATGCGGGCGCTGATCGGTCGGCGGCGGTCGATCTCGCTGTCGACGACGTCGATGCGCTCGATCCTCGATTCGATCGCAACGCGGCTCGACGAGACGCGCGACATCGCCCGCTATCTCATCGGCCTCCTGGTCTTTCTCGGTCTGCTCGGCACGTTCTGGGGCTTGCTTCGCACCATCGGCTCGATTGGCGCGACGATCCAGGGGCTCGACCCCGGCGGCGGCGACACCGCGAGCATCCTCGACGCATTGAAGGCAGGTCTTTCCGCGCCGCTCTCCGGCATGGGCACGGCCTTCTCCTCATCGCTCTTCGGCCTGTCCGGGTCGCTGGTCCTCGGTTTTCTCGACCTGCAGATCGGCCGGGCGCAGAACCGCTTCTACACCGAGCTCGAGAACTGGCTCTCCTCGATCACCGATGTCGGCTCGGACATGGTGCTGCCGCCGGGGGCGGCGGTGGCCGGCACGGACGGCGCGGACGAGCTGCGGCTTCTCTCCGAACGGCTGAACAAGCTGATCCAGGACCAGTCGGCGAGCCCGCGCACCAGCGCCGCGATGGCGAATTTGGCCGAAAGCATCCAGGGCCTCGTCCAGCACATGCGCGGGGAGCAGCAGCTCCTGCGCGACTTCGTCGAGGCGCAGGCCGGCGAGCAGCGCGAGATGCGCCTCGTGCTCGACCGCCTCGCGGGGCAGATCGGCAAGACCGCGAAGGACGAGTGAGGCGATGGCGCTGTCGAGAAACCGCCGCAGCGAACGCACGATCGACTACTGGCCGGGTTTCGTCGACGCGCTGTCGACGCTGCTGCTCGCCATCATGTTCCTGCTGTCGGTCTTCGTGCTGGCGCAGTTTCTCCTCACCCGCGAGATCTCCGGCAAGGACGCGGTGCTCGACCGGCTGAACAGCCAGATCAACGAGCTGACCCAGATGCTGGCGCTGGAGCGCTCGTCGAGCCAGGACTACCAGGACCAGATCGCCACGCTGCGGGCGTCGCTGTCGGCGGCCGAGGACGAGCGCTCGCGGCTGCAGAAGGCGCTGGACACCGGCTCGGGCTCGGCCGCCGCCGCCAACGCCCAGGTCGCCGACCTGAAGGGCGCGCTCGACGCGCAGCAGCAGGTCTCGCAGCGCGCGCAGTCGCAGGTCGAGCTGCTCAACCAGCAGCTCTCGGCGCTGCGCCAGCAGATCGCCGCCTTGGAGAGCGCGCTGGGGGCGTCGGAGTCCCGCGACAAGGAGAGCCAGACCAAGATCGCCGATCTCGGCAAGCGGCTGAACATCGCCCTGGCGCAGCGCGTGCAGGAACTCAGCCGCTATCGCTCGGACTTCTTCGGCCGGCTGCGCGAGATCCTCGCCGACCGGCAGAACATCCGCGTCGTCGGCGACCGCTTCGTCTTCCAGTCGGAGGTGCTGTTCGCCTCGGGCTCGGCCGATCTGCAGCCGGCCGGCCAGGAGGAGATGGCCAAGCTCGCAGACGCCATCAAGGAACTCGTGCGCGAGATCCCCTCCGACATCAACTGGATCATCCGCGTCGACGGCCATACCGACAACGTTCCGGTCTCCGGCAGCCGCTTCAAGGACAACTGGGAACTCGCCACCGCCCGCGCCGACGCCGTCGTGCGCTTCCTGATCAGCCAGGGCGTGCCGCCGGAGCGGCTGGCCGCGACCGGCTTCGGCCAGTACCAGCCGCTGGAGGAGGGCGACACGCCCGAGGCCCGCGCCAAGAACCGCCGCATCGAGTTCAAGCTGACCGAACGGTAGGCGGATCCGGCTGCCGTCGGCGCTAAAGCTCCTGGTCAGCTCCCTTTGCGAGCCCTGCTGGTCTTCCCCGGCCTTTCCCTGCTTGCGTGTGCAACTGCATATTGTACCCTGCGGCGGGGAAAGACGATCGGCCGGGGCAGCAGCGTGGCTGCCGCGACGTCGCGGAGGGGATGTGTCGAGCCTTTGGTATGTCGTGGATGCGGGCCAGCAGGCGGGCCCTTATGAGGAAGACGTGCTTGCGAGCCTCGCGCGGGCCGGACTTCTTGAGGCGGACAGCTATGTCTGGCGCGATGGCATGGCGGACTGGCAGTTCGCGTCCGAGACCGAGCTCGCGCGGCTGTTTCCGCGAACTCCCGGGCCGCCGGCCTTCAGCGAACTCCGTCCCGACGCCAGTTCGGAGCGCGGCACAGGAGCCGCCGCCGGCGCTTTGCGCTGGTCGCCCACCGGCGATCCCGCGCGCAGCCCCTTTGCCGCGCCGCAGGAACGGCTGGAGGCCTCGCTCCCCGGCGCCAGCCTCGGACAGGCGTTTTCGCGATTCTGGAAAAAATACGCCGACTTTCGCGGGCGGGCGAGCCGGTCGGAATTCTGGTACGCAGAGCTCGGCATCGTCCTGCTGGCCTTTGCCATCGGCTTCGCCGAGCAGCTTCTCGCGCCACGGACCGGCCTGTTCGTCGGCGATCTCTACTCCCTTGCCGCGCTGATCCCTTCGCTGTCAATCGCGGTCCGGCGGCTTCACGACACCGGCCGATCCGGCTGGTACTACCTGCTCGTCTTCATTCCGCTGGTCGGTGCCCTCGTCCTTCTGGTCTTCTTCTGCCAGCGCAGCGACGAACGTCCCAACCGCTTCGGTTATTGAGCCAACGCATACCGGCCGCGGCCGGCGCCCCTCTGCCGCAAGTCCGGCAGGGCGCCTGCCGGCTGTTCTCCTCGCCGATTCCGTGCAGCCGTCGGAGTCGTCGTCCGTCTCGGCCGGTGGTATGAGTCCCGCTCATGTCCCGTGCCGCGCGTCTTCTGGATCTGATCGAGGTGCTGCGCCGCCACCGTCGTCCGGTGCGCGGGGCGGATCTGGCGAACGAACTCGGTATCAGCCTGCGCACGCTCTACCGCGACATCGCCACGCTTCAGGCGGACGGCGTGCCGATCGAAGGCGAGGCGGGCCTCGGCTACGTCCTTCGGCCGGGGCACACCCTGCCGCCATTGATGTTCGACGGCGACGAGGTCGACGCGCTCGTGCTCGGCCTGCGTTTCGTCGGGCGGCGGCTGCCCGAGCTGCTCGGCGCCAAGGCCGAGAGCGCGCTCGCCAAGATCGAGGCCGTGCTTCCGGCAGGGCGGAGCGCCGCCGAGGTCCAGTTGCTGGCGGGGCCGCGGACGGGCGCCGAGCCCCTCTGCCTGAAGCCGATCCGGGAGGCGATTCGAGGCGAGCAGTCGCTCGACATCCGCTATCGCGACCGGGAGGGACAGGAGACCGCCCGCCGGGTCTGGCCGCTCGCCGTCGGCTTCTTCGACGCGGCGGAGATGCTGGCCGCCTGGTGCGAGATGCGCGGCGACTTCCGGCATTTCCGGCTCGACCGGATCGCGGCTGCGAGCCCCACCGGCCTGCGCATGGGGCGGCGGCACCGGATCCTTTTGGCCGAATGGCGGCTGAAGCGCGAGGCGGACTCGCGCGGCCGTCGGGAGCCGGAGATCAGCGGCTGACGGCTGCTGCCACAGGCTGACACTGCCGCGCGCTACAGCGTCTCCCGTCACCAGAACGGGAGCCGATCATGACCGCAACACCCTACATCTCCTCTATGTCGCCGATCCGGAAGCGTCCGCGCGCTTCTACGGGCCACTCTTCCGGCGCGAGCCGATGGAGCTTTCGCCGACCTTCGCCCTTTTCGCGCTGGACGGCGTGATGTTCGGCCTGTGGAAGCGCGCCGGCGTCGAACCTGCGGCCGATGCCGGCATCGGCGGTTCGGAATTCGCGCTCCGCCTCGGCGACCGACCCGCCGTCGACGCCTTCGCGGAGCGACTGCCGCAGCTCGGGGCCACCGTGCTGCAGGCGCCCACCCAGATGGACTTCGGCTACACGGCGACGGCGCGCTCCCCGGACGGGCACCGCATCCGCGTCTTCGCCCGCACCGAAGCGTGACGCTGCCGGGGTTCGCCGGAGCGGCGGCAGGACGGCCGCCGCTCCGGCATCCGCCGTTGCCGATCCGTCGCTGCCCGACCGGCTGCATCCTGGAGGACACTTCTGCCGCGATTGACGGCCCGGTCTTGCCTGTGCCAGCATTTCTTCCGCAAGGGCAACAAGCTCTTTTGGCAAGCCGTGCAATGTTCGCGGCAGGGAGGAAAGATGAAAAAGGTGCTGCTCGGCACGGTTGCCGTGCTCAGCCTGTTGGCGGCGTCGCCTGCCTTTGCGCAGAGCGACAACATGAAGAAGCTGGAAGGCTTCAAGAAGACCGGCACGTCGATGGACTTCAAGACCGTCGACCAGACCGGAGAATATGCCGACCAGCTTCGAAAGAACCTCGAGAAGATCAAGCTGCCGGACGGCTTCAAGATCGCGCTCTATGCGGTCGTGCCCGATGCGCGCCACATCGCCATCGGCCCGCAGGGTGTCGCGACCTTCGTCGGGACCCGCAAGCAGAACGTCTGGGTCGTCACCGATCGCGACAAGAACCGCGTCGCCGACGAGGTGAAGCAGTTCGCGCCGTCGATTTCCTTCACCGTCCCGAACGGCGTCTGCTTCTCTAAGGACGGCTTCCTGTTCATCGCTGAACAGAACCGTGTCCTGGCGCTGCCGGCGGCGGAGTTCTTCTATGAGAGCCCGGACGTCGCGGTCAGCGTGGTGGTCGACCAGGGCAAGCTGATCCCGCCGTCGGAGGAGAGCTTCAACCACACCGCGCGGGTCTGTCGGGTCGGCCCGGACGACAAGCTCTACATCACGCTGGGCCAGCCCTTCAACGTGCCGCCGCCGGAGAAGCTCGACCTCTACGGCAAGGTCGGAATGGGCGGGATCATCCGGATGAACCGCGACGGCACCGGCCGCGAGGTCTTCGCCACCGGCGTCCGCAATTCCGTCGGCATGCAGTTCAACCCGGCGAACGGCGATCTGTGGTTCACGGACAACCAGGTCGACGGGATGGGCGACGACATCCCGCCGGGCGAGATCAACCGTGCCACCAAGGCCGGGGAGAACTTCGGCTTCCCCTGGTACGGCGGCGGAGACGTTCGCACGAACGAATACAAGGACTCCGAACCGCCGGCCGGCACCATCATGCCGCAGGTGACGATGACTGCTCACGCCGCCGACCTCGGCATGGACTTCTACACCGGCACGATGTTCCCCGCGAAGTATCGCGGCGGCATCTTCTCCGCCCAGCACGGCTCCTGGAACCGGACGCAACCGACCGGGGCGCAGGTGATGTTCACCCCGGTGAAGGAAGACGGCACCGCAGGCGAGCCGGAGGTTTTCGCCAAGGGCTGGCTGACGGCAAGCGGCGAATATATCGGCCGCCCGGTCGACGTGGAAATGATGAAGGACGGCTCGCTGCTCGTCTCGGACGATCTCGCCGGCGCGCTCTACCGCATCTCCTACGAGAAGTAGGCTGGAAGGTCGGGAGGTGCGTCCTGCGCCTCCCGGCACCTCCGCTTCGCCGTCCACCGCATCGCGAAACGGCAGGCGATCCCGACCTATCGCGGCGCGTCTGTCGGGCCGGCGGTGCTGTCGCCCTTGTCATCCGGAACATTGGACCATGATCACAAGCTGCATGATCCCGGCCGCGCTCGCTCTGGCGGCCATCCCCGCTCTCGCGCCGTTTCCGGCCGGTGCCGCCGATCTCGCCGCCGGCAAGGCCCGAGCGGCGATGTGCGCCACCTGCCACGGTCCGAAGGGCCTTGCCGTCGTGCCGGACGCACCGAATCTCGCCGGCGACAGCGCCTACTATCTCGCTGCGCAGCTGAAGGCGTTCAAATCCGGCAAGCGCCAGCACGAACAGATGTCGCTGATCGCCCAGAGCCTCAGCGATGGCGATATCGACAATCTGGCCGCCTGGTTCTCGGCAATCACCGTGGAAGCGACCTTGCCACCGGTCAAGTAGCGGCGGCCGCTTCGTCGTCTGAAGAGGGCGCGGCCTACTCCGCCGCGCCCGCCAGCAGCTCGTCAGTGCGGCCTGCGTCGAACTGCAGCCGGGCGAGGCGGGCGTAGAGGCCGCCCTTGGCGATCAGCGCCTGGTGCGTGCCTTCCTCGACGATGCGGCCGCCGTCCATGACGAGGATGCGGTCGGCCTTCAGCACGGTCGCCAGGCGGTGCGCGATGACCAGCGTCGTGCGGCCCTCCATCAGCCGGTCGAGCGCCTTCTGCACCGCCGTCTCGCTTTCGGCGTCGAGCGCCGAGGTCGCCTCGTCGAGGAGCAGGATCGGCGCGTCGCGCAGGATCGCACGGGCGATCGCGATGCGCTGGCGCTGGCCGCCTGACATGGTGATGCCGCGCTCGCCGACGACCGTCTCGTAGCCCTT
This sequence comes from Jiella sp. M17.18, assembly GCF_041027365.1. NCBI lineage: Bacteria > Pseudomonadati > Pseudomonadota > Alphaproteobacteria > Hyphomicrobiales > Aurantimonadaceae > Jiella > Jiella sp. M17.18. The sequence continues at coordinate 84,462 of NZ_JBFTEH010000014.1, read as the reverse complement.
GTCCATCGCCCGCACGAAGCCGTCGGCGAGGGCCGCGCGCGCCGCCGCCTCGATCCGGTCGCGCGAGGCGTCGGGGTCGCCGAAGGCGATGTTCTCGGCAGCGCTCGCGGCGAAGATGGTGACGTCCTGCGGCACCAGCGCGATGCGGCGGCGCACCGCCTCGATGCCGGCGTCGCGAATGTCGACGCCGTCGACCGTCACCCGGCCGGCGTCGGGGTCGTAGAAGCGCTCCAACAGCGCGAAGAGCGTCGACTTGCCGGCGCCGGACGGGCCGACGATCGCCACCGTCTCGCCCGGGCGAACGGTGAAGGACAATTCGTGCACGGCCGAGACGTCCGGCCGCGAGGGATAGGCGAAGCTGACCTTCTCGAAGCCGACGGCGCCCTGCGCCGGAGCGGGCAGAGCGACCGGGTGCTCCCGGTCGGCGATCGCCGGCTTCTCCGCCAGCAGTTCGGTCAGCCGCTCGGCGGCGCCGGCGGCGATGGCAAGATCGCCCCAGACTTCGGAGAGCTGACCGAGGGCGGCGGCGGCGAAGACGGCGTAGAGCAGGAACTGCGACAGCGTTCCGCCGCTCATCGCGCCGGAGGCGACGCGCTGCGACCCGATCCACAGGACCGCGACGATGGAGGCGAAGATCAGGAAGATGGCGATGGCGGTCAGCACCGCGCGGGCCTTGATCGAGGCGCGGGCGGCCTCGAAGGCGATGTCGACGGCGCGGGAGAAGCGGCGGGTGACGCCGCGCTCGAAGGTGAAGGCCTGGACCGTACGCATCGCGCCGATCGCCTCGGAGGCATAGGCGGTGGCGTCGGCGAGCGTGTCCTGCGCCTGGCGCGAGCGCCGCCGCACGGAGCGGCCGAAGGCGACCAGCGGCAGGACGATCAGCGGGATCGCGGCGATGACGATCAGCGACAGGCTGGGGCTGGTGATCGCCATCATGACGACGGCGCCGAAGAACATGATGGCGTTGCGCAGCGCCACCGAGGCGGTCGAGCCGACCGCCGACTTGATCTGCGTCGCATCGGCCGTCAGCCGCGAGACGATCTCGCCGGACATGGCCTTGTCGAAGAAGGCCGGCGACAATCGGCTGACATGGGTGAAGACGTCCTTGCGCAGATCGGCGACGACGCGTTCGCCCAGCGTCACGACGAAGTAGTAGCGCCCGGCGCTGGCGATCGCGAGCAGGGCGGCGAGGCCCATCAGGGTTGCGAAATAGGCGTCGATCAGGCCGTGCTGCCCGGCGACGAAGCCCTGGTCGATGACCCGGCGCACGGCGAGCGGCAGCGACAGCGTGGTGACCGCGGCGAGCGTCAGAAAGACCACCGCCCCGGCCGCGAGGCCCTTGTAGCGCCAGAGATAGGGATTGAGGCGGGCGAGGGGTTTCAGATTGCGGCGCCGTTTCTCGGCGGTCCGGTCGACCGCTGTCGTTTCGGGCAAGGCTGCCTCCGATGCTCGTGATGCCGGGCCCTTGTGCCGAACCCGGGCCTGATGTATAGGCTCGAACCCGAATTTGGAAGCGATACAGCTTTTCGATCCCCTGGACATTCCGACCACCCCGGCGGTCTCCCGCAGCGGTGATCGCTTGTCGCAGATCGACCGGCACAGACGTCAAGGACCCGAGCCCGATGCGCGAGAAGATCCATCCGGACTACCACACGATCACCGTCGTGATGACCAACGGCACCCAGTACCAGACCCGGTCTACCTGGGGTTCCGAGGGCGACAAGATGAACCTCGACATCGACCCGACCAGCCATCCGGCCTGGACCGGCGGCAATCAGCAGTTGATGGATCGCGGCGGCCGCGTGTCGCGCTTCAAGAAGCGCTACGAAGGCTTCGGCATCTGATCCGACGGCTGTGACCGGGTCTCGGCCCCGGTTCATGACCAAAATTTAAGGCCCGGCCGCTGCAGAAGCGGGCCGGGCTTTTGTCGTGACCGGATCTGCTGAGAGCAGTGCCTCCACCGTTATCTTCCCTTAGGTTAGGGTTTGTGGTATTATGATGGTGGGCGCTGCCGTGTTCGACTGCGGCGTGTCCCACTATTCGAGGGGTCGATGATCGCAAAGGTGTTACTTGCCGTCATATTGAGCCTCGGCTGGACGCTGGTCGGGGGCATGGTCGCCGCCGCACAGCAGGTTCCTGCCGCCTCCGTCGGCGGCGGCAGCGGGACCGGGCCATCCAGCGACCTCCCCGACAACCACATCGCCCCAGGCGATGGCAAGGGAACTCCTGGCAGTGGTCCGCAGTCGCGGCAGAAAGAATACAATCTGACCATGATCGTAATGATCGCAGCATTGCTGCTGACTGCTGCGTTCGTCGCGATGTATTTCGTGGGGCGCGGGAGCGATGAGTTCTCTCGCTACTATCTCGCCATTATCGTCGTGATCGCGGCGTTGTTCCTGATGACAGCCGGCTATAACGAGAACCAGACAGCGCCTGCGTTCGGCCTTCTTGGGACAATCCTTGGCTACATTTTCGGGAAGATTGACGGGCGACGCGGGTCCCCGGAACACCAGTCGCAAACACCGGACGGTGCAACGGAATGACCCGCGATCGCCGAATCTGCTGTGCGTCTGAGAGAGCGGAAGCGTTCCGCCGCGGCACGATTTCGGTGGGCAGAAGCAGATGGCGAGAAGTTGCTCTGACCTTAGCACTACTGCTTGCGGCTGCTTCCGCTCGTGCAGAGGGGCCTGAAACCGAAGCTCTTCCGAACAACAATCTCAGGGTTCCCCCGCAGCAGTGGTCGCTCCGGCGGCTGCTCCAGTTCGGGCCGGGAACTTGGCTCGGTGGACCGAAGTCGGGCGGCGCAGTCATCGCCCAGGTTCCCACTCTCGCTCCGCCCCAATCAAACGGCGACGCCCCTTGTTCAGACAGTCCGAGTTCCGTGCAGGTTCAAGATCTGTCGGTCCCTCCCGAATATGTCGGGCTGGTGAATCTTCTCGATACGAGCGTCGCTGTCAGGGTCGACATCGGCGATGCGAAGCAACTCGTTGTCTTGCGGCCAATGGAGCTGAACTTCTTCAACGTCCGAAATTCGCGCCTTGTGCAGGTGGAGTACCGCATCAATGGCGTCACGGCGGCATCACAATTCGTCGCTGGGAATCTTTATCGCCTCGATTTCGACGGCAGTCGCTGGACCTTTCTCGGGCGGGGGGGATGACGGGATACAGCTTCCGAGCGACGATCGAAGTCCGCTTGTTTCACGCGCCTTCTAGGGTACGATCTGGTTTGTCAGCCGTGGAACGCGGTCCTGAGCAGGTCGATCTGCTCGCCGACCGGGTTGGGGCTGTCCGGCGCCGGCTCCACGGCATGCGGTCCGTAGATCTCGCGGTCGAGCATGGCGATGCGGCGCTCCAGCTTCTGGGCGCGCTCGACGAGGCTGCGGAAGGCCTCTGGCAGGTCCGGATATTGCGGCGAGTCCTTGGCGCTGCCGAGGCCTTCGAGCCGGACCTTGACCTTCTCGGCCTCGACCTGCGCCCGCGACATGTCGCCCTGATTGGCGGCCCGCTGCAGCAGCAGCCAGGACGCGACCTGCATCAGCCGCGTCGTCAGCCGCATCGATTCGGCGGCGTAGAGGGTCGCCGCCGGCTTCGACAGCCCCTTGGCGTCGCGCCGCCCGTCGCCGTCGAGATAGACCGCGGTCTCGTCGACCAGCGCCATGCCCTCGTTGAACAGCGGCTGGAACGAGCGCGAAAAGGCCAGGTGCTCGGCCAGGCGGACGGTACGGTCGTCGTCTCGTATGTCGGTCATCTGCGTCGTCATCGTCTGCGACAACTCCCGAGGCGCCTTGCGGTTTCAATTGCTTTGCCGCCGACGCGATGCCGGCGAAAGGTTGGGGCAAGGTGATCCCAAGGGGGGCGCTTGGCAAGCCGGCCCGCCGCGAATTGGTTAATCGTCGTTAACGCCGGCTTCAGACAAAAAAAGAGCCGCGGATGGCGGCTCTCAGGAGTTTCAACAGGGAGGCGTCAGACAGCGCGGAAGCCGCGCCGCCTATCCAGAAAACTGGACCGATTGGAGTTAAACACCGGAAAGCTTACCCGGGGATTAACGCTGCCTCGCCTTCGCAAGATTTCCTCTACCTTGAGGGTGCGAACGAGCGAAGGAGCGATCGGCATGGCGATTCCGAGCGAGATGGAGGCGGTCCTGATTTCCGAGCCCGGCGGGCCGGAGGTGCTGAAGCCGGGGCGGCGGCCGGTGCCGCAGCCGGGCAGGGGCGAGATCCTGGTCGAGGTGCATGCGAGCGGGGTGAACCGCCCCGATGTCCTGCAGCGGATGGGCGCCTATCCGCCGCCGCCGGGAGCGCCGGACTGGCCGGGGCTGGAGATCGCCGGCACGGTCGCCGCGACCGGCGAGGGCGCCGGCCGGTTCTCCGTGGGCGACCGGGTGATGGCGCTGCTGCCCGGCGGCGGATATGCCGAATATGCGACGGTGCACGAGAGTACGGCCCTCCCGGTGCCGAAGGCGCTGTCGATGGAAGAGGCGGCGGGCGTGCCCGAGACCTTCTTCACGGTCTGGCACAACGTCTTCCAGCGCGGCGCACTGCGCGCGGGCGAGACCTTTCTCGTCCATGGCGGCACCTCCGGCATCGGCACCACGGCGATCCAGCTTGCCCGCGAATTCGGCGCGCGGGTGTTCGCGACGGCCGGCAGCGCCGACAAGTGCCGGGCCGCCGAAAAGCTCGGCGCCGACGCCTGCATCAACTACCGCGAGGCGGACTTCGTCGCGGCGCTGAAGGAAGCGACCGGCGGGCGCGGCATCGACCTGACGCTCGACATGGTCGGCGGCGACTATTCCAACCGCAATCTCGACGTCGCGGCCGAGGACGGGCGGATCGTGCAGATCGCCTTCCTCAAGGGGCCGAAGGTCGAGATCGACCTCAATCTCCTGATGCGCAAGCGGCTGCAGTTCACCGGCTCGACGCTGCGCAACCGGCCGGTGCCGTTCAAGGCGGGGATCGCCGCGGAACTGACGACCCATGTGGTGCCGCTGTTCGAGAGCGGCGCGGTCAAGCCGCTGATCGAGGCGACCTATCCGCTGGCACAAGCCGCCGAGGCGCATCGGCACATGGACGAGGACCACATCGGCAAGATCGTGCTGACGACGCAGAAGCCGGGAGCCTGACGCGGCCGCAAAGACGCCTGCCGCTCTGCCGGGGCGAAGGTGAGACAGGGAACGGCGCGCCCGGCCTCCGGGCGTCCGTTCTCCCGGCCGGGGCCGGGTGTACCGGAGGCTTTTGCTCCAAATCCGCGTGATTTTCTTGCGCGGCGAGCCCCATCTCTTTATATGCGACCTGATTTCCGGACATGTGGCGACGATCCACGGCCTGTCTCCCGGGGCAGGCGATAAGGAGGATTTTATCTATGGCTCAGGCTCAGCAACTCTTGATGCCGAAGGCGACGGCGGTCTGGCTCGTCGACAACACCTCGCTGTCCTTCGAGCAGATCGCCGAACTGTGCACGCTGCATCCGCTCGAGGTGAAGGCGATCGCCGACGGAGAATCGGCACAGGGCATCAAGGGCCTCGATCCCATCATGACCGGCCAGCTGACGCGCGAGGAGATCGAGCGCGGCGAGCGCGATCCCAAGCACCGGCTGAAGATGGCCCCGCCGAAGGTCCGCGTGCCCGAATCCAAGCGCAAGGGCCCGCGCTACACGCCGGTCTCCAAGCGCCAGGACCGTCCGAACGCCATCCTGTGGCTGGTGCGCAACCATCCGGAGCTGAAGGATGCGCAGGTCTCGCGCCTCGTCGGCACGACCAAGAACACCATCCAGCAGATCCGCGAGCGCACCCACTGGAACGCCGCGAACCTGACGCCGATGGATCCGGTCACGCTCGGCCTCTGCTCGCAGATCGATCTCGACCTCGAGGTCGAGAAGGCGACGCGCGACATGCCGCCGCGGGCCGAGGAACTGGCCGAGGAGGAGCGCCTGCTCTCCGCCTCGCAGACGCAGAACTGGTCCGACCTCGGCTATCGCGACAGGGAGCGCGAGGAGGACGAGATCGACGAGGCGGCGGTCTTCGCCAAGCTGTCGTCCATGCGGCGCAGCGAACCGGACGAGGACGAGGACGAGCGCGGCTGAGCGAAGGCGCGGCCTGACTGAGCGCCCCGGGCGGAGCTCCCGGGGGCAGGGCGCGGCGCCCGCCGTCAAGCGGCGTGGCGCCGGCCGAAATGTCGCGGGAACACACAATTCCTTGACCTTGCGACAGAGCGTCGCTATAGCCGGGGCCACTGTGGGGCGTGGCTTAGCTGCGCTTTTCGTGTTCACCCGATCATCAACCGACTGACAAGAAGACGGTCCGGGCCATCTGGCACGAGAGCCGATCGAACGAACGGAGACAAAATGTTCGCAGTCATCAAGACCGGCGGTAAGCAGTATCGCGTCGCCGCCAATGACGAGTTCACCATCGAGCGCCTGCCGGGCGAGGCTGGCGACACCGTGACCTTCGGCGAGGTCCTGATGGTCGATTCGACCATCGGCACGCCCTTCGTCGAGGGTGCGAGCGTCACCGCCGAGATCGTCGAGCAGACGCGCGGCAAGAAGGTCATCTCCTTCAAGAAGCGCCGGCGCCAGAATTCCAAGCGCACCCGCGGCCATCGCCAGGACCTGACGCTGATCCGCATCTCGGAGATCATGACCGGCGGCAAGCCCGCGCCGAAGAAGTCCGCGGCCAAGGCCAAGCCGGAAGCGCCGAAGAAGACGGCGGCCGAGGCTGGTCCCGGGGCAGAGGCGGAAGGCGCGAGCGCCGAATAGGCGCGCCGCGAGAGCGATTGAGTTTTGATCGGGAACGCCTCGGTGTTCCCAGGCCTTCACGGGCAAGGAGATTGAAGCATGGCACATAAGAAAGCAGGCGGTTCCTCGCGCAACGGTCGCGATTCGGAGTCGAAGCGCCTCGGCGTGAAGAAGTTCGGCGGCGAAGCCGTCATCCCGGGCAACATCATCATCCGTCAGCGCGGCACGCGCTGGCATCCGGGCGTCAATGTCGGCATGGGCAAGGACCACACGCTCTTCGCCACGGCCGAGGGCACGGTGGCCTTCCAGAAGAAGGCCAACGGGCGAACCTACGTAGCCATTATGCCGAAAGCAGAAGCCGCCGAATGACCGGAGCTTCTGAGCGCCGGCGTTCCACCGACCCGGCGCTCTAGACCTCCGAAGCACATCGGATCTCAGGCAGCGAAAGGGGGAGATGGACCGCCGTCTCCCCTTTTCGCATGCCTTGGAGGGACGATGTGATGACCGAGGACCTGACCGACAGATTGCTCACTTGCGCGCTCGTGACCCCGCGTCTGCGCCTGCGGCCGGTGCAGGCCGGCGATGCGGGCGCGATCGCGACGCTGATCAACGACCGTGACCTCGCCAGGATGCTCGCCCGCGTGCCCTGGCCCTACCGGTTCGAAGACGCCGAGGCCTTCATCGCCGACCATGGCGAGGAGATCGTGTTCGCGATCTGCCTGAAGGCGAGCGGCGACCTCACCGGCATCTGTTCGCTGAAGCCGACGACCGACCGGCGCCGGGCGGAGATCGGCTACTGGGTCGGGCGCCCGTTCTGGGGCAACGGATACGCCACCGAGGCCGCGCAGGCGGTGATCGACTACGGCTTCACCGCGCTGGATCTCCAGGCGATCGACGCCAGTTGCCGGGTGATCAACGAGGCCTCGCGAAAGGTCATCTGGAAGTGCGGCTTCCGCTTCTGCGGCAACGGAATGACCGACACCGTCGTCTCGGGCCGGGTCGCGAGCGAGCAGTTCACCATGGACCGCAGTTGCTGGACGTCGCTGAAGGCGTGGGGCGGCAAATGACGGCCGCTTCGCCCAGGCTCTCGCCGCGCCGGACACGCAGCCCGGTCGGCCTCGCCGTCGCTGCGTGCCTCGCTTTCGCTTTTGCCGCGGTCGATGCGGGGTCGGCACAGGCGCAGTCGGCGGCGTTCTCGCTGCCGGCCTTCTTCGACGGCACGAGCTATTCGGCCGGCGTGACGCGGACGGCGTTGTTCTTCACCGACGCCTTCACGGCGCGCTTCAAAGGAGTGCGCAGCGGCAGCCACCTCCGTCTCGACGAGCACTTCCGCTTCCCGGACGGGGCCCGGCTGCAGCGCTGGAACCTGACGGAGACGCCGTCCGGCGGCTTCAGCGGCACGGTGACGACCGAGCTCGGCACGGGCGCGATGGCGCCGGCGGTGCCGGTGCGCGGCTTCACCCGCGGCGACCACGTCGTGCTGGTCTATGACGGCTATGCGCCCGGCGGCGGCACGACGCTGCTCGGCTTTCGTCACGTGATGACGCCGCAGCCCGGCGGCACGGTCGAAAACCATGTGACGGTCTACAAGTTCGGCATTCCCGTCGCCACGTCCGATGTCATCTTCTCCAAGCGTCCGCTGAAGCCTGCCGGGCAGTGACGTTTCAATTCTTCGTCCGGACCATTATGACGGGCGGGCCGCAGCCTGAAGGCTCCGGAAAGACAAGAGCGCGAAACCATGAAATTTCTCGACCAGGCCAAAGTCTACATCCGCTCCGGCGATGGCGGGGCCGGCTCGGTGTCGTTCCGCCGCGAGAAATACATCGAGTTCGGCGGCCCTGACGGGGGCGACGGCGGGCGCGGCGGCGACGTCTGGGTGGAGGCGGTCGCCGGCCTCAACACGCTGATCGACTACCGCTACCAGCAGCATTTCAAGGCCAAGACCGGCATGCACGGCATGGGCCGCAACCGCAACGGCGCCAAGGGCTCCGACGTGACGCTGAAGGTGCCGGCCGGCACGCAGGTCTTCGCCGAGGACAACGAGACGCTGATCTGCGACCTCACCACGGTCGGCGAGCGGTACCGGATCGCCGCCGGCGGCAATGGCGGCTTCGGCAACGCGCAGTTCAAGTCGTCGGTGAACCAGGCGCCGCGCCACGCCAATCCCGGCCTTCCCGGGGAGGAGCTGACGATCTGGCTGCGGCTGAAGCTGATCGCCGATGCCGGCCTCGTCGGCCTGCCCAATGCCGGCAAGTCGACCTTCCTCGCGACCGTGACGCGCGCCCGGCCGAAGATCGCGGACTATCCCTTCACCACGCTGCATCCCGGCCTCGGCGTCGCCAAGATCGACGAGCAGGAGTTCGTCATCGCCGACATTCCCGGCCTGATCGAGGGCGCTCATGAGGGCGTCGGCATCGGCGACCGCTTCCTCGGCCATGTCGAGCGCACCAGCGTGCTCCTGCACCTCGTCTCGGCGACCGAGGAGGATGTCGCACATGCCTACCGCACGGTGCGCAACGAGCTCGAGGCCTATGAGCACGGGCTCGCCGAGAAGCCGGAGATCGTCGCGCTGTCGAAGGTCGACACGCTGACAGAGGAGGACCGGGAAGAGCGGCTCGCCGAGCTCGAAGCCGAGTGCGGCTCGCGGCCGCTGGCGCTGTCTGCGGTCAGCCGCGAGGGCATGCCGGAGGCGCTGCGCGCGCTGCGCGACGCGATCGGGCGGCTCGCCCCGGCAGAACCCGAGGCACGGGACGATCGCTTCGCGCCCGCCGCGGAAACCGAGGGCGGGCGATGAACAACCTCCTCGCGGGCCATCGCCGCATCGTCGTGAAGGTCGGCTCGGCGCTGCTCGTCGACCGCGCCCGCGGCCTGAAGCGAACCTGGCTGGAATCCTTCGGCGAGGACATCGCCCGGCTGCGGGAGGAGGGGCGGGAGATCCTCGTCGTCTCCTCCGGGGCGATCGCGCTCGGCCGCAAGCTCCTGAAGATGCCCACCGGGCCGCTGCGCCTGGAAGAGAGCCAGGCGGCGGCGTCGGTCGGGCAGATCGCGCTGTCGCGCACCTATTCCGAGATCTTCGGCCGGCACGGCATCGAGACCGGCCAGATCCTGCTGACGCTCGGTGACACCGAGGAGCGTCGGCGCTATCTCAACGCCCGCGCGACGATCGCGACGCTGCTCGGCCTCGGCGCCGTGCCCGTCATCAACGAGAACGACACCGTCGCCACCTCCGAGATTCGCTATGGCGACAACGACCGTCTGGCGGCGCGGGTGACGACCATGGTCGACGCCGATCTCCTGGTGCTCCTCTCCGACGTCGACGGCCTCTATACCGCGCCGCCGGCGCTGGACCCCTCGGCACGCCACATCCCCGTGGTCGAGCACATCACGCCGGACATCGAGGCGATGGCCGGTGCCGCAGGTTCGGAACTTTCGCGTGGCGGCATGAAGACCAAGATCGACGCCGGCAAGATCGCCACCGGCTCCGGCTCGGCGATGATCATCACCGCCGGCAACCGGCTCTTTCCGCTGTCCGCCATCGAGCGTGGCGAGCGCGCGACGCTGTTCAAGGCCTCGGGCAGCCCGGTCACAGCGCGCAAGCGCTGGATCGCCGGACATCTCAACACCGCCGGCCGCCTCGTCGTGGATGCCGGCGCCGTCAAGGCGCTCGTCGCCGGCAAGAGCCTCCTGCCGGCCGGGATCGTCGCGGTCGAGGGTGATTTCGAGCGCGGCGACACGCTGGTGATCGCCGGACCGGACGGTCTGGAGGTCGCGCGCGGCATCGTCGCCTACGACGCGGAGGAAGCGCGCCGGATCGCCGGCCGTCGCTCCTCGGAGATCGCGGCGGCGCTCGGCTACGAGGGGCGCAGCGCGATGGTCCACCGCGACGACATGGTGATGGAATGGATCGCCGGCGAGCGCCCCGAAGCGGCGCTCGGGGCGGCCTGAACGGGGAGGGGACGCGATGCTCGACAGGGCGAGGACGGAGGCCGGCTCGATCGCGGCCCTGATGGAGGACATCGGCCAGCGGGCGCGCGTGGCCTCGCGCCGCCTGGCGCTGGCGCCGACCGAGAGCAAGAACGCTGCCCTTCATGCGATGGCTGATACGATCCTCGCGACCTCCGCGACGATCCTCGCCGAGAACGCCGCGGATCTCGAGCGGGCGCGCGAGGCCGGCATGGCGGCGTCCTTCGTTGACCGGCTGACGCTGACGGAGGCGCGGATCGCGGCGATCGCCGAGGGCATCCGCGCCGTTGCGGCGCTGCCCGATCCCGTCGGTTCGGTGATCGCCGCCTGGGAGCGCCCGAACGGACTGAAGATCGAGCGCGTCAGGACGCCGCTCGGCGTCGTCGGGGTGATCTACGAGAGCCGGCCGAACGTCACCGCCGACGCCGGGGCGCTGTGCCTGAAGTCCGGCAATGCCGTGATCCTGCGCGGCGGCTCGGACTCGGCGCGCTCCTCCGCCGCGATTCACGCCGCGATGGCCGCCGGTCTTGCCAAGGCCGGGCTGCCGGAGGACGCGATCCAGATCGTGCCCTCCACCGACCGTGCCGCCGTCGGCGAGATGCTAAAGGGCCTCTCGGGCAATATCGACGTCATCGTGCCGCGCGGCGGCCGCTCGCTGGTCGCCCGCGTGCAGGACGAGGCGCGCGTGCCGGTCTTCGCCCATCTGGAAGGGCTCTGCCACGTCTATGTCGACCGCTCCGCCGACCGCGACATGGCGGTGCGGCTGGTGGTGAACTCGAAGATGCGCCGCACCGGCATCTGCGGGGCCGCCGAGACGCTGCTCGTCGACGAAGCGGCCGCGGCGACCCATCTCGCGCCGATCCTCGATGCGCTGGCCGCGGCCGGCTGCGAGATCCGCGGCAGCGACGCCGTGCGCGCGCTCTATCCGGCGGCGGTGCCGGCGAGTGCGGAGGATTTCGACACCGAATATCTCGACGCCATCATCTCGGTCGACCTCGTCGACGGGGTCGCCGGCGCCATCGCCCATATCGAGCGCCACTCCTCGCACCACACCGAGGCGATCGTCGCCGAGGACGCGGCGGCGGTCGCGGCCTTCCTGAACGGCATCGACTCGGCGATCCTCCTCCACAACGCCTCGACCCAGTTCGCCGACGGCGGCGAGTTCGGCATGGGTGCCGAGATCGGCATCGCCACCGGCAAGATGCATGCGCGCGGGCCTGTCGGCGTCGAGCAGTTGACGAGCTTCAACTATCGCGTCCACGGGACCGGCCAGACCCGATCGTGACGCCGCCGAGCCCGAACCCCGACACGAGGGGGCTTGATCCCGCCGATCTGACCATCCCGCACACCGAGAGCGGGATGGCGATCGGCCTGTTCGGCGGGTCGTTCAATCCGCCGCATTCCGGCCACCGGCTGGTCGCCGGAACGGCGCGCCGGCGGCTCGGCCTCGACCGGGTCTGGTGGATGGTGACCCCCGGCAATCCGCTGAAGGACCACGGCATGCTGAAGCCGATCGGCGAACGCGTGGCCGCTGTGCGGGCGATGGTGCCGCCGGCCTTCAACACCGTCACCGCCTTCGAGGCGGCGCACCGCGTGCGGTTCACCGCCGATGCGCTGCGGATCCTGCTTCAGCGGCGGCCCGGCGTGCGCTTCGTCTGGATCATGGGCGCCGACAGCCTCGCCTCCTTCCATCGCTGGCAGGACTGGCACTGGATCGTCGAGAACGTCCCGATCGCGGTGGTCGACCGGCCCGGCGCGACGCTGTCGGCCCTGTCCTCGCCGATGGCGTCGACCTATCGCGCGCGGCGGCTGCCGGAATACGACGCGCCGGCGCTCGCCTCCCGCGAAGCGCCCGCCTGGGTGTTCCTGCACGGGCCGCGCACGCCAGTATCCTCCACCCTCCTACGAAGTCATGGCGGTGCGACGTCTTGAAACGGACATGGAACACTGCCTACATTCGGTCTGCCGGCATCGATTGGATGTCGGCCCTGTTGCCCCAAGAAAGGGAAAACGACACTGAGACCTGCGGCTGAAGCGAAGGACGTCTTCCAGACAGCTCCTTCCGACGCGCCCGCCACCGAGATGTCGGATGGCCGGACCGCACTCGATCTCGTCATTTCGAGCCTGGAAGATTCGAAGGGCGAAGATATCGTCTCCATCGACATGAAGGGAAAGTCGGCTCTCGCCGATTGCATGGTGGTCGTCTCCGGACGCTCGCATCGCCATGTCGTCGCCGTCGCCGACCATCTCCTGCGCGACCTGAAAGAGGCTGGCTTCGGCACCTGCAAGGTCGAGGGCCTTCAGAACGGCGACTGGGTGCTGATCGATACGGGCGATATCATCGTCCATATCTTCCGCCCGGAAGTTCGCAGCTTCTACAATATCGAGAAGATGTGGACCGTCGGCGATATCGGAGACGCGACGGTCCATTGACCGTCGGCCATTGCGGCATGAGGGGCTTCGGCCGGTGCTAGGGGCTGGCCGATGCGACTGACGATTGCTGCCATCGGGCGGATGAAATCCGGGCCCGAGCGCGAACTGGCCGATCGCTATCTGGGCCGGCTGAAGAAGGCCGGTGCGCCGCTGGCGCTCGACTTTCAGTCGGTGCAGGAATTCCCGGAGTCGCGCCTCGGCTCCGCTGTCGAACGGTGCCGCGAGGAAGCGGACCGGCTCGGCGCGGCGGTGCCCGAAGGGGCGGTGCGCGTCGTCCTCGACGAGACCGGCAAGAGCCTCTCCTCGGAGGATTTTGCGGCGGCGCTGGCGAAGTTCCGCGACGCCGGCCGGCGGGATCTGGCGCTGCTGATCGGCGGCCCGGACGGGCACGATCCGGCGCTGGTCCAGGGCGCCGACCTGCTGTTGTCGCTCGGACGTATGACCTTTCCGCATCAGATCGCCAGAATTCTGCTTGCCGAACAACTCTATCGTGCGGCGACGATCCTCGCGGGACACCCGTATCACAGGGCTTGAGCCGCTTTCGCCGCCCACAGTGAGCCGCGGCGCAACCTGGCTTTGCGCGTTTCGTCGTTCCACGAAACGACGTAGAATCTCAAGATGAATCCCGTCCGCCGCGTCCGGGCGAAGCGACGTCTCGGTCGGCCGTGCGGCCGGACCGCCGGTGGCTCTCGTGGCCGCGGCGTCGCCTTTTGCGGCCTGTGTCAGGGCCGCGGCGAATGGTTGATCGGTTGTTAACGGCCTCGTCCTAGATTCGGGCAGAGGCTTTCGGGGCAGGGCGTTGAACGCAGGGCGGCAAGGCGAGGGACGATCGGGGAGGCGGGGCCGGGCCGCCGCCGCGCTGCTCCTCGCCGTGACGCTGGCGATGCCGGCCACCGCCTCGCCCGTCGTGCAGGCCGCCGCCGTGGCGGCACCCCCGACGGACGGCGCGGGGCTCGACCCGATCAAGGTCGGTGCGCTGGATCCCGGTTCGATCGATCTGATCGAGCGCGAACGCGCCAAGACCGAGGCCGATCTTGCGGACGTCTCGTCGCGAATCAGCCTTTCCCGGGAGAAGATCCGATCGCTCGACGCCCAGATCGCGTCGATTGCCGCCGATCGCGACCGGCTGCGGCAGGCGATGATCGACGCGGCGGACAAGCAGAAGACGATCAGCCAGCAGCTCACCGCGACGGAAGGGCGCATCGACGACCTCGCGGTCGAGGAAGGGAAGATCAAGGCGTCGCTGCACAAGCGCCGCGGCGTGCTGATGGAGGTGCTGGCAGCGCTCGAGCGGATGGGCCGGACGCCGCCGCCGGCGCTGCTCGTCAAGCCGCAGGACGCGCTCGGCTCGGTGCGCAGCGCCATCCTTCTGGGAGCCGTCGTCCCCTCGCTGCGCAAGGAGACCGAGACGCTGCTCGCCGACCTCGATCGCCTGTCGACCGTCAAGGACCAGATCCTGAAGGAGAAGGCGACCTTCGCCGACCAGCTGACCCGGCACCGCGAGGAGGAGGCCCGGCTGTCCAAGCTCTTCGCGGAGAAGGCGAAGCTGGAGGCGGACAGTCGGGGCGAGCGTGTCACCGAGACCGCGCGTGCGGCCGAGCTCGCCTCCAAGGCCAGCAATCTGAAGGACCTCATCGCCGGTCTGCAGTCCGACCTCGACGCGGCGCGTGCGCGCGAAGCGGCGGCGCGGGCGGCGGCCGAGCAGCAGCGGATCGCTGAGGAACAGGCGCAGGCCGAGGCGGCGCGGCAGGCCGCCGAGCAGGCGGCAAAGGCGAAGGAGCAGGCCGCGAGCCCCGGTGGCGGAAAGCCGGCGCAGGGTTCGCCGGATACGAGCGTCGCCGTCGCCGAAGCCGAACCGGCGGCGTCCGGAACGTCGGCCGGGGGGCCGAAGAAGCCGGTTGCGCCGGGCGAGGAAGCCGTCGCGGATGCAGCGGACCCTCGCAGCGCAGCGCCGGCAGACGCCGCGCCCGCCGATGCGGCAGCGTCCGGCCCGACGACCGCACCGGGGAAGGCCGGCCGGCACGCCGACGCGCCGGCGGCTGCCGGCGCCGACGCCACGCCCGACAACCCGTCGCAAGGCTCTGTCGAAGTCGCCGCCCTCGAACCGCCCACTGCGTCCGCGCCTGCCAAGCAAGCCTTTGATATCGCGTCACTTCGCCGTGAGACGGCGGAGCTCGAACCGGCTGCCCCATTTTCGACAATGAAAGGGCGATTGTCGAAGCCCGTGGCGGGCAAGAAAATCATCGGCTTCGGCGATACCGACGACATCGGCCGGGTGACCACGGGCGAATCCTATGCGACGCGGCCGGGGGATGTCGTGACCGCTCCGGCCGATGCCAGAGTGTTGTATTCCGGGCCCTTCCGCTCCTACGGACAAGTCTTGATCCTGGACGCCGGCGACGGCTATCATGTCGTTCTTGCGGGCATGGAACGGATCGATGTCGAGAGCGGTCAGTTCGTGTCGGCGGGAGAACCGGTTGCGCTGATGGGAGCCCGGCGAATAGCCAGTGTGCAGGTGGCGGAATTCGGGGCGTCCGAGCCCGCTCTCTATGTCGAGTTTCGAAAAGACGGGAAACCGGTCGATCCGTCCCCCTGGTGGATGGATGAACCCTCTGGAAGGACGAGGAATGATTCGTAAGCTTTCGATTCTTTTTGCGGGGGCCCTGATGGGGGCGACGGCGATGACCGTCGTCAGCCAGAGCCCCGGCGTGGCCAATGCAGCAGGGTCCGATACCTATCGTCAGCTTGCGATCTTCGGTGACGTCTTCGAGCGCGTGCGCGACCAGTACGTCACCAAGCCCGACGACCAGCAGCTCGTCGAGAACGCCATCAACGGCATGCTGACCTCGCTCGACCCGCATTCGAGCTACATGAACGCCAAGGAAGCCGCAGAGATGCGGACCGAGACGCGCGGCGAGTTCGGCGGCCTCGGCATCGAGGTCACCATGCAGGACGACCTCGTCAAGGTCGTCTCGCCCTTCGAGGGCACGCCCGCCGACAAGGCCGGCATCCTGTCCGGCGACCTGATCGCCGAGATCAACGGCGAGGACGTTCGCGGGCTGACGCTGAGCCAGGCCGTCGACAAGATGAAGGGCGACATCGGCTCGAAGGTGACGCTGACCCTGATCCGCAAGGGCGCGACCAAGCCGATCAAGGTCACGATGACCCGCGACGAGATCAAGGTCCCGTCCGTGCGCCATTCGGTCGAGGGCGATGTCGGCTACATCAAGCTCTTGAAGTTCAACGAGCAGACGACCGTCGGCATGGAAGAGGCGATCGCCGACATCAAGCAGAAGGTCGGCGAGGACAAGCTGAAGGGCTACATCGTCGACCTGCGCCGCAATCCGGGCGGCCTGCTCGACGAGGCGGTGTCGGTGTCCGACGCCTTCCTGAACGGGGGCGAGGTCGTCTCGACCCGCGGCCGCAACCCGGACGAGACCCGCCGCTACAACGCCCGCGCGGGCGACGACATCGACGGCAAGCCGCTGATCGTCCTCGTCAACGGCGGTTCGGCCTCGGCCTCGGAGATCGTGGCCGGCGCGCTGCAGGACCAGCGCCGCGCGACGATCCTCGGCACCCGGTCCTTCGGCAAGGGCTCCGTCCAGACGATCATCCCGCTCGGCCAGAACGGCGCCCTGCGCCTGACGACGGCGCTCTATTACACGCCGTCCGGCAAGTCGATCCAGGGTCACGGCATCGATCCGGACATCGTCGTCAAGCAGCCGCTGCCGGAAGACATCAAGAAGCAGATGGGCATCGATTCCACGGCCGATCTGGTGCGCGGCGAGTCCTCGCTGCGCGGCCACATCCAGGGCGTCGACGAGACAGCCCAGGGCTCGGGGTCGCTCGACTACGTGCCGCCGGAGAAGAAGGACGACCTGCAGCTGCAGTATGCGATCGACCTGATGGACGGCAAGAAGACCGATCCGGCCTTCCCGCCGAAGCCCGAGGCGGCCGCGACCGCGGCCAGCAATACGGCCAAGAGCGGGACGTCGGCCGAGCCGGCCCACACCACCAACTGAGCGAACGCGCGGACCGCGCGCGTGACTGATCCGATCGAGAACGGCCCGGGCATCTCAGATGCCCGGGCCGTTCGCTTTTGCGCCGCGGGCCTTTGCCGCGAGGCCCGCGCCAGCTTGGCCGGATAGGAGGGGGCATGCACGGCGAACTCTATCGTCCTCTCGGTCTCGATCGTCCCGCTCGCGCCAGCAGGCGGCGGCTTCCCTCGTTGCAGGCGCTGCGCGCATGGGCGGTGAGCGGCGTCGTCCTCGCCGGATCCTGTGCCGCCGCGCTTCAGGCGCAGCCGCCGCGCCGCGTCGTCGATGAACTCGCCGCTGCGCCTCCGAAGCCCGCCGCAAGCGCCGCGGTGGCTGCGCCGTCTCCCGTCGCCAGGCCGCTGCCGCCGGCAAGGGCGAGCGGCCCGACGATCATCAGCCCGAGCGCCGGCGGCGGACCCGTGACCTTCCGCGTCGAGGACCCCGTCTCCCTGCGCCAGCCGCCGTCCATGGCGGATCGCCCGGATGCCGCCCTGATCGAGCAGAGCCGCTATGGGCCGCTGCCGGTGCGTGGTGCCGACGGGCGGCGTCCCTTCGACGTCTATGCCGGCGCCTGGAGCGGCAAGCCCGGGACGCGAATCGCCATCGTCGTCGGCGCGCTCGGCATCAGCCAGACCAGCTCGATGCAGGCGGTGGACGAGCTTCCGGCCGGGGTGACGCTCGGCTTCTCGCCGGCCGGCAACAGCCTCGACCGCTGGATGCAAGCGGCGCGGCGCGGCGGCCACGAACTGCTGCTGCAGGTGCCGCTGGAGCCGGTCGGCTATCCCTCCGTCGATCCCGGCAAGGACACCGTCACCGTCGACGAGGCCGCCGCGCAGAACTTCGATGCGCTCTACGCCTCGATGGGGCGGATCACCAACTATGTCGGCGTGATGAACTACATGGGCGGCCGCTTCACCGCCGAACGCTCGGCGATGGAGCCGCTGATCTCGGAGCTCGGCCGCCGCGGCCTGATGTATCTCGACGATGCCTCCTCCACCCGGTCGGTCGCCAGGGATACGGCGGCGCTGGAGAAGGTTCCCTTCGCCGAGGCCAACGTCCTCCTCGACGAGCAGCAGGATCCGGCGGAGATCCGCAAGCAGCTCGACGTGCTCGAGCGCGTCGCCCGCGCCCAGGGGACCGCGATCGGCGTCGCCTCCGCCTTCGGGACCTCGATCAAGACCATCGCCGCCTGGATTCCGGAAGCGGAAAAGCGCGGCATCGAGATCGTCCCGGTCTCGGCGCTCGCCGACGATCCGGAGGGACGGTAGCAGCCCCCGCCCTTGCCCGTCATGCTCTGCGCCCGATAACCCAGGTCACCGGGTTCGCCCGGACGAGACGAGGAAGGGACGCGCGTGAAACCCATCGACTTCGAAAACCTGCCCTACCGTCCCTGCGTCGGCATCATGGT
This sequence comes from Jiella sp. M17.18, assembly GCF_041027365.1. Classification (NCBI taxonomy): domain Bacteria; kingdom Pseudomonadati; phylum Pseudomonadota; class Alphaproteobacteria; order Hyphomicrobiales; family Aurantimonadaceae; genus Jiella; species Jiella sp. M17.18. The sequence continues at coordinate 65,893 of NZ_JBFTEH010000014.1, read as the reverse complement.
GCTCAACGGGGAGGGGCGCGTCTGGGCCGGCCGGCGGCTGATCGAGGACAAGGGCGAGATGACCGGCGCGGTCAAGCTCTGGCAGATGCCGCAGGGCGGGATCGACGAGGGCGAGGAGCCGCTGGAGGCCGCCAGGCGCGAGCTCTACGAGGAGACGGGCATGCTCACCGTCTCGCTCCTCGCAGAGGCGCCGCACTGGATCGACTACGACCTGCCGCCGGAACTCGTCGGCGTCGCGCTGAAGGGCCGCTTCCGCGGCCAGACGCAGCGCTGGTTCGCCTTCCGCTTCGAGGGCGACGAGAGCGAGATCGCGATCGACCCGCCACCGGGCGGCCACGCCGCCGAGTTCGACGAATGGGCGTGGAAGCCGATGGACGAGCTGCTCGACCTCATCGTGCCGTTCAAGCGCGGCGTCTATGAGGAGGTCGTCAGGGCCTTTCGCCACCTCGCGCCCTGATCCGCCGGATACCTTGGGATCCGGAGGTATGGCGGCGTCGCCGCAACGGACGCGGGGGCGCGTCGGGGGCCGCAGGCAAAGCGGAGCCGCCGCATCGGACGCGGCCCCGCGTCTCTCAGCTCTGCGGCAGGGCCAGGATCGCCTTTGCGACGTCGACGAGGTCCTCGCCGGTGACGTCGGGCGCGAGCATCTCGGGCGGATAGGCCTGGCCCCGGGCGACGAACGCCGCCTGCAGCCCCGCCGCCTTGGCGCCTTGCGTGTCCCAGGCATGGGTCGCGACCAGCATGGCCTCATGCGGCGCAACGCCCGCCCGCTCCACGGCGTGGCGATAGACCTCCGCATGCGGCTTGAACGTGTGCACGGCTTCGACCGAGAGCACCGCTTCGACGTGATCGATCAGCCCGGACGTCTCCAGTAGCGCGCGCGTCGCCGCCTCGGTGCCGTTCGACAACGCAAAGATCGGCAGTCCTGCCTGCTGCAGCAGGCCGAAGGCCTCGCCCGCCTGCGGTTGCGGCGGCAGTTGCTTCATCCCGTCGAGGGCGGCGTTCCGCTCGGATTCGCTTGCGGACAGACCGCGGACGGCGAGAAGCGCGTCGAGGGCGCCCGCAAGGATCTTCGGGAAGGGGGGAGGCGCTCCGGTCGCGGCTATGGCGAAGGCATCGCGCAGGCCGAAGGCGAACCAGGTCTCGAGATCGTTCGGCGGCAGGCCGAGACCGGCGAGACGCCGGCGCATCGGCTCCAGGGCGAAGACGGTTTCGATGATGTCGAAGACGACGGCCTTGGGGCGAACGGGCATGGCGGCTCCTTGGGAACGGGTATTCCCGGCGAACGGCCGCCACCAGGCGAGGTTCCGCTGCCTCTCCGGTGCCGGCGAAGCGCATGTCCCCCACAACGCGAAAGGCCGGCACATTGGCCGGCCTTCGCGCGATCGGGTCGGTGGCGGCTGAGCCGCGGGGCGCCTCAGCCGGGCAGACCGGCGCGGGCCTCCTTCAGCTGGTCGAGATCGGCCTGCGCCTTGGCGCGCGCCTCCGGCGTTCCGGCGTCGGCGACATCTTCCTCGGCGTCCCTGATCTGCTGGTCGAGCGCGGCGCGGTCGACCTCGTCGACCGGCTGCGCATGTTCGGCAAGCAGCGTCAGGCCGTTCTCGTTGACGTCGGCGAAGCCGCCGCGCACGAAGATCTGCCGCTCCTCGCCGCTCTCCGGCGTCACCACGACGACGCCTGGCTTCACCGTCGTCATCATCGGCGCATGCCGCGCCATGACGGTGAAATAGCCCTCGCTGCCGGGGATGTTGACCGCCGTCACCGCCTCGGAGAACAGGAGCTTCTCCGGGGACACGAGTTCGAACTGGAAGCTATCGGCCATCGGTCGCTTGTCTGTCTGGCCGCGGGTCGTGCGGCATTGCGATCGGAGCCGGGCGACGCGCGCCCGGCCGGTGTCGTGAGGCGCTCCGGCTTACGCCGCGTTCTGCGCCAGCTTCTGGGCCTTCTCGACCGCCTGGTCGATCGCGCCGACCATGTAGAAGGCGGCCTCCGGCAGGTGGTCGTACTCGCCGTTGACCAGGCCCTTGAAGGACTTGATCGTGTCTTCCAGCGGAACCAGCTGGCCGGGCGTGTTGGTGAACACCTCCGCGACCGAGAAGGGCTGCGACAGGAAGCGCTCGATCTTGCGGGCGCGCGCCACCGTCAGCTTGTCCTCTTCCGACAGCTCGTCCATGCCGAGAATGGCGATGATGTCCTGCAGCGACTTGTACTTCTGCAGCACCTGCTGGACCTGCCGCGCGACATTGTAGTGCTCCTCGCCGATGATCATCGGGGAGAGCATGCGCGAGGTGGAGTCCAGCGGATCGACCGCCGGGTAGATGCCCTTCTCGGAGATCGCGCGGTTGAGAACCGTGGTCGCGTCCAGATGGGCGAAGGACGTCGCCGGCGCCGGGTCGGTCAGGTCGTCGGCGGGCACGTAGATCGCCTGCACCGAGGTGATCGAGCCCTTGGTGGTCGTGGTGATGCGCTCCTGCATCGCGCCCATGTCGGTGGCGAGCGTCGGCTGATAGCCCACCGCCGAGGGGATGCGGCCGAGGAGCGCCGACACTTCCGAGCCCGCCTGGGTGAAGCGGAAGATGTTGTCGACGAAGAACAGAACGTCCTGGCCCTGGTCGCGGAAGTGCTCGGCGATGGTGAGGCCGGTCAGCGCGACGCGGGCACGGGCGCCCGGCGGCTCGTTCATCTGGCCGTAGACCAGCGCCGCCTTGGAGCCCTCGGCCGAACCGCCGTGCTCGTGCGGATCCTTGTTCACGCCGGACTCGATCATCTCGTGGTAGAGATCGTTGCCCTCGCGGGTGCGCTCGCCGACGCCGGCGAACACCGAGTAGCCGCCATGCGCCTTCGCAACGTTGTTGATCAGCTCCTGGATCAGCACCGTCTTGCCGACGCCGGCGCCGCCGAACAGGCCGATCTTGCCGCCGCGCGCATAGGGCGCGAGCAGGTCGATGACCTTGATGCCGGTGACGAGGATCTGGCTCTCCGGCGACTGCTCGATATAGGGCGGGGCCGGCTGGTGGATCGCGCGCTTCTCGTCGGACGGGATCGGCCCGACCTCGTCGATCGGCTCGCCGATGACGTTCATGATGCGGCCGAGCGTGCCGTCGCCGACGGGAACGCGGATCGGCTCGCCGGTGTCGACGACTTCCTGGCCGCGCACCAGGCCCTCGGTGAGGTCCATGGCGATGGTGCGGACGGTGTTCTCGCCGAGATGCTGGGCGACCTCGAGCACCAGGCGGTTGCCGTGGTTGTCGCATTCGAGGGCGTTCAGGATGGCCGGCAGGTGATCGTCGAACTCGACGTCGACGACGGCGCCGATGACCTGGGCGATGCGGCCGACGGTGCGGCCCTGATTGTCGGTGTCAGCCATGGATTGGCCTCCTCTCAGATTGCGGTCAGAGCGCCTCGGCGCCGGAAATGATTTCGATCAGCTCGGTGGTGATCTGCGCCTGGCGCTGCCGGTTGTAGGAGACCGACAGCTTGTCGATCATGTCGCCGGCATTGCGCGTCGCATTGTCCATCGCGCTCATCCGCGCGCCCTGTTCGGACGCGGCGTTCTCGAGCAGGGCATGCAGGATCTGCACCTTGATGTTGCGCGGAACCAGGGCTTCGAGAATCTCCGCCGGCTCCGGCTCGTATTCGTAGGACGCGACGGCCCCCGTCTCCTTCGCTTCGGCCTCATCCTTCGGCAGCACGGCCGGGATGATTTGCTGGGCCGTCGGGACCTGGGTGATCACGTTCTGGAAGGCCGAGTAGAAGATGGTGCAGACGTCGAACTCGCCCTTGCCGAACATCTCGATGATCGTCTCGCCGAGCGAATCGGCTTCGTCGAAGCCGACGCTCTTCACCTCGCGGAAGTCGGTGCGGTGCACGACCTTCTGCGCGAGGTCGCGGCGCATCATGTCCCACGCCTTCTTGCCGACGGCGAGAAACTTCACCGTCTTGCCTTCGCTCTCCAGGCGCCGCTGGTGCTGGCGGGCGAGCTTGACGATCGAGGCGTTGAACGCACCGGCCAGACCACGCTCGGCGGTGAAGACGACGAGGAGATGGGTGTCGTCCCTACCGGTCCCGACCATCAGCGGCGGGCCGTCGCCCTCCATCGCGCCGGCGATGTTGGACAACACGGCGGCCATGCGGTCGGCATAGGGCCGCGCGGCCGCAGCGGCTTCCTCGGCCCGACGCAGCTTCGCCGCCGCGACCATCTGCATGGCCTTGGTGATCTTCTGCGTGGACTTGACCGACGCGATGCGGTTCCTGAGGTCCTTCAGTGATGCCATGGTCTGGCGCAGTCTCCGGCTGGCCCGGCTCCGCCTCGGTCGAGGCGAAGCTCAGGGCGCGTCGTTGGGGCTCAGGCGAAGCTCTTGGCGAAGCTGTCGATCGCGGACTTCAGCTTGCCGCGGAGCTCGTCCGACAGCGCCTTCTCCCTGGCGATCTGGTCGAGCACTTCCTTGTGCTCGGTGCGCATCGCGGTGAGCAGTCCGTCCTCGAACGGGCCGACCTGGTCGATCCGCAGCTTGTCGAGATAGCCCTGCGTGCCGGCGAAGATCACCACCACCTGCTCCTCGGTCTTCAGCGGCGAGAACTGCGGCTGCTTGAGGAGCTCGGTGAGCCGGGCGCCGCGGTTGAGCAGGCGCTGGGTCGATGCGTCGAGATCGGAGCCGAACTGGGCGAAGGCGGCCATTTCGCGATACTGCGCGAGCTCGCCCTTGATCGAGCCGGCGACCTGCTTCATCGCCTTGACCTGGGCCGAGGAGCCGACGCGAGACACCGAGAGACCGACGTTCACTGCCGGGCGGACGCCCTGGTAGAACAGCGTCGTCTCCAGGAAGATCTGGCCGTCGGTGATCGAGATCACGTTGGTCGGGATGTAGGCCGAGACGTCGCCCGCCTGGGTCTCGATGACCGGCAGGGCGGTGAGCGAGCCGGCGCCGTGCGCGTCGCTCATCTTCGCGGCGCGCTCCAGCAGGCGGGAGTGCAGGTAGAAGACGTCGCCCGGATAAGCCTCGCGGCCCGGCGGACGGCGCAGCAGCAGCGACATCTGGCGGTAGGATACGGCCTGCTTCGACAGGTCGTCATAGGCGATCACGGCATGCATGCCGTTGTCGCGGAAATACTCGCCCATCGCGCAGCCGGTGAAGGGCGCGATGTACTGCATCGGCGCCGGCTCCGAGGCGGTCGCGGCGATGACGATGGAATATTCCATCGCGCCGCGCTCCTCCAGCGTGCGCACGAACTGCGCGACGGTGGAGCGCTTCTGACCGACGGCGACGTAGATGCAGTAGAGCTTGTCGTTCTCGCGGTTCTCGTCGTGCGCCGGCTTCTGGTTGAGGAAGGTGTCGAGAAGGATCGCGGTCTTGCCGGTCTGGCGGTCGCCGATGACCAGCTCGCGCTGGCCGCGGCCGATCGGGATCAGCGCGTCGATGGCCTTCAGGCCCGTCGACATCGGCTCGTGCACGGACTTGCGCGGGATGATGCCCGGCGCCTTGACGTCGACGCGGCGCATCTCGGCGCCATCGATCGGGCCCTTGCCGTCGATCGGGTTGCCGAGACCGTCGACGACGCGGCCGAGCAGGCCCTTGCCGACCGGCACTTCCACGATCGCGCCGGTGCGCTTGACCGTGTCGCCTTCCTTGATGTCGCGGTCGGAGCCGAAGATCACGACGCCGACATTGTCGGCTTCGAGGTTCAGCGCCATGCCCTGGATGCCGCCGGGGAACTCCAGCATCTCGCCGGCCTGGCAGTTGTCGAGGCCGTAGACGCGCGCGATGCCGTCGCCGACAGACAGAACCTGGCCGACTTCCGAGACTTCCGCCTCGTTGCCGAAATTCTTGATCTGGTTCTTGAGGATTGCGGAAATTTCCGCGGCGCGGATATCCATCAGCCGACCTCTTTCAATGCGAGCTTGAGCGAATTCAATTTGGTGCGCAGCGAGGTGTCGATCTGCCGCGAGCCGATCTTGACGATCAGGCCGCCGAGGATCGCTTGATCGACGCTCTCGCGCATGTTGACGGTCTTGCCGGCGTAGGAGCCGAGGGTCTCGGCCAGTTCCCGGCGCTGCTCGTCGGTCAGCGGGTAGGCGCTCACCACCTCGGCCTCGACCTCGCCGCGATGATCGGCCGCGATCTGGTGGAAGCGCCGGATCATGCCGGGCAGGACGAACAGCCGCCGGTTGGAGGCGACGACCCGCAGGAAGTTGCCGGTCAGGGCGCTCGGCTTCACGTCCTTCACGATCGCGTCGATCGCGCGAAGCTGATCGTCGGAGGTGAAGGCCGGGCTCTCGACGAGGCGCCGGAAGTCGCCGTTCTCATCGATCAGGGTCTGGAATGCCGAGAGTTCGGACTCCACCATTTCCACCGCCCCCTCGTCCAGGGCGAGATCGAACAGGGATTGAGCGTAGCGGTCTGCGACTCCCGAGACGGGAGAGGATGATTGTGCCACGGACGACCGTTTCTCTTTCGCGTTCCGTTCAAGGCCCCGTCGCGCTGCCGAAGCAAGACCGCTCCAATTCCTTGAAACCGACAGGTAAAAGGTAAGAAGGCAGCGACAGCGTCGCCGTGCCACCTCCCGAGACAGCGACCGTCTAGCATAGGGCTTTCTTGCCGACAACACGCTTGGCGCGGGCAATTTGCGCCCTTTCCCCGGCGTTCCGCTTGGCCGTCGCCTGCAACGCCAAGACGATCGAAGCTCAGGAGGAGATGAAGCCGAAGGCGGGTGCGAGCGCCGCCGCGGCAAGGCAGAGCTCGACGACGAAGGCGAGAAAGCCGACGGCCGAGCGGCCGTCGGACAGCATCGAGACGAACCGTCCGAAGGCCGTGAACAGCCAGCCGGCGCCGAGCGCGAGTTGGACGAAAGGCTGATCGTAGAGCGCCGCCGCGACGATGCCGACGCCGAGCCAGAAGCCGGCAAGGCTGGCGCGCCCGCCCGCATAGGCGTCGGCGCGCCCGACGCTCGGGGCGATTCCCAGGGTCCGCATGGTCGTGCCGGGCGCGAACAGCGCGGCGAGGCCGAACAGGATGGTCAGACAGGCGGCGCCGAACGGCAGCCAGCCGGCATTGGTCGTCGGCAGGGCGAAATCCATTGGGTCCTTCGAAGCTCGGGTTGGATGGCGGAAGTGGAACGGCGGGCGGCGCTGCGGTCAATAGCCGCTGGCGCGGTCGACGAGATGCTTGAGCGGTTCGCCGCGCTGGTGGGCGGCGATCTGCTGCATGACGAGGGGGGCGAGCTGCTCGGGATCCGAAACCGCGGCGGCGTGCGGGGTGACGAACACCTTCGGATGCGCCCACAGCGGGGAGGCGGCGGGCAGCGGCTCGACCGTGAAGACGTCGAGCGAAGCTTCCATCAGGATGTCGCGGTCGAGCGCGTCGAGAATCGCCACTTCGTCCTGCAGGGCTCCGCGCCCGGCATTGATCAGCACCGGGCCGCCGAGCGGCGTCTGGCGCTTCAGCTTCGACAGGAGGTCGGCGTCGATGATGCCGCGCGTCTCCGCCGTCAGCGGCAGGAGCACGACGAGGATGTCGCTTGCGGCGAGGAAGGGCGAAAGGCCGTCCGAGCCGGAATAGGTCGCGACGCCCGGCGCGGTTCGCCCGCTGCGGCTCCAGCCGGCGACCTGGAAGCCGAGCGTCCGCAGCTTTTCGGCGGCATCCTGGCCGAGGGCGCCGAAGCCCATGATGCCGACCGTCACCTCGCGCGCCGCCGGCTGCATGCGCTCGTGCCAGATCCTCTGCGCCTGCTGCTGGCGGTAGGCGCGCCCGCGGCGGAAATGGTCGAGCACGCGCCAGACGACGTATTCGCTCATCCGCGCAGTGAGGTCGTCGGCGACGATGCGGGCGATCGGCACGTCCGGAAGCGAGCGGTCGGCGAGGATGTGATCGACGCCGGCACCGAGTGAGAAGATCGCCTTGAGGTTCGGCAGCGCCGAAAGGATGCCGGGCGGCTGTTTCCAGACGACGGCGTAGTCGATCGACGGGTCGTCGGCGCGGCCGGGCTGAAGCACGATGGTGTGGCTCGGATCGGCCGCCTTCAGCGCCTCGTACCAGCGCTGCGGGTCGAAGCCTGTGACGGAGAGGAGGATGCTCATTGCGCGCTTTCCGCGTCGTCGATCGATCCGACCAGCGCCTGCGCCATGGGGCGCCCCTTGCGCGCGAACCAGTGGGTGCAGGCGAGGAGATAGCCGTTCTCGATGCGACCGTCGTCGACGGCGGCGACGAGATCGTCCACCTTGGCGAGGATCGGGCGGATATCCTCATGCTCGTCCGGCTTGCCGGCGGCTTCCGCCAGTCCGGAGGCGTCGACGATGGCGAGGAAGATCGTCGCCTGCTCGCTGGTCAGTCCCGGCGTCGGCATCATCTTGAAGCAGGTCTCGATCGCCCTGCAGGAAAGGCCGGTCTCCTCCGTCAGTTCACGCGCCGCGGCGTCTTGGACCGATTCGCCCGGGTCGACCATGCCGGCGGGGAGTTCCAGAATCGCTCCGTTGGGCGTCTTCAGCGCCGCCGTGACCCGGAACTGGCGGATGACGACGATCGCGTCGCGCTCCGGGTCGTAGGGCACGATCACCGCGACGGGGCCGGTGTCGAGAAACTCGCGGTGGAGCGGCCCGATCGAGCCGCCGTCGTCCATCGCGTCGTGGCGGACGGTCACGCCGCGCAGGTTGCGAAAGCCGTCGTGAAGAAGCTCTTCGTTGTCGATGGTGAAGTCCATCGGCTGGTCGGAAAGCTGGTCCCGGTAGTGGCCGGTGCTCATTGCGAAACGATCCCCGTCGGTGCGGCTTCGATGTCGAAGGCCGCCGCCATCAGCGCCTTGGTGTAGTCGGTCTGCGGCCGCTCGAAGATCTCCTCCGCCGGACCGCGCTCCATGACGACGCCGTTTCGCATGACGATGACCTCGTTGGCCAGCGCCCGGACGACCTTCAGGTCGTGAGATATGAAGAGATAGGCGAGATCATGCCGCTTCTGCAGGTCGCGCAGGAGGTCGACGACCTGCGCCTGGACGCTCATGTCGAGCGCCGAGGTCGGCTCGTCCAGCATGACGAATCGCGGGTTCAGCACCATCGCGCGCGCGATCGCGATGCGCTGGCGCTGGCCGCCGGAGAACTCGTGCGGAAACCGGAACCGCGCCGCGGGGTCGAGCCCCACCTCGTTCAGCGCCGCGACGACCCGCGCGTCGCGCTCTGCGGCGGACAGCCCGCGCTCGTGGATCGTCAGCCCCTCGGCAACGATGTCGGCGATCGGCATGCGCGGCGAGAGCGAGCCGTAGGGGTCCTGGAAGACGATCTGCATCCGGTCGCGCAGGGGCCGCATCTTCTTGAACGAACGGTCGTCGATGCGGGCGCCGTCGAAGGCGATCTCCCCCTTGGACGAGATCATCCGGCAGAGCGCGAGGCCGAGCGTCGTCTTGCCGGAGCCCGATTCGCCGACGACGCCGACGGTCTGGCCGGCGCGCACGGTGAGGTCGATGCCGTCAACGGCTTTGACGTAGCCGGTGGTCTTGCGGAAGAAGCCGGTCTTGATCGGGAACCAGACCTTCAGGTCCTTCGCCTCCACCACGACCGGGGCATTGGTGTTGGCGGCGGGCGGCCGCCCCTTGGGCTCGGCCGCGAGCAGGTGCCTGGTATAGGCGTGCTGGGGATCGGCGAAGATGCGGGCGGTCGCGCCCTCCTCGACGATCTTGCCGCGATACATCACGCAGACGCGGTCGGCGATCCGCCGCACGATGCCGAGATCATGGGTAATGAACAGCATCGCCATGCCGTGGGCGGCCTGGAGCGTCTTCAGAAGCTCCAGGATCTGCGCCTGCACGGTGACGTCGAGGGCCGTCGTCGGCTCGTCTGCGATCAGAAGGTCGGGCTCGTTGGCGAGCGCCATGGCGATCATCACGCGCTGGCGCTGCCCGCCGGAGAGCTGGTGCGGATAGGCGCCGAGGCGCTCCTCCGGATTGCGGATGCCGACCTGGGCGAGAAGCTCCAGCGTGCGCGCCCGCGCGGCCTTCTCGCCGAGACCGCGATGCAGGGTCAGCACCTCGCCGACCTGCCGCTCGATCGTGTGCAGCGGGTTCAGCGAGGACATCGGCTCCTGGAAGATCATCGAGATGCGGTTGCCGCGCACCTTGCGCAGCTGCCGGTCGTCGGTGCCGATGAGGTTCTGGCCCTCGAAGAGGATCGCGCCGGAGGGGTGGCTGGCGGCCGGGTAGGGCAGGAGCTTCAGGATCGACAGCGCCGAGACCGACTTGCCGGAGCCCGATTCACCGACCAGCGCCAGCGTCTCGCCCCGGCCGATCGCAAAGGAGACGCCGTCGACGGCGGTGACGGTCTTGCCGCCTTGCTGGAAGGCGACCGAGAGGTTCTCGACCGACAGGAGCGGGTCGGAAGCGCGAATGGCGGGCGCGGCGGCCGGGGTCGTGGTCAAGCGCTGCGGTCCTTGCGTGGAAAGCCTCGAACGGTTCAGGCGGTAAGGGGCGAGAAGCCCCCGCCGGCGGTCCGGTGCGAGTGCGTGTGGGAATGATCGCCGCCGCGCGGGCCGGTGTGGACCGTGCCGTGATCGTCGACGCGCGCAGCGAGGTCTGTCGGCGGGGCTCCGGTCTCATGACAGGAACTTTGGCCGTTGTCGGCGCAGACCTCCCATTCGATCTCGACCGTCGCATGCCCGATCGAGAACCGCTCCTGCAGCTCCTTCTTGATCGCGCGAGTCACGATCGTCCCGTCCGTCGTCTCCTCGATGCAGGCGTGCAGCGTCGCCATGCGCCGCTGCGGCGTGATCGCCCAGGTGTGGACGTGATGCACTTCGCGCAGACCCTCGACCGCACCGACGAGATGCGGCGCGATGTCTGCGCTTTCGACGTCGCCGGGCGTGCCTTCGAGGAGCACATGGCCGGCATCGCGCACCAGCCTGTAGGCGGAGACGAGGATGATCACCGAGACCAGCACGGACAGGATCGGGTCGATCGGGAACCAGCCGGTGAAGAGGATGACGACGGCGGCGGCTATCGCTGCGACGGAGCCGAGAAGATCGCCCAGAACGTGAAGGACGGCGCCGCGGACATTGAGGTTCTCCCGGTCGCCGCCGTGCAGCACGAAGAACACCGCAATATTCACGACGAGGCCGCCGATCGCGATCGCCAGCATGGTCCCGCCGAGCACCCTGCTCGGCGACATCAGCCGCTCCACCGCCTCGTAGACGATGAAGGCGGCGATCAGGAACAGGACGAGGCCGTTGACGAAGGCGACGAGTACTTCGAAGCGGTCGTAGCCATAGGTCCGCTCCGCGTCGCTCGGCCGCCGCGACAGCCGGAAGGCGAACCAGCCGAGGCCGAGGGCGGCGAAGTCGGTCAGCATGTGCCCGGCATCGGCCAGAAGCGCCAGCGAGCCGGAGAACAGGCCGCCGATCACTTCGGCCAGCATGAACACGCCGGTCAGCCCCGCCGCGATCGCCATCCGCGTCTCGTTGGCGCCATGCGCGTGGCCGCCGAAGCCGTGCGAATGGGAGTGGCCGTGGTGGTCATGATGGTCATGGGAGTGACCGCGCCCATGATCGTGGCCGTGCGACTGGCCGGCGTGGTGATGGTGGTGATCGGTCATGGCCACTTTTCCCAGTCGCCGACATCCTCCACCGCGATCCGAGAAATCGCTTTCGGCATGCGAAGCCGCTGGTCGGATGAGACGATAACGTTGCAATTGCTGGCGATCGCTGTCGCCACGTGAATGGCGTCGGGCGTCTTGCCGCCGAAAGCCGCCCGTAGCCTAGCGGCGTCTCGCAGGACTGCCCGGTCGATCGGCAGGACGGTCAAACTCTCGTCGCTGATCAGGAATTCCTCGTAGGCGGCGACCAGACTATGGTCTCCGTCCCGAAGGGGCCCGACAAGAACCTCGGACAGGCTGAGTTCACTGGTGAAGAGCTTGGCCATCCCGGGTTCGACGACATCGAAGAGACGGATGACAGGATCATCATCGACTTCGACGAAGCTGATCAGTGCGTTGGAGTCGAGATAGACGGTCCAGCGCGCCATTGTCTAATCCCACTCGTCGCGCAGAGCGCGAACGCGTGCGACGGCTTCTTCGATCGTCGTCTTCTTGTGCGCGGCGATCCCGTGGAAGCGAAGATATCGCGGCTCTTGCCTGTAGGGCTCGACCGTCACCCTGACGCGTTGCCCAGGGTCCAGGTCCTTGCGGATGTCCTCCGGTAGGTTGTCCGCCGGATAATCGTCGACGACAATCTTTCTCAGTTCGTTCATGTCTGTCACCCGAAGCTCTTGCGCGGGTCGAAGGCGTCGCGCACTGCCTCCCCGATGAAGACGAGCAGGGAGAGCATCAGAGATAGCACGATGAAGCCGGAAAAACCGAGCCAGGGGGCCTGAAGGTTGTTCTTGCCCTGCGCCAGGATCTCGCCCAGCGACGGCGAGCCGGGGGGCAGGCCGAAGCCGAGGAAGTCGAGCGAGGTCAGCGTCGTGATCGAGCCGTTCAGGATGAAGGGCAGGAAGGTCAGCGTCGCCACCATGGCGTTCGGCAGCATGTGGCGGAAGATGATCGTCCGGTCGCCGACGCCGAGCGCCCGCGCGGCGTTGACATATTCGAAGTTGCGGGCCCGCAGGAACTCCGCCCGCACGACGCCGACGAAGGCGACCCAGGAGAACAGGAGCATCACCCCGAGCAGCACCCAGAAGCCGGGCGGCAGCACGGCGGCGATGATCAGCAGCAGGTAGAGCACCGGGATCGACGACCAGATCTCGATGAAGCGCTGGAAGAGGAGGTCGATCCAGCCGCCGAAATAGCCCTGGATCGCGCCGGCGGAGACGCCGATCAGCGCCGAGGCGGCGGTGAGGATCAGCCCGAACAGCACCGAGATGCGGAAGCCGTAGATCAGCCGCGCCAGGACGTCGCGCGCCTGGTTGTCGGTGCCGAGCCAGTTCATGTTGCCGAAGGTGCAGTTCGGGTCGTCGACGCCCTTCGGATAGTTCTTGCAGCGCTCGGCCTTGGTCAAAAGCCAGGACGGCGGCGAGGGCGCGGTCGAGGGGATCTCGTTGTTGACCGTGCCGTAGGAGTAGCGGATCAGCGGCCAGACCATCCAGCCATGCGAATTGATCTCGTCCTGCACGAAGGGGTCGCGATAGTCGGTGACCGGCAGGAAGCCGCCGAAGGTCACTTCCGGGTAGTCGACGAAGACCGGATAGTAGAACTCGCCCTTGTAGTCGACGAGCAGCGGCTTGTCGTTGGCGATGAACTCGGCGAACAGCGTGACGACGAAGAGGACCGCGAAGATCCACAGCGACCAGTAGCCGCGCTTGTTCGCCTTGAAGTTCTGCCAGCGGCGCTTGTTCAGCGGCGACAGGCGCGGGCGCCGGGTGAACTCGGCCTCCGGCGCGAGCTGCGCGACGCCGCTCGTCTGCTCCTCGGCGATCGCCTCGGCGCGCATGTCCGGCAGCTCGCCGGGCGGGTGGTCGTGGCCGAGCCGATCCTTCAGCGGCTCGTCGCCGCGTGGCCCGTCGGCATTGAGCGTCTCGCTGGCGGGGCGGTTGCCGCGATCGTCCATCATCCTCAGACCTCCCGCCGTTCGAAGTCGATGCGCGGATCGATCCAGGTGTAGGTCAGGTCGGAGATCAGCGTCGTCACGAGGCCGATCAGCGAGAAGATGTAAAGCGTGCCGAACACCACGGGATAATCGCGCTGATAGATGCTGTCGAAGCCGAGGAGGCCGAGCCCGTCGAGCGAGAAGATCTGCTCGATGAGCAGTGAGCCGGTGAAGAAGGCCGAGATGAAGGCGCCGGGGAAGCCGGCGATGATGATCAGCATGGCATTGCGGAAGACGTGGCCGTAGAGCACGCGGCGCTCGGTCAGGCCCTTCGCGCGAGCGGTCGTGACGTACTGCTTGCGGATCTCGTCGAGGAAGGAGTTCTTCGTCAGGAGGGTGGTCGTGGCGAACGCCGACAGCGACAGCGCGATCAGCGGCAGCGTGAGGTGCCAGAAATAGTCGGGGACCGTGCGCGCAAAGCAGGCGGAGGCGTCGAACTTCGCCGACCAGGGCGCACACCAGGCGCCGCTGACGCCGTCCGACAGGAGCCCGCGCAGCGGGAACCAGTCAAAGAAGGAGCCGCCGGCGAAGAGCACGATCAGGAGCACGGCGAAGAGAAAGCCGGGGATGGCATAGGCGACGATGACGATGCCGGACGTCCAGACGTCGAAGGTCGAGCCGTCCTTCAGCGCCTTGCGGATGCCGAGCGGGATCGAGATCAGGTAGGAGAGGAGGGTGATCCACAGGCCGAGCGAGATCGAGACAGGCATCTTCTCCAGGATCAGGTCCCACACCGAGATCGAGCGGAAATAGCTCTCGCCGAAATCGAAGCGGATGTAGTTCCACAGCATCAGGCCGAAGCGCTGCAGCGGCGGCTTGTCGAAGCCGAACTGCTTGTTGAGCTTGGCGAGGAACTCGGGGCTCAACCCCTGTGCGCCGCGATAGCCGGAATCGCTGCCGCCGCTCTGCGCGGCGCTGAAGTCGCCGCCGCCGCCGGAAACGCGCGCCGAGGCGCCGCCGGCATCGCCCTGCAGGCTGGCGATGACCTGTTCGACCGGACCGCCCGGCGCGAACTGCACGACGATGAACGAAATCGCCATGATCCCGAACAGGGTCGGGATCATCAGGAGGAGGCGGCGGAGGATGTAGGCGCCCATATCGGGGTGATCGTCTCCGAAGGTCTCGCCGGCGGCCCGGCGCGCCGCGGTGCGCGGCTCGTTCTCGTTAACCGTTCCGGGCCCTCGGCGCAAAATCGGGCGACTTCATGCCCGCCGGCCATGCCGGCACAGTCGCCCGCAGCGCTTGCTCAGGCCTTGCCGACTGCCTTCGCCTTGGCCGCGTCGAACCACCACAGCCGCTCGACCGGCCAGGCATAGTCGGGCTTGTCGGGCTTGAAGCCGAACATGTCCCAGAAGGCCGCGTAGTGGAACGGCGCGTTGATGTTCGGGATCCAGTCGAGCCGCCAGCGCAGCACCCGGTCGAGCGCCCGCATCGCGGTGACGAGATCCGCCCGGCTCCGCGCCGCCCCGACCTTGCCGATCAGCGTATCCACGGCTTCGCTCGACATGCCGGGATAGTTGTAGGAGCCCGGCCGATCCTTCGCGTCGCCGCCGAAGAACAGCGACAGGCTCTCGCGCGTCGGCGTCGCACCCAGCTGGAAGGCGGCGAGGATCATGTCGAAGTCGAAGCTGTTGCTGCGCGCCTGATACTGCGCCTCGTCGACGAGCCGGATCGAGGCGTCGACCCCGAGGAGGCGCAGCGTGTCGATCATCTTCGCATAGACGCGCGCCTGTTCCTGGCCGCGCGTCAGAAACTCCAGGACGAAGGGCTGGCCGGACTTGTCGACCAACCGGCTGCCCTGCCGCCGCCAGCCGGCGGCGGCGAAGAGGTCGGAGGCGAGGCGCAGGTTCTTGCGGTCCCGCCCGGAGCCGTCGCTCACAGGCTGCAGCCAGACCGGACCGAACACCTCCTCCGGAACCTTGCCGCGCAGAGGCTCCAGCAGCGCCAGTTCCGCCTTCGACGGCGTGCCGGTGGCGACGAAATCGGAGCCCTCGAAGGGCGAATTCGAATGCCGGCGCAGGCCGAACATCAGGTTGGTGTTCGTCCACTCGAAGTCGAAGCACAGGTTGATCGCATGGCGCACGCGGCTGTCGGCGAAGCGCTCGCGCCGCTGGTTCAGCGCCCAGCACTGGAAGGTCGGCCGCTTCTCCCGCGGGAAGGTGCGCTTGACCACCGCACCGCGCTTCACCGCGGGGAAGTCGTATTCGGTCGCCCAGTCCTTCGAGGTGAACTCCTCGCGGAAGGTGATGAGGCCCTTCTTGAAGGCCTCCAGCGCCGGCTGCCGATCGCGGAAGAAGTCGATGCGGATCGTCTGGAAGTGGTCGAGCCCGCGCGCGAAGGGCAGGTCCTTCGCCCAGTAGCCCGGCCGCTTGTCGTATTCGATGAAGCGGCCGAAGTCGGACCGGCCGACGCTATAGCGCCCGGACCCCGGGATGATCTCGGTCGAGACGTCGGTGAGGCTGCGCCGGCCGAAGAAGTCGGCCGAGAGGATCGGCATGCCGAGCGCGTCCAGCGCGTCGCCGAAGCCCTGGCGGCCGTTGAAGGCGATCCGGACGCGCCCGTCCGCCAGCGCCTCGACCTTGCCGACGTTGCGCAGCGAGACCTGCAGGCTCGGATGGCCGTTCTGCTTCAGCTGCTCGTAGGAAAAGACGACATCCTTCGCCGTCACCGGCGCGCCGGTCGAAAAGTGCGCCTCGGGCCGGAGTTCGAAGGTGAAGCCGTTCCGGTCGGGGGAGACGGTGACGCTCTTCGCCAGCGCGCAGTAGATCGCGTCGGGCTCGTCCATCGAGGAGACCATCAGCGAATCGTAGAGGTACTCCATGCGCGGCGGCGCATTGCCCTGCAGGACGAAGGTGTTCAGCGTGTCGAAGGTCTGCGGCGACTGGTTGAACAGCCAGCTCGAGACGGACAGGTTCATCGGGCCGCCGTCCGGCGCGTCCGGCGCGGCATAGTCGAAGGCGGTGTAGTCCGGCCCGTATTTCAGCTCGCCGAAGACCGACAGGCCGTGCAGCGGCCTGTCGGTGGGCACGGCGGCGAAGAGCTTGCCCGGCAGGGCCGCGGCCCCGCCGGCGGCGAGAGCCAGCTGGCCGAAGCGGCGGCGGGTGAGATGCGTCAGAGCGGTCGCCATCACTTCGCCGACGCCGTGTCCTTGCCGGCGCCCTTGACCCACCAGGCATAGGGATCGATCGAGGCGGAACTCGGCCGCTGCTTCGGCATCTGGAGCTTCGTCCAGTAGGCGAGCCAGACCTTGTCGTTGTACCACTGCGGGATGACGTAATATTCCCACAGCATCACCCGGTCGAGCGCATGGGTCGCCGCCACGAGATCGGCCCTGTCCTTGGCAAAGACGATGTCGTTGATGAGCGTGTCGATCGCCGGATTCTTGATGCCGGCATAGTTCCGGCTGCCGGGACTGTCGGCCGCCTTCGAACTCCAGTAGTCGCGCTGCTCGTTGCCGGGCGACAGCGACTGCGGATAATAGGGGATGCTGGCGACCTCGAAATCGAAGTTGCGCAACCGGTCGATATATTGGTTCTGGTCGACGATGCGCACGGTCGCCTTGATGCCGAGCCGCTCCAGGCTGCGGGCATAAGGTTCGAGGATGCGATTCTCCGAGGGGTCGTCGCCGAGCATCTCGATGGTGAAGGGCTCGCCGGTCCTGGCGTTCACGAGCCCGGTGCCCTTGCGGACATAGCCGGCCTCGGTCAGCAGCTGATAGGCCTGCCTGAGATAGGTGCGCGTCGCGTTCGCCGTGTCGTAGTCGGGCAGGGTGAAGGGCTTGGTGAAGACCTCGTCCGGGATCTTGCCCTTCAGCGGCGTCAGGAATTTCAGCTCGCGATCGCCCGGCAGGCCGCTCGATGCCAGTTCGCTGTTGGCGAAATAGCTGTCGAGCCGCTTGTAGAGGCCGTGGAACAGCGTGCGGTTCATCTCCTGGAAGTTGAAGGCGAGGGTCAGCGCCTCGCGCACCCGCCGGTCCTGAAATTTCGGCAGGCGGTTGTTCAGGACATAGGCCTGCATGTTCGCGACCGAATGGTTCGGCACCGTCTTCTGGATCACCTCGCCGTTCTTGACGGCGGGAAAGTCGTAGCCCTCGGCCCAGCGCTGCGAGATGTTCTCGATGCGGTAGTCGTCGAGCCCGCCCTTCTTGAAGGCCTCCCAGGCGGCGTTCTGGTCGCGGAAATAGGTGTAGTCGATCCGGCCGTAGTTGTAGCGCCCGACGCGCGTCGGATTGTCGGCGGCCCAGTAGTCCGGCACCCGCTCCCACTCGATCGACTTGCCCATCGAGAACTTGCCGATCCTGTAGGGGCCGGAACCGAGCGGCGGCTCGGAGGTCGGCTGCGAGATGTCGCGCTTCTTGCCGTCCGGGCCGGTGCCCTCCCAGTAGTGCTTGGGCAGCACCGTCAGGTCGCCCATGATGTTCGGCAGCTCGCGGTTGTTCTTCTGGTCGAAGGTGAAGGTCACCTCCCGGTCGCCCGTCTTCTCCGCCTTGACGACGTTCTTGTAGTAGGCCGCCCATTGCGGATGCAGGGACTTCAGCGTGTTGAAGCTCCAGATCACGTCCTCGACGGTGATCGGCTTGCCGTCGTGCCAGCGGGCCTTGGGGTTCAGCCGGAAGGTGACGGAGGAAAAGTCGGGCGGATAGCGGAGCGCCTCGGCGATCATGCCGTAGGAGGTCGCCGGCTCGTCGGTCGACTGCTCCATCAGCGAATCGTAGAGCAGCCCGCCGCCGAAGGTGGCGAGACCGGCGGCCGGCGTGCCGCGCACGATGAAGGGATTGAAGCTGTCGAAGGAGCCGATGACGGCGCTGTTCAGCGTGCCGCCCTTCGGCGCGTCCGGATTGACGTAGTCGTAGTGCTTGAAGTCGGGCGGATATTTCGACGGGGCGATGAGGGAGATCGAGGTCTGCCAACCACCGGCCGTTTCACCCGCCGCAGCCGGCTTGGCGGCCTCCTGCGGCGTCGATGCCTTCGGCGCGTCCTGGGCGAGGGCGGCGCCGACCGTCAGGGCGAAGGCGAGGGCGGCGGAGCCGGCGAGGCGGGCAAGACGCGGCAGTGACGGCAAATGGACATCTCCGTTGCGGGTGCGGTGCGCGGGCAGCGAGAACATTCCGCGACGTTTATGGCCATCCTGCGATGAGCTGTCACCTGACGATTGCGTAATTCGCTGACGGGCCTCGGATTTCGGCTCCGGGCCGGGAACCATGCGCGAGGTTGTCGGGCAGATGGCGGCGGTCCAGACGAAAAAAGCCCCGGACGCTGCCGGGGCTTCCTTCGCATGCGGGCTGTTCGCCCGGCTCAAGGGTTCTTCGGCTTGCCGTCCGGGCCGAAGCTCGCGAGATAGGCGATGACGTTGTTGATGTCGTCCTGGCTGCTGAGGCCGGGGAAGGACATCTTGGTGCCGGGAACCAGCTTCTGCGGGCCCGAGAGCCACTGGTGCAGCTCGTCGACCGTCCAGACCGGATGGGTCTTGGCGTAGTTCTGCAGCGCGCTCGAGAAGTTGTAGCCTTCGACGAGGGCGACCTTCTCGCCGACGATGCCGTTCAGCTCCGGCCCGATCTTGTTCTTGGCGCCTTCGCCGATGGCGTGGCAGGCCTGGCACTTGCGGAAGACCTGCTTGCCGGCGGCCGGGTCGCCGGTGATCGCCGCCTGCTGCGTGCCGCCTGCCGGCTGGCTGCTGGCCGCCGCCTGCCGCTGGCCCGCCGGGGCGGGCTGCGCGATGCCTTGCGCCGGCGCAGCGCTCATCCCCTGCGTGCCTTCGGCGCCGGCGTTGACGTCGCCGCCCTTCGGCGCGTTGGCCTGGTTAGCCGCCTGCTGCTGGGCGGCCGGCGGGTTCGGCTTGTTCTCATTCGCCTGCGTCGGCGCGGCCTGGGCGTTCGGCTGCGGCGCGGCGGCCTGGCTGTCGGTCGTCGCTGGCGTCTGCGTCGGCTCCTGGGCAGCGGCGACGCCCGGCTGGGTGGTCGTCGCGGGATTGGTCTCGGCGTTCGCCTCGGCGCTCGCGGGCGCGCCGCCATTGCCGGCGTCCGCGCTCTTCTGCCCCTCGGCCGGCGGTGGCGGCAGCGGCGGCGGGTTGTCGTTCAGCGTCCGCAGATAAGCGATGACGTCAGCGCGCTGCTGCGGGTCCTTCAGGCCCGCGAAGCCCATCGCCGTGCCCGGCACGTAGTCCTTCGGCGCCTTGATGAAGTGGTAGATGTGGTCGTAGGTCCACTTCTTCTGGCCGTTGTCGGAGAACTTCTTCATGCCGGCGGAATAGGAGAAGTCGGAGACCGAGGCCACCGGCCGGTCGACGACGCCCCACAGGTGCGGGCCGACCTTGTTCGGGCCGCCCTTCTCGCCGCTGTGGCAGGCCTGGCACTTCTTGAAGATCGTCTGCCCTTCCTTGACGTCGGCGTTCTGCAGGAGAGCGGCGACCGGCGGATCCTCGGCAGCCGCCTTCTGCTCGGTCCCGCCGCCCTGCTGCGGTTCCGCGACGGCGATCTCGAAGCCCGGCTTTTCCGGCGCCTCCGAGCTGAACAGCCCTTCCGCGAGCAGGCTGCCGCCGAACAGCACGAAGACCGTTCCCAGAACGGCTCCGAAGATCTTGTTGGCTTCGAACGAATCCATCGGCCGGAACGACCTCCCCCTGACTTTTTGCCGACGCCGTCCGGCGTCTCCCCCAAAGCAAAACCGCGCGAAACCTAGGTCTTTTGCGATTCCAAGGCAACACCTGTAAGAGCCGCCGTGAGCTGGCCTTGCGACAGCCTTGTCATCGCCGCACCGGCGGTTCAAGGCGTGTGGCCCTTCACCTTTAGTTCAGGCGAAACCCATGGCGATCCTCGTCCTCATCCCCGCACGCTACGGCTCGACCCGGCTGCCGGCGAAAGCCCTGGCCGACATCGCCGGCAAGCCGATGGTGGTACGCGTCGCCGAGCGCGCCGCCGCGGCCAGGATCGGTCGCGTGTTCGTGGCGACCGACGCCGAGGCGATTCGCGACGCGGTCGTGTCGGCAGGCTTCGAGGCGGTGATGACGTCGGCGGCGCATCAGTCCGGCTCCGACCGCATCTTCGAGGCGCTGCAGGCGGTCGATCCGGAGGCTACGGCGGAGACGATCGTCAACGTCCAGGGTGACCTGCCGACGATCGAGCCGGAGGCCATCCGCCAGGTGCTCGCGCCTTTCGAGGATCCGCGCTGCGACATCGCGACGCTCGCGGTCCAGATCACCCACGAGGCCGAGCGCACCAATCCGAACGTCGTCAAGCTGGTCGGTTCGCCGATCGGCCCGACGCGGATGCGGGCGCTCTACTTCACCCGGGCGACGGCGCCCTGGGGGCCGGGGCCGCACTATCACCATGTCGGCCTCTACGCCTATCGCCGCGCCAGCCTGGAGCGATTCGTCGAGCTGTCCCCCTCGACGCTGGAGACGCGCGAGAAGCTGGAACAGCTGCGCGCGCTGGAGGACGGCATGCGCATCGACGCCGAGATCGTCGACACGGTCCCGCTCGGCGTCGACGGGCCGGACGATCTGGAGCGGGCCCGGCAGATGTACGGAGTATCCTGAAATGAGTTCGGCCAAAGACCGCCCGATGATCGCCTTCCAGGGCGAGCCCGGCGCCAATTCCGACATGGCCTGCGCGAGCGTCTTCGGCGACGCCTACGAGCCGCTGCCGTGCCCCTCCTTCGACGACGCCTTCGCGGCGCTGAAGGCCGGCTCGGCCGAGCACGAGGGCCGGATGCGGCGCGTCGAGCGGGCGATGATCCCGATCGAGAACACGCTGGCCGGCCGCGTCGCCGACATCCATCTCCTGATGCCGGATTCCGGCCTGCAGATCGTCGGCGAGTATTTCATGCCGATCCACTTCCAGCTGATGGCGCTGCCGGGCGTGAAGCGCAGCGAGATCCGGAGCGTCCACAGCCACATCCATGCGCTGGGCCAGTGCCGGAAATATATCCGCGCGAACGGTTGGAAGCCGGTGGTGGCGGGCGACACGGCGGGGGCCGCGCGCGAGGTTTCGCAGAGCGGCGACCGGACGCGGGCTGCCCTCGCGCCGGAACTCGCCGCCGAGCGCTACGGCCTCGCCATCCTGGAGGAGGACGTCGAGGACGCGGCGAACAACGTCACCCGTTTCGTCATCCTCGCCAATCCGGACATGCAGCCGCTGGCCGATCCCGACGAGCAGCGCCTCAGCCTCTGGGCGAAGCGCGATGCGGCCCTGTCGGAGAGCGGCCGCACCTATATCAGCCGCGACGTGGTGACGACCTTCGTCTTCCGCGTGCGCAACATCCCGGCGGCGCTCTACAAGGCGCTCGGCGGGTTCGCCACCAACGGCATCAACATGACCAAGCTGGAGAGCTACCAGCTCGGCGGCAGCTTCTCCGCGACGCTGTTCTATGCCGACGTCGAGGGTCATCCGCACGACCCCGCGCTCGCCCGCGCGCTGGAGGAACTCGGCTTCTTCTCCGCCGAATACCGCAATCTCGGCGTCTACCCGGCGGCGGAGAACCGTCACGCCCTCCTCCTGCCGGGGGAGTAGGCGGCCTCCCAAGGCAATCGGTTGCGGATGATACGGCGCGGATGTTTCTGAAGAAAGCAGGTATTTCTTCAGAGGTTTGCGCTTCAATGCGTCGATACCCGCGCCGCGATGCAACGGCGCGGCGACGATGTCCGGAGCCACAACCTTGTCGACGATCACCAGCGCAGCCGATCCCGGCGCCGAAGAGCCGCCGCAATCCGGCGCGGGAGACGATCAGCTTCGCGGCCGGCAGCTTCATGCGTCGGAATCGAACGTCGAGCGCGGCCTGATCGGGTTCACCGCCGCCGCAACCCTCGCCGTGATCCTGTTCCACGCCGAACTGGGGCCGGCGATCTTCGTCTGGTACGGCGCGGTGCTGGTGCTGTGCTGCGTGCGCATCCCCATCGCCAGGCGCATGCTCCGGCAGTTGCCGCAGCCCATCTCCCTGCGGCAGGTCGCGCCCTTCGCCGTCTGGAGCGCGGTGACTGCGCTGGTGATGACGAGCTATCCCTCGCTGCTGGTGTTCACCACGCAGGGATTCACCTTCGCGTTCATGCTGGCCCTCTGCATCGGCACCTTCTGGTCCGCGAGTTCCATCCACGCGCCGGTCCTGCGCATTTCGATCACCTTTCTGCTGACGCAGATGGCCGTGTTCACCGCCAGCGCGTTCTATGCCGGGATGGACTGGGAGCGCGCGGCGCTCGCCGTGCTGTTCATCTGCGGAGCCGGCGCTGCGCTGCAGGTGATCCGCCAGCATTCCTCCCTCTTCGCGCAGTCGGTGCAGCAGCAGCTGGAGCTCGAGAAGAAGACCGAGGTCATCGGGCTGTTGCTGCGCGAGCACGAGGACCAGTCGAGCGACTGGCTGTGGCAGACCGACGCGAATCTCGACGTCTTCGCTCCCTCGACGCGGTTCGCCGAAGTGATCTTCGACCGGCCGCTCGCCGGGCAAGCGATCGCCGACATCCTCGCCGACCCCGACATGCCCGGAAACGCTCAGGCGCTCGAGCGCCTGCGCGACGATCTGGCGGCGCGGCGCTCGTTCCGCGACGTGGTCGTGCCCTGCAGGATCGGTTCGGCGTCGCGCTGGTTCCAGGTCTCCGGACGGCCGCTGTTCGACGCGCGGGCGGGCTTCACCGGCTATCGCGGCGTCATGGCGGACGTCACTGCGGCGAAGCAGGCGGAAGCCCGGATCGTCCATCTCGCCCATCACGACGCCCTGACCGACCTGCCCAACCGCACGCTCCTCGGCCACGCGGTTGACGACGCCTTGCGGGCCGGGCGGGCCTTCGCCCTTCTCAGCATCGACCTCGACGGCTTCAAGCCGGTCAACGACTGCTACGGCCATCCCGTCGGCGACCGGCTCCTGGTTGAGATCGCACGGCGGCTGAAGGCGGCGCTGGAATCGGGCAGCATGGTCGCGCGCTTCGGCGGCGACGAGTTCGTCGTCCTCAGCTGGCGGCACGAGCCGGATGCGGTCGAGGCGCTGTGCCGCCGGCTGCTGTCCGCCGTCGCCGAGCCGATCCGGATCGGCGAGGTCGAGGCGGTGGTGGGGGCCAGCATCGGCGTCGCCTTCGCTCCCGCCGACGGCGCCTCGCAGGAGAGCCTGCTGAACGGCGCCGACTCGGCGCTGTACCGCGCCAAACAGGCCGGCCGCGGCACCTTCCGCTTCTTCGCCGCGGACATGGACCAGCAGCTGCAGGTCCGGCAGGTGCTGCTGCAGGATCTCCGGCTGGCCCTGGCCCGGGGCGAGTTCAGCCTGCACTACCAGCCCTTCGTCGACGTTAGGACCGGGGACGTGACCGGCTGCGAGGCGCTGCTGCGCTGGGAGCATCCCGAGCGCGGCATGATACCGCCGGTCGACTTCATCCCGCTCGCCGAGGAAAGCGGCCTGATCGTCCCGATCGGTCTGTGGGTGATCGGGGAGGCTTGCCGGGAGGCCGCCACCTGGCCCGCCGGGCAGCGCGTGTCGGTCAACATCTCGCCGGTCCAGTTCCGCGACCGGGAACTGCCGGACCGGATCATCGAAGCCCTCCACGCCGCCGGCCTGCCGGCGAACCGGCTGGAGATCGAAGTCACGGAGACGGCGCTGGTCGACGACGTGAACGCGGCGGTCGACATCCTGCGTCGGATCCGCGCGATCGGGGTGCATGTGGCGCTGGACGACTTCGGCACCGGCTATTCCTCGCTCAGCTATCTCCGGCTCTTCCCCTTCGACAAGATCAAGATCGACCGCTCCTTCGTCAGCGACCTCAACAAGCGGCCCGATTGCCAGGTCATCGTGCGCGCCATCCGCGACATCGCGACCGGCCTCGGCATGACGATCACCGCCGAGGGCGTCGAGACCGCCGAGCAGGCGGCGCAGCTCCGCCTGACCGGCTGCCACGAATTCCAGGGCTATTTCTTCAGCCGGCCGCAGCCGGTCCGGGATCTCGCCGCCGTCATGGCCCGGCGATACGCGGCCTGAGCGAGGTCGGGCCGTTCGACGCTGGAAGCGGGCCGCAGGCCGTTCGGCCAACGCACTTCGAAGTCGTGAGGTCTCCTGCATGGGCGGAGAAACGCCGGACAGTCTTCAGATCGGGACGATCGGGGTCGGTCGCGGCCGGCTCGGACTGTGCCGGCTGCCGGGTCTCGGCGGCGATCTGTCCGGCGATCTTGCCGTCGTCGCCGACTGGCGGCCGAGCCTCGTCGTCTCCCTCACCGAACGGGCGGAGATGGAGGCGGTCGGGTGTGGCATGCTGGGCGGTCGGCTGGCTTCGCTCGGCATCGCATGGGCGCATCTGCCAATCCGCGACTTCGAGGTGCCGGCCGGGGCTACGGAGGCAGCGTGGCCGGACCTCGCGGTGCGGCTGCACACGCTGCTGGATGCCGGAGGCCGCGTCCTCCTGCATTGCCGCGGTGGTCTCGGCCGCTCCGGCATGATCGCGCTTCGGCTGCTGATCGAGCGAGGCGAAGAGCCGGCGCCCGCCCTTTCTCGGCTTCGGGCGGTCAGGCCGGGTGCCGTCGAGACCGGCGAGCAGATGGACTGGGCGCGGGCCGGTCGTCAGTCTCGACGCGCCGTTTGATGTCCGCCGCGACACGCGTCATCTCGTCAGAACGCGCCGCCCCGCCGCCGTTCGCGCCTGCCAGCCCTGCCGCTCGAGTTCCGGCGTGTCGTGCTCCTCCTCCGGCCAGCCGAGGCAGAGATGGGCGATGAAGCGCCAGCCGGCCGGCGGATCCAGCCCCGCGGTGACGTCATCCGGGTCGAGGATCGAGACCCAGCCGAGGCCGAGGCCATGGGCGCGCGCCGCGAGCCACAGAACGTGGATCGCGCCGACGACGGAGAAGTCCAGCGTCTGCGGCATGGTCATGCGGCCGAGGCCCGCGCCCTGGCCGGTCGTCCCGTCGCAGAAGACCGCCAGCTGGACCGGCGCCCGATCGAGCCCGGAAAGCTTCAGCCCGGCGTAGAGCTTCGCCCGCTCTCCGCCATAGCCTCCAAGCGCCTCCGCATTGCAGCGCTCGAAGCTGCGGCGGACCGCCGCCCGCGCCGCGGCGCTCTCCACCCTCACGAACCGCCACGGCTGGCTGTTGCCGACCGAGGGTGCCGCCTGGACGAGGTCGAGAAGGGCGTCGATCAGTGCGTCGGGGACGGGATCGGTCCGGAACCGCCGCACGTCGCGCCGCCAGGCGAGAAGATCCGTCAGTCGGTCGCGAAAGGCGTCGTCGAATTCGGGCGGGGCGGGGGAGGCGTCGGCTGGCATGGCCGGGAGGATTATCACGTTCGGCCGGCGTTGCATGCGCTCTCACCGCCGGCGGCCGCGGGCCGGCTCAGTGAAACTCCCGGCCGCCGAAATCGCTCTCGGCTATACCGCGCCGTCGGCGAAGGCCTTGATCAGGTGATGCGCGATCGCGAAGCGGCTCGGCAGCGACAGCCCGTCCGGATGCCGCCCCTCCAGCATCGCCTGGACCTCCGCACGGTCAAACCAGCGGCAGTCCTCGAGTTCCTCGCCGTCGAAGGTGATCTCTTGGCTCGTCGCGAGGCCGACGCAGCCGATCATCAGCGAGCCGGGGAACGGCCAGGGCTGCGAGGCGAGATAGGAGACAGGGCCGACGGTGATGCCGGCCTCCTCCTTCGTCTCGCGCCGCACCGCGTCTTCGACCGTCTCGCCCGGCTCGACGAAGCCGGCCAGGCACGACCAGAACTTCTCGGCAAAACGCGGCTGGCGCCCGAGGATGCAGCGCCCGTTGCCGTCGTGGACCAGCATGATCGTCACCGGGTCGGTGCGCGGGAAGACGACGTCGCCGCATTCCGTGCAGCGGCGGCGATAGCCGGCGGCTTCCGGGACCGTCGGCGAGCCGCAGCGCCCGCAGAAGCGGTTCTTGCGGTGCCAGCCGAGGAGATGGGCGGCCTGGCCGAGCTGTCCCTCGACGTCCGGATCGAGCCGGCCCTGCATGGCGAGCGAGCGAAGATCGACGAGCGCCAACGCGTCCGTCGCCTCGGGAACGCCGCCGAACTCGGCGGCGAGGGCCGGCCGGCCGCTCGGGTCGAAACCGAGGAGCACGCTCTCGGGCAGTTGGGCGCCGAGCTCTTCCGCCGCCGCCCGCGCGAATGCCGGGTCCGGAGCCTCGCCGCTCGTCGCGCACAGCCACTTGCCGTCCGCGGTGAGGTACAGCGTCGCATCCGCGTGGGCGAGGGCGGCTTCGAGGCTCTGCTCGGTCCGCTGCTCACCGTCGCGCCACAGCCGGTTGCCCGCAAAGCCTGTGCGGGCGCTGATCTCGTCTCGATTCTCGGACATGACTTCTGTCGTCGCTTTCATGCGGGCAGGATCGCCCGACGGATATCTGCCAGGAACCCTTCGGCTTCCTCCGGCGGATAGGGATCCGCCTTCCCGAAGCCCCAGACCGGTCCCGGCCAGTTCGGATCGCCCGCGCGCCGCGCTATCACATGCAGATGCAGCATGGGAACCATGTTGCCGAGCGCGCCGACATTGATCTTGTCGGCCTTGACCAGCGACTTGAGCGCCTTCGCGACGAGGTCGGCCTCGAAGATCAGCATGGTCTGGTCGAGCGGCGAGAGATCGTGCAGTTCGGTGACGCCGGCGCGCTGCGGCACGAGGATCAGCCAGGGCCAGCGGCGGTCGTTCATCAGGCGGAGGTCGCAGAGCCCGAGTTTGCCGACCGCCACCGTATCCTTGTCCAGGCGGGGGTCGATTTCGAAGGCTCGCATGTCTGTCGTCTCCCAAATTGCCGGTGTCGGGGTTGCATCTAGGCCTGACATCGCCGATATGCAGTCCCGGGAGGTTGGTGGTGGACGAGCCACTCGCCAACCGGGTCAGGTCCGGAAGGAAGCAGCCCCAACGAGCCACGGCACGGGTCATCGTGCCAGCCTCCCACCTTCTTCGCCTCATGAAATTCTGCCCCCGGCCAACGCCGCCCGATGCGGCGGCGGCTGGCGTCGCGGCCGGCAGCGCGGCGAAGTTTCTCGCGGCGCGGCTTGCGTCTTTCCTCCCGAGATCGCAAAACCGGTGACCGTCCCGAACGCGATCCGGTGAGCCTCATCGTCCCAATGTCCGTCAGCCCGCTCAGATCCCGGTCCTCCCACGCGCCGCTCGGCTGCGCCGCGGGTGACGCGTGAGCCTCGACGACGCACCGGCCGAGGCGGCGACGCCCTACCGCGTCCTTGCGCGCAAATACCGGCCGCGCTCCTTCGACGACCTGATCGGCCAGGAGCCGATGGTGCGCACGCTGACCAACGCCTTCGAGAGCGGACGCATCGCGCAGGCCTGGATGCTGACCGGCGTGCGCGGCGTCGGCAAGACGACCACCGCCCGCATCCTGGCTCGCGCGCTGAACTACGAGACCGACGAGATCCACCAGCCGACGATCCACATGACCGGTCCCGGCGTCCATTGCCAGGCGATCATGGAGGGGCGGCATGTCGACGTCGTCGAGATGGATGCGGCCTCCCACACCGGCATCGACGACATCCGCGAGATCATCGCGCAGGTGCGCTACCGGCCGGTCTCTGCGCGCTACAAGGTCTACATCATCGACGAAGTGCACATGCTGTCGAACCAGGCCTTCAACGGCCTGCTCAAGACCCTGGAAGAGCCGCCGGAGCATGTGAAGTTCGTCTTCGCGACGACCGAGATCCGCAAGGTGCCGATCACCGTCCTGTCGCGCTGCCAGCGCTTCGATCTCAGGCGCATTGATTCGGCCAAGCTCGTCGCGCATCTCAAAGCCATTGCCGGCAAGGAACAGGTCGCGATCGACGACGACGCGCTGCGGCTGATCGCCCGCGCGGCGGAGGGCTCGGCCCGCGACGCGCTGTCCCTGACCGACCAGGCGATCGCCCACGGCGCCGGCACGGTGACCGCCGAGGCGGTGCGCGACATGCTGGGGCTCGCCGACCGTGTCCGCATCATCGACCTCTTCGAGATGGTGATGAAGGGCGACGGCAAGGCGGCGCTCGTCGAGCTGCGCGATCAGTATGCCTCCGGCGCCGATCCGGCCGTCGTGCTCGCGGAACTCGCCGACTTCACCCACCTCGTCACGACGCTGCGCTATGTGCCGGAAGCGGCCGAGGACGCGGCGCTGTCGCCGATGGAGGCCGAGCGGGGCCTCGCCTTCTCGAAGACGCTGTCGATCCGCACGCTCGGACAGGTCTGGCAGATGCTCCTGAAGGCGCTGGAGGAGATCCGCGATACCGCGACGCCCCGCCAGGCGGCCGAAATGGCGCTGATCCGCATCGCCCATGCCGCCGACCTGCCCTCGCCGGACGAGCTGTTGCGGCTGATCCGGGAGGAGGGGCCCTCGGCGCTGCCGTCGCCTGCGCCGGGCTCCGCGCCGGCTGGCGGGCAGGGCGGCAGCGATGGCGGCGAGGCGATGATGTCCGGCGCCGTCGGCGCCGGCGGAGGATCGGGCGGCGCACGGGTCGAGGCCCGCGGCGCGGCATCCGCCAGCGCTGCGCCGCAGATC
Source organism: Jiella sp. M17.18 (assembly GCF_041027365.1). Taxonomy (NCBI): domain Bacteria; kingdom Pseudomonadati; phylum Pseudomonadota; class Alphaproteobacteria; order Hyphomicrobiales; family Aurantimonadaceae; genus Jiella; species Jiella sp. M17.18. The sequence goes on along the minus strand of NZ_JBFTEH010000014.1, from coordinate 36,901 downwards.
GTGCACACCGCGCCGCGCGCCGAGGCGCGCCCCGGACAACGCGCCGGTCTCCGGCCGGCCACCCGACCGGCGGCGGTCGAGACCGAGGAAGTCGCCATCCGCTCCATGGCCGATCTCGCGCGGCTCGCGGAGGAGAAGCGCGATTCGCTGATGCGTGTGTCGGTGCGCCGTTACCTCAGGCCGGTGAAGTTCTCGCCGGGCCGCCTGGAGGTGGAGCTGACGCCGGAAGCCCCGCGCACGCTCCTCGGCGACCTGCAGCGGCGCCTGCACGACTGGACCGGCCGGCGCTGGGTGGTCTCGGTCGCCAATGCCGGCGGCCAGCCGACCCTCGACGAGCAGGATGCGGCGCGGCGCGACGCGCTGGTGTCGGATGCGGCGAGCGATCCGGAGGTCGCCGCGGTGCTCGCCGCTTTCCCCGGCGCCAAGATCACCCATGTCCGTCTGCGGGCCGACGCGGAGAAGGCGCTCGACGATGCGCCGCTTGCGGCGGAGGCCGGCGATGACGACCTGATGCACGACCCGGACGAACTCGCCGAGGACGACGAGGACTGAACCCTGTCGTCGATGGGTTCGGCGGGACGGCCGTCAAATCTTGAGGCAGGGCGTGAGACGCCTGCCGCCACCGAGGAGATCACCCGATGAAAGACCTGATGAACATGATGAAGCAGGCCAAGGCCATGCAGGAGAAGATGGCCGGGCTGCAGGACGATATCGGGCAGATCGAGGTCTCCGGTCAGTCCGGCGGCGGCGTCGTCACCGTCACGCTCTCCGGCAAGGGCGAGATGCGCGGCGTCACCGTCGACGCCTCGCTGATGAAGGCGGACGAGAAGGACATCCTGGAAGACCTCATCGTTGCCGCCCACAACGACGCGCACGCCAAGCTGCAGCTGGCGATCCAGGAGAAGACGCAGGAGCTGACGGCCGGGCTGAACCTGCCGGCGGGGATGAAGTTCCCGTTCTGACATGGCCAAATCCATCGCCGGCCCGGAGATCGAGCGGCTGATCCAGCTGCTCGCCAAGCTGCCGGGGCTCGGGCCCCGTTCGGCGCGGCGCGCGGCGCTGCATCTCGTCAAGCGGCGCGAGCAGCTGCTGGCGCCGCTGTCCGCCGCCATGGGCGAGGCGCTGGACAAGGTGCAGGTCTGCTCGACCTGCGGCAATATCGACACCCGCGATCCCTGCACGATCTGCTGCGACCACGCCCGCGATCAGGCGACGGTCGTCGTCGTCGAGGACGTGTCGGACCTCTGGGCGCTGGAGCGGGCGAAGGCGCTGAACGCCGCCTATCACGTCCTCGGCGGGGTGCTGTCTCCGCTGGAAGGCGTCGGGCCGGAGGATCTGACCATCCGCCAGCTCGTCGACCGCATCCATGCCGGCACGGTGAAGGAGCTGGTTTTGGCGGTGAACGCCACCGTCGAGGGCCAGACGACCGCCCACTACATCATGGACCAGCTCGACGGCCTCGACGTGAAGGTGACGCGCCTCGCCCACGGCGTTCCCGTCGGCGGCGAACTCGACTATCTCGACGAGGGCACGCTCGCCGCGGCGATGCGGTCCAGGACTGCGCTCTGACGGGGGTCCACATTTGCGGTAAAATGGCTTCGACCATTGACGTCCGAACGGGGACCACAGCATGACCCTCTATGCCATTGCCGCCTACGCGCTCGCCCTCGGCATTGCCGCGGCGATCCCGGGACCCGGCGTCATGGCGCTGGTCGGGCGGGCGCTCGGCTCCGGATTCCGGCACGGGCTGGCGCTGATCGCGGGCCTCGTGCTCGGCGACCTCATCTATCTGACGGCCGCCTGCTTCGGCCTGGCGCTGGTGGCCGAGGCGTTCGGGGAGGTGTTCGTCGTCATCCGCTACGGCGCTGCTCTCTACCTCGCCTATCTCGCCTGGAAGATGTGGCGGTCCGATCCCGAACGCCAGCGCGTCGAGGCGCTGTCCTCGCGCAGCGTCGGATCGAGCTTTTCCGCCGGGCTGATGGTGACGCTGTCGAACCCCAAGACGATCTTCTTCTATCTCGCGCTGCTGCCGTCGATCCTCGACCTCAAGGCGATCACCCTCCCAGGCTATGGCCTGCTCGCGCTCGTCACCGTGCCGGTCCTGTTCCTGATCCTGACCCCATACGCGGCGCTGGCCGCGGCTGCGCGCGGCGCGATCCGCAACTCGGCGGTGATGCGCTCGCTCAACCGGTCGGCCGCGGCGATCCTCGCCGGCACGGCCGTCTGGACCGTCATGCGGCGCAGCTGAATCGTCTCGCCGCCCGCACTGGTTATGGCGTGCGGGCGCCTGTAGCATGCCCGTATGCGACCGATCCTGCTCATCCTGTCCGCGCTCGTCATCGCCCTGGCTGCGCCGTCCGCAAGCCGCGCCGACAGCACGAGCGACGGCTTCCACCATTTCCTCGAGACCGACATCTGGCCGGCGGCCAAGGCGCGCGGGGTGCCGCGGCCGGTGTTCAACGCGGCTTTCGGCGGCGTGAAGCCCGATCTGTCGCTGCCGGACCTCGTCCTGCCCGGCGAGACGGCGAAGGTCGAGGAGAACAACTTCCAGGCCGAGTTCAAGAGCGGCGCCGACTATCTCTCCGACCGGGCGATCGCGGCCAACGCCGCGACCGGCAAGGCGCTTCTGCAGCGCTACGGCGCCGTGCTGAAGCGGATCGAGGCGCGCTACGGCGTTCCGGCGCCGATCGTCGTCGCGATCTGGGGGCGCGAATCGAACTTCGGCCGGGCGAAGATCCCCCAGAACGCCTTCCAGGTGCTCGGCACCAAGGCCTGGCTCTCCCGGCGCAAGGAGATGTTCCGCACCGAACTTCTGGCTGCGCTGCAGATCGTCGCCGATGGGCACCTGAAGGCGTCGCAGCTGAAGTCGTCCTGGGCCGGTGCGCTCGGCCAGCCGCAGTTCATGCCGTCGAAATTCCTGCAATATGCCGTCGACTTCGACGGCGACGGCCGCAAGGACATCTGGAACTCGGTGCCGGATACGCTCGCCTCGATCGCGAACTTCCTGCATCAGGCCGGCTGGCAGCGCGGCCGCGGCTGGGGCTTCGAGGCGCTGGTCCCGAAGACGCTGTCCTGCACGGGCGAGGGCCCGGATCGCGGCGAGACGCTGGCGGGATTTGCAAGGGATGGCGTGAGGCGCCCCTCCGGCGCCGGCCTGCCGCACGATGCGGAAAATCGGCAGGATCATCTCCTGATGCCGGCCGGCCGGTTCGGCCCGGCCTTCGTCGTCACCGACAACTTCTACGTCATCAAGGCCTACAACAATTCCGACCTCTATGCCCTGTTCGTCGGGCTCGTCGCGGACCGCATGACTGGCGGCGCGCCGCTGAAGGGCAGCTTTTCGCCGACCGACCGGATGACCCGCGGCGACGTCGCGCGGATGCAGGAGAAGCTCGAGGGCAGGGGCTACGACGTCGGCGGCGTCGACGGCCTCGCCGGCTTCAAGACGCGCCGCTCGATCGGTGCCGCCGAAAAGGCGCTCGGCCTGCCGCAGACCTGCTGGCCGACGAAGGCGCTCGCCGCGCGGCTCTGAAAGCGGCGGAATGGCGAGATCCGAAGCCTCCCGCCGGGTCGCGCTTAACGACCTCTTAAGGAAGCCGGGGAAAAGCCGCCGAGGTGTGTTCCGGCGGTCTGGCCCGTCTCCCGTGACGGCTGTATCCATGATGCGTGGATACCCGAGGAGAGCGGCGGAGTGATTCGCCGATCGCGCGGCGGGAGTTGCCGGGGAGGCGACACGCGGGATCCGGGCGCCTGGCGCGGTCCGGATCCCGCGGCCATATCCGCCTTTTCATCCGAACCCGCAGATTCAGCCCGTCGAAGCGCGCGTCTTCGGCATTTTTTTACTTGTGCCGTGTCATTCCTGTCCTGTCTGCAATAGTTTTGCCACATCGTGGCACGATTTGTTACGAAGCAGGGCGGGGGAAGCGATGCCGGGGGGTAGGCGCTGCTCGCGTGCATCGGGGAAATGCAGATTGAAACGCGCTGACTGGATCTTGCCGACTGTCGTGACGGTCCTTGCCGGGCTCGGCTATGCCGTGGCCGACAACGCCCAGGCGGTGATCGCCAAGATCCCGCTCAAGCGGACGGAAGACAGCGTCAACTTCGTTCCGCCGCGCGAGCCGGCGAGAATGGCGCTGCCCTACCGCAAGGACGGCGACAATTTCGCCGACGTCCAGATCGCCACGGTGAAGCCGTTCGAGCGCGATGCCGACGACGCGGCGCCGGCGGTCGTCGAGGCGGCGCGGGCGTCAGCGCCCGAGGCGCGTGGCCCCTCCGCGGGCGCCAATGCCTTCTCCGGCGCCCCGGCCGGGCCGAAGGGCGCAGCGGCATTCCTCACCACCGTCGCCCAGTCGGGCAAGGCCGCGCCGGTGAAAGCCGACGCGGACGCGTCCAAGCCTCTCGCGACCCCCATCTTCGACGCCGCGGCGCCGGTCTGGCAATCGCGGTTCCTGGCCGACAATCCGCTGGTCGGCGGCGTGTTCCGCGCCGACGGGACGCGCACCGATGCCTCCGACCTCGTCGGTACGGCGGCGGGCGCCCGCTACGTGCTTCTCGGCGAGATCCACGACAATCCGGATCATCACCGCATCCAGGCGGATATCGTCGGCGACCTGGCGGAGAAGGCGAACAACGACCTGTCGCTCGTCTTCGAGATGATCCCGCGCCGTTTCGCCGAGGCTGCGGAGCGGTTCGGCAAGGACGGCACCGATCCCGCCGACTTCGCCAAGTCCGTCCGCTGGAACGAGCGGGGCTGGCCGGACTTCCAGAACTATCGGCCGATCTTCGACACCGCCTTGGCGCACGATCTTCCGATCTTCGCCGGCGATCTCGACGCCGGCACGGTGTCGGCGATCGCCCGTGAGGGAGCCGGCGTGCTTCAGCAGGCCGAGCAGGAACGGCTGGGCCTGACGGGCGCGCTGCCTGCGGACGAGGCGCTGGCGCTCGCCGGCGAGATCAAGGATGCCCATTGCGGGCTGTTGCCTGACAAGGCGGTGGCGCCGATGGTCGACGCGCAGCGGGCGCGCGACGGAGCTCTCGCCGACGCGATGATGCAGGCAGCCGACGCGACCGGCCGCGCCGTGCTGATCGCCGGCGACGGCCATGTCCGCAACGACCGGGCGGTGCCGTCGCTCCTGCATCAGCGCCAGCCGGGCGAGAAGTCCGTCTCGGTGCAGATGGTCGAGGTCGCGAAGGGCGAGGCGAAGCCGTCCGATTACGGCCTGCGAGCCGACGCGCCGGCGCCCTACGACTTCACCATCTTCACGCCCCGCGCCGATATGACGGACCAGTGCGCGAAGCTGCAGGCGAAGATGCAGGTCAAGGCCGACTGAGGCCTTCGGACCGGGGCGTGTCGGCTGCGACGCGTGGGGGCAGACAGCGCGCGCGTCCTTCCCGTCGATCGCGGCGGTTCAAGCCTTCACCTGCCGCGGCTCACTTCACCTGCCGCTTCTCCAGTTTCCGCGCCAGCGTGCGGCGGTGCATGCCGAGCCGCCGCGCCGTCTCTGAAATATTGAAATCCGTCTCGACCAGCGTCTCGTGGATCCGTTCCCATTCGAGCGTCTTGATCGACGTCGGGCGCTCCGTCAGCGCCACCTCGGCATTGCCCTCGGCCTTGGAGAAGGCCTCCTCGATGTCGTCGGTGTTGGACGGCTTGGCGAGATAGTGGCAGGCGCCGAGCTTGATCGCCTCCACCGCCGTCGCGATCGAGGCGAAGCCGGTCAGGACGACGATCAGCATGTCCTCGTCGTGGGCGTGCAGCGTCTCGACGCATTGCAGGCCGGACGCACCCTCGAGCTTCAGGTCGACGACGGCGTAGCCGAAGCTGCGCTCCTTCAGAAGCGCGTCGAGTTCGCTTCGGCCGGGCGCGTGGAAGACGGTGTAGCCGCGTCGCTCGAAGGAGCGCTTCAGCGTGCGGGCGAAGCCGAGGTCGTCCTCGACGATGACGAGCGAGCGCTCATCCGGCATGATCGAGATCTCCAATGGCAAGGGCCGACAGCGGCAGCTCCAGCGAGACGAGGGCGCCGCGGCCGGGTCGGTTCCTGGCAGTGACGTTGCCGCCGAGCTTGCGCACCACGTTGACGACGATGAACAGGCCGATGCCGCCCCCCTGGCGGCCCTTGGTGGACTGGTAGGGCTTGCCGAACTGCTGCAGCACTTTCGGCGCAAAGCCCGGCCCCTGGTCGGTGACGGTCAGCAGGAACATCTCGCCGCGCCGCTCTGCCGAGAGGCCGATCCAGCGCGACGGGGACTCATAGGCGTTGTCGAGGAGGTTGAAGATCACCTGCTTCAGCGTCGTGTCGGAGACGATGGCGAGATCGTTTTCCAGAAAGGTCTCGTAGGCCAGCGTCGCGTCCGGCCGGGTCGTCCGCCACTCGTCGACGACGGCGTCGAGGAAGCGGGAGAGCGTCGTCAGCCCGGCCGCTTCGCCGCGCGCCTCGCCGGCGCTCATCAGGACGCCGGTGACGATCGACTTGCAGCGCTTCACCGCCGCCTGCATCTCGCCGAGCTCCTGGGCAAGGTCGCCGTCCCTGGCGATCGCCGGCACGCGCGCCCAGTCGCCGAGAATGACCGACAGCGAGGCGAGGGGCGTGCCGAGCTCGTGCGCCGCGCTCGAGGCGAGCAGTCCCATGCGGATGATGTGGTCCTCCTCGGCCGCCTGCTGGCGCATGACCGCGAGATGGGCGTCGCGTTCCCGAAGGTTCCGGGTCACCTGCGCGACGAAGACCACGAGCAGCAGGCCGTCGAGGCCGAGGCACAGGAGCAAAGCGAGGGTGCGCAGGAACAGCGCGTAGTCGCCGGACGCGGTCTCCGGCAGCATCAGCGGCATGTTGAGAACGGAGATGACCACGAGGCCGGAGAAGGAGATCGCGGCCAGCGACCAGGTGGCGCGCGGGGGAAGAAGCACCGCGCCCAGCACGACCTGCAGGAGGTAGAGCGGGATGAAGGGATTGTTGATGCCCCCGGTCAGCGCGAACTGCGCCGTCAGCGCCACCACGTCGAAGATCATGGCGGCCTCGAGGACGTGGCTGCCGACCTCAGGCCGCTTGCGCAGCCAGACCAGCGTCGCGAAGTTCAGGCCGACGAGCAGCGCCACGACCACCGAAAGAGGGCCGAGCGGCAGGGTGATGTCGAGGCCGAAATGCACGAAGCAGATCGTCAGGATCTGCCCGACGACGGCGATCCAGCGCAGCTGGACGAGGATCAGGAGATTCTTCTGGTTCGCCGAGTCGATCGCCGGGCCGACCTCCGCCGACGCGGCCCGTCCCGGCGAGGGGATGCCGGTCGCCGCCCGCATGTCGAAACTGTCGGTGCCCGATGTCATGCCCGCCATATAGGCGCTCGAAGCTTTCCCCGTAACCGCTTGCCGCAAAGGTGCCGCGCCGTGTCGCAGCCCCGGCGCTACGCCTTGCCGCCCTGGCGCAGCCGGCGCTCGTCGACCACCACATAGGTCATCGCCGCCAGCGTCAGGAGGGCCATCCCGAACCAGGTGAAGGCGTAGACGAGATGGCTGTTGTGGAACGAGATGACGGTGAGGCCGCCGACGGGGTAGACGTCCGGCGCCGCCATGCGCTCGGCATCGATGAAGTACGGGGCGAGGGGGCCGATGACGGCTCTGGCCTTGGCGATCGCCGCGACGTCCCGCGAATACCAGCGGTCGTCCGCCGGGACGTTGCTGTGCAGGAAGGCGCCGCCCGGCTCGCTCATCCGAAGCAGCCCGGTGACCGTCGTTTCACCGGCGATCTCGCCGCGGGCGCGCTTCGCGGGGTCCCGAAGGTCCGGCGGCACGAAGCCGCGATCGACCATCACGGTGAAGCCGCGATCGGTGACGAAGGGCGTCATCACCCAATAGCCGCCGCCGAGGTCGGTCACGGCCTTCACGAAGGTCTCGCGATCGTTGAGGAAGCGGCCATGCACCTTCACATGGCGATATTCGTCGTTGCCCGCGGTCAGCCTCGGCCAGTCGGACGGGCCGGGGGCCGGGATCGGCGGGGCGTCGACGCGGGCGTTGACGCTGGCGATGAGGTTCAGCTTCCAGACGCGCCGCTCGAGCTGCCAGATCCCGAGCCCGACGAAGAGCGCGAAGAACAGGGCGCCGGCGGTCAGCAGCAGGATCAGGCTGCGCAGCGAGCGCGGCGTTTGCGCTTCCGCCCGTGCCTCATCGTCGGGAGTGGCAGTCTCGGTCATCACGAAACATTTTGGCCGCGGCCGCCTCCCGAAGAGGACGCGGCCGCGGGCCCGGTGTGGCGTTACTGGGCGGAGCCGCCGGCTCCGGCACCCATGTCCATCTGGCCGCCCTGAGCCCCGGCATCGCCTTGCTGCGGGATCACGCCTTCGCCGATGGCGTCGTTCGGCATCGGATGCTTGCCGCCCACGGCGGGAACGCCCGTCGGTCCGTTGACCTCCATGTTCTGCATCTCGCGCATCGCCGGCATCATGTTCACGTTGAGGTGGTACATGACCCAGATCGAGCCGCTCAGCGTGATCACCACCAGGATGAGGGTGAAGATCAGCGCCATCATCGTCCAGCCGCCTTCCGAGCGGCCGTTCATGTGCAGGAAGTAGACCATGTGCACGATGATCTGCACGAAGGCGAAGGCAATGACCGTGACGGTCGTCGCGACGGTGCTGTGGAGGACGCCCGACATCACCAGCCAGAACGGGATCGCGGTCAGCACCACCGACAGGACGAAGCCCGTCAGGTAGCTCTTCATCGTGCCGTGCGCCTGGCCGCCTTCCGCATGGACGTGCTGGTGGGAGCCGTGGCCGGTGTGGCCGATGGCCGATGGCCGGTGCGTCGACTTGCGCGTTGGTGCTCATCGCAGCACTCCCAGGAGATAGACGAAGGTGAAGACGCCGATCCAGATCACGTCGAGGAAGTGCCAGAACAGGGACAGGCACATCAGGCGGCGGCGATTGGCGAGGACCAGGCCCTTCTGGCTGACCTGCACCATCAGCGTGACCAGCCAGATCGTGCCGAAGGTGACGTGCAGGCCGTGCGTGCCGACCAGGGTGAAGAAGGCGGACAGGAAGGCCGAGCGGCGCGGATCGGCGCCTTCGGCGACGAGGCCGGTGAACTCGTGGATCTCGATCCCGAGGAAGCCGAGACCGAAGAGGCCGGTGATCGCCAGCCACAGCAGCACCATGTTCCGCCGGTCCTTCTCCATCTCCAGCATGGCGAAGCCGTAGGTGATGGAGGAGAGGAGCAGGAGCGAGGTGTTGACCGCGACGAGCGGCAGTTCGAACACGTCCTTCGGGCCGGGCCCGGCGGCATAGCTGCCGCCGAGAACGGCATAGGTGGCGAAGAGGACCGCGAAGATCAGGCAGTCGCTCATCAGGTAGATCCAGAAGCCGAGCATGGTGCTCGAGCCTTCGGCGTGCTCGTGCTCCTCGACCTCGTAGAAGACCGGCCGGTCGGTGGCCGGATCGGCGCTTACGCTATTCGCCATCAGTTCAGCCCTTTGCCCCGAGCATTGCGGTCCGTGCGTTCTCCGCCCGCACGACCTCTTCGGCCGGGATGTGGTAGTCGCGATTGTAGTTGAAGGTGTGCCCGATCGCGGTGACGAAGAGGCCGATCGCGGCGAGCGCCGCCAGCCACCAGATGTACCAGATCATCGCGAAGCCGAAGACGAAGCTGAGGGCTGCGAGGATGGCGCCGGCGCCGGTGCTCTTCGGCATGTGGATCGCGCGGAAGCCCTCCAGCGGGCGGGCATAGCCGCGATGCTTCATGTCCCACCAGGCGTCGTTGTCGTGGATGACCGGCGTGAAGGCGAAGTTGTACTCGGGCGGCGGCGACGAGGTCGACCACTCGAGCGTGCGGGCATGCCACGGATCGCCGGTCGTATCGCGCAGCCGCTCGGTGTTGCGGTCGCGGATCGAGACGAAGATCTGCATCAGGAAGGCGCCGATGCCGGCAGCGATCAGCACCGCCCCGAAGGCGGCGACGATGAACCAGATCTGCAGCGACGGGTCGTCGAACTCGCGCAGGCGGCGCGTCACGCCCATCAGGCCGAGCAGGTAGAGCGGCATGAAGGCGAAGTAGAAGCCGACCACCCAGAACCAGAAGCTCACCTTGCCCCAGAACGGGTCCAGCTTGAAGCCGAAGGCCTTCGGGAACCAGTAGTTGATGCCGGCGAATATGCCGAACAGCACGCCGCCGATGATCACGTTGTGGAAGTGCGCGATCAGGAACAGCGAGTTATGGGTGACGAAGTCGGCCGGCGGCACCGCGAGGAGCACGCCCGTCATGCCGCCGATGACGAAGGTCAGCATGAAGGCCACGGTCCACATCATCGGGGGCTCGTAGCGGATACGGCCGCGATACATGGTGAACAGCCAGTTGAACATCTTCGCGCCGGTCGGGATCGAGATGATCATCGTGGTGATGCCGAAGAACGAGTTGACGCTCGCGCCCGACCCCATGGTGAAGAAGTGGTGCAGCCAGACGAGGTAGGAGAGGATGGTGATGACGACGGTCGCGTAGACCATCGAGGTGTAGCCGAACAGGCGCTTGCCCGAGAAGGTCGAGGTGACCTCGGAGTAGATGCCGAAGGCCGGCAGGATGAGGATGTAGACCTCCGGATGGCCCCAGATCCAGATGAGGTTGACGTACATCATCGGATTGCCGCCGAGGTCGTTGGTGAAGAAGTTCGTCCCCACGTACCGGTCGAGCGTCAGGAGCGCGAGCACCGCGGTCAGCACCGGGAAGGCGGCGACGATCAGCGTGTTGGTGCACAGCGCGGTCCAGGTGAAGACCGGCATCTTCATCATCGACATGCCGGGCGCGCGCATCTTGACGATGGTCACGAGAAGATTGACGCCCGACAGGAGCGTTCCGATGCCGGCGATCTGCAGGCCCCAGATGTAGTAGTCGACGCCGACGCCCGGCGAGTAGGCCGCGTCGGAGAGCGGCGGATAGGCCAGCCAGCCGGTGCGGGCGAACTCGCCGATGAACAGCGAGGTCATGATGATCATCGCGCCGGAGACGGTCATCCAGAACGAGAAATTGTTGAGGAAGGGGAAGGACACGTCGCGTGCGCCGATCTGCAGCGGCACGACGTAGTTCATCAGCCCGGTCACGAACGGCATGGCCACGAAGAAGATCATGATCACGCCGTGGGCGGTGAACACCTGGTCGTAGTGGTGCGCGGGCAGGAAGCCCTCGGACCCGTTGAAGGCGATCGCCTGCTGGGCGCGCATCATCAGCGCGTCGGCGAAGCCGCGCAGCAGCATGATGATGCCGAGCACCATGTACATGACGCCGATCTTCTTGTGATCGACGCTGGTGAACCACTCGTGCCAGAGATAGCCCCACCACTTGAAATAGGTGATGGCGCCGAGCACGGCGATCCCCCCGATCGCGACCGCGATGAACGTCACGACCAGGATCGGCTCATGATAGGGAATCGCTTCGAGCGTGAAGCGCCCGAAGATCAGCTTGGTGAGATCCATATTGGCAAACATGTCTCGGATGTGTCCGTGGTTTCGACCGGGGCGGTCCGTTTCCGGGCGGCGGCCTAGTTCCCTTGGTTCAACTGCTGCGGTGCGACCGAACTCTTGCCGGCATCCGGCTGCGGCGCCTCGCCGCTCTCCGGGTGGTCCGTGTGCGGCGCGCGCGGGCTGGCGGGCACCGTCGCGCCGGGCGGTTCGGTGAGTTCGATCCCGTCGATCGGGTGGGCGTCATAGGTCAGCTTGGCGCGATTGGCCTGGCTCTCGAGACCGGCGCCGCCCTTCATGTCGATCGCCATCATCTGGTCCATGCACATCTTGCCCGGCTTGGTGCACAGATTGACGATCTTGTCGAACAGGCCCTTGGCGTAGGACGTGAAGTAGAGGACCGGCGAGGCCTCGCTCGGCAGGGCGAGCTGGTTGTAGCGCTTCATGTCCAGCGGCGTGCCCTGCTGCTTCACCTTCTGGATCCAGTCGTCGAAGCTCTTGTCGTCGACGCCGACGAACTTGAAGTTCATGTTCGAGAAGCCGGCGCCGCTGTAATTGGCGGAGAAGCCGTCATAGACGCCCGGCTTGTTGATCACCGCGTGGAGCTGCGTCTCCATGCCCGGCATGGCGTAGATCTGGCCGGCGAGCGCGGGAATGAAGAACGAGTTCATCACCGAGGTCGCGGTGATCTTGAACTCGATCGGCCGGTCGACGGGCGCGGCGAGTTCATTCACCGTGGCGATGCCGTACTGCGGGTAGATGAACAGCCATTTCCAGTCGAGCGCGGCGACCTCGACCTCCAGCGGCTTCTCCTGGCCGGTGACGACCCGGTCGGCGGCGATCCGGTCGATCTTGCGATAGGGGTCGAGCAGATGCGTGCCCAGCCAGGTGATGGCGCCGAGGCAGATGATGATCAACAGCGGGGCGGCCCAGATCACCAGCTCGAGCTTGGTGGAGTGATCCCACTCCGGATCGTAGTTGGCGTAGAGATTTCCCTGCCGGTACTTCCAGGCGAACACGGCGGTCAGCACCATCACCGGAATGATGATGATCAGCATCAGCCCGGTGGCGATCAGCAGCAGGTCGCGCTGCTGCATGGCGACATCGCCGGACGGGTTGAGCACGACGGCGCTGCAGGAACTCAAGGCGAAGGCGAGTGGCAGCAGCGCGAGCAGGCGGAGACGTTGCAAGCGATCTTTCCCGAACTTGAGGGGAGGTTTATCGTGGCCCGGCTTATTGCCGCCGGGCGGGCCGGGGTATTGGACAATTTGCCCAATGCCGCAGCGCACACTAGACAGGCAAGGGGAGGTCAGCAACCGGGCGCGGAATCCAGGTCGTGCCCGGCTTCTGTCCGCATAAGGGTGAAGAATGAGCCACATTACGGCAGCCAATCCATTCGAGCGCGACGCCCGCGCCGTCAACGCGCGCGATCATCACGGGGTCAATCCGGGCGAGATCGCGATCGGCGTGATCATCGGCCGCACCGCGGAATTCTTCGACTTCTTCGTCTTCGCGATCGCCTCGGTGCTGGTCTTCCCGCAGCGGGTGTTTCCGTTCGTCGATCCGGTGACGGGAACGCTCTATTCGTTCGCGATCTTCGCGCTCGCCTTCATCGCCCGGCCGTTCGGCACCTGGCTGTTCATGACGATCGACCGAAATTTCGGCAAGGGCGTGAAGCTGACGATCGCGATCTTCCTGCTCGGCACCTCGACGGTGATTGTCGCATTCCTGCCGGCCTATGACCAGATCGGATCGGCGGCGATCTGGCTCCTGGCAATCTTCCGCATCGGCCAGGGCATGGCGCTCGGCGGCACGTGGGACGGCCTCGCCTCGCTGCTGGCGATGAACGCGCCGGAGCATCAGCGCGGCTGGTACGCGATGATCCCGCAGCTCGGCGCGCCGCTCGGCATGATGATCGCCAGCGGCCTGTTCGCCTTCTTCCTCGGCTTCCTGCCGACGGCCGACTTCCTCAGCTGGGGCTGGCAGTTCCCGTTCTTCTGCGCCTTCGCGATCAATGTCGTGGCACTGTTCGCCCGGCTGCGAATCGTCGTGACGCCGGAATATGTGCGCCAGTTCGAGAACCGCGAGCTGCAGGCGAGCCGGGTGCGCCGCACCGTGCGCGAGCACGGCCGCACGATCGTCATCGGCGCCTTCACGCCGCTGGCGAGCTTCGCCATGTTCCACATGGTCACGGTGTTCCCGCTCTCCTGGGTCTACCTGTTCACCCAGCAGTCCTCGACCCGCTTCCTCCTGATCGAGGTGATCGGCGGCATCGTCGGCGTCATCGCCATCGTTCTGTCCGGCGTCATCTCCGATCGCATCGGGCGGCGAAACCTCCTGATGGCGCTCGCCTTCCTGATCGCCATCTTCTCCGGCTTCGCGCCGCAGCTGCTCGACGGCGGCGAGAGCGGCGAGCTGATCTTCATGGTGGTCGGCTTCGCGCTTCTCGGCGTGTCCTTCGGCCAGTGCTCGGGGGCGGTGGCCTCCAACTTCCCGCGCGCCTTCCGCTATACCGGCTCGGCGCTGGTCTCGGATCTCGCCTGGCTGTTCGGCGCCGGCTTCGCGCCCTTCGTCGCGCTGCTTCTCGCCGACTATTTCGGGCTGATCGCTGCGGGTCTCTACCTCCTGTCCGGCGCCGTCTGCACGCTGGTCGCGCTGCTGGTCTACAACCGCCTGGAAGTCTCGGAAGCGTAATCCTGCGGCTCCGGCCGTCGCCGGGCCGAGCGATCTCGAGCAGAATGGGGGGCGGCGCCGGCTGAAGTCGGCGCCGCCTTCGCGTTTTCGGCTGATGCCTTCCTTTGCGAGCCTGCCCTTTCGTTCGGCAGGCCGAGGGGCTAGAAGCGCAGCCGTCGGACAGGAAACGGCGAGCCCCGTGCAGATATTCGAACAGATCGCGCCGCTGCGCACGGCGCTGACGAGCCATCGCCGCGCCGGCGAGACGATCGGCCTCGTGCCGACCATGGGCTATCTTCACGCCGGTCACATGGCGCTGGTGAAGCGCGCCAAGGCCGAATGCGATCGCGTGGTGGTCTCGATCTTCGTCAATCCGACGCAGTTCGGCCCGAACGAGGACTTCGCCGCCTATCCGCGCGACCGCGACCGCGATCTCGCAATGCTGTCCGCCGAGGGTGTCGACGGCGTCTTCGCGCCGACGGTCGAGGCGATGTATCCGCGTCCCGGCGCAACCACGGTGTCGGTCGAGCCGCTCGGCGACATCCTGATCGGCAAGGTGCGCCCCGGCCATTTCCAGGGCGTCGCGACGGTCGTCTCCAAGCTCTTCCACATCGTGCAGCCGGACCGGGCCTATTTCGGCGAGAAGGACTTCCAGCAGCTAGCGGTGATCCGCCGCATGGTCGCCGACCTCGACATGCCGGTGACGATCGTCGGCGTGCCGACGGTGCGCGAGGCCGACGGGCTCGCGATGTCCTCGCGCAACGTCCGGCTCGACCCGGGCAGCCGCGCCGCCGCCTCGGTGCTGGCCCGCGCGCTCGGCGCGGGCGAGCGGCAGGTGGCGAGCGGCGAGCGCGATCCGGACGCGGTCGTCGCGGCGATGCGGGAGATCATCTCAGGCGAGCCGCGCGCCGAGCTGCGCTCGCTGGACCTGTGCGACGCCGAGACGCTGGACGCCGTCGAGCGGATCGGCGAGCGGCCGGTCGTGCTGCTCGTCACCGCCGCCTTCGGCGGCGTGCTGCTGATCGACGCGCGGACGGTCGCTCCGCCCACCCAGCCATCTGCCACGGGAGCTGCGTCAGCCGCATGAGCACGCCCGCGCCGAATGCCAAGCGCCGCCTCACCGCCCCCGCCGCACGGGCGCGCAAGGGCGGGGTGCCGCTGGTCATGGTCACCGCCTACAGCGCCACCATGGCGCGGCTGGTCGATCCGGCCGTCGACATGATCCTCGTCGGCGACAGCCTCGCCATGGTCGAGCACGGCATGCCCTCGACGCTCGGCGCCGGGCTGGACCTGATGATCGCGCACGGAAAGGCCGTCGTCTCGGCCTCCGAGACGGCGATGGTCGTCGTTGACCTGCCCTTCGGCGCCTACGAATCTGGCCCGGCGGACGCCTTCCGGGCAGCCGCGCGCGTCATGGCCGAAGCCGGCTGCGACGCGGTGAAGCTCGAGGGCGGGACGCATATGGCGGAGACGATCCGCTTCCTCTCCGACCGCGGCGTCCCCGTCGTCGCCCATATCGGGCTGACGCCGCAGGCAGTGAACGCGCTCGGCGGATTCCGGAGCCAGGGACACGACGATGCGGCGCGGGAGAAGATCCTCGCGGACGCGCGGGCCGTCGCCGAGGCGGGGGCCTTCGCCGTGGTGGTCGAGGGCGTCGTCGCCCCGCTCGGCAAGGCGATCACCGAGGCGATCGACATCCCGACCATCGGCATCGGCGCCTCGGCCGAGTGCGACGGGCAGGTTCTGGTGCTGGAGGACCTTCTCGGCCTGACCCCACGTGCCCCGCGCTTCGTCAAGCGCTACGCCGAACTCGGCCAGGCGGTATCTCAGGCCGTCGGCGCCTATGCCGACGAGGTGCGCGCGCGGACCTTCCCGGGCGAGGAGCATACGTACAAGCCGCGGGGGTGAGGCGCCTCCGCAGCGACCTCCATCACCTCGTCATCCGTCTCAGGGCCGGGATGACGACCTCCGAGAAACGGACCGCCCGCCGCCCCCTCACAGCTCCAGCGGCAGGACGAACGGCGTTCCCGAGAATGCCTCCGCGCCGCGGCCGATGTCGCGGATGGCGGCGATCATCCGGCCGTCGCGCCCGAGCATCTCGTCGGCGATCGCGATCAGCCGCGCATTGGGGGTCGCGGAAGGCGCACGGCGGCGCAGCTCCTGCGCCAGCGCCGCCTCGTCGAGATCCGGATTGATCGCCGAGGCGAGGATATAGGCGGCCGCCGTCGAGCGGCTGATGCCGGCGAAGCAGTGCACGGCGAGCGGCGTCCGCCGGTCCCATTTCCGGCCGAAGGCGAGCAGCGCGTCGACATGCTCGATCGACGGCAGGATCATGCCCTCGGTCGCATCGACGATGTCGTTGAAGCCAAGGAAGAGGTGGCGGTCCGGGTGGATGCTCGCCGGGCGCTCGACCGGCGTTCCGACATTGATCAGCGTCACGACGTCCTCGGCACCGTGTTCTGCGACGGTGGCGTGGAGGTCGGCGAGGGAGGAGACGACGAGATAGGTCATCCGAAGCTCTTAAGCCTTCCGGGCCGGGCGGGCCACCGTCTTCGGCGCATCGCTCGCGGTGCAGTCCGCATCGAGCGCGGCGAAGCGCTCCATGAACGCCGTCTCCACCTCGGCCGCCTGCTTCGGCTGGAAGTCCGCGGGATGGCAGGCGGCGCGGCCGGGCGCCCCGAAGAACTTTTCCGCCTCGTGCGCCTCGAAGCCGGCGAGGAGGGTCGCCTCGAAATAGGCGGAGATCCGGTCCGCCGCCTTGATCGCCTTCTCGACCGGCGCCGGCAGCGAGGCCGGCAGGCCGAATCGCAGATGCACGGCGCCCTGCAGCCGCTTCTCGACGCTCTTGTAGTCGCCGCCGATGACGCTCTTGAAGGGCGAGATCATGTCGCCGATGACGTATTCCGGCGCGTCGTGCAGGAGGGCGGCGAGGCGCCAGCGCGGATCCGGCTCGTTCGCGGCGACGAGCGCCTCGACGATCAGCGAATGCTGCGCCACCGAGAAGGCGCAGTCGCCCTGCGTCTGCCCGTTCCAGCGCGCGACGCGGGCAAGGCCATGGGCGATGTCGGCGATCTCGACGTCGAGCGGGGAGGGATCGAGGAGGTCGAGCCTGCGCCCGGACAGCATGCGCTGCCAGACGCGCTTTGGCGGCGGCGCGGATTTCGTCCGGCTCACGCCTCCGGCTCCGCGCCGGCTTCGGCCGCCGGGAGGGTGAAGCTGGCCCAGGCCGGGATCGTCGCCTCGACCGGCACGCCGTCGGCCGACAGCGTCGCATCGGCGGCGATCGCGTCGGCGAGCTTGTCGATGCGCAGGAGCGCGATGCCGTCGGTGCCCGTCGCCGAAAGGAGGGTGCCGATGGCGCGCTCGCCGGCCATCACGTCGCTGCCGGGCGTCAAATGCCGCTCGCCGGAGACGAGCATCAGCCGGCGCCGCGCGGTGCCGCGATGCTGCATGCGCGAGACGACTTCTTGGCCGACGAAGCAGCCCTTCTTGAACGAGACGCCGCCGTTCTGGTCGAGGAGCACGTCGTGCGGGAAGACGTCGGAGCCGGGAAAGTCCGTCTCGGCCTCGGCGATGCCGGCTCTGAGGCGCAGCCGGGCGAAATCCCCGGCGCCCGCTTCGGCGATGCCTTCGGGCGCCGCGCCGTAGATCCGGACGACGTCGCCGCCGGGGAAGCGGCGGTCGACGAGCGCGCCGGCAAGGGTTGCCGCGCCGTCGCCCCAGGCGGCATGGACCGCCGTCTCCTCGGCCTCGATCGCGACCTTGGCGCGCAGGCGGTAGAGCGTCAGCCGCTTCTTCAGGTCACCGGCCGTGCTCGCCGCGCAATCGATCCGGAAGCCGCCGCCGATCCGCCCGATCAGGAAGTCGAAGAGGATCTTGCCCTGCGGGGTCAGGAGCGCCGCCGGCCGCATCTCGCCGTCGCCGAGCTTGTCGAGGTCGGCGGTGATCAGGGTCTGCAGGAAAGGCTCGGCGGTCTCGCCGGTGACGGTGAGGACCGCACGGTCCGGCAAAAGGGCATAGGGCATGTCGGCTCGCTTTCGGGACCGCGCCGGGCGGTCCGTCGTCTTCGCTCTATATCGGGTGATCTCGCTGGATTAGGTATGCCGGGCGCAGCGATCGAGCAAGCCGGGTCTGCGGCGCCGCGCGGGCGGAACTGGGGGTCGGCATGCGATCGCGCAGGACGATCGCCAGCTGTGAGAGAGCGAAGACCTGGCGAAACGGAGACGTCCCATGAGCGACATGAAGCCCGTCGTCGATCCGCGCCGCCTCGACCTGACGGCGTGGGAGCACGGCAGCCTCTATGGCGGCCGCGATGTCTCGTTCGGCGCGATGCTGGGGCTCGAAGCGCTCGGCATCTCCTATAACGAGGTGCCGCCGGGCCGGTCGGGCTGTCCGTTCCACAACCACCATGTCGAGGACGAGCTGTTCGTCATCCTCGAAGGCGAGGGCGAGTATCGCTTCGGTGAGGGGCGCCATCAGGTCCGGACGGGGGATGTCCTCGGTGCGCCGGCGGGCGGCCCGGAGACCGCGCACCAGCTGATCAACACCGGGACGCGGCCGCTGCGCTATCTCGTCGTCTCGTCCATGGGGAACACCGACATCTGCGAATATCCCGACTCCGGCAAGTTCCAGGCCCGCACCAAGCGGCACCGGACCGGCGGGACGTTCCGCATGATGCACCGCCAGACGCCGTCGGTCGACTACTGGGCGGACGAGCCGGGCGCCGGCGAAACCGGGGCCGGCGACTGAAGGCTCGCGGCGCCGTGAGGCTTCGCCTCCGTCATCCGGCCGACGTGCCGCCGGCTACCCGAGCGCCTCGAACACGTGGTGATGGATGTGCCCGTCGAACATCTGCATGAGTTCGGCGGTCACCGCCCGGCTCTCAAAGCGCACCGGCGCCGCCAGCGCTTCCTGCAGCGCCGCCCGGTCGTCGAAGGTCATCGCCAGCGCCAGCGGGAAGGGCGGCGCGCCCTCGTCGCGCTCCAGCGCGAACAGGACGCGCAGGTCCCGCACGCCCGGGAAGCGCCGCCACATCGGCACGAGACGGTCCTCCACGAACCGGCGGAACTCCGCCTCGCGGCCGGCATGGATGGTGCCCTCGAAGAAGGCCTGGCGGACGATCATCGGGCGGCTCCCGTGTCGAGGCGGACCACCGAGGTCGGCGGCGTCTCGTCGTTGAAGAAGGCGCTCAGGTTGGCGAGCACCAGCTCCCCCATCGCCCGGCGGGTCTCGATGGTGGCGCTGCCCTGATGTGGCATCAGGAGGACGTTCTCCAGCGCGCGGAACTCCGGCCGGATCGCCGGCTCGCCGACGAAGACGTCGAGGCCGGCCGCGGCGATCGTGCCATCCGACAGGGCCGCGATCAGCGCGTCTTCGTCGACGACGCTGCCACGGGCGACGTTGACGAGAACGCCCTGCGGGCCGAGGGCCTCGAGCATGTCGGCGCCGACCATGTTCGCCGTGCCGGCATTGCCCGCCAGGCAGACGGCGAGGACGTCGCTCTCGGCGGCGAGCGCCAGCGCGGTGTCGCTGCGGCGGACATGCGCCGGTGCCTCGACGGCGGAGCGGTTCCAGTAGGCGATGTCCATACCGAAGGCGTGCGCGCGATCGGCCAGCGCCCGGCCGATCTGGCCGAAGCCGAGAATGCCGAGCCGCTTGCCGCGGAGGCTGGAGCCGAGCGGCAGCGTCCCGCCTTCGCCCCAGGCGCCGCTGCGCACCAGCCGGTCGCCCGCGCCGAGGTGGCGAAGGACGCCGAGGACTAGCGCCATCCCGAGATCGGCGACGTCGTCGGTGAGAACGCCCGGTGTCGTCGAGACGTGGATGCCGCGCCGGCGGGCAAGGTCGAGGTCGACCTTGTCGGTGCCGACGCCGTTGATCGCGACGAGACCGAGCGCCGGGAGCCTCTCCACCCATTCATTCGACACGCCGGTGCCGCCGCCGGTGACGACGGCGCGGATGCGCCCTGCCGCCGCCTCGGCGCGCGCCGGACCGTCCGGCCCGAACAGCCGGATGACCGCATAGGCGGAGTCAAGCCGTTCCTCGATCTCGCCGAGCATCGGCTCGACGAGCAGGATCTCCTGTTTCACTTCATGCCTCGTGCGGCGCCGCGACGTCTTCAGTGGCCGGTGATCTGGCCGAGGAAGGTGCGCGTGCGCTCATGCTTGGGATTGGAGAAGAATTCTTCCGGCCCGGCGATCTCGACGATCTCGCCGCGGTCCATGAAGATCACCCGGTCGGCGACCTGGCGGGCGAAGCCCATCTCGTGGGTGACGACCATCATCGTCATGCCCTCGCCGGCGAGATCGATCATCGTGTCGAGCACTTCCTTGACCATCTCGGGATCGAGTGCCGAGGTCGGCTCGTCGAACAGCATGATCTTCGGATTCATGCAGAGCGCCCGCGCGATCGCGACGCGCTGCTGCTGGCCGCCGGAAAGCTGCGCCGGATACTTGTCCGCCTGTTCCGGGATGCGCACGCGCTCGAGATATTTGCGCGCCGTCGCCTCGGCCTCGGCCTTGTCGACCCCGCGCACTTTCATCGGCGCGAGCATGCAGTTCCTCAGAACCGTCATGTGCGGGAACAGGTTGAACTGCTGGAAGACCATGCCGACGTCGCGGCGGACCTGCTCGACGTTCTTCGGCCCGGCGGTGAGCTCGATGCCGTCGACGACGATCTTGCCCTTCTGGACGGCCTCCAGCTGATTGACGCATCGGATCAGCGTCGACTTGCCGGAGCCCGACGGGCCGCACACGACGATCTTCTCGCCGCGTGCGACCGTCAGGTCGATGTGCTTGAGGGCATGGAAGGTGCCGTAATACTTCTCGACACCCTCCATCCGGACCGCGGGCGTGTCGGCGGCTGCGTCCGCGCGCCCGGTGGGCGAGGTGGTGCTCATCGCTGACATCCCGCGCTCTTTCCGCTCAGCTCTTGGTCTTGGCGATGAAGTCCGGCAGCGGCGCGTTCAGCCACTTCTGGTGCAGCTTGTTCAGCTCGCCGTCCTTCTTCACCTTGGTCAGGAAGTCGTTGACCGCCGCCATCAGCTTGTCGGCGCCCGGGCGCGTCGCGATGCCCTGCTTCTGCTGGCTCAGCGAGAACTTGGTGTCGTAGGTGTCCGGCCGGACCTTCTGGACCTGTGCGACGACGGTGTTGGAGCAGCCGATCAGCGGCACCTGGCCGGAGAGGAGCGCCTGCACGGCGGAGGCGTCGTCGTCGAAGCGCTGGATGTTGGTGCTGTCCGGCGCGACCTTGGTGATCGCGGTGTCCTGAGTCGAAGCGCGGGCGACGCCGACGCTCTTGCCGGCGAGGTCCTTCGGCCCCGTCACCTTCACGTCCTTGTCGCCGAAGACGAAGATCTCGATGCCGGCATAGGGCTGCGAGAAATCGACCTGCTTGGCGCGGGCCGGCGTGATGCCGAGCGAGGCGACCAGCACGTCGACCTGGCCGGAGAGGAGATAGGGGATGCGGTTCGGCCCGGTCACCGGGACGAGGTTCAGCTTCACGCCGAGGTTCTTGGCCAGCAGGCGGGCGACGTCTGCGTCGTAGCCGTCCGGCTTGCCCTCGGAATTGAGGATGCCGAAGGGCGGGAAGTCGACGAGCATGCCGACATTGATGGTGCCGCGCTGCTTGACCGCGTCCAGCGTCTGCGCCTTGACGGCGGCGGTGCCGAGGCCCGCGAACACGGCGGCGGCGGCCGCCAGCGCGGCGACCTTCCTGATGAGCTTCATGACTGTTCTCTCCCTGTTGTCGGCCGGCGGCTCAGCGCTGCGCGGCCACTGCGAAACGGCGTTCCATCCAGCGCGCCAGCAGCGACAGCGGCCAGCACAGGACGAAGTAGAGGATCGCCACCAAGCCGAAGACCTTGAAGGGCACGAAGGTGGCGTTGTTGATGATCTGCCCGGCGCGGGTCAGCTCGACGAAGCCGATGATCGAGGCGAGCGAGGTGCCCTTGATCAGCTGGACGAGGAAGCCGACCGTGGGAGCGACCGCGATCTTCGCCGCCTGCGGCAGGACGATCGACTTCATCCGGTCGACATAGCCAAGGCCGAGCGCCCAGGCGGCTTCCGACTGTCCCGACGGCACCGCCTCGATGCAGCCGCGCCAGATCTCGCCGAGAAAGGCGCTGGCATGCAGCGTCAGCGCCAGCGAGGCCGCGAGCCACGGATTGATGCCGGCGCCGAAGATGTTGAGGCCGAAATAGACCAGGAACAGCTGCATCAGCAGCGGGGTGCCCTGGAACAGCCGGATGTAGCCGAGCGCGAGATAGGAGAGGACCCTGGAGGCGGAGACGCGGCAGAGCGCGACGATCAGCCCGCCGACCGCCCCGCCGGCAAAGGCGACGGCCGAAAGCGCGAGCGTCCACTGGATCGCCGCGACGATGAACAGGACTTCGTTGATGCCGAAGGGGCGGATCATCGGCGGCTCCTATCGGCTCAGCGGGTAGTTGAACGCCCAGCGCCGGACGAGCGAGAACAGGCCGGAGAAGGCGATCGACAGGACGAGATACATGCCCGTGATGACGAGATAGACCTCGAAGGAGGCGAAGGTCTTCGACTGGATGTCGTTGCCGGCGGCCGCGAGATCCGTCGCGGAGATGACCGAGACGACGCTCGACGTCAGCATCAGATAGATGAACTGGCTGGTCAGCGCGGGATAGACGGTGCGCAGCGCCGGTTTGACGATGATGTAGCGGAAGATCTGCACCGGCTTCAGGCCGAGCGCGGTGCCCGCCTCGACCTGCCCCTTCTGGATCGACTCGATGCCGGCGCGGATGATCTCCGTCGCATAGGCGCCGACATTCACCGTCAGCGCGACGAGTGCGGCGGTGTTCGGCGAGAAGCGGATGCCGAGCGCCGGCAGGCCGAAGAAGATGAAGAAGATCTGGATCAGGAACGGCGTGTTCCGGATGAGCTCGATATAGACGTCGACGATCCAGCGCACCGGGCGCGGGCCGCCGGTCTTGCCGGCGGCGCAGACGATCGCCACCACCGTGCCGAGCAGCATCGCGCCGAACGAGAGTTCGAGCGTGACGAGCGTGCCCGCCAGAAGATGGCCGAAGTTCTCGAAGACCGGCGCGAAATTCAGCTGGTAGTTCAAGTCTCGAAACCTCCCGGCCGCGGTGTCTCCCATCCGGCGGCTTTTCGAGCGACCTGCTGTCGTTTAGATCGATCTAAAGCAGGTCAGGCTGACGGTCAAGCGGCAGGATCGGCCGGACCCAGCGATTCCCGCTCGACGAATTCGGTTGCCGCGACCGAGCGTTCGACCGGCGCGTCGGGCATCCGGATGCGGCGCAGGAGAAGCCGCGCGGCGTTCTCGCCGACCTGGAAGGGCATGGTGGCGACGGAGGCGAGGCCGGGCACCACCAGCGCCGCCTCGGCGACGTTGTCGAAGCCGACGAGCGAGATGTCGCGGCCGAGGCGCAGGCCGAGATCGAAGAAGCCGCGATGCAGGCCGAGGGCGACGACGTCGTTGAAGCAGATGACCGCGCTCGGCCGGTCCGGGGCGGCGGCGATCCCGGCGGCGGCCTCCCGCGCGGCCATGTGGGTGAGCGGCAGTTCGATCACGCGCCCCGCGTCGAGGCCGTGGGCCCGCATCGCGTCGCGGAAGCCCTCCAGGCGGTCGCCTTGTGCGGAGTGTCTGCGGTTGCCGCTGACGAACAGGATGCGCCGGTGGCCGAGGGCGATCAGCCGTTCGGTCGTGTGGCGCATCCCGGCGCGATAGTCGATCCCGGCATAGTCGCTGACCGTCTCCGGCACGTAGCGCAGCGCCTGGACGAGCGGCAGGCCCCAGGCCGCCGCGTCCTCGACGAGGCGGCTGTCCGTTCCCTCGCACGGGCAGACGATGACCCCGTCGGCCCCGTGTTCGCGCATCCGCGTCAGGAAGCCGGTCTGCTTTTCCAGCGACTCGTTGGAGTTGGCGAAGACGACGGCGAGCCGCTCCGTCTCGAAGACCGCCTCCATGCCGGCGAGGAGAACGGCGAAGAAGGGATTGGTGAGGTTGGGAACGACGACGCCGACGGTGCGGCTCTGCGATGCGCGCAGACGGGCCGCGCCGACATTGTAGACGTAGCCGAGCTCGGCCATCGCCGCCTCGACCCGCGCGCGCGTCGTCTGCGAGACGAGCGGGCTCTTGCGCACGACCAGCGACGCCGTCGCGCGGGAGACGCCCGCATGGTCCGCGACGTCCAGCAGCGTCGGCCGCTTCACTCGATCTCCCTTTCGCATCAGCCCTGCCGTCTTCCCCGTTTGGATCGATCCAATCCTAGCCCGGGGCGACCGGAAGGGGAAGTTCGCTCACGCTTCGCCTCAGGACATGCTGAAGCCTCCACGGCATCGCAGGCTGTCGCGCCGCTCCACCGGGGCGGGGTCAGGACTCGTGCGGGAAGCCGCGGGTACGTGTACGGAAGAACGCGGCGGCGGCGGAGCCGCCTCATGGCCGCTCCGCAAGGCTGACGGGAGGGCGGCGGCGCTTCCGCCCGCCGCCCGGCCGCGGGCCGCGTCCTTGCGGTCGCGCAGGTTGCGCTCAGTCGTCCTTGCGCGGGTCGACGGTGTAGTTCAGCGGCAGCCGCCCGCCATCGGCAAAGATGGTCTGGCCGGTGATGTAGCTGGCGTCGTCCGAAGCGAGGAAGGCGGCGATCGCGGCGATCTCCTTCGGCTCGCCGATCCGGCCGAGCGGCGTGCGCGACAGGATCTTCTTCTGCGCCGCCTCGTCGTCTGCGACGGCCCTGAGGATGTCGGTCATGATCGAGCCGGGGCCGATCGCGTTCACCCGGATGCCGTACTGCGCCAGCGACAGCGCCATCACCTTGGTCAGCTGGCTGAGGCCGCCCTTGGAGACGGAATAGCCGACCTGGTCGGGCAGGGCGAAGACGGCGTTCACCGAGGACATGTTGACGATCGTTCCGGCCGGGCCGCCGTTCTTCACCTTCTCGACGAGGTGGCGGGCGACCGCCTGGCCGCAGAGAAAGGCGCCCTTGAGGTTGACGTTCAGCACGCGATCGAAATCGGCCTCGTCGAGGGTGAGGAAGTCGCCCTTGTGGACCATGCCGGCATTGTTGACGAGGATGTCGATGTCGCCGAAGGCGTCGAGCGCCGAGGCGACGAGGTTGTGCACATGCAGGCGCTCGGCGACGTTGCAGACCACCGCGCGCACCTCGCCGAAATCGGCGAGTTCCGCCGCGGCGGCCGCGCCGGCCTTCTCGTCGATGTCGGCAATGACGACCTTGGCGCCGTCGTGCAGATATCGGCGGGCGATCGCATAGCCGATCCCCTTGGCGCCGCCGGTTACGATCGCGACACGTCCGTCGAGTGCCATCGCGTTTCTCCCTGTGATCGTCGCCGCATCCGTGCGGCGGTCGCGTCTCCTTAGCAGAAGCGGACGGGATTCGTGAGATCGGGGAAGGGAGAGCTGGCCGGCCGCGTCAGCCGTTGCCCTTGAAGCCGGGATAGAGCGCCATGCCGCCGTCGACGAAGATCGTCTGTCCGGTGATGTAGTCCGCCGCATCCGACACGAGCCAGGCCGCGACCCGGCCGACATCCGCAGGCTCGCCGATCCGCCCGTACGGGATCAGTTCCAGCATCGCGTCCTTGTTCGATTTGCGCTCGTCGGCATTGATTGCCGTCGCGATCGCGCCGGGCGCGACCGCGTTGACGCGGATCCGTTCCGACGCGACCTCCTGCGCGAGCGACTGCATCAGGAGATGGATGCCGCCCTTGGAGGCCGCATAGTTGGCGTGGAAGGCCCAGGGCACGACCTGGTGGACGGACGAGTCGTAGACGAGCTTGCCGAGCGCCGCGCTGACGTTCTCGCGCCGGCCCTTGCGACGGAACCGCCGGATCGCCTCGCGCCCGACCAGGAACGCGCCGGTGAGGTTGACCGAGATCACCGCGTTCCAGTCGTCGAGGCTCATCTCGCCGATCGCCGCGTCCTTCTGCAGGCCGGCATTGGACATGACGATGTCGGGCGCGCCGAGGCGCTCTTCGGCTTCGTCGAACAGCCGCGCGACGTCGGTCTCGTCCGACACGTCGGCCTTTATCGCGACGCCGCGCCGGCCGAGGGCGTCGATCCGGGCGACGGTCTCCTGCGCGCCGTCCTCGGACGAGCGGTAGTTCACGACGACGTCGGCGCCGGCGCGCGCCATCTCGATCGCCGAGGCCTGGCCGATGCCAGAGGACGAGCCGGTCACGATCGCAACCTGGCCGTCGAGGCGAAGCGGGTCAGAAGACGCCATCGGGATCCTCCATCATCTGAAATCCGTAGTGGTTCGGGTCCTGCTTGTCGCCGTTCAACGCGCGGTCCAGCCAGATGGCTGCAGAGATCAGCGAAAGATGCGTCAGCCCCTGCGGGAAATTGCCGAGATGATCGCCGGCCGAGGACAGTTCCTCGGAGTAGAGGCCGAGATGGTTCGCATAGGTGTGGAGCTTCTCGAACATCAGCCGCGCCTCGGCGACATAGCCGGTGCGGGCGAGGGCTTCGACATACCAGAAGGAGCAGATCGTGAAGGCGCCTTCCTCCCCGTCGAGGCCGTCGTCGTTCTCGGCGGTGTTGATGTAGCGCTTGACGAGGCAGTCGTGGACGAGGTGCTCCTTCACCGCCTTCAGCGTGGCGGTCCACATCTGGTCGCGCGGGTTGATGAACTTCACGAGCGGCATCAGGAGGACGACGGCATCCAGCGTCGTCGAGGCCTTGAACTGCGTGAAGGCGCCGATGTCCGGGTTCCAGAACTCCGTGACGATCGAGCGCTGGATCTTGTCGCGCTCATCCCGCCAGCGGATGATGTCGGCGGGGAGCGACAGGTCGTTCGCCATGCGCAGCCCGCGGTCGAGCGCGACCCAGCACATCAGCCGCGAGGAGAGATATTCGCGCGGCTCGCCGCGGCTCTCCCAGATGCCCTGGTCCGGCAGGTGCCACTGGCCGCACAGCCAGTCGAGGATGCGCGCGATCTTCGTCCAGACAGAATAGGCCGGCTTTCCCCGGGCCTTGCTGGCGATGTAGACCGCGTCCATGAACTCGCCGAAGATGTCCATCTGGCGCTGGCTGGCGGCCTCGTTGCCGATGCGCACCGGCTGCGAGCCGGCATAGCCGGCGAGATGGTCGAGCGTCGTCTCGACGATCTCCTCCGAGCCGTCCATCCCGTACATGATCTGCAGGCCGGATTCGCTGGTCTCGGTGGCGCGTTCCATCAGGAAGTGGATGAAAGCTTCCGCCTCGTCGTAATAGCCGAGGCGCGAAAGCGAGTAGAGCGTGAAGGCGGCGTCGCGCACCCAGCAGAAGCGATAGTCCCAGTTGCGCTCGCCGCTGATCACCTCCGGCAGCCCGAAGGTCGCCGCAGCGGCGATCGATCCGTATTCGGCGGAGGTCAGGAGCTTCAGCGTCAGCGCAGAGCGCACCACGAGTTCGCGCCAGAACGAGGGATATGTGCCGGCATTCACCCATTTGTGCCAGTACTCGCTGGTCGCGGAGAAGGCCTTCGAGACGTAGCGCGCATCGATCTCTGGCTGTTCCTTGCGCCCGGGACAGAAGACGACGTGGCAGGTCTCGTCCTCGCGGACGACCGTCTCGCCGCGGATCGTGTCGCCGTCGACTTCCACCGGGAAGGAGGCATAGAAGGCGACCTCGTCGTCGGACCCTTCCCAGCCGACCGCGACGCCGCCCGCGATCGGCCGCAGCCGCGCCTGCCGCCGGGCATAGTCGGGGCGGGGCCGGATCGAGAGCTCGAAGGTCATCGGCCGCATGATCGCCCGGGCCCGCCGGACGATTCGCCCCGATCCGTCGACCGGCATGAAGTCGCAGACCTCGCCGATCCCGTCCTCGCCGAGGAAGCGGCTGATCAGGATGTTGGTGTCGGGCAGGTAGATCTGTCGGTGCTTGACGTCGCCGTCCTTGACGCTCAGTCGAAAGGAGCCGCCGTTCTCCGGGTCGATCAGCGAGGCGAACAGCGTCGGGGAATCGATCCGGGGATGGCAGAAGAAGTCGATCGTGCCGTCCTGGGCGACGAGAGCGAGGGTCCTCATGTCCCCGATGACGCCGTGCTCGGCGATGCGATTGGGCGTCTTCGAGGAGTCGATGTGCTGCATCCGGCTTTCGTCTCGCGTTGGGCGCTGTCACATTGGGCGTTGGTCGCCTAAGTAAAGAACGCCGACACCGGGGCCCAACCGGTGGACGGCGGCGGGGGGACGGTTTGAAAGCCGTGCCTCTGCTGGTAAAATTTTCAGGAAACGCCCGTGCTTACCGCGCCGGCGACCGACAGCGGAGAGGACGGCTATCCTTGGCTAGCGCAATCGAAACGAGCCTGCGTCGCGCGCTGAACAAGGGCAATGCCGCCGATCCGGATTTCCGTCTGCGGGTCTATGAGGCGGCGGAACGCGCCCTGCTGCGTCTGGAGGCGGACAAGGGCGAGGGCGACGAGGGGGCCGATGCGCATCGCCGGCAGCTGATCGCGGCGATCGAGGCCATCGAGGCCGATCATGCCGCGGGCGGTGCCGGCGAAGGCGTTCAGCCGGAGCGCTTCGCCCCGGACGGCGGATCCTCGGCCGGCGCCGCAGCGCCGGGTGCATTCGCGGCGGGCGGCGTGGACGATCCGGTCGATGCCTTCGGGGCGGACGGCGCGCCTGCGCGTCCTGCCGGCGGCCGGATGCCGTCGATGGTCGATCCGCAGACGGAATCGTCGTCGGCGGAAGAGCGGGTGGCCGGGCCGGGCGATCGGCGGGCGAAGGTCCGGGCCCTGCTCGGGCGCCGGAGCGAGGCAGGCGGGGCGCGCGGTGGCTTCGGCAGCTACATTGTCCCGGCCGTCATCGTCCTGCTTCTTCTGTTCCTCCTCGGGGTGGCCGTCTGGCTGGTCCTGCCGCTGTTTTCCGCCGAGAAGCCGAAGCCCGAGGCGCCGAAGATGTCGGTCGAGGATGCGATCCGTTCGGCCGACAACGGCCGCAAGACCGTGCCGGGCGCCGCGTCCGACTGGGTCGACGTGTTCTCCGGTCCGGCGATCGTCGATGCCGCCGTCGACGGCGGCATGCTGCAGCCGACCGTCATCGACGGCAAGCAGGCGGTCCTCGTCTCGACGCCGCCCAGCGGGTCCAACGAGGTCACCTTCAACCTCGCCCCCGACATCCTGTCGCGCTTTGCCGGCCGCAAGGCGACCGGCGAGCTCGCCGTCGGCTCGCCCGACGGAAAGCCGCGCACCTTCACCGTGCGCTGCCTGATCGGCGGCAAGAACGTCTGCGGCCAGCAGCGCTTCACGACCTCCGCCAAGGAGGAGCCGGTCCTCGTCCAGATGGATCTGCCGGCCTCGATCGGCGAGGGGGCGGAACTGGCGATCGACCCCGGCGCCGGCGACGGCGCCCACGACCTCGCCGTCTTCCACTTCCGGATTCGGGCGGCCGGATGATCGCCGCCGGCGGTCTCGCCGCCGGCCTTCCGGATCACGTCACGGAAATTGGAAACTGACCCTGTAGAAGCGGGGGAAGGGCGGAAAGGACCGATTCGCAGCCACGGTCGCCGAGGCGCAGGAAACGAGCAGGACCGGCATGGCAGAAGATGAGATCACCGTTCTGCGGGTCGGCCGGCTTCGCGCCAAGCGGATCACGGCCGTCGCGGCCCTGTCCCTCGCCGCGCTCGCCTGGAGCGCTCCGCAGGCCGCCCTCGGCTGTCTCCTGGTCTTTGTCGCCCTGATGCTCGTGGTCTACTGGCCGAGCCGCGCGAGCGTCGCCCAGGATCGCCTGAGGGACGAAGAGGCCCGCGGCCAGATCGTCTGGCCGGGACGCGGCATGAAGGCCATCGTCGAGGCGCTGCAGGAGCCGGCCTTCCTCCTCGACCGCGCCATGCTGCTGCGCTATCGCAACCCGGCCTCCTTCGTCGCCTTCGGCAACATGGCGCTCGGCGACTCCTTCCTCCTGCGCTTCCGGGCCCCCGAACTCGTCTCTGCGATCGAGGGGGCGATCAAGAACATGGCGCCCGGCCAGGCGACGCTCGACGAACGCCGGCCGGTGGAGCGCACCTGGCAGATCGAGATCCTGCCGGTCCCGCCCTATCAGGGCGAGGACCCACATTTCTTCCTCGTGCTTTTCCACGATCGCACCGCCGAGCGCCGCGTCGAGCGCATGCGGACCGACTTCGTCGCCAATGCCAGCCACGAGCTGCGCACGCCGCTCGCCTCCCTGACCGGCTTCATCGAGACGCTGCAGGGGCCGGCGAAGAACGACCCGGCGGCGCGCGAACGCTTCCTCGCCATCATGCGCGAGCAGGCGCAGCGCATGTCGCGGCTGATCGACGACCTGTTGTCGCTGTCGCGGATCGAGATGAAGCGGCAGCTGCCGCCGAGCGCCCGCGCCGATCTCGTCTCCGTCTTGAAGAAGGTCCAGACGCAGATGGCGCCGCTCGCCGCCGACCTCGGCATGGAGGTTCGCTTCTGCGCCGGCGAGGAACAGGTGCTGATCGTCGGCGACGAGGACGAACTGATCCAGGTCTTCGCCAATCTCGTCGAGAATGCCTGCAAATACGGCGAGGGCAGCCCCGCGGTGGAGCTGTCGGTCGCACGCGTCGTCGAACGGGGCGAGCCCGTCGTCGACGTGTCGGTGCGCGATTACGGACCGGGCATTCCGCCGGAGCACGTGCCGCGACTGACCGAGCGCTTCTACCGGGTCAGCGTCGGCAACTCCCGCGCCAAGCAGGGAACCGGGCTGGGGCTCTCGATCGTGCGCAACATTCTGCTGCGCCATCGCAGCCGGCTTCTGGTGGAATCCGAGATCGGCAAGGGCTCGACCTTCACCGCACGCTTCCCCGCGATTCCGGCCTTGACGGAAATGCCAGTTATGTCAGCTACTTAGACTGTCATAAAAGCGATACGCTGATGTCATAAAGATGCGGCCGCCGACACGCGGTCGGCGCCGTGGTTCGTGCCGTCCAATCGCGACGGCAGCCTGCGGTCGGCAAGTATTGCCGGATCGAGACGGGCTTCGCGGGCGGGCCAGGACAGTAGTTCTGCGGCGATCGGCAGAAGCGTCGGCGGGCTGGATCGGACCGGCCGGGTAAAAGGGAAAGTGCGACCATCGGCTTCGTCTTTGCCGCGGACGATTTTTTCGTCCGCGATCTGGCAAGACTGTGCCTGTGAGGAAAATCGACCGGAACCGCAGCGGAAAAAGGCGCGAAAAGCTTCATCCGGCTGTCACACAGCTCCCCTAGGAGTCGCGCCATCGGCGCGGGGCAAGCCCGCGTCGTTTGCCAGAAAATCGCAAACAGCGAGGCTTGAATGACCACTCTTCTGAAACTCACCACCAAGGCGGCCCTGGCCGGCGCGATCGCGCTGTCGACGGTGTCCTACGCTTCGGCGGCCGACATCTCCGGCGCTGGTGCGACCTTCCCGTACCCGATCTACGCCAAGTGGGCAGACGCCTACAAGAAGAAGACCGGCACGGGCCTGAACTACCAGTCGATCGGCTCCGGCGGCGGCATCAAGCAGATCGAGTCGCGCACCGTCACCTTCGGCGCCTCGGACAAGCCGCTCGGCGGCGACGAGCTGCAGAAGAACAACCTCGTCCAGTTCCCGACCGTGATGGGCGGCATCGTTCCGGTCGTCAACGTCAAGGGCATGAAGCCGGGCGAACTCGTCCTCGACGGCCAGACCCTCGCCAAGATCTTCATGGGTGAGATCACCCAGTGGAACGACGAGGCGATCAAGAAGCTGAACCCGAAGGTCAAGCTGCCCGACGCCGCCATCGCCGTCGTGCACCGCTCGGACGGCTCCGGCACGACCTTCAACTTCACCTACTACCTCGCCCAGGTCTCTCCCGAGTGGAAGGACAAGGTCGGCGTGAACACCTCCGTCGAGTGGCCGGTCGGCATCGGCGCCAAGGGCAATGAGGGCGTCGCCGCCAATGTCGGCCAGACGGCCAACTCGATC
Source organism: Jiella sp. M17.18 (assembly GCF_041027365.1). Lineage (NCBI taxonomy): Bacteria > Pseudomonadati > Pseudomonadota > Alphaproteobacteria > Hyphomicrobiales > Aurantimonadaceae > Jiella > Jiella sp. M17.18. The sequence goes on along the minus strand of NZ_JBFTEH010000014.1, from coordinate 4,905 downwards.
GGTTACGTCGAGTATGCCTACGCGCTGCAGAACAAGATGACCTACGCCGACATGATGAACAAGGACGGCAAGAAGGTCGCGCCGAAGAGCGATGCCTTCGCGGCCGCCGCCGAGGGCGCGGACTGGTCGAGCCAGCCGGGCTTCGGCGTGATCCTCGCCAACCAGCCGGGCGCCAAGACCTGGCCGATGACCGCCGCCACCTTCATCCTGATCCACAAGGACCCAAAGAACCCGCAGGACGCCGCCGAGGCGCTGAAGTTCTTCGACTGGGCCTATGCCAACGGCGACAAGATGGCTCAGAGCCTCGACTACATCCCGATGCCGGACAGCGTCGTGGCGAAGATCAAGGACGAGTGGAAGCAGGTGCAGGCCGACGGCAAGCCGGTCTACCAGCCGAAGTCGTAATGCCCGCATCGCAGTAATCGTCGAGGCCGGGCGGCTCTGTTGGCCGCCCGGCCTCGATCGCTGAATTCGACGCCGGTCGGTCTCGCGCCGCCGGCTTTTGGAGAGGTATCTCATGGTCAGCCTTGCCGAGGGTGATACGACCGGCCGCCAATCCGCCCATTCCCGCGCCAAGGCGGTCAAGCGGTTCTCGACCAGCGACACCATCTTCAGGAACGTCACCCGCGGCGCGGCCATCATCGTGCTCGTCGTGCTCGCCGGCGTCGCGGTCTCGCTGATCGCGGGCGCCTGGCTCGCCTTCGAGACGTTCGGGCTCGGCTTCCTCACCACGAGCACCTGGAACCCGGTGACCGAGAAGTTCGGCGCCCTGGCGCCGATCTACGGCACCGTCGTGACCTCCCTCATCGCGATGATCATCGCCGTGCCGGTGGGCCTCGGCATCGCGATCTTCCTCACCGAATCCTGCCCGCGGCCGCTGCGGCGCCCGATCGGCATCGCCGTCGAGCTGCTCGCCGGCATCCCCTCGATCATCTACGGCATCTGGGGCCTCTTCGTCTTCGCCCCGTTCCTGCAGCACACGCTGCAGCCCTTCCTGATCGACACCTTCCACTACGTCCCCGGGCTGTCGTCGCTGTTCGCCGGACCGCCCTACGGCATCGGCGTCCTGACCTCGGGTCTGATCCTGGCGATCATGGTGCTGCCCTTCATCTCCTCGATCGCGCGCGACGTCTTCACGACCGTGCCGCCGGTCCTGAAGGAATCGGCCTACGGGCTCGGCATGACGACCTGGGAGGTGACCCGCAAGATCGTGCTGCCCTACACCCGCGTCGCGGTGCTCGGCGGGGTGATGCTGGCGCTCGGCCGGGCGCTCGGCGAGACGATGGCGGTCACCTTCGTCATCGGCAACGCGCATCGCATCACGCCGTCGCTGCTGGCGCCGGGCACGACCATCTCGGCCTCAATCGCCAACGAATTCACCGAGGCAACCGGCGACCTCTACACCTCGTCGCTGTTCGCGCTCGGCCTCGTCCTCTTCGTCATCACCTTCATCGTGCTCGCCATCGCGCGTGTCATGCTCGCGCAGATGAAGCGCCGGGCGGGAGAATAATCATGGCGTCCCATGCGGCCCGCAAGGCCAAGAACAACGTGATGATGGGGCTGTGCCTCGTCGCGGCGGCCTTCGGGCTGATGTGGCTGGCGCTGATCCTCATCGACCTGATCTACGAGGGGATCAGCGGCATCAACTGGGCCGTCTTCTCCGAGATGACGCCGCCGCCGGGCGAGACCGGCGGGCTGTTGAACCCGATCGTCGGCAGCCTGATCATGACCTTCGTCGCGGTCCTCGTCGGCACGCCGATCGGCATCCTCGCCGGCACCTACATGGCGGAATACGGCCGCCACGATAAGATCACCAACGTGATCCGCTTCATCAACGACATCCTCCTGTCGGCGCCCTCGATCATCGTCGGCCTGTTCATCTACGAGCTGATGGTGCGCACGATGGGTCATTTCTCCGCGATCGCCGGAGCCATGGCGCTGGCGATCATCGTCCTGCCCGTCATCGTGCGCACCACCGAGGACATGCTGCTCCTCGTGCCGGATGCGCTGCGCGAGGCGGGAACGGCGGTCGGCGCGCCGCGCTGGATCGTCATCCGCTCGGTCGCCTACAAGGCGGCGAGCGCCGGCATGATCACCGGCGTGCTGCTCGCCGTCGCCCGCATCTCCGGCGAGACCGCGCCGCTCCTGTTCACGGCCCTGAACAACCAGTTCTGGAGCCTCGACCTCAACGCACCGATGGCGAGCCTGCCGGTGACGATCTTCCAGTTCGCCCTCAGCCCCTATGACAGCTGGCAGAGCCTGGCCTGGGCGGGCGCCCTGATCACCACGCTCGCCGTCTTGACACTCAGCATCGTGGCGCGGCTCCTGACCGCGACCAAGGAGGACAGATGACCGACCAGTCGCTGGCACCGCAGGGCATCTCCAGAGCGACCCTGGACCGCAACGGCAAGGCGCCGGCCAACCTGGCGCAGAAGAAGATCGAGCTGAAGGACGTCTCCTTCTTCTACGACAAGTTCAAGGCGCTGAAGAACATCAGCCTGACCGTTCCGGAGAAGGCGGTGACCGCCTTCATCGGCCCGTCCGGCTGCGGCAAGTCCACGCTGTTGCGGATGTTCAACCGCATCTACGAGATCTATCCGAAGCAGCGGGCCGAGGGCGAGATCCTGCTGGACGGCAAGAACATCCTCGACCGGTCGCAGGACCTCAACCTCCTGCGCGCCCGCGTCGGCATGGTGTTCCAGAAGCCGACGCCGTTCCCGATGTCGATCTACGAGAACATCGCCTTCGGCATCCGGCTCTACGAGAATCTCGGCAAGGCCGACCTCGACGAGCGCGTCGAGCGCGCGCTGCGGCGCGCGGCGATCTGGGACGAGGTGAAGGACAAGCTGTCGATGAGCGGCCTCGGCCTGTCCGGCGGCCAGCAGCAGCGCCTGTGCATCGCCCGCACCGTCGCCGTGCGGCCCGAGGTGATCCTGCTCGACGAGCCGTGCTCGGCGCTCGACCCGATCTCCACGGCGAAGATCGAGGAGCTGATCGACGAGCTGAAGGAAGAGTACACGATCGCCATCGTCACCCACAACATGCAGCAGGCGGCCCGCGTCTCGGACCTGACCGCCTTCATGTTCCTCGGGGAGCTGATGGAGTTCGACGAGACCAACAAGATCTTCACCGCGCCCAGCAACCCGAAGACCGAAGAATACATCACCGGCCGCTTCGGCTGATCCGCGAACGCTGAAGGAGCTGACCGAGCATGGTTTCGGACCACATCGTCTCGTCCTATGACGACGAACTGAGATATATCGAGCGCCGCATCTCCGAGATGGGCGGCCAGGCCGAGCGCATGGTCGAGCAGTCGGTGACCGCGATGATGCGCAGCGACTGGTCGCTGGCGCAGACCGTCGTCGCCGACGACATCCTGCTCGACGCCGCCCAGCGCGAGCTCGACGAGCGCGCGGTGATGACCATCGCCAAGCGCCAGCCGCTGGCGCAGGACCTGCGCGAGATCGTCGGCGCGATCCGCATTTCCAACGACCTGGAGCGGATCGGCGACCTCGCCAAGAACATCGCCAAGCGCGTCATCGCGGTGCACGACCACTCGCAGCCGATCCAGCTGGTGCGCGGCATCGAGCACCTGTCGGACCTCGCCCTCGGGCAGCTGAAGGACGTGCTCGACGCCTATGGCACGCGCGACATCAAGCGCGCCGAGGCGGTGCGCTCGGAAGACGCCAATATCGACGCGATGTACACCTCGATCTTCCGCGAGCTGCTGACCTACATGATGGAGGATCCGCGCAACATCACCGCCTGCACGCATCTCCTGTTCAGCGCCAAGAACATCGAGCGGATCGGCGACCACGCGACCAACATCGCCGAGACGATCTACTACATCAAGACCGGCGAGCAGTTCGACATGGAGCGCCCGAAGGGCGACGACACCGCTTTGATCGGCGAGCGGCCGGCGGCGGGCGACCACGTCGCCGGCCTCGAGGGCTGAGGACGGACAGGCCATGTCGGCACGTATCGCGGTGGTGGAGGACGAGGAGGCGCTCGGCGTCCTCCTTCGCTACAATCTCGAAGCCGAAGGCTTCACCGTCGACGTCATCGCCCGCGGCGACGAGGCGGATCTGCGGCTGAAGGAAGAGGTGCCGGACCTCCTCATCCTCGACTGGATGCTGCCCGGCCTCTCGGGCGTCGAGCTCTGCCGGCGCCTGCGCCAGCGGCCGGAGACCGAGCGGCTGCCGATCATCATGCTGACGGCGCGCGGCGAGGAATCCGAGCGCGTGCGCGGCCTCTCCGTCGGCGCCGACGACTATGTCGTCAAGCCGTTCTCGACGCCGGAGCTGATCGCCCGCGTCCGCGCGATGCTGCGGCGCGCCAAGCCCGAGAAGATCGCGACGCTGCTCACCGCCGGCGACATCGACCTCGACCGCGAGACGCACCGCGTGCGCCGGGCGGGCCGCGAGATCAAGCTCGGCCCGACCGAGTTCCGGCTGATGGAGTTCTTCATGCAGTCGCCCGGCCGCGTCTTCTCGCGCGAGCAGCTCCTCGACGGCGTCTGGGGCCGCGACATTTATGTCGACGAGCGCACCGTCGACGTCCATGTCGGGCGCCTGCGCAAGGCCATCAATCGCGGCCGCCAGCGCGACCCCATCCGCACAGTCCGCGGCGCCGGCTATGCGCTGGACGAGCAGTTCACGACGGCGAAGCCGGTGGTGGCGAAGCAGAAGGAAGCGGCGGGGTAGGGGGGCGCAAGGAGGCACCGAACTCGCTATCCTCGCGGCCATGCGACTTGCTGAATGGCAATGTCTGCTTTGGGCCGAGACGATACCGTCTGTCCTCTTAAGCTTCTTTCCATGCTAATTTTGGGAAGGAGGATCGAGCCATGGGACAGACATCGGCAAGGAAGTCAGCAGGACCGCGTGACGCGGCGACGAAGGTTGCGCA
>NZ_JBFTEH010000013.1:0-116926 GCF_041027365.1 Jiella sp. M17.18 | reverse complement strand
ATTGGAAAGAGGTCTGACCATCCGATGCTGGCCTCCCACCCAGCCAGCATCTTGAATCACATTTCCAGCCGCGGCGGAATCGCCGGATTCAAAGCTCCTATGAAACGCTCTAGCGCGTCCCGCCCAGGTCTGCCACGCGTCGACCTGTCGGTCAGCAGACGCTGCGAAGCAGTGGCTTCGGCGGAGCCATCGGCCCCATTCCGACCGGCCCGGGCCGCGTCCCGCGGTTCGGCGTGACCCTGATCAGTTCGATGAGGTCCGGAAGCTTCAGCGCCGCGCCGAAGAGGTAGCCCTGGCCGAGCGCGATGCCGATCCCGCTGACCGCGGCCAGCTGCTCGGCCGTCTCTATTCCCTCGGCGACGACCCGGAACTTCAGCTGCAGCGACAGGAGCTGCACGAGTTCCATCACGGAGCGACAGGCGACATCGTCGATGACGCGCTCGACGAAGGAGCGGTCGATCTTCACCTTGTCGAACTGGAAGGAGGCGAGATAGCCGATCGAGGAATAGCCCGTGCCGAAGTCGTCGAGCGCGAAGCGCACACCCAGCCGCCGGAGGTCGTCCATGGCCCGACGCGTGTCCTCCTGGTCTTCGATGAGGACGGTCTCGGTCAGTTCCAGCTCCAGCCGGTCGCCCTGCTGGCCGTGCTCCTCCAGAGACCGGCGCACGACGGCGACCAGCCTGTCGGGGTCGGCGAACTGCACGGAGGACACGTTGACGGCGCAGGTGACGTCGCGCGGCAGGGTCGCCAGATCGCGGCAGGCGCGCCGGATCACCCAGTCTCCGATATCCGAGACCAGGCCGTTGCGTTCGGCCAGCGGGATGAACTCCGCCGGCGAAACCGGCCCCTTCGTCGGATGGTGCCAGCGGATCAAGGCTTCGACCGCCGTGATGCGGCCGGTGGAAAGGTCGATGATCGGCTGGTAGTTCAGGTCGAACTGATCGTCCGTCAGCGCCGTCCGCATGTCGGATTCCAGCTCGGCGCGTCGGCGGAAGCTCGCAGCCATCTCCTTGCGGAAGACCGTGACGCGGCCGCGGCCGGCGCCCTTCGCCTCGTACAGCGCAAGGTCGGCCGCTGCCAGCAGTTGCGCGCCGTTCGACGCATGGTCCGGCCCGGCGGCGATGCCGATGCTGGCTCTGACGTTGATCGTGTGGTCGTCGGCCCGGACCGGTGTCTGCATGGCCTCCAGAATCCGGCGGCCGCATTCGACCGCTTCCTCGACCCCCGCCCCGGACATCACGACCACGAACTCGTCGCCGCCGAAGCGGGCGACGAGGTCGGCCGACGCCGCGAGCTCGTCGATGCGCGAGGCGACGGCGATCAGTACCTTGTCTCCCAGGGTGTGCCCGAGCGTGTCGTTGATGTTCTTGAAGTTGTCGATGTCCACATGGATGAGCGCGGCACTCGAACCGGCGGCGAACTCGGCTGCCAGCGCGTCGAGCCGGCGATCGAGCTCGTGGCGGTTCGACAGGCCGGTGAGACGGTCCCGGCGCGCCATCGTCTCGATCTGAAGCAGCGCCCGCTTCTCGACCGTGGCGTCCTGGGTGACGAGGAGCACGCCCCCGCCGTCGGTCGGCTCGAGCCGCAGGACGAAGGTGCGCCCGTCCGTCCCCGTGGATTCCAGCGACGTCGGCAGGTTGGCGGCGACCGGGCCGGAGAGCAGATCCTTGACCCTGCAGGCGTCGCGCGGGGTCACAAGGCCCCTCTCGGCCGCCAGGGTCATGAGATCCAGAAGGCCGGGAGCGGCATCCTGCGCGTCCGCCCCGTAGATCTCCCTGTGGCGCTCGTTCGCCAGCTCGAGCGCCAGCGAACCGTCATACATGGCAAGGCCATGGGTCATCGCCCGGAGCGCGACATCCGCCTGGCCGGCGACCTTCTTGGCCGCGGCGGCGTTGCGGCGGGCCTCCAGCATGCTGTCGGCCAGCGCGCGGATATTGCGATTGAGCGAGAAGACGATGGCGATGTTGGTCAGCACATAGAGAACGATGAACACCGCGATCTGGCTGTAGTGAGGCCTCGGCGACAGGGCGAGCCCCACGCCCAGCGGCAGGCACAGGCATGCCATCTGCAGGAAGACGAAGGTCGGGCGGCCGGCATTGCGGGCCACATAGCCGGACGCGAAGGCGATCGCCGCAATCACGTTCAGAAGTTCGGCCGCGGAACTGCTCCCTCCCTCCAGAGCGAAGAAGCAGCACAGGCCCTGCAGCAGCGCGAAGGAGGTCGCGCCGAGATGAAACTCGGCGTCCCAGCGCTTCAGCCGCGCCATGTCCTCCTGCGCGTGATCGATGCGCGCGTAGCGCCAGAGCGTGGCCGTTCGCCCTACCAGGACCAGCGCGCTCAGCCCGGAGAGGAGGAGGAAGACGGATTCGCCGGTGATCTCCCAGGTGAAGAACGCGACCAGCACGCCGACGGCGTTCGAGATGATGACCGAAGGGGGAGAGGCGAACAGGGACGCGATCAGGAAGCGTCGCCGCTCCTCCTGCACGCAGTTCGGCGGACCGGCGCGTTCGGCATCGAGGAGGCCGTCGAGCTTGGCGCCAGTCGGATCGCCGCCTGTGGTGGTCTTAGACGCCATCGCCATCCCGGAACGGGTTCGTTGAAACGCCAAGATATGGTGAAGAGGTTAACAGGTGACTCTTAAACGGATCAATTTACCGTAAGCCGAGGGAAGTAGTTAACGGCCCTTCCGGCCGTCCTTCGACACACTTTAGACGATTGATATGTAAGCGCTATCCGAATTTTCGGCCCGTTTGCGCGGTCGCCGCGACGAGCCGTAAGATGAAAAGCAGTTCTCTATTTTCGGTAGTAAAGGTAAACGCCGCGACCATTCGATGCACTGCCGCACGGCGGTTTCCGGACGCGGGTCTCGGGAATGAGCGGGACCCGCGATCCGATCCCTAGGCCCGGGCCAATTCCCGCGCGAGCATTCGCTCCTGAGCCGCCACGATGCGCTGGAGCTTGCCAATCTCCTGCTCGTCGAGGGACATCATGTGGTCGACCCAGCGCGCCGAAGCGGTCGCCAGCTCGCCCGCGAGATCGGGGTTCATGCTGTTGAACGCCGTGGTGATCGCCAGCCGCGCGCGCTGGCTGGCCGCAGCGTTCTTGGCATATTTGCGGATCCACGCCGCGCTGCCGCCGTCCGGCACGACCGCGTCCACGATCCCCTTGGCCAGGAACGCCTCGGCCGAATAGACCTCGCCCGACATCAGGATGCGCTCCGCCTCGATCCGCCCCGCCCGCCGGGACAGGACCGGAATGGCCGAGATCGGAAAGTGGTTGTAGTTCACCTCCGGGTAGCAGAAGGTCGCCGACTCCTCGGCGACCATGACATGGCAGGCCCGGGCCGGATCGATCCCGCCCCCCAGTGCGCGAGCGTGCACCGCAGCGGCCGTCGCCACGCGTCCTTCCAGCCCGTCGTAATTGCGCAGGATCACGTCGGAGGCGACCCGGGCATAGGTCTCCATGCCCTGGCGGTCCGAACGGGACAGGCAGCCGAGGTAGAAGTCGAGATCCCCCCCGAGGGAGAAGACCGAGCCGGCGGTCCGGTAGGCGAGGAGATTGACCTTTGCGGTGCCGCCATCGATCAGCTCGGCCAGCGCGCCCTGGACCTTTCGGACGCTGTCGACCAGCTGCAGGGTGAAGACCGGCTTCGGCTCCGGGCGCATGACGATCCACAAGAGCGCCAGGCCATGCTCGTACATCAGCTGGATCTGCGGAAGCGGCCCGGTCAGATCGTGGATCCGGTCGACGAGTTCATGACCGTCGAGCTGTGGCTCGGCCAGCTCGGCCGCGTCCAAACGTGCTTTCAACATCGCCCCGTCTCCTCTTAAGGATGTGACGATGGTAATCGTTTGTTAGCAACTCGTAAACTTTGAACTCAATTTGAAGTTAATTTCCTGCTAGTGCCGTGAACGCCTTCAGGAATCTACGCCGCAGCGCAGCAAGGAGCGCTTGTTCTGGCCGCCTGCGAGGCCGGGGTGATGCGGCCAGCGCTTCACATCGCGCCGGACGGCTGTCCCGCCGCGGCGGGCCGCGCGACCCGAAAAGGGCAAGGCCGCCCGCAGGGCCGCAAGCCTTGCCACGGGATTCGCAGGCGGCTTGCGCACCGCGGTGGGGGCGAGCGCGCGCTGCCACGGCCGACGGCCGGATCGAGGGTCGATGGCCGACCTGTCCCGACAACGTCGGCCCGAACAACTACTTCGGGTAGTACCCTTCCTCAGCCGGCGCGGAAGCCGCGATAGGTCGCGGCGCCGGGATCGCTCACGGCGGACGACTCCGTCGCGGCGATCTCGCCGAGGCGCTCGTGCAGCGGCGACTTGATGCAGGCCGGGTCGGTATTGGCGGCATCGCCGGTCAGCGCCAGGGCCTGGCAGCGGCAGCCGCCGAAGTCGACGTGCCGGCGCTCGCAGGAGCGGCAGGGCTCCTTCATCCAGTCGGTGCCGCGATAGGCCTCGAAGGCCGGAGAGCCGTGCCAGATCTCGCCGAGGGAATGCTCCTGCACCCTCCAGAAGTCGAGATGGGTGATCGTCTCGGCGGCGTGGCAGGGCAGCGCCTTGCCGGAGGGCGTGACGCTCAGCGTACGCGCGCCCCAGCCGCCGTTGCAGAGCTTCGGATAGCGGGCATAGTAGTCGGGGAACACCGCGTCGATGACGAGCCGGCCCTTCAGCCGCTCGCGCGCCTCCTCGACCTCGGCAATCGTGCGGTCGACGTCCTCGCGCGCCGGCATCAGCTGCGCCCGGTTCTTCAGCGCCCAGCCGTAATATTGCGTGTGGGCGATCTCCAGCCGCTTCGCGCCGAAGGCGACGGCCTTGTCGATCATCGCCGGCACCTGATGGATGTTCATCCGATGGATGACGGCGTTCAGCGTCAGCGGGAAGCCGCGCGCGACGACGGCATGGGCGAAGGCCTCCTTCTTCTCGAAGCCGCCGCGATAGCCGCCGACCAGCTCGGTCACGCCGGCATCGGCGCCCTGCAGCGACAGCTGGACGTGGTCGCAGCCGGCCTGAAGCAGCGCGTCGAGCTGCTCTTCCGGGACGCCGATGCCGGAGGTGATGAGGTTGGTGTAGAGCCCGACCTCGCTCGCATGCCGGGTCAGCTCGACGATGTCCTTGCGCGCCGTCGGCTCGCCGCCGGACAGGTGCAGGTGGATGACGCCGAGATCGGCGGCCTCGGCAAACACGCGCTTCCACGTCTCGGTGTCGAGCTCCGACGAGCGCGGATCGAGCTGCAACGGATTCGAGCAGTAGGTGCAGCGCAAGGGGCAGCGATGCGTCAGCTCGGCGAGGAGGCCGAGCGGCGGGGCGGGCACCGGCCGCTCCGCCTGCCTTTCGCGCGCCGCCGGGCGGTCGACAAGAAGGGTCTCGCTCATAGCGTCACCATCTGCTTGTCCCGAAGGTCGAGGAGGAAGCTCTCGACGTCCGGGCGGATCGTGGCGGCATCGGCGGTGAAGACCTCGGTGAGCTGCCGGACGATGCCGGCGAAGTCGGTCTTGCCGTCGACCCGCTTCAGGATCTCGGTCGCGACGCCGTCGGCGTTGAAGATCCGCTCGGGCCCGACCAGGATGAAGCCGCCGCGGGCCTTGTCCTCCCGGAACTTCACGCCGTGCGGCAGTTTCGGAACCGTGTCGTCGGCGATCCCGGTCATGCCGCCGCTCCGATCGCGGCGGACGCCTCGCCCGGCTGCCAGACGCCGGGCGGGATCATGCCGGGCTCGACATAGGAGAAGTACAGCGCATCGAGTTGCGCCCACAGGACGTCGCACTTGAAGCGCAACGCGTCCATCACCGCCTGCTGCTCCTCCGGGCGGCGGGCATTCTCCAGGCAGTAGTTCAGGGCGAAGTCGCTGTCGCGCTTGGCCTGCACCGGCCGCTTGTCGAAATAGGCGAGCGTCTCCTGCGAGATGAAATCGTAATGGGCGAGCATGCCCTTCGTGCGCACGCCGATGACGCTCGGCGAAAACAGCTCGGTCAGCGAGGAGGCGATGGCTTCGAGCAGCGTGCGGTCGCGCACGAAATGCACATAGGCATCGACGGCGAAGCGCGTGCCCGGCAGGATGCCGCGTCCGGAGACGACGTAGTCCCGGTCCAGCCCGACACCGTCGGTCAGCGCGATCCACTTCTCGATGCCGCCGCGCTCGCCCTCGGAACCGTCGTGGTCGATGATCCGCTGGCGCCATTCGCGGCGCAGTTCCGGGGTCTGCAGCCGGGCGAGGATCAGCGAATCCTTCACCGGGATGTTCGCCTGGTAATAGTAGCGGTTCAGCGCCCAGGCCTGGACCTGCGCCCGGGTGAGCTCGCCGTTCTGCAGCTTGATCTGGAACGGGTGGCGGGAATGGTAGCGTTCCTCGCCGATCTGGCGCAGCGCCGCCTCGAACTCCGGCCGATCCATCATTCGCGTCGCCGATCCCGTCATGGCGCGATCTCCATCCCGTCTGCGGTGACCGCCCAGCCGGCGGCTTCCACCGTCTTCCGCTCGTCCGATCCTTCGATCAGGATCCGGTTCGTGTTGTTGATATGTATGTATGCGCGGGTCCCGATCCCAAGGCCGTCGAAGGCGTCGAGGCTGCCGCCCTCGCCGGAGATCGGGATATGGCCCATGCGCCGGCCGGTCTTCTCGCCGACACCGGCCCGTCGCATCTCGTCGTCGACGAAGACCGTCCCGTCGAAGAGCAGCGCGTCGGCGCCGCGCAGCCGCTCGCGCAAGGGCTCCGTCACGCGGGCGCAGCCGGGAATGTAATAGGCGGTGCGGCCGTGGGCCGTCAGCCGCACGCCGACGGTCATCTCGCCTTCCTCGCCGACATCGACCTCGCCCCGCTCCAGATAGAGCGGCACCTTGCCGGGCACCGGGAAGATCTCGACCTCAAGCCCGGGAACCGGCGAGAACGGCTCTTCCGCCCTGACCGGCTCGCGCCGCACATGCGCGGGATCGAGCACGGAAAAGACGGGGTTGTCGGCGATGACGCCGAGCACGCCCGCCGTCCCGTAGAGGGCGAAATCCTGCTTCTCGCGAAGCGTCAGGAGGCCGGCGACATGATCCACGTCGCCATTGGTGACCAGCACCGCGGAGATGGGGCTCGACCGCCGGGCGTCATCCCGCGCATCCGCGTCCGGCCGCAGCGGCCCTGAGGCCATGATCTGCTGCCTGAGGTCCGGCGAAGCGTTGAGGAGGAGCCAGTGGATCCCGTCCGCCGTCGCGGCGATCGACGACTGCGATCGCGCGGCCACCCGTTCGTCGCCCGCCCAATACAGCCGGCAGACGTCGCACAGACAGTTCCACTGGGGATAGCCGCCTCCCGCCGCCGACCCCAAAATGAAAAGCCGCAGGCGAGGATTCTCCCGCCCGCGGCTATCTTCATGCATCGTCAATTAGAATTCGACCGGCATGTAGCCGTTGATTTCCATCGCGACGCAGACTTCGGTGATAACCGGCTTGTTCCAGGCCATTGTACTTCTCCAATAAGCCGAGACCGATCGCGGGGACCGATCTCTTCTACGATGCCCACTGCCGGTCTTTCATAGCAGAAGGCGCACCGGCCTAGAACCCGAAACGGAAGCAAAGGGTTGCCGCGCGAAAAGATCGGGAATGTTTCCCAGCCATGCAGCCGCGGGCGTCGACAGGCGGGAGGCCGGCCCGTAAGGCTGAAGCCATGGCGAACTCACCCGACCCCGAAGAGCTGGCGGCGGCGATCAGGACCGGCCGGCGCGCCGCCCTCAGCCGGGCGATCACCCTCGCCGAGTCGACGCGGGCCGATCACCGGGCGCTCGCGGCGTCGGTGCTCGACCGGCTGGCGCCGCTGCCGCAGGGCACGATCCGGATCGGCATCAGCGGCGTTCCCGGCGCCGGCAAGTCGACGCTGATCGATGCGCTGGGGTCGATGCTGACCGAGCAGGGGCACAAGGTGGCGGTGCTCGCCGTCGATCCGTCTTCGGTGCGCAGCGGCGGCTCGATCCTCGGCGACAAGACGCGGATGCACCGCCTGGCGAGCGATGCGAACGCCTTCGTGCGCCCCTCGCCCTCCTCCGGCACGCTCGGCGGCGTCGCGGCGAAGACCCGCGAGACCATGCTTCTCTGCGAGGCCGCGGGCTTCGACGTCGTGATCGTCGAGACCATGGGGGTCGGCCAGGCCGAAGTCGCCGTCGCCGGCATGGTGGATCTGGTGGTGCTCCTGATGATCGCCGGCGGCGGCGACGAACTGCAGGGCATCAAGAAGGGGATCCTCGAGATCGCCGACATCGTCGCCCTGAACAAGGCCGACGGCGAGGACAGGCCTCGCGCCGAGCGGGCCGCCTCGGAGCTGCGTTCGGCGCTGAACATCCTCTCGCCGCCCTCCCCCGACTGGCGCGTTCCGGTATTGACCGTTTCGGGGGCGACGGGCGCCGGCCTGGACGCGCTCTGGGAGACGGTCCTTCGCCATCGCGCGGTTCACCAGGCGAACGGGGCCTGGCAGGCGCGCCGCGCCGGGCAGCGCATCGGCTGGCTGAAGGCGAGCCTCGACGAGGCGCTGCGTCGGCGGGTGCTCTCTGGGAAACAGGCGCGCGCGGCCTTGGCCGAGGCAGAAGCCGCGGTCGGCACCGGAAGCCGCGCGCCGACGGCCGTGGCCGAGGAAATCCTCGACCGACTGGGCCTGCCCGGGGAGCCGACCTGACGCGCGGCGCGTGCCCGATCCGACGCCCCCGATAGGAAATCGGAACAGAGGTGACCGCATCATCGGCGGCTTCAGCCGACGAAATTCTTCCGGGCCCCGCGCGCATTCGAACCGGACCGTCTATTCGTCGGATCGCTTCGCCTTAACTGCGGACGCGACGAAACCATGAGGAGCCGCCATGTCCGCCACCCAGCGATCCGACCGAACGCCCCGCCTCGCCGTCCTCATCGACGCGGACAACGCTTCGTCGCGCATTGCCGACGGGCTGTTCGAGGAGATCGCCAAGATCGGCGAGGCGAGCGTGCGCCGGATCTATGGCGACTTCTCCAACCAGCGCTCCAAGGGCTGGGCCGACATCCTCGCCCGCCACGCGATCATCCCGCAGCAGCAGTTCGCCTACACCCAGGGCAAGAACGCCTCGGACATCACCCTCGTCATCGACGCGATGGACCTTTTGCATTCGGGCCGGCTCGACGGCTTCTGCCTCGTCTCCTCCGATTCGGACTTCACCCGGCTCGCCGCCCGCATCCGCGAGCAGGGCGTCGACGTCTACGGCTTCGGCGAGCAGAAGACGCCGGAGAGCTTCCGCCAGGCCTGCCGCCGCTTCATCTACACCGAGAACCTCCTGCCGGAGCGGATCTCCGCCGGCGAGGACAATGGTTCGGCGCCGCTCGCCAAGCCGCAGGAGGCGGCCAATCTGCTCAAGCGGGTGATCGACCAGATGGACACCGAGGACGGCTGGGTGAATCTCGGCAGCTTCGGCAAGCAGATCCTCAACCTCTCCTCCGACTTCGACCCCCGCACCTACGGCTTCAAGAAGCTGTCCGACCTCGTGCGCTCGACCGATCTGTTCGAGGTCGACGATCCGGAGGGTGGCAGCGTGCGAATCCGGCTGAAGCCGAAGCGCGCGCCGCAACGGCGGCGCAGCACCGCGCGGCGGACAACGACGCGGAAGGCGGCTGAAAAATAGGAGCCGGGAGCGAGCGGTGGGACCGGCCGGGTTCGGCCTGCCGGCGACACTCGAGATGCGAACAGGAGAGCGGCAACCCCGGCGGGCCCACGGGATGGGCAACCGACAGAACGTCCCCATAGTCGCGGGCGGAGATGGCACCTCGGGGAGCGGCGAAGGTCGAGCCTGTTCCACGGCTCCGGCGGCTCGTCGGCCGCTCCCGAGGCGTGTCAGTGACAAGCCGCTGGACAGGATCCCGAACAACAGATCCTGTCGTCTAGGCGGCGTCCTGCTGGGGTGGTTCCATGTGTACCTCCCGAGGCATCTGCATAAGGACTTTACGCCGATGCCGGCGAGCGTCAAGGAGTAGGCCGGTGGCCGGGACTGTATGCGACAAGAAGGCGTGCCCCGTGCGATCGGATGGCGTGGCCCCATCCCGCCGGTCGCTCTCGCGCTGCGCGGAGGCAGGCTTGACCTTGCGGGCGTTCCGATGAACATCGCCGCATGGAGACTCCCGCACCGGACTTCGAGATCAGAAAGCTGCGCCTGTCGGACGCGCGCGACCTCGCGCCGCTGATCGCGGCCTACAACCAGTCACTGTTCCGCGGCGCCCCCGGCGCGCCGGACACCTACTACGCCGAGCAGCTGCTGCAGGATCGCACCGCCGAGGCGCTCGGCGCGCGGCTCGACGGCGCCCTCGTCGGCTTCATCCTGTTCTACGACATTCCGGACGTGTGGACCGGCATGCGCTCCGGCCTCGCCGACCACATCTATGTCGACCACAGCCACCGCCGCAAAGGCATCGCCAAGGCGATGATCGACGTCCTGGCGGAAGAAGCGGACGGGCGCGGCTGGTCGAAGCTGGTGCTGCATGCACCGCGCAATCCCGGCACCGGGCGCCGGCTCTACGAGAAGGTCGCCGAGCCCGCCGACTGGGCGAGCTACGTCATCCGCTTCGCCGATCGCCAGCCGGCGCCGCGCTGATTCGGTCGGAAGAATGGCTTTGGCACCGCCGCCGCGGCCGCCCGTCCTATTTCCTGCGGAATGCGCCGAGCGCCCGCCGGCCGCGCTCCTCTGTCGCGCCTAATCGATTAAGCGGCTGCGAGACGGGAGGCCTTGCGCCGAACGGCTTGCTTTCGGCGGCGCCTTCGTCCTCTTAGAAGCCTTCCATGCGCGTTGCGGCAGCGCACATTCGTGCTAAATGCGGGCCGCGCAAGCTTGCAGGGACAGGAAGGCACCGATGTCCGACGTCAAATCCGCGCGGCCCCTATCGCCGCATCTGACCATCTACAAATTCCGCCCGACCATGGCGATGTCGATCATGCACCGCATCACCGGCGGCGCGCTCTATGTCGGCACGCTGTTCTTCGTCTGGTGGCTGGTCGCCGCGGCGAGCGGGCCGGATGCCTACGAGACGGCGGCCAACTTCTTCGGCTCGATCATCGGCGAACTCATCCTGTTCGGCTACAGCTGGGCGCTGCTGCACCACGCATTCGGCGGCATCCGCCACCTGACCTGGGACACCGGCCACGGCCTCCAGAAGGAGACCTCGACGCGGATGGCCCAGATGACGCTGGTCGCCTCACTCGTCGCGACGATCGTCCTGTGGCTCATCATCGTGATCTTCACCTGAGGAACGGCCCGATGGAAAACTTCAGAACTCCCCTGCGCCGGGTGCGCGGCCTCGGTGCCACCCGCGGCGGCACCGACCATTTCTGGCATCAGCGCCTGACCGCCGTCTCCAACATCGTCCTCATCACCTTCTTCGTCGTGCTGGCGATCTCGCTGCACCACGACAATTACCTCGGCGTGCGCGACGCCTTCGGCAATCCGTTCGTCGGCATCGTCATGGCGCTGGTCGTGCTGTCGGCGACCTACCACATGAAGCTCGGCATGCAGGTGATCATCGAGGACTACGTGCATGGCGGCGCCAAGATGCCGCTCCTCATCCTCAACACCTTCTTCGCTTTCGTGATCGCCGCCGCGAGCCTGATCGCGATCCTCAAGATGAGCTTCGGAGGCTGACCATGGCCGAGAACGGAACCACCGCCAACGGCGCCACCCAGCCGAGCGCCAAGCCGGACGGCACCGGCGGCTACACCGCGCAGCCGCACCGCACTGCGCCCGGCCAGAACGGCAAGGCCTACGCCTTCGTCGACCACACCTTCGACGTCGTGGTGGTCGGCGCCGGCGGCGCCGGCCTGCGCGCGACGCTCGGCGCCGCCCAGGCCGGGCTTCGCACCGCCTGCGTCACCAAGGTCTTCCCGACCCGCTCGCACACCGTCGCCGCGCAGGGCGGCGTCGCCGCCTCGCTCGGCAACATGGGCAAGGACGACTGGCGCTGGCACATGTACGACACCGTCAAGGGGTCGGACTGGCTGGGCGATCAGGACGCCATCGAATATCTGGTCCGCAACGCGCCGCAGGCGGTCTACGAGCTCGAGCACTTCGGCGTGCCCTTCTCGCGCACCGAGGACGGCAAGATCTACCAGCGCCCGTTCGGCGGCATGACCACCGAGTTCGGCCAGGGCCCCGCCGCCCAGCGCACCTGCGCCGCCGCCGACCGCACCGGCCATGCGATCCTGCACACGCTCTACGGCCAGTCGCTGCGCCATTCGACCGAGTTCTTCATCGAATATTTCGCCATCGACCTGATCATGGACGAGGAAGGCGTCTGCCGCGGCGTCGTCGCCCTCTGCCTCGACGACGGCACGATCCACCGATTCCGCGCCAAGAAGACGATCCTCGCGACCGGCGGCTACGGCCGCGCCTACTTCTCCGCCACCTCGGCCCATACCTGCACCGGCGATGGCGGCGGCATGGTGCTGCGCGCGGGCCTGCCGCTGCAGGACATGGAGTTCGTGCAGTTCCACCCGACCGGCATCTACGGCGCCGGCTGCCTCATCACCGAGGGCGCCAGAGGCGAAGGCGGCTACCTCACGAACTCCGAGGGCGAGCGCTTCATGGAGCGCTACGCCCCCTCGGCCAAGGACCTCGCCTCGCGCGACGTGGTGTCCCGGTCCATGACGATGGAGATCCGCGAGGGCCGCGGCGTCGGCAAGAACAAGGACCACATCTTCCTGCACCTCGACCACCTCGATCCGGCGGTGCTGCACGAGCGCCTGCCCGGCATCTCGGAATCGGCGCGCATCTTCGCCGGCGTCGACGTCACCAAGGAGCCGATCCCGGTCCTGCCGACGGTGCACTACAACATGGGCGGCATCCCGACGAACTTCCACGGCGAGGTTCTGACCAAGAAGGACGGCGATCCGGATGCGGTCGTGCCGGGCCTGATGGCGGTCGGCGAGGCCGGCTGCGTGTCGGTCCACGGCGCCAACCGCCTCGGCTCCAACTCGCTGATCGACCTCGTCGTCTTCGGCCGCGCCGCGGCGCTGCGCTGCGCCGAGACCGTGACACCGTCGGAGGGCCAGCCGGACCTGCCGACCGGTGCCGGCGAGAACGCGCTTTCCCGTCTCGATCGCTTCCGCTACGCCTCCGGGTCGACCCCGACGGCGGAGCTGCGGAACCGGATGCAGCAGACCATGCAGTCGAACTGCGCGGTGTTCCGCACCGGCGAGGTGCTGGAGGAGGGTCACGAGAAGATCCACGACGTCTGGCGCGCCTCCGACGACGTGCGCGTCACCGACCGCTCGCTGATCTGGAACACCGACCTCGTCGAGACGCTGGAATACGACAACCTCATCGCCCAGGCGGTGGTGACGATGGATTCGGCCCGCAACCGGACGGAATCGCGCGGCGCCCACGCCCGCGAGGACTATCCCGAGCGCGACGACGCCAACTGGATGAAGCACACCCTGTCCTTCTGCGACACGGTCGAGAAGACCGTCACTCTGGAGGACCGGCCGGTGCACACCTACACGCTGTCGAACCAGATCGACTACATCGAGCCGAAGAAGCGGGTGTATTGACAGAACGTGATCGCCGGCTGTTTCTTGCCCTCTGAAGGAGACGCCTCATGTCTTCCATCGGACATAACAGCCGGCGGTCAGGATCCATGTTCGCCATCGTCTTCGACCTCGATACCAACAGCCTGAAAGAGGTTTATGGCGGCCCTTCCTGGAACAATGCCTATTCCGACGTGCGCAATTTCCTAAAAAGGCGCGGTTTCGGCTGGCAGCAGGGCAGCACCTATTTCGGCGACGACAGCGTCGACGCGGTCTCCTGCGTCCTGACCATTCAGGACATGACGGCGGAGTTCGACTGGTTTGCGCCCTCGGTCCGGGATATCCGGATGCTCCGGATCGAGGACAACAACGACCTCATGCCGGCGGTCGAGCGGGTGGCGAACCGCAAGAAGCCCTGAACCGCCTCTTTCAGTCAGGGCCTCACGCTCGTCCTTCGATCGGCAAGACTTCGTCGCGCCTCATGGACCGAACGGGTCGTTCTCCGCCTCTTCCTTGTCCTGCTCCTCGATTGGAATGTCGCGGCCGATCAGGCGCTCGTCGTCCGGCTTGCCCGCGAAGGCGTTGTCGGTGCGCTCGATGGCGTTGTCGGCAAGGTCCGGCTTTTCCCGCGTCTTCGGCGGAACCGGCTTCGTCTCGGACATGGTGCTCTCTCCCGTAAAGGCCTGCCACAGAACCGCAGAGGGTGCCCGGACGTTCCCAGGGGCAAGCCAGGCATCACGGCGAAGTTGCCTCAACTCTCCGTAGCGTTCCGCCGCCCTTTCCCGCAGATCGTCCGGCGCCCTTGCTTGTTCCGCAAGGTCAGAGCGGCTGTAGTTCATCCCTCTTTAAAGTGTTCCGGGCTACCGAACGGGGAAGCGGTCGAACATCCGGTTCGTCGCATCATGCGCAAGCCTCTGGACGGACTCGATGAACTTTTCGATTACGCGCAAACTGTCGGCCCTCATCGCCGTCGCGGCCCTTGTCAGCATCGTCGCAATGTCGCTGCAGCTCTACTCGCTGCACGAGACGATCTGGAAGGACCGCAAGAACCTCATCGTCTCCCAGGTCCAGAGCGCGATCTCGATGCTCGCCGGCTTCCAGGCCAAGGTCGAGAAGGGCGAGATGACGCTGAAGGAGGCGCAGGATCGCGCCCGCGAGGCATCGCTGCCGATCCGCTTCGGCCAGAACGACTATCTCTTCATGATGGACGGCAAGGGCCTCCGGGTCATGCATCCGGATCCGAAGCTGACGGGGACCGACTCCTTCACAGCTGTCGACCCGACCGGCAAGTACTACAACAAGGAGATGGTCGAGAACGCCCACAAGGGCGGCGGCTTCACCACCTATTACCGGCCTCGGCTGAAGGGCTCGAAGGAGTTGCAGCCGAAGCTCTCCTACGCCCAGCTGTTCCAGCCTTGGGACTGGACCGTCGCCGCCGGCCTCTATGTCGACGATCTCGACGCACAGTTCATGAAGGAGGTCTACAAGACCCTCGCCTGGTCCGGCCTCCTGCTTCTCGTGCTCGTCGCCTGCGCCTGGCCGCTGGCCCGGTCGATCTCGCGGCCGATCAACGCCATGACCGAGGCGATGCGGCGCCTCGCCTCGGGCGACAAGAGCGTGGAAGTGCCGGCGATCGGCCGCGGCGACGAGCTCGGCGAGATGGCCGGCGCGGTGCAGGTGTTCAAGGAGCAGGCGATCGAGCGTGACCGCCTCGCCGAGGAGGCCGAGGCGGCGCGGATTTCGCAGGACCAGGCCAAGCAGCGTCAGGCGGCGCTGGACAATGCCAAGGCCGAGGACCTTAGGGCCTTCGTCGGCATGGTCGAGGTGGGCTTCGACCGGCTGTCGGCGGGCGACCTCACCGTGCGCATGGCCGGCCAGGTGGCGCCGGAATTCGAGCCGATCCGGGCGNGTGGGCTTCGACCGGCTGTCGGCCGGCGACCTCACCGTGCGCATGGCCGGCCAGGTGGCGCCGGAATTCGAGCCGATCCGGGCCAAGTTCAACGCCTCGGTCGAGGCGCTCGAGGGCGCGATCGGCCAGGTGCTCACCTCGGTCGGCTCGATCCGCACCGGGCTTTCCGAGATCACCATCGCCTCGGGCGACCTCGCCCAGCGCACCGAGCAGCAGGCGGCGAGCCTGGAGGAGACGGTGGCGGCGCTCGGCGAGGTGACCGGGGCGGTGAACCAGACCGCCGACGGCGCCGGCAACGCTCAGAAGGTGGCGAGCGCGGCCCGCGAGAAGGCCGCGAAGGGCGGCGCCATCGTCGCCCGGGCGGTCGAGGCGATGAGCCAGATCGAGGCCTCGTCCAACCAGATCGGCCAGATCATCTCGGTGATTGACGAGATCGCCTTCCAGACCAACCTCCTGGCCCTGAACGCCGGCGTCGAGGCGGCGCGCGCGGGCGAGGCCGGCAAGGGCTTCGCGGTGGTCGCGCAGGAGGTGCGGGGCCTGGCCCAGCGCTCGGCGGAGGCGGCCAAGGAGATCAAGGGGCTGATCCAGGCATCCGGCGAACAGGTCGGGCGGGGCGTCGAGCTGGTGACGGCGTCGGGCCAGTCGCTGGAGGAAATCGTCGCGGAGGTCTCCTCGATGACCGAGGTGATCGCGACGATCGCCGCCTCGGCGCGCGAGCAGGCGGTGAGCCTGCGCGAGGTCTCGACGGCGGCCGACCAGATGGACAAGGTGACCCAGCAGAACGCGGCGATGGTGGAAGAGTCCACCGCGGCGGCGCAGACGCTGGCAGCCGAGACCGACGAGCTGGCAGCCGCCATCACGAAGTTCAAGACCAAGAGCGCAACGGCTTCGGCAAAGCGCGCCCAGCCGGCGGCCCAGGCGCCGGCGCCGCGCCCTGCCGCCGCGCGTCCCGTGCCGCAGCTGCGCGCCTCGGGATCGGGCGGCGCCGCCCGCAAGCCCGCGGCCGCAACAGCCGAGGAAAGCTGGGAGGAGTTCTGAGCCCCGTTCGTCCCCGCAAGGCGTAGAAATCCATGAAGGGGTCGGCCGGCAACGGCCGGCCCCTTGCCGTTTCGGACGCCAGCCCGCGTCAGCCCGTTGTCGGCAACCGCTTCACAGTCCCCAGTACCACCGGCCGGCGAATGGAAGGGCCGCCCGCCCGATCCCCGCGAGGGCCGCGCTCGGCGCCCGGCGCCGCGCGACCTATCCCAGGATGCCCGGCAGCTTCAGCCCCTTCTCCTCCGCGCACGCCACCGCGTCCTGATAGCCGGCGTCGGCATGGCGCATGACGCCGGTGGCGGGGTCGTTCCAGAGCACGCGTTCGAGGCGGCGGGCGGCGTCCTCGGTGCCGTCGGCGACGATCACCATGCCGGCATGCTGCGAAAAGCCCATGCCGACGCCGCCGCCGTGGTGCAGCGACACCCAGGTCGCCCCGGAGGCGGTGTTGAGGAGCGCGTTGAGCAGCGGCCAGTCGGAGACGGCGTCCGAGCCGTCCCGCATCGCCTCGGTCTCGCGGTTCGGCGAAGCGACGGAGCCGGAATCGAGGTGGTCGCGGCCGATGACGACGGGCGCCTTCAATTCGCCCGACGCGACCATCTCGTTGAAGGCCAATCCCAGGCGGTGCCGGTCGCCGAGCCCGACCCAGCAGATTCGCGACGGCAGGCCCTGGAAGCGGATGCGCTCCTTTGCCATGTCCAGCCAGTTGTGGAGATGGGCGTTGTCCGGCAGGAGCTCCTTCACCTTGGCGTCGGTCCTGTAGATGTCCTCCGGATCGCCGGACAGCGCCGCCCAGCGGAACGGCCCGATGCCGCGGCAGAACAGCGGCCGGATATAGGCCGGCACGAAGCCCGGGAAGGCGAAGGCGTCGCCGACGCCCTCCTCCAGCGCCATCTGGCGGATGTTGTTGCCGTAGTCGACGGTCGGAACGCCCGCCTTGTAGAGGTCGAGCATCGCCTTCACATGCACCGCCATCGACGCCTTGGCGGCTGATGTGACGGCTTTCGGATCGCGCTCGCGGGCACGCTCCCATTCGTCGAGCGTCCAGCCGGCCGGCAGGTAGCCGTTGACCGGGTCGTGCGCCGACGTCTGGTCGGTCAGGATGTCGGGGCGCACGCCGCGCCGGACCATTTCCGGCAGGATCTCCGCCATGTTGCCGAGGAGTGCGACGGAGACGGGCGTCTTCGCGGCCGTCGCCTCCTCGATCATCGCCAGCGCTTCGTCGAGATCCTTCGCCTGACGGTCGACATAGCCGGTCTTCAGCCGGAACTCGATCGAGGACGGCCGGCATTCGACGGCGAGGCACGAGGCGCCGGCCATGGTGGCGGCGAGCGTCTGCGCGCCGCCCATGCCGCCGAGCCCGGCGGTGAGGATCCAGCGGCCGGAGAGGTCGCCGCCATAGTGCTGGCGGCCCATTTCCACGAACGTCTCGTAGGTGCCCTGCACGATGCCCTGGCTGCCGATGTAGATCCAGGAGCCGGCCGTCATCTGGCCGTACATGGCGAGCCCCTTGCGATCGAGCTCGTTGAAATGCTCCCAGGTCGCCCAGTGCGGCACGAGGTTGGAATTGGCGATGAGGACGCGCGGGGCGTCCTTGTGGGTCCGGAACACCCCGACCGGCTTGCCCGACTGGACGAGCAGCGTCTCGTCGCTCTCCAGCTCGCGCAGAGCCGCGACGATCCGGTCGAAGCTCTGCCAGTCGCGCGCCGCCCGCCCGATGCCGCCATAGACGACGAGCTCCTGCGGCTTCTCCGCGACCTCGGCGTCGAGATTGTTCATCAGCATGCGCAGCGGCGCCTCGGTCAGCCAGCTCTTGGCGGAGATCTCGCTGCCGCGCGGGGCCGAGATCTTGCGGGCGTTGTCGAGACGGATCGGCGTCGTGGTCATGAAGCGGCTCCTCAGGCGAGCGTCGGAAGGGTCAGCGGGGCGACGGCCTCGGTCAGCGCACCGGAGCGGACAAGCTCTGCCGCGGCCTCGATGTCGGGCGAGAAGTGCCGGTCGTCCTGAAGCATCGGCACCCTCGACCGCACCAGGCGGCGGATGGCTTCGAGCGGCGCGCTGGAGGCGAGGCCGCCGCCGATGAGGTCGCACCCTTGCGCAGCTGCGAGGAGCTCGATGGCGACGACGTTCGACAGATTCTCGGCCATCGCCAGCAGCCGCCGGGCGCCGTGCGCGGCCATGGAGACGTGGTCTTCCTGGTTGGCCGAGGTCGGGATCGAATCGACGCTGGCGGGGGTGGCGCGCTGCTTGTTCTCCGAGACGAGGGCCGCGGCGGTCACCTGCGGGATCATGAAGCCGGAGTTGAGGCCGGGCTTCGGCGTCAGGAACGCCGGCAGCAGCGACAGGACGGGGTCGACCAGCAGCGAGATGCGCCGCTCGGCGATCGAACCGATCTCGCAAAGCGCCAACGCGATCATGTCAGCGGCGAAGGCGACGGGCTCGGCGTGGAAATTGCCGCCGGACAGCGCCTCGTCCTCGTCGGCGAAGATCAGCGGATTGTCGGAGACGCCGTTCGCCTCGGTCGCGAGCGTCGTCGCGGCCTGGCGCAGGAGATCGAGCGCCGCGCCCATGACCTGCGGCTGGCAGCGCAGGCAGTAGGGGTCCTGCACCCGCTCGTCGCCGAGACGGTGCGAGGCGCGGATCGCCGAACCCTCCATCAGCGCGCGCAGCGCCGCCGCGGTCTCGATCTGGCCGGCGTGTCGGCGCAGCGCGTGGATGCGCGGGTCGAACGGCGTGTCGGAGCCGCGGCCGGCATCGGTCGACAGCGCGCCGGTGACGAGGGCGGACTGGTGCAGCCGCTCGGCCTCGAACAGGCCCGCCAGCGCATTGGCGGTCGAGAACTGCGTGCCGTTGAGGAGCGCCAGCCCCTCCTTCGGCCCGAGCGTCAGCGGTTCGAGACCCGCCTCGCGCAGCGCCGCGTCCGCCGCTTTGCGTTCACCGCCGACGAACATCTCGCCGACGCCGATCATCGCCGCCGTCATGTGGGCGAGCGGGGCGAGATCCCCGGAGGCGCCGACCGAGCCCTGGCAGGGGACCACCGGCGTCAGGCCCTTGGCGAGCATCGCCTCGAGCAGCCGCACGGTATCGAGCTGCACGCCGGAGGCGCCCTGCGCGAGCGAAGCCAGCTTCAGCGCCATCATCAGCCGCGCGACCGCCACCGGCATCGGCTCCCCGACGCCGGCAGCATGCGAGAGCACGATGTTGCGCTGGAGGGTTTCGAGATCGCCGTCGCCGATCCTGACGCTCGCGAGCTTTCCGAAGCCGGTGTTGATGCCGTAGACCGGCTCGCCGCGCTCGAGGATCCGGCGGACGGCGGCGGCCGACGCTTCAATGACCGGGGTGGCCGCCGGATCGAGCGCCGGCGTCGCGCCGCGATAGATAGCGCGCCAGCCGGCGAGCGAGACGGCGCCGGGCGTCAGAACCAGAACTTCGCTCATCGTCCGGCCCCTTTCCAGATCCGGCCCTGCCAGATGCGGGCGTGCAGCGGGTTGAAGCCCATGCGGTAGACGAGTTCGGCGGGGCTCCCGATATCCCAGATCGCGAGGTCGGCGGACTTGCCGGCCTCGAGCGTCCCGGTCTCGGCCTGCAGGCCGAGCGCCCGCGCGGCGTTGCGGGTGACGCCGAGAAGGCATTCCTCGACCGTCATGCGGAACAGCGTCGCGGCCATGTTCATCGTCAGGAGCAGCGAGGTCAGCGGCGACGTCCCGGGATTGCAGTCGGTCGCGACCGCCATCGGCACGCCGTGCCGGCGGAAAGCCTCGATCGGCGGGACCTTCGTCTCGCGGATGAAATAGAAGGCGCCGGGCAGCATCACGGCGACCGTCCCCGCCGCCGCCATCGCTTCGGCTCCCGCCTCGCCGGTATATTCCAGATGGTCGGCCGACAGCGCCCCGTAGCGTGCGGCGAGCGCCGCACCGCCGAGATCGGACAGCTGGTCGGCGTGCAGCTTTACCGGCAGGCCCGCCGCCTTGGCGGCGTCGAAGACGCGGGCGATCTCGTCCGGAGAGAAGGCGATGCCCTCGCAGAAGCCGTCGACGGCATCGGCGAGGCCGTCCGCCGCGATGGCGGGCAGCATCTCGTCCGCCACCTTTGCGATGAAGCCCGCCTTGTCGCCGGAAAACTCCGGCGGCAGCGCATGGGCGCCGAGGAAGGTCGTGCGCACGGAGACCGGCCGCTCCTCGCAAAGGCGGCGCGCCGCCTTGAGCGCCTTCGCCTCGCTCGCGAGGTCCAGCCCATAGCCGGACTTCACCTCGACCGTCGTGACGCCTTCGGCGATCAGCGCATCGAGCCGCGGCAGCGTCTCGGCGAGGAGCTCCTCTTCCCCCGCCGCACGCAGCGCCTTGACCGAGGAGACGATGCCGCCGCCGGCCTTCGCCACCGCCTCGTAGCTCGCGCCCTCGAGCCGCAGCTCGAACTCCTTGGCGCGGTTTCCCGACCAGACGAGATGGGTGTGGCAGTCGATCAGCCCGGGCGTGATCCAGCGGCCCTCGCAGTCGACCACCTGGCTCTTGCCGGCGATATCCGCCGGCAGATCCGCCTCCGGCCCGGCAAAGACGATGCGCCCGCCGGCCGCCGCGACGGCGCCGTTCTCGACGATGCCGAGGCCGGAGCGGTCCGCCCGCATGGTCGCGAGGCGCGCATTGCGCCAGACTGTGGGGGCCGTGGGTTCGTCGGGTTCGATCGGGGCCATGGCGCAGCTTTCGTCGGAGGCTCGCTTTTCATCATGTATAGACATAATATCCCGCCTCGCAAGCCGGATCGCCGCCGAAGGAGCCCGAGATGATGACCATCCATGCCGAACGCGCGCTGACGCCCGAGGGTTGGCGCGAGAACGTCCGGATCCTCCTCGACGGCGGCCGGATCACCGCAGTCACCGGCGCCGACGCGGCTCCCGGCGACGAGCGAGCCGCGATCCTGATCCCGGCGATGCCGAACGTCCACAGCCACGCCTTCCAGCGCGCGATGGCCGGCCTTGCCGAAATCCGCGGTCCCGGCGTCGACACCTTCTGGGTCTGGCGCGAGACGATGTATCGCTTCGCCCTGACGATGACGCCGGACGACGTCATGGCGGTCGCGGCGCAGCTCTATGTCGAGATGCTGGAGGCAGGCTTCGGCGCGATCGGCGAGTTCCACTATCTCCACCACGACCATGACGGCCTGCGCTATGCGGCCGTCGGGGCGATGGCCGAGGCGATCGCGGCGGCGGCCGGCGAGGCCGGAATAGGCCTGACGCTGATCCCGGTGCTCTACGCCCATTCGACCTTCGGCGGCGCGGAGCCCAATCCCGGCCAGCGCCGCTTCATCTGCGACCGCGACACCTTCGCGCGTCTCGTGGACGCCAGCGAGGCTGCCGTGGCAGGCCTTCCCGGCGGCGTCCTCGGTGTCGCCGGACACAGCCTGCGCGCGGTCACGCCGGACGAGCTGGCTTTCGCATCCGCCCTGCGGCCGGACGCGCCGATGCACATCCATGCCGCCGAGCAGGTGAAGGAGGTCGAGGACTGCCTCGCCTGGTCGGGCAGGCGGCCGGTCGAATGGCTGCTTCACGAGGCCGACCTGTCGGAGCGCTGGTGCCTGATCCATGCGACGCACATGACGAACGACGAGACGACGCGGCTTTCGGCGAGCGGCGCGGTCGCCGGCCTCTGCCCGCTCACCGAGGCGAGCCTCGGCGACGGCTTCTTTCCGGCCCGCGAGTTCATCGATGCGGGCGGCCGCTTCGGCGTCGGGTCGGATTCCAACATCCTGATCGGCGTCACCGACGAGCTCCGCCAGCTCGAAACCGCCCAGCGCCTCTCCCGCCGCAGCCGCAACGTCCTCGCCGAGCCCGGCGCCTCGACCGGCCGTGCGCTGTTCGAGGCCGCGCTCGCCGGCGGGGCGCAGGCGCTGGGACGCCCGGCTGCGGCGATCGCCGAAGGCGCGCCGGCCGATCTCGTCTCGCTCGACGCCGACCATCCGGCGCTGATCGGCCGGACCGGCGACGCCATCCTCGACTCCTGGATCTTCGGCGCCTCGCGCCCGGCCGTGGACGGCGTCTGGGTGCGCGGCGAGAAGCGCGTGAGCGG
Source organism: Jiella sp. M17.18 (assembly GCF_041027365.1). Lineage (NCBI taxonomy): Bacteria > Pseudomonadati > Pseudomonadota > Alphaproteobacteria > Hyphomicrobiales > Aurantimonadaceae > Jiella > Jiella sp. M17.18. The sequence continues at coordinate 94,426 of NZ_JBFTEH010000013.1, read as the reverse complement.
CGGCGTGCATCATGCGCGCGAGAGGGTCCTTGCCGGGTTCCGCGAGGCGGTGACACGGCTGGCGTCGCGGCCGTGATCGCCGAGCGCCGGCCGCACGGCAGGATTGAAGGCTGCCGGACTTGTGCCGGCGCCTCCGCCTGATCAATATTTTCGCTCTTCCGCTTCTGCTCAAATCTTGACACACTGAACGGATCGGGCTTGCTTATGTCTAGACTTAATCGGCGCGGCGATCGGCTCCGCGTTCGAGCTTCCACCCCAACGGAGATCCCGGCATGAACAAACGCTTCCTGATGAAGGCGATCCTCGGCCTGTCGCTGGCGCTCGGCCTGCCGCTCGCGGCCCATGCCGAGGACACGCTGGCGAAGGTGAAGTCGGCAGGCGTGCTCAAGGTCGGCACCGAGACCGCCTTCGCGCCCTTCGACTTCATCGACGAGACGGGCGCCCATGCCGGGCTCAACGTCGACCTGTTCGACGAGATCGGCAAGGAGCTCGGCGTCAAGATCCAGTGGGTGGCGCTGCCCTGGGACGGCGTTCTGCCCGGGCTCGAAGCCGGCCAGTTCGACATGGTCGCCGGCCCCGCCACGATCACCAAGGCGCGCGTCGAGCGCTACCGCTTCACCGTTCCGATCGCCGAGGCGACCGTCGCCCTCCTGAAGCGGGCCGGCGACGACACGATCCAGAAGCCCGAGGACATCGCCGGCAAGCTCGTCGGCGCCGGCAAGGCGACGGCGCAGCTGAAGCAGTTGCAGGACTATGGCAAGACGCTGCCGAAGCCGGTCGAGACGCGCGAATATGTCGGCTACAACGAGGCCTATGCCGATCTCGCGGCCGGCCGCATCGTCGCCGTCGCCAACTCGCTGCCGAACATCGCCTTCGTGGCGCAGAAGCAGCCGGACACCTTCGCCGTCGTCAAGCCGGCCTTCGGCCAGCCCAGCTATTTCGGCTACATCGGCACCAAGAAGCCGGAGGACCAGTCGCTGATCGACGCCGTCGACGCCGCCATCCTGAAGCTGAAGAAGAACGGCAGCATGGCCAAGCTTCAGGAGAAGTGGTTCGGCACCACCTTCGATACGCCCGACACCGTGCCGACGCCGAAGGTCTGAACCCCGATCGAACTCCGGCCGCGCCTCCCCGAAAGGTGCGGCCGTCCTGCGACTGACGACAAGGCCTGCCGATGTCCTGGCGACTGTTCGACCTGATGCTCTGGGCGGCCGGCTACACCGTCCTCCTCAGCGGCATCTCGATCGCCATCGGCCTCACCCTCGGCCTTCTGGTCTGCGCCGCCAAGCTGTCGACGAGCCGGCTGCTGTCGGCCCCCGCGACGGTGTTCATCAGCTTCTTCCGCGGCGTGCCGCTGCTCGTCCAGCTGCTGCTGATCTATAACCTCCTGCCGCAGATCGGCATCATGGTGCCGAGCGTCGTGGCGGCGATCCTCGGCCTGTCGCTGTGCACCGCCGCCTATCAGGCGGAGAACCTGCGCGGCGGCTTCAATTCGGTGCCGAAGGGTCTTCTGGAAGCTGCCGACATGGTCGGGCTCTCGCCCTGGCAGCAGCTCACCCGCATCCGCGCGCCGATCGCCTTCCGCCTGACCCTGCCGGCGCTCGTCAACGAGGCGATCCTGATCCTCAAGGCCTCCTCGCTGATCTCCGTCGTCGGCGTCATCGAACTGACCCGGATGGCGCAGAACCTCGCCGCCAGCACCTACAAGCCGCTGCTGTTCTATTCCGTCGCCGGCGGGCTCTACCTCGTCATCTGCTGGACGCTGGCGGGCGGCGGGGCGCTCGCCGAACGCCTGACGCGGACGCATCGCGCATGAGCCTCGACTTCGGCCTGATCCTGAAGCAGATGCCGGACATCCTGTCCGGCCTCTGGGTGACGCTGTGGATGTGGATCGTCGCGACCCTCCTCGGCGCGGCGCTCGGCTTCCTCGTCGCGGTCGGACGGCGCTACGGCCCGGCGCCGCTCGACTGGCTCCTGAAGCTCTGCGTCGAGATGCTGCGCGGCACGCCCTTCCTGGTGCAGCTGTTCCTGCTCTATTTCGGCGGGCCGTTCATCGGCCTCAGGCTGGAGCCGATCCCGGCGGGGCTGCTCGGGCTGACGGTCTATGCCGCGGCCTATTTCTCCGAGATCTTCCGGGCGGGCTTTCAGGCCGTGCCGAAGGGCCATGTCGAGGCCGCCGACATGGCCGGACTCAGCCGCGCGCAGATCCTCCGGCGCATCATCCTCCCCGAGATGACCATGCTGGTCCTGCCGCAATGCGTGAACATGGCGATCGTCCTCATCAAGGAGACGGCGATCCTGTCGATCATCACCGTGCCGGAGATGACCATGGTGATCGGCGCCATCGGCTCGCAGCAATATGCCTTCGTCGACGCGATGTTCCTGCTCGCGATCATCTACTGGGTGCTCGTCGAGATCTGCGGCTTCCTCGGCCGGCTCGCCGAGGCGAGGCTCTCCAAGTTCAGGTTCGCCGCATCATGAATTCCACCGCCCCCTCCCCCGTCCGCGCCGGCGACCCGGCCTCGCAGACCGCCGACGCCGTTCCGGCCGTGGACGTGAAAGGCGTCACCAAGCGCTTCGGCGCCACCGAGGTTCTGCAGGGGATCGACCTCTCCGTGCCGGCCGGTGCGACGACCTGCCTGATCGGCCCCTCCGGCTCCGGCAAGTCGACGCTCCTGCGCTGCATCGCCTTCCTGGAAGAGGCGACCACCGGCACGATCGCCATCCACGGCGATCCGCTCGGCTTTGCGGAAGGGCCGGACGGCAAGCGCACGCGGCTCTCCCCGCAGGCGATCCGGACCGTGCGCTCGCGCATCGGCATGGTGTTCCAGCAGTTCAACCTCTGGCCTCACATGACGGCGCTCGGCAATGTCTGCGAGGCGCTCGTCACCGTGCGCAAGATGAAGCGCAAGGATGCCGAGGAGCGCGGCATGGCGCAGCTCACCCGAGTCGGCCTCGCCAATCGCGCGGCGCATTATCCCTCCGAACTCTCCGGCGGCCAGCAGCAGCGCGTCGCGATCGCGCGGGCTCTGGCGCTCGACCCGGAAATCCTGCTCTTCGACGAACCGACCGCCTCGCTCGACCCGGAGCTGACCGGCGAGGTCCTCAACGTCATGCGCGACCTCGCCTCGTCCGGGATGACGCTCCTCGTCGTCACGCACGAGATCGGCTTTGCGGCGACGGTCGGCCAGCGCATCGCCTTCCTCGACCATGGCAGGCTGCTGCTCAACGGGTCGCCGCGCGAGGTGTTCGGCGAACCGCGCCATCCGCGCCTCGCGCAGTTCCTCGAGACCTATCTCGACCGCGGCGCGGCGACGCTGCTCTAGGCTCCAGCATCCATGGCCCGAGAAGCGGAAGAGCGCCGGGTGACGGCAGAGCGGCGGGCCCGGACGGCGGCGCCCGGTGGCAGGGCGGGCGGCAAGCTCTCGCTGCACCGGACGATCCGCGCCGACATCGAGGGCAAGATCCTCTCCGGCGCCTGGCCGCCGGGCGCGCAGATCCCGTTCGAACAGGATCTCGCCGCCGACTACGGCTGCTCGCGCATGACCGTCAACAAGGTGCTGACGCAGCTCGCCGCCGCAGGGCTGATCGAGCGGCGGAAGAAGGCGGGCAGCTTCGTCAAGCGGCCGCATTCGCATTCCGCCGTCCTCGAGATCTTCGACATCCGCCGCGAGGTGGAGGATCTCGGACTCCCCTACCACTTCGAGATCATGCACCGCGCCGTGCGCCCGGCGACGACGTCCGACGAGCCGCATCTCGCCGTTGCCGCCGGCTCGCCGCTCCTCGACATCGCCTGCCGGCATTTCGCCGCCCGCCAGCCCTTCTGCCTGGAGGAGCGGATCATCAACCTTTCCGCCGTGCCGCAGGCCGAGGCGACGGACTTCTCCGCCATCTCTCCGGGCGCCTGGCTGGTCGCGCAGATTCCCTGGTCGTCGGCCGAGCACCGCATCCGCGCCGCCGGCGCCGACCGGGACGCCGCCGCGGCGCTGCTCATTCCGGCCGGCGCGCCCTGCCTCGTCGTCGAACGCCGCACCTTCGATCAGGACCGGCCGATCACCTTCGTCCGGCTGACCTATCCCGGCGACGGCCACGAGGTCGTCGCGCGTTTCGCGCCGACGGCGGGATGAGGACGCTTCGACGAGGCGACGAAGGCCGCGCGATGCTGCAGACGGGACCCCTTGGCAGGGCCGGTGCGCCGCAAGCCGGGAGACCCGAGCATCCTTTCAAGGCCATGGCAGGCCGGTCGTTCTGACGCCCTCGCGGCGGACCGGCGCGGCCCCCAGCGACGTTGCGGTCAGGCCGCGAGGCCGAGTTCCTCCGCGATCTCCTCGAGCAGGGCGGTGTCATCGCCGGCCATGCCGTCCATCGACGTCATGCGCGCGATGACGATGGCGGCGATCTTCGCTTCGACCGTCCCTTCGGCATAGGCGTAGTAGATCACCGCGCGCTGGCCGTCGCGATGGCAGCGGCCTTCGATCTGCTGCAGCTGGATCGCGCTGTGGCGCATGTCGTGGACGACGAGCGAGCGCTCCCTGTCGCCGCCCGCCATCTCGCCCCGGTGCAGCGAGATCGATTCCGTGACGGTGAAGATCACCACGTCCAGCGCGCCGGTCTGGAAGGCGACGCGCGTCCTCTCGTTGGCTTCGCCCGACTGCTCGCCATTGATCTCGCCGACCTTCCAGCCGTGACCGCGCAGGCTGTCGGCCAGCATCGCGCTGGTTTCGAGGAAGGCGACAGAGACCGCAACCTGCTGGCCGTTTGCGAGGAGATCGTCGACGAAGTCGGTCGTGCCCTTCGCGCGGATCAGGCTGGCCTTCTGGCGAAAGCGAAGGTCGGCCGCCCATCCCGTCGGGCGGCGTGTCGATCCGCCGGCAAGGCCGAGTTCGCGCCGGAACTCGCGCCAGGTGGCGTCGTAAAGGCGCTTTGCCTCGGCATCGAGCGCCGTCGGCGCCAGTTCCCGCTGCACTTCCGGCCAGCCGGCGATGTCTTCCGGCCGGCGGCGCAGTCCGATCGCGTCGGCCCCCTTGTAGAGGAGCGCCGCCATGACCTGCCGGTCGGTCTCGTTCGGCTCCCAGCTCCAGTTTTTCCAGCGTCCCTTTGCGCGGCCGATCTTCAGACGCTTCATCAGGGCGCGGAAGTCGTCCATGTCACCGGACGATCCGCCCGCCGCCACGGCGAGCAGCCGACCGAGATAGGACAATTCGTGCGGCGACTGGCCGGCCGTCGCGCTCATGTAGATCGTGAACTCGGCGGCTGCCGCGACATGCCGGCATACCTGGCCCTGCTGGGAGGACGGGTTGCGGATGCGGTGGCTCTCGTCGACGATCACCAGCGGCCACCGCCGCTTCAGCGATCCGAATTTGGCCAGTTCGTTGTTCTTCGCCCGCGTCGAGCGCCGGTTGCTGGCGGCGGGCGGCGCCATCAGCGACTTCGTCCGCTCGAAATTGATGATGGTGACCGTCTTGCCCGTCGCAGGCGAGCCCGCGATCGTGCGCCGCCACTGCGGGATCGCCCCCTTCGGGCAGATGATCAGCACCTCGGGGTCCGGCATGGCACTGACCGCGGTCCAGGCCGACAGCGTCTTGCCGAGGCCCGTCAGGTCGCCGAGCAGAAAGCCCGGCCGGCCGCCCCGGCGCGCCGACAGAATGGCGTGACAGGCGTCGATCTGATGCGGACGCGGAAGGAACACGCGCGCCACGGCGGGGTCTGGACCGATCGGGGACAAGCTTCTCTCGGGTCGTCTGGGGTTCGGGATCGCGCGGGGGATATGCCCGGGGCACTGGAAGAATGGACGAAGGCGGGACCGGGGGCAGGAATGGGGCTTCCCGAAACGGACGCAGCCTCTGCAGTTTCGCGGACTGTCTCAAGCCGCCTTGCGGCAGTCCTCGCAGAGGCCGCGCAGTTCCACCGTCGTGCGGCGCAGCGAAAAGCCGCTCTCGGCGCTCAGCGCTTCCAGGCGCGCGGTCAGCGCCGCATCGGCGATCTCGGTCACCTTGCCGCAGCTCTCGCAGATGGTGAAGGCGGCGGATTTGTGGGCGGCGCCGTCGTCATGCCGGCAGGGGACGAAGGCGTTGAGGCTCTCCAGCCGGTGCACCATGCCGAAGGCGACGAGCTTGTCGAGCGCCCGGTAGACCTGCAGCGGCGCGCGAAACCCGGACTCGCGCAGAGCGTCGAGGATCGTGTAGGCGCTGAGCGGCCCGTCGGCAGCGTCGAGCACCCCCATGACCAGCGCCTGGTTCTTGGTCAGCGGGCGCTCATGGCGATGAGTCTGATCGTGTGCATGCGTCTCGTCGGTCATGCCCTGCCCCTTCGGCCACTGCGGATCCTGCACGCGTGACGATTCTCGCGACGCGCAGTCGGCCGGGCGCCGGAACGCGTCGCCCTGCGCCACCGTCTGGCTCGCGCCGGAGATGGCGTGCTTGCATCGCCACCTGGCGAGTCGCCGGCTGCCGCGCCGTCCGGCGGAACGGAAGACGCGTCCGCGCCGGCCGCGCAGGCTCGAAATCCTGATATGGCACCCGTTACAACGTAACGCAACTCGTCGCGGCGCCAGGGACGGTCCGCGGCACGGGGCACCGGCGCCGCGCGTCCTCCGGCGCTTCGGTCCAAGCCCGGCGCCTGCCCCCTCCCGCCGCCGCCGACCGCGCATCGGACGTGCCGACCAGGGCGATCCACACCCCCGGGATCGCCCTGTGGATCAGCTGCCGCCGTTAAGCCCGCGATAACGAACTCGGCTCATCTTGCGCCTCGCCATTCACCAAGGAGCAACCATGAGTGACACCGACACGGCCATGATCGCGGGCGGGCGCATCCGCTCCATCGTCGAGCGCATCGAGCAGCTGGACACCGAGATCGCCGAGCTGAACGAGGGCAAGAAGGAGGTCTTCGCCGAGGCCAAGGGCGAGGGCTTCGACGTCAAGGTGATCCGCGAGATCATCAAGCTGCGCAAGCAGGACAAGGACGAGCGCGACGAGCACGAGTCGCTGCTCGACCTCTACATGCGCGCCATGGACCAGTCCGTTCCAGAAGAGACCGCCAAGGCGGCCTGAGCGGCAGCGCAGCCGATCGTCGGGCGGGGCGGCAGCGCCGCGCCCGGCCCGGCGCCTCCCGGCACACCGCGCCGGAGCCCCGCATCCGGTGCCGGTGCCCTCGCAGGTGTTTCGAAAGGGCTGATTGCGGACGGCACGGCCCGCGGTCAGGCCGCCGCCTGTGCCACCTCTTCGGCGTCGAGCTTCTTCAGGGCGCGCCGCAGGGCCGCGACCACCTGCCCGTCCACTGCGGTGCCGGTATCGGCATCGAGGGTCGCCAGCGCCTGCGACAGCGGCATGGCCGCGCGGTACGGCCGGTCGGCCGTCAGGGCGTCGAAGATGTCGGCGACGGTGACGATGCGGGTGTCGAGGCCGATCGCCTCCGCCGTCAGGCCTCTCGGATAGCCCTTGCCGTCCAGCCGCTCGTGATGGGCGCCGCCGATCGTCGCGAGTTCGGAAAAGGCCGCGATCTTCGACAGGATCATCTCGGAATAGACGGGATGGCTGCGCACCTGCGCGAACTCCGCCGCGTCGAGCTTGCCCGGCTTGTCGAGGATGGCGTTGGAAATGCCCAGCTTGCCAATGTCGTGGAGGAGCGCCGCCCGCTTCAGCCGCCGCCGATGTTCCGGATCGTATTCCATCGCCTCGGCGATCATGTCGGTGAACAGCGCGACGCGCTCCGAATGGCCGGAGGTGTAGGGGCTCTTGGAATCGACCACCTCGGCGAAGGCTTCGGCGATGTCGTCGAGATAGTCCTCGTCGGCGCCGAGACGTTCCTGCGGCGGCTCCAGCGCCAGCACCTGTTCGGCAAGTGACCGCGAGGAGAGCGTCTCCCACAGCCCGTCGTCGCAGGCGAGCGCCTCGAAGGCGGCGACCAGCGCCGGGTCGAACCAGCTGCCGGACCGTTCCCGCACCTCCGCAAGCGCCGCCTCCCGGCCCTTCGCCTGAAAGAACACGTCCACCACCTGGGCCAGCAGCGCGATGCGGGAGAACAGCGGGATTGCCTCGCGGGCGAGCCCGGCCGGGCGGCCGCCGCCGTTCCAGTGCTCGTCGAGGCTCATGATGCCGCTGCAGACGGCCTCGCCGAAGCGCAGCTTCCGGGCGATCGCCGCCCCGCGCTGGCAGCGCGTCTCGATCAGTTCCTGCGCGATCGCGCCGCCATTCCGCGCGATGTTGACGAGCGTGCGGAACCGCTCGGCGAGACCGGCCTTCAGCCCGGTCTGCTGCAGAATGAACTTGAGGACGTGGGCCAGGCTGTCGTCGATCTCCTTGAAGCCCTGTTTGAAGCCGAGGTCGTCGGCGAGATAGAGTTCGCAGATCCGCGCGGCATTCGACGAGCAGCCGAGATCCTTCAGGAGAAGCGTGTAGTAGAGTTCGCCCGTCTGGCGCGGCGTGAGGTGCAGGACGCCGCCGAGGCGCACGCCGATATAGCAGCAGCGCATGCAGTGGCCGGGGGGCTGGCCCTCGGTGAGGTCGAGCGCCTCCGACAGCGCGCCGAGGATCTCGGCGAGGCGGAGGGAGACGGGTTCGGGTGCGATGGACATGGGCGGCGCCGGCGATTGCCGCACCGACCATCGATGCGGACGCCGAGAGAACCACGCGATCCGTAAACTTCGACTGAAGCGGCCGACCGAAGCGCGATCACGCTTCCGTAAGACGCCTCGCGCACAAGCGGCGGGGCCGCCCGCGCGCCAAGAAAAAGCCCGCGGCGATCGCTCGCCGCGGGCTTTGCTGTTCCGTGCGTTGCCGGCGCCCGGAGGCGCCGGCGGTCAGCGCGAGGCTTATTCCTCGTCGCCGCGGCCCTTGAGCGCGGCGCCCAGGATGTCGCCCAGCGAAGCGCCGGAGTCCTGCGAGCCGTACTGCGCGACGGCTTCCTTCTCCTCGGCGATCTGCAGCGCCTTGATCGACACGCCGACCCGGCGGGCCTTCTTGTCGAACTGCGTCACGCGCGCATCGACCTTCTGGCCGACCTGGAAGCGCTCGGGGCGCTGCTCGTCGCGGTCGCGGGCGAGATCGGAGCGGCGGATGAAGGAGGTGAGATCGGTATCGACGATCTTCACTTCCAGGCCGCCGTCCTTCACCTCGGTGACCTCGCAGGTGACGATCGCGCCGCGGCGGATCTCGCCGGCCTCGGCCGCCTCGACGAACGGATCACCGCCGACCTGCTTCATGCCGAGCGAGATGCGCTCCTTCTCGACGTCGACGTCGAGGACCTGAGCCTTGACGAGGTCGCCCTTGTTGAACTCCTCGATCACCTGCTCGCCCGGACGGTTCCAGTCGAGGTCGGAGAGATGGACCATGCCGTCCACATCGCCCTCGAGGCCGATGAACAGGCCGAACTCGGTCTTGTTCTTGACCTCGCCCTCGACCTGGGTGCCGATCGGGAACTTGTCGCGGAAGGCTTCCCACGGGTTCTGCAGGGTCTGCTTGAGGCCCAGCGAGATGCGCCGCTTGTTCGGATCGACCTCGAGCACGACCACCTCGACCTCCTGGGAGGTGGAGAGGATCTTGCCCGGATGGACGTTCTTCTTCGTCCAGGACATTTCCGAAACGTGGATGAGGCCCTCGATCCCCGGCTCCAGCTCGACGAACGCGCCGTAGTCGGTGATGTTGGTGACGCGGCCGGTGACCTTGACGCCCATCGGGTACTTGACGCCGATGCCGTCCCAGGGATCCGCCTCGAGCTGCTTCATGCCGAGCGAGATGCGGTGGGTTTCCTGGTTGATCCGGATGATCTGGACCTTCACGGTCTGGCCGATCTGCAGGATCTCGGTCGGATGGTTGACGCGGCGCCATGCCATGTCGGTGACGTGCAGCAGGCCGTCGATGCCACCGAGGTCGACGAAGGCGCCGTAGTCGGTGATGTTCTTGACGATCCCCTCGACGACCTGACCCTCTTCGAGGTTCTGGACGATCTCGGAGCGCTGCTCGGCCCGGCTCTCCTCGAGGACGGTGCGGCGCGAGACGACGATGTTGCCGCGGCGCTTGTCCATCTTGAGGATCTGGAAGGGCTGCGGCGTGTTCATCAGCGGGCCGACGTCGCGGATCGGACGGATGTCGACCTGGGAGCGCGGCAGGAAGGCCACGGCACCGTCGAGGTCGACGGTGAAGCCGCCCTTGACCTGGTTGAAGATCTGGCCTTCGACCTTCTCGTTCTTGTTGAACTTCTCCTCGAGGCGGACCCAGCTTTCCTCGCGGCGCGCCTTGTCGCGCGAGAGGACCGCTTCGCCGAGGGCGTTCTCGATGCGCTCGACATAGACCTCGACGGTGTCGCCGACCTTCAGCTCACCGTCACGGCCCTTGGCGCCGAATTCCTTGAGGGCGACGCGGCCCTCGACCTTCAGGCCGGCGTCGATGACGGCCATGTCCTTTTCGATGCCGACGACGGTCCCCTTGACGACCATCCCTTCGGCAACGTCCTGCTCGTGAAACGAGGCTTCCAACAGCGAGGCGAAGTCCTCGCGAGAAGGGTTGAGGCTAGACATTCGTTCTCCTTGAAGACCCGCCGCTTTGCGGCAGGCAGCGCCACGGGGATGACTGCCCCGACAGGTCAAACGTTTCGTTCGCCCGGCACCGGCGGTTCCGGCCCGTGCCGGAAACCCGGATGGACCCCTGGGCCGCCCTCGGCGGCCCGGTTGGCGCGTGGAACCACCGCCGGACAGGATTCTTGGCCGCGGCAAGGCAAGATGCTGGACTGCCGGGTGCCGATAACCGAAAAGGGCGAACTTCCCGGGGAAGCCGCCCTCGCCATCGCGACGCCTAAGCCAGGGACCTCTCGATCGCCTCGCAAGCGGCACGGAATGCGCCGTCTATATCCAATTCGCTGGTGTCCAGCAAGTGCGCATCGTCTGCCGCCTTCAGCGGCGCGACCGTGCGCCCGGCATCGCGCTCGTCGCGCGCCTTCACCTCGGCGAGTATGCGGTCGTAGTCCACCGCCCGACCCTTCGCCAGGAGCTCGTCGGTGCGCCGGCGCGCCCGCACCTCGGCCGAAGCGGTGACGAAGATCTTCACCCGGGCCTGCGGCCAGATCACCGTGCCGATGTCGCGCCCGTCGAGGACGGCGCCGGCGTGCTGGCCGGCGAAGCTGCGCTGGAAGTCGACCAGCGCCGCCCGCACGCCCGGATGCACGGCGACGCGCGAGGCATGCTCGCCGGCCTCGTGGCCGCGCAGCGCCGGATCGTCGAGATGCGAGAACTCCAGGCGCTTCGCGATGTCCGTCGCGCGGGCGGCGTCGTCGAGGTCGACGCCGGCGTCGAAGGCGAGCTTTCCGACGGCACGATAGAGCAGGCCGGTGTCGAGATAAGGCAGGCCGTAGCGCGCCGCGATCCGCTTGGCGAGCGTGCCTTTGCCGGCGGCGGCCGGTCCGTCGATGGCGATGGTCAGGGGGCGGCTCATCGGATCCACTCCTCGCGCGATGCCTCGCCCGGACCGGCCTCGGCTCCGGCGGGCGACGGCGGGGGAAGCGTCAGGCGGCCGGCGGCCTCGAGCACCAGCATGGCGGCCGCCGCGACCGCGCCGAGAATAAAGGGAATTGCGATCATGAAAAGGATCAGCTCCAGTTCGCCGAGCCAGCGGGCGAGTTGCAGCGCGGCGTCGATGACGACGTGGCCGGTCGTCAGCATGCTGGCGCGCGCCTGGTGTCCGGCCAGCGCCGCCGCCTCCGCCGCCCGGTCCTCGCGCGCACCGATCACCGCGATCGCCGCACATACGGACAGCAGCGCCGGCATCGGCAGCAGCGTGGTCAGACGGGTGCGCAGCGTTCCCGGCCGGGCCCGCAGCACGCGCGCCCGGTAGCGCCCGTAGATCAGCGCCATGGGCAGGAAGAGCAGAAGGGTCAGCGCCGCCGCCACGCCCGGCGCCTCAGCGGTCCGCCGTCGACAGGTCGGCGCCGAGGCCGGTCATCATCGCCTCGAACTCGGGAAAGCTCGTCGCGATCATGCGGGCGTCGTCGATGGTGACGGGCCGGCCGGTCGCCATGCCGAGGACGAGGAAGCTCATCGCGATGCGATGGTCGAGATGCGTCGTCACGAGGCCGCCGCCATAGTCGCCGGAAATGCCGCGTCCCTGGGGATCGCCGGTGACGGTCAGAAAGTCCGGCCCCTCCTCGTGCCGGATCCCGTTTGCCGCGAGGCCGGCGGCGACGGCGGCGAGCCGGTCGCTCTCCTTCACCCGCAACTCGTCGAGCCCGTTCATCCGCGTCGTGCCCTCGGCGAAGGCGGCAGCGACGGCGAGCACGGGATATTCGTCGATCATGAAGGGCGCGCGTTCGGGCGGCACGTCGACCGCCTTCAGCTCGGACGCGCGCACGCGCAGATCGGCGACCGCCTCGCCGCCCGAGTCCCGCCGGTCGAGGATCTCGATAGAGGCGCCCATCTCGATCAGCGTCTCGACGAGGCCGGCGCGCGTCGGGTTCATCAGGACGTTCTCGATGGTGACGTCGGAGCCCGGCACGATCAGCGCCGCCACGATCGGGAAGGCGGCGGAGGAGGGATCGCCCGGCACTTCGAACTCCGGCACCGCCTTCAGCGCCCCCTGCCCGACGAGCGCGATATGCCGCGCGCCCTCGCCGTCCGTCTCGACGGAAAGCTCGGCGCCGAAGCCCTGCAGCATCTTCTCGGTGTGGTCGCGCGTCATCACCGGCTCGATCACCGTGGTGATCCCCGGTGTGTTCAGCCCGGCGAGGAGCACCGCCGACTTCACCTGCGCCGAGGCCATCGGCACGCGGTAGGTGATGGGCGCGCTCGCGCGCGGCCCGTGGATCGACAGCGGCAGCCGGTCGCCAGAGCGCCCGACGACCTGGACGCCCATCAGCCGCAGCGGATCGAGCACCCGGCCCATCGGCCGGCGCGACAGCGAGGCGTCGCCGACGAAGGTCGCGCCGAAATCGTAGGGACCGACGAGGCCCATGGTGAGGCGGGCGCCCGTGCCGGCATTGCCGAAGTCGAGCGGCGCCTCGGGCTCGAGAAGGCAGCCATTGCCGACGCCCTCGACGATATAGGCCGAGCCTTCCTTGCGGATCTGCGCCCCCATCGCGCGCATCGCCCGCCCGGTCGCGATGACGTCCTCGCCCTCGAGCAGGCCGGTGATGCGGGTCGTGCCGGCGGCAAGGCCGCCGAAGAGGAAAGCGCGGTGCGAGATCGACTTGTCTCCGGGCACGCGCACCCGGCCCGAAAGGCCGCCCGACCGCGCCGCCCGGACGGGCCGCGTCGCCGCTCCGTTTTCATGCATGCCCTGCCCCCCGTCCGCCTCGCCGCGCCGCAAGCGCGCCGCAACATTGGTTGCTCGTGCCCGACATGCTTCGGCAGGCCGGTTTCCCGGCCCGAATAGGCCTTTGACAAGGGCTGGGCAAGGCCGTAAGGGACCAACCGATTTTCATCGGAGCGCGACGGCGGCAGGTGTGCGGCGGGAACGCGTCCGCAGCGGCAGTTTCCGCAGCGGACGGGTGATGTTCCCGATCCTTCCGCTCCGGCGGCCCGCAGCGCCGCGATGGCAGGCATGACGAGGCAGTGATGGCAAAGTCGGAACTCGGAACCAAGCGGATCGACCCGGAGACGGGGCGCAAATTCTACGATCTGAACAAGGATCCGATCGTCTCCCCCTATACGGGCAAGTCCTATCCCCGCTCCTACTTCGAGGGTGATTCGCGCCCCGAGCCGGAGGAGGAAGAGGAGGAAGAGACGGTCGAGGTCGAAACGACGCCGAACACCGTCTCCCTGTCCGAGGTCGAAGAGGGCGAGAGCGACAGCGACTCCAGCGATCTGCCGGATGTCGACGAGAGCGACGACGAAGAGCCCGACACCGAGGACGACACCTTCCTCGAGGAAGACGAGGACGACGACGACGTCTCCGACATCATCGGCGGCGGCCGGGACGACGACGAGGATTGATCCGGAACCGGCCGGATCGCGGCGCCCGCATGGCGGCGCCGCGGTGCCGGCCAGCATGACGGTTTGGCGACGCCGGCAAACGCTTCGGATCGCCTGAGAAAACCGCTTGATCTTATGGGCGGGCTTCAGTAAGTACCCGCCACACGCGGCGAGCCTCCCAGGGCCGCCGCTTCGCCGGCAAGCCGGCGCGTGGGGCCATAGCTCAGCTGGGAGAGCGCTACAATGGCATTGTAGAGGTCAGGGGTTCGATCCCCCTTGGCTCCACCAACTTCTCTCGACATCCTTCTTGCAACGGCTCAGGGCGTCTGCTTCCCCGATACAAGCGGATCGGCCAGGACGCGCGAGCAAGAGCAGACGCGATCCTTCTACTCTCGCAAGCTACGTTGGTGCGCCCATCCAGAGATTAGGCCGGGGCTCAGCCTGGGAAGACGTGCCCGGCCCGGGCGAACCGTTCAAGCCGCCGCGACATCGCGCGCCTTCCCTGCGCTCTCGCGCAGCTGCCTGGCGATCTCGGCCCAGGCCCTGGCTTCCGCCGGCTTCGGTGCGGCGGCTCCGATGCCGAGCGCACTCAGCGCTTCCAGGGTGATCGCCTGCTCGTGCGCCCGCGCATCCTTGACCAGGCAGTAGATGACGACGTGGAACTGCAGCTTGCCGAACTCGGTGGTGCCGACCATCACCTCGGTCGCGGGCCCGGCGATCTCGACGCCGGACTTGCGGGCGGCGAACTGGTGGAAGCGGGCCGCGAGGTCCCGGTCGGCGGAGAGCGTCGCCTCCGCCGCCGCCTCGATCGCCTCCACAGCGTCGCGCGGCGGGACCGGCGTCTCCAGCGTCAGGGTGAAGCGATGCGGGGCGTAGTGCCGCGGCTGCGCCTCGACCCGCACCGCGCCCGTCAGGAAGACCGAATTCGGCAGCATGACCGTTCGGCCGGTGCCGGCATGGCCGTGATGGGTCGACGGCAGTTCCATGATCGTCGTCGAGAACAGGCCGTGGTCCATCACCTCGCCGTGGATGCCGGCGAACTCGATGCGGTCGCCGACCTTGAAGAGGTGGCCGCTGAGCCGCAGCATCGAGCCCGCGGCGCACATGATCAGCTCCTTGGCCGCGACGACCATCGCGACGATCACCGCCGTCAGCGACAGCAGCATGTCGTGGATCTCCGACAGCCAGATCGCCAGCAGCGCGACGGCGAGCACCATGTTGCAGACGGTGCGCAGCGTGAAGCGGCGGCGGCGCAGGAGCGCCGGGTCGGAGAGCCGCGTCAGCAGGAGTTCGCCGATCCAGCGCAGCACGAACGCCGAAGCGAGGAGCACCAGCGTCAGCGTGATGTGGTCCGCGACCCGCGAGGGGATGAAGAAATGCAACGAAACCGCCTCCGGAACGGGTGCGCCGCCGGCCGAAGATCGGCCGGGTCGGCGACGTCGACACGGGTGAAGTTCGGTCAGATATCGGCCTGAAGGGTTAAGCGAAGCTTTCCCGATTATGACGATTTGGAGGAGTTTTCCGGGCGCGCGACGACGCGGTTAAGAGGCCGGCTGATCGCCCTTCGCCAGCGCCGCCATCGCCCGGGCGATCTCGCGGTCGCCGCCGCGTGCCGAGGCCGAGAGCCCGTCGATCGTGCCCCGCCGGTCCGCCTCGGGCTTGTGCTGGATCAGCTTCCAGCTGCCCGCGAGCGTCTCCACCGTGAAGCGGATGCCGACGATGGCGCGCGACAGGTTGCGGATGAAGCCGTCCGGGGCGTCGGACGTCGCCCAGGGCTCCGGACGCTGCGCCTCGGTGAACTCGGTCAGCGCCGCCAGATGGGAGAGCAGCCAGTCCTCGTCGGCGATCGCCTCGAGCGTTCCGCGCGCCTCGACGATGACGTAGTTCCAGGTCGGCACGACCTTCCCGTGCTCGCGCTTGGAGGCATAGAAGGAGGGGGAGACGTAGGCATGCGGCCCCTGGAAGGTCGCGAGCGAGGCCCGTGGGCGATCGAGCGCCGTCCAGTGCGGGTTCGCCTTCGCGACATGCGCCTCCAGCGTCAGCGTCCCGCCGTCCTCGCGGACCAACACCGGCACATGCGTCGCGTGGTAGGTCGCGCCGTCGGCCGTCACCAGGCCGGCGAGACGGATCTCGCGCATCGCCGCGACGAGCACCTCGCGGCGCGTCTCCTCGAACTGCGGCGGGATGTACATGGCGGCCTCTCGTCTCCTCTGCGACGCTCGCCACTGTCATAGCGCGTCCTTCTTAGAGCGTCGACGCGGCCGCGATCGGCGAACGCCCGGCGACAAACCTCCCGCAGAGCCTGCCGGAGTTGCCAAGGCGGCGCACAGATCCTATGCCACGTCCACTTTCAGCTCCCCACAGGCAGGCGTTCCCATGGCATCGCGCAAGCTCCTCCTTCTTCCCGGCGACGGCATCGGCGCGGAGATCATGGCCGAGGTCGAGCGGCTGATCGCGTTGATGAACGAGACCGTCGGCGCCGGTTTCGAGACGGAGAAGGCGCTGGTTGGCGGCACCGCCTACGACGCGGAAGGCGCGCCGGTCTCGGACGCGACGATGGACCTGGCGCTCGCCTCCGATGCGGTGCTGTTCGGCGCCGTCGGCGGGCCGAAATGGGACGAGGTTCCCTATGAAAAGCGCCCGGAGGCGGGGCTCCTGCGCCTGCGCAAGGATCTCGGCCTCTTCGCCAACCTGCGACCGGCGATCTGCTATCCCGCCCTCGCCGACGCCTCGTCGCTGAAGCGCGAGGTGATCGAGGGGCTCGACATCCTGATCGTGCGCGAACTGACCGGCGGGGTCTATTTCGGCGAGCCGAAGGAGATCGTCGATCTCGGGAACGGCCAGAAGCGCGCGATCGACACGCAGGTCTACGAGACCTACGAGATCGAGCGCATCGCCCGTGCCGCCTTCGACCTGGCGAAGACCCGCGGGAACAAGGTCACCTCGATGGAAAAGCGCAACGTGATGAAGTCCGGCCTCTACTGGAAGGAAGTCGTCACCCGCGTGCACCGCGAGGAATATCCGGAGGTCCGGCTGGAGCACGAGCTGGCGGACGCCGGCGGCATGAAGCTCGTGAAGGCGCCGAAGCAGTTCGACGTCATCGTCACCGACAACCTCTTCGGCGACATGCTCTCCGACGTCGCGGCGCAGCTGACCGGCTCGCTCGGCATGCTGCCGTCGGCCTCGCTCGGCGCCGTCGACGCGGCGACGGGCACGCGCCGCGCGCTCTACGAGCCCGTCCACGGCTCGGCGCCGGACATCGCCGGCAAGGGCGTCGCCAACCCGCTGGCGATGATTGCCTCCTTCGCCATGGGCCTTCGCTATTCCTTCCGGATGATCGCCGAAGCCGATGCGCTGGAGACGGCGATCGCCGAGACGCTCTCCGACGGCATCCGCACCGGCGACATCATGGCCCCCGGCTGCCGTCAGGTCGGCACGCGGGAGATGGGCGCGGCGGTGGCGGAGCGGTTGAAGGCGAAGCTCGCCGCCTGAGGCACAGCAGCATAAAGGCACGCCGGCGGTGATGCTGCCCGGCGTCGCCCTCGCCCCCAAGCTGCGGCTTCAGCCGTGCAGGGAGCGCTCATCCTGCCTCACCCCGTGAGGACGCTCAGAACTCGATGCCCTTCTGCGCCTTCACGCCGGCCCGGAAGGGATGCTTGACCATCTCCATCTCGGTGACGAGGTCGGCGAGGTCGATCAGCTCGTCCTTGGCGTTGCGGCCGGTGACGATGACGTGCTTCTTCTCCGGCTTCTGCTCGAGGAAGGCGATCACCTCGGCGATGTCGAGATAGTCGTACCGCAGCACGATGTTCATCTCGTCGAGCAGCACCATGTCGTGCTCCTCGTCCATGATCATCGCCTTGGCGCGCTCCCAGGCGGCTTTCGCCGCCGCGATGTCGCGCTGGCGGTCCTGCGTCTCCCAGGTAAAGCCGTCGCCCATCGCCGTCATCGTCACCTGGTCGGGAAAGCGCTCCAGCGCATGGCGCTCGCCGGTCTCCCACTTGCCCTTGACGAACTGGACGATGCCGACCTTCATGCCGTTGCCGAGGGCGCGGAAGACGAGGCCGAAGGCGGCCGTCGACTTGCCCTTGCCCTTGCCGGTGTGGACGATCAGCAGACCCTTCTCGATCGTCTTGGTCGCGAGGATCTTGTCGCGGGCCGCCTTCTTCTTCTTCATCTTCTCGGCATGGCGGGCGTTTAGTTCCGCCTCGCTCATGCCGTCGGTGATCTTTGCGCGCGCCGGCGCCTCGTCCTCGCTCATGCAGCCTTCTCCGGATGGTGGGGCGTGTCCTTTGCGAGGAGCTTGGCGAAGAACAGCCGCTCCTCGCCCTTCGGGTAGTTCGGCAGCCGGCCGAAGGGACGGTAGCCCATCCTCTCGTAGAAGCCCGGCGACTGGAAGGAATAGGTGTCGACCCAGACGCCCGTGCAGCCTTCCTCGACGGCGATGGCCTCCGCCTTGTCGACCAGCGCCCGGCCATGCCCGCGGCCGCGCCAGCGCTCCGGCACGGCGAGGATCTCGATATGCATCCAGTCCCAGTAGACCTGCGCAATCAGGCCTCCGTCGACCCCCGCCTCGTCCTTCAGCGCCAGCGTCACGAAATGCGGCGCGAAGGCGAAGTTCTTGCGGGTCGAATATTCGGCGAGCGGCGCAACGATGCGGGTGCGCAGGTCGGTGTCGGTGAGGTCCAGCCGTTCGATGATGGGTGTCATGGCGATGTCATGGAGCGCGGCATCCATCGCTTCAAGCCCCCGGGCCATGGCGACGGCCCGCCTCGAGCTCCGCCCGGGCGGAGTTGGAACGCGGCGACCAGAGGCCGCGCGCGATCGCCTCGGCGAAGCGGTCGCGGATCTCGGCGAGCGCCGCCGGGTTGTTCCCGGCGAGGAAGGCGCGCACCTGATCGTCCATCAGGAAGGCGTTCCAGGCCGCCTCGAAATGGTGGTCGTTCACCGCGCCGGTCGTCGCCGCGAAGGCGAACATGTAGTCCACCGTCGCGGCGATCTCGAAGGCGCCCTTGTAGCCGTGGCGCATGACGCCGGCGATCCATTTCGGGTTGACGACGCGGGCGCGCACGACGCGGCCGATCTCCTCCTCCAGCGTGCGGACGACGGGGCGCTCCGGCCGCGAGTGGTCGTTGTGGTAGACGACCGGCCGCTCGCCCGAGAGATGCTCGACGGCGGCCGTCATGCCGCCCTCGAACTGGTAGTAGTCGTCGGAATCGAGAAGGTCGTGCTCGCGGTTGTCCTGGTTCTGGACGACCGCCTCGAGCCCGGCGAGCCGCGTCTCGAAGGCCTGCCGCTCGGCCTCCCCCTCCGCGTCGGCGCCATAGGCAAAGGAGCCCCAGACGAGGTAGCTCTCGGCCAGATCGGCCTTGTCGTCCCAGCCCTTCTCGTCGATCAGCGCCTGCAGGCCGGCGCCATAGGCCCCGGGCCTGGAGCCGAAGACGCGGAAGCCGGCGCGCCGCTCGGCCTCGGCGGCATCCGCGCCCGCCTCGACCAGCGCCGCCCGCTCGGCCCGCATGCGCGCAGCGATGGGGTTGTCGGCTTCGTCCTCGTCCAGCGCGCCGACGGCCCGGATCGCCCGGTCGAAGAGGGCGATCTGGTCCGGAAAGGCGTCGCGGAAGAAGCCGGAGATGCGCAGGGTGACGTCGACGCGCGGGCGGCCGAGCCCGGCGAGCGTGACGATCTCGTAGCCGGTGACGCGGCGGGACGCCCGGTCCCACACCGGCTTCGCCCCGATCAGCGCCAGCGCCTGCGCGATGTCGTCGCCGCCGGTGCGCATGTTGGAAGTGCCCCAGGCGGTGAGGCCGAGCGCGGTCGGCCATTCGCCCTGGTCCTGCAGGTGGCGGGTGACGAGCAGTTCCGCCGATTTCCTCCCCAGTGCATACGCGGTCTCGGTCGGCACGGCGCGGGTGTCGACGGAGAAGAAGTTGCGGCCGGTCGGCAGGACGTCCGGCCGGCCTCTGGTCGGTGCGCCGGAGGGGCCGGGCGAAACGAAGCGGCCGGCGAGGCCGGCGAGGAGGCCGGTGATCTCGGCCTCTCCACAGGCTTCCACAGCGAGCTTCAGCCGGGTGTGGATATCATTGAGGACCGGCGCCGTCCGGGGCATGCCGGCGGGCAGCGGCAGATCGCCGGAGACGAGCCTTGCCGCGAGGAGTTCCAGCCGCTCGACGGTGTCGCCGACCGTGCGCCAAGGGTCGGGAGACAGGCTGTGGAGAAGCTGTGGGCGCGGGCCGGTCCAAGGCGCCGCCATCTCGCAGTCAAGGGGGTCGAAGGGGGAATGGTCTTCAACCACGCGCTCCGATGCGCCCCCCTCTGTCCTGCCGGACATCTCCCCCACCGGGGGGGAGATAGGATCTCGTTCAGCGCTTTCGCGCTTTTCGACGAGGTTTTCGTCGGATGCGAAGGCATCGGCACGAGCGCCGCCAGCGCCACCGCCTGATCTCCCCCCTTGTGGGGGAGATGTCCGGCAGGACAGAGGGGGGTGCCTGTCGCCAGCATCACACGCTGACCCGCCGAGCCCCAGATCCGCCGCCAGCGCGCGGATCAGCGACGCCTCGCCGGCCTCGGAGCCACGCGGCAGCCGCGCCAGGGCGACGACGAGGTCGGTGAGGAGCCGCCCCTGCGGCGCCACTCCAAAGACGTGGAGGCCGTCGCGGATCTGCATCTCCTTCAGGTCGCAGAGATAGGCGTCGAGCTTTTCCAGCGCCGCGGCGTCGTCTTCGCCGTCGCCGATGCCTGCATCCCGGTCGAGACCGATGTCGCGGACGAGGTCGAGAATGCGCGTCTTGAGGAGCGCCAGCCGCCGCGGGTCGCCGCCGGCGGCCTCGTAATACTCGTCGACGAGGGCCTCGAGGTCCTTCAGCGGGCCGTAGCTCTCCGCGCGGGTCAGCGGCGGCGTCAGATGGTCCACGATGACCGCGGAGGTCCGGCGCTTGGCCTGCGTCCCCTCGCCCGGGTCGTTGACGATGAAGGGGTAGAGATGCGGCAGCGGGCCGAACACCGCCTCGGGAAAGCATTCCTCCGACAGCGCCAGCGCCTTGCCCGGCAGCCATTCCAGATTGCCGTGCTTGCCCATGTGGATCACGGCATCCGCGTCGTAGGTCTCGCGCAGGAAGGCGTAGAGGGCGAGATAGTTGTGCGGCGGCACGAGGTCCGGGGAGTGGTAGGTCTCCTTCGGGTCGATGTTGTAGCCGCGCGCCGGCTGGATGCCGAGGAGGGTCTCGCCGAAACGCGCGAGGGGCAGGGCGAAGCCGGCCCTGTCGGCGAGGAAGAACGGATCGGTCTCCGGCGCGCCCCAGCGTGCGGTCACCGCGTCGCGCACGGCCTGCGGCAGGCGGTCGAAGAAGGCGCGGTAGGCGCCGAGCGGCATCGTCTCGCGGACTTGCCGCGCCGCCGTCCCGGCATTGGTCGGCCCCGCCATCAGGTGGTCGATCAGCGCGTTGCCGTCCGCGGGGAGATCGCGGACGGGGTAGCCATCCGCCGCCATCGCCCGCAGCACCGTGACCGTGCCCGCAGGCGTGTCGAGCCCGACGCCGTTGCCGAGGCGGCCGTCGCGGTTCGGATAGTTGGCAAGGAGCACGGCGACGCGCTTGTCCACGTTGGCCTTCCGCCGCAGCCGGGCCCATCGGGCGGCGAGACCGGCGACGAAGGCGATGCGGTCCGGCCGGGCGCGATGCGCGACGATATCGGTTTCGGTCAGGGCATCCCATTCGCCGGCCGACTTGAAGGCGATGGCGCGCGACAGGACGCGGCCGTCGAGCTCCGGCAGGGCGACGCTCATCGCGAGGTCGCGGGCGGAAAGGCCCTGGCTGGATGCGGTCCAGGCCTCCTCCGACCCCGACGCCAGCACCGCCTGCAGGACGACCGCGCCGTGTTCCTCCAGCACCGTCGGCACGCGCTCGGCGCCGGGCCCCGCGGCCGGCGAGGACACGGCGAAGCCGGTGAGGTTGATCACGACGTCGGGCTGGCGACGGGCGAAGAGGGTGCGGACGGTCTCGACGGAGACCGGGTCCTTGAGGCTCGCCACGTACACGGGAAGGACGTCGAGGCCGCGCTCGGCCAGCGCATCCGCCAGCGCCGCCACCGGCCCGGTCTGGCCGCTCTGGACGAGGGCGCGGTAGCAGACGATGGCGGCGAGGGGCTCGTTGCGGGTGTCTTGAGGCGAAACCTTTGCAAACGCAGCGCCCTTCGCGCCCCCCTCTGTCCTGCCGGACATCTCCCCCGCAGGGGGGGAGATCGAACCTTGTTCGGCCTCGCCGCTCTGTTCCGTAGCGCCGCTGCTGCCGCTGTTTCCAGTGGGGACAGGCTCCGCATATCCGACACCGCGTCCAACGGCCGGATCCGGTCCCGGACGGCCGGCGCCATCGCCACCGCCTGATCTCCCCCCTTGCGGGGGAGATGGCTGGCAAGCCAGAGGGGGGCGCCTCGCGCTGCCATCTCCGCGAAGATTGATCATCCCCGCTTTGAGCAGCGGCGTCGCCTCGCCCGGCCAGTCGCCGCGTCCGAGCACCGCCCGGCAGCCCGAAAGAAACCCCTCCGCGTTCGCCGGACCGCCCTCGACGAGGAACCGCCACAACCGGTCGCGCTCTTCCAGCGGGATCGTGGTGTAGGCGTCGAGGCCGGGATCCGGCTTGTCGTCGCCGGGGATCGCGACGAGCCTGCTGCCCGAGGCTTGCGCATTCGCCAGCAGCGCGTCGAGGCCGTAGGGCCAGTAGGCGGCGCCGCCGAGGAGGCGCACGACGACGAGCCGGGCGTGCCTCAGCGTCCGGCCGACATGGGCATCGACCGACATCGGGTGTTTCAGCCGCAGGAGATTGGCGAGCCGCAGCTCCTGCGGGCCGAAGCCGAGGCGATGCGCGGCGGCGGAGAGGGCGGCGATCTCCGTGTCGGCCGCGGAGAGGACGGCGATCTCGCCCGGCGACTGGCCGAGATCCACCGCCTCGCCGCCCTCGTCGATCGTGCCCTTCTGCGCGAGGAGGAGGTGCAAGCGGCCGGCCCCTATTCCGCTGCGGCCGCGGTCTCGCCCGCCGCCAGCCCGCTGATCCGCCGGGCGATCGCGTCGCATGTCGCATCGTCCAGCCCGTCATGCAGGCCGATCACCACCAGTCGCGTCTCGCGCTTTTCCTCCGGCCGCCAGGGACGGTCGAAATAGGTCTCGATGCGCTGGCCGACGGCCTGGACGACGAGCCGCATCGGCTTGCCCGGCACGTCCGCGAAGCCCTTCAGCCGCAGGATGTCGTGCTCCCCGATAAGGTCGGAGAGGCCGGCCACGAACGCCTTCTGGTCGGCGAGCGGACCGGCCGAGGCGACGAAGCTCTCGAACTCGTCGTGGTCGTGCGCCTCGCCGCCCTCGTGCTCGATCTCGTGATGCGACTTGCGCGCGGCGATGAGGTCCTCGGTCCCAGCCGCGATGCCGAGGAGGACGTCGGCGGGCAGCTTCCCGTGCTCGGAAGCGACCGTCTTCACCTGCCGGCCGGTGGCCGCCGCGATCTTGCGCCGCACCGTCTCCAGCGCATCGGTGTCGACGAGGTCGGCCTTGTTGAGCACGACGAGGTCGGCGGCGCGGATCTGGTCCTCGAACAGCTCTTCCAGCGGATTGTCGTGATCGAGGCTGTCGTCGGCCGCCCGCTGCGCCGCGACCTTTTCCTCGTCGTCGGCAAAGCGCCCGGCGGCGACGGCCGCCGCGTCGATGACGGTGACGACGCCGTCCACCGTGACGCGGGTCTTCACCTCCGGCCAGTTGAAGGCCGCGACGAGCGGCTGCGGCAGGGCGAGGCCGGAGGTCTCGATGACGATGTGGTCCGGCAGGCTGTCCCGCTCCAGGAGCTTCGTCATCGTCGGGATGAAGTCGTCGGCGACGGTGCAGCAGATGCAGCCGTTGTTCAGCTCCACGACGTCGTCCTCGCTGCAGGTCTCGATGCCGCAGCCCTTGAGGATGTCGCCGTCCACGCCGAGGTCGCCGAACTCGTTGATGATCAGCGCGATCTTCCGGCCGCCGGCGTTCTGCAGGAGGTTGCGGATCAGCGTCGTCTTGCCGGCTCCGAGGAAGCCGGTGATGACGGTGGCGGGAATCTTCTGTTGCGGCATGAATGCCTCCTTGTCGGCCGGCGGGACATTGCGTCCACAACTCAACCCTTCATCTTCAACGGCAGGCCGGCGGCGACGAAATGGACGTCGTCCGCCGCGGCCGCGATCTCCTGGTGCAGGCGGCCCGCATGGTCGCGGAATTCCCGGGCCATCCGGTTGTCCGGCACGATGCCGAGGCCGACCTCGTTGGAGACGAGGATTACCGGCCCGGCGACGTGCTTCAGGCTCTCGGCCAGCGCGCTGCACTCCGCCGGCACGTCCCGCTCCTCCAGCATGAGGTTGGTCAGCCACAGCGTCAGGCAGTCGACGAGCACGATACGCGTTTCGGCGGTTTCGGCCGTGAGCGTCTCGCGCAGGGCGAGCGGTGCCTCGACGGTACGCCAGTCGGCGCCCCGCCGGGTGCGGTGGTCGCCGATCCGCGCCTCCATCTCGGCGTCGAAGGCGCGGCCGGTCGCGACATAGACCTTCGAAAGGCCGCTCGACGCCGCGAGCTTCTCGGCGAAGGCGCTCTTGCCCGAGCGCGCGCCGCCGAGGACGAGCGTGACGGACGGCAGCGCCGGTCGGGCGCGCCCTTGTTCGGATCGGTCGGTCATCTCTGCGCCAGCCCTTGCCGGACCAGCCGCACGAAGGCGCCCGTCAGCCGCTGGCGGCGACGAGCTCCGGTGCGGCCGAACGGGTCAGCCGCGGGCGGCGCCGGCGCCGCAGGCGAAACCGGATGGCGCGCAGCTCCGAACCGGCGGCGATGCGGGATGGCAATCGGTAGTCGGCATCATATCAACCTCCGTGACGGCCGCGCGGGATCGCCCGGCGGCGCAATGTCGAAGGTCGGCAGGTCTCCTGGCTCGCGGGTCGTCGATCGGTCCCTCGCCTTCCCGGAGCCTTGGCTCCAGTGGCTTTTCCGGCAGCAGACAGGGTCGGCCGTTCGGATGGGGCGGTCTCGCCGCTCTACAGTCGCGGGGTCGGCTGCGATATGGGCCCCCGGATTGGGTCGACCCGTCGCATTCCCTCTTCGCCCCTTCCACGGATTGCGGAAGGGGAACCGTCCTTCGGCCGCTCCGCGAAATGCGAAGCGGTGGCGCAGACAGTAGCGGACCGGCCGCGTTTCGCAAACCCGTTTCGCCGCAGGAGCGATCGGCGGGCAGCGAGCTGACTCCTCGTCCGTGCCGCGGACGTCAGTGCGCCAGGATCACCGGCATCTCGGCATTGGCGAGGATGTGGTTGGTGGCGCCGCCGAAGATCATCTGGCGCAGCCGGCTCTGGGTGTAGGCGCCCTTGACGAGGAGGTCGCAGCCGAGCGCGGCGGCTTCCGAAAGGATCGCCTCGCCCGAGCGGATGCGCTTGTCGGGAAGGAGCTTCAGCTCCGCGGCGATGCCGTTCCGCTCCAGCCGGCGCTGGATCAGGCTGCCGGCCGGCCGGTCGCCGATGCCGCCATCGTCGGAGAGGACGACCACCCGCTTCGCCTTGCGGATCAGCGGCATGGCAAGGGCGATGGTGCGGGCGGTCTCGCTGGAGCCGTTCCAGGCGATGACGACCGTCTCGCCGACGCTGTCGAAGCGCTTCGGCGGCACGAGCAGGATCGGGCCGCCGCTGTCGAACAGCGCCGCCTCCAGCGTGGTGATCGAGCTGCCGCCGGCGCGGGGCTGGCCGACGACGGTGAGGTCGAAGGCGCGGCCGTAGCCGCCGAGGAAGCCTTCTCCGGCCATCGCCGCCTCGTTCCAGATCGCGCGCGAGGCCGACGCGTCGCTGGCGGCCTCCGCCCCGTCATGGAGCCCGTGCTCCGCCATGGTGTCGCGGAAGAGCTGCCTCGCCTTCGCGATCGCCTGGCGGTGATCCCAGTCGCTCTCGTGGATCATCGCCACGCTGGCGGGATCCCAGCCGATGCCCGCCAGCGGCGGCACCTGCAGGGCGAAGCCTTCGATGACGCTGTCGAAGCGTTCGGCGAGCGTGGCGGCGAGATCGAGCGCGAAGCGCGCCGAATCGTGTTGCTCGACAGGAACGAGGATCGTTTTCATTTGGACCCTTACGATTATCTAGCGCTAGAGATCGGTGACGCCTCCCGCCCCCGAGTCCCTCCTTCTAGCTGATCGCCATCTCCGTCTCATGTCCAGACCTGCTGCCAGACCCGATCCCGCCGATGCTGCCGCGGCGCCGGACGAATTCGACGACCATTCCGGCGCCCGCCGCAACTTCCTGACGGTCTTCCCGTCGATCATGCTGCCGATGTTCCTGGCGGTGGTCGACCAGACGATCGTCGCGACGGCCCTGCCGGCGATCGCCGCCTCGCTCGGCGATGTCGACCGGCTGTCCTGGGTGGTGGTCTCCTACCTCGTCGCGACGACGATCGCCGCGCCGGTCTACGGGCGGCTCGGCGACGTCCTCGGACGCCGGCGGCTGATGTTCGTGGCGCTCGGCATCTTCGTCACCGCCTCGATCCTGTGCGCGGTGTCGCAGAGCATCGTGATGCTGACGGTCGCCCGCATCCTGCAAGGCGCCGGCGGCGGCGGGCTGATGACGCTGTCCCAGGCGCTGGTCGGCGAGGCGATCCCGCCGCGCGAGCGCGCCCGCTACCAGGGCTATCTCGCGGCCGTCGCGGTGACCTCCAGCGCCTTCGGCCCGGTCGTCGGCGGCTATCTCACCGAGCATTTTGGCTGGCAGTCGGTGTTCCTGGTCAACGTGCCGGTCGGGCTCGGCGCGGCGCTCCTGGCGCTGCGGCTGCCGCAGCGCGCGGGCACCGGCGAGACCTTCCGTTTCGACACGCCGGGGCTCGTGCTCTTCGCCGCCTTCATCGCCTCGACGCTGATCATGCTGGAGGAGACGCAGAGCGCGATCAGCGGCGCCTGGATCATGCCCGCCATCCTGCTCCTCCTCGCGATCGGGTCTGTCGTGCTGTTGATCCGCCGGGAGCGGCGGGCGCCCTCGCCGCTGCTGCCGATCCCGCTGCTGAAGCATCCGGCGATCTGGCGCTGCGACGCCATGGCGGCCTGCCACGGCGCGACGCTGGTCTCGCTGATCACCTTCCTGCCGCTCTATTTCCGCATGGTGCACGGCACCTCGGCCGCGACGACCGGCTTCCTGATCCTGCCGATGACCGTCGGGATCGGCATCGGCTCGCTGGTGACCGGGCGGATCGTCGGGCGCACCGGCCGCACCGCGGTGTTCCCGTCCGTCGGGCTGACGCTCGTCACCATCGGGCTCGCGGCGGTGTCTCTCGCCGCGCCGGACCTGTCGATCGGCGCGCTCTCGATGACCTTCGGCCTCGTCTCGATCTTCATGGGCACGCTGATGGGCGTCGTGCAGCTGACCGTGCAGCTCGCGGCCGGCAGCCGGCAGCTGGGAGCCGGCGCCGCGACGGTGCAGTTCTCTCGCTCGCTCGGCGCGGCGGTCGGCACCGCCATCGTCGGCACGGTGCTGTTCACCACCGTCATGCTGATCAGCCCGGAAGCGGGCTCGGCCTTCGGCCAAATCCTGCAGGAGGGGCCGCAGGCGCTGGAGGCGCTGACCGCGGCGCAGCAGGCGGCGATCGAGGGCGGTCTCGACCAGGCCTTCCGCAACGCCTTCCTGTGCACCGCCGTCTTCGCGGCGCTGGCCATGGTCCTCGCCTGGACGCTGCCGATCCGCCGCGTCTGAGGCGCCCCCCGAGACCTCGGTGCCTTCGGGCAGCCGGCGGCCTATTCGGCCGCTGGCTGCAGGCCGGAATGGTCGGCGCCGTCCTCGCGGACCGGGCGGACCTTGTGCGGGAACTCCGTCACCCGCTTCCAGTTCGGCCCGGGCGGCGGCAGCTCCGGCTCTGGCGCCGCAGTGTTCCCGTGGCCGGCATAGGCCTCGGTCAGGGGCTCGCCCGTCTCCTCCGCCCGGTTCGGCTTCAGCATCCGGCGGAACAGCCGGCCGACGACGTGGGAGAGGTCGTCCATCAGCGTGTAGACCGAGGGGATGAAGACCAGCGACAGCACGGTCGAGACGACGAGGCCGCCGATCACCGCGATCGCCATCGGCGCGCGGAACTCGCCGCCCTCGCCCGACGCCATCGCCGCCGGGACCATGCCCGCCACCATCGCCAGCGTCGTCATGATGATCGGCCGCGAGCGCTTGCGGCCGGCATCGATGATCGCCTCGAACTGGCTCATGCCGTGCTTTTCCTGCTCGACCGCGAAGTCGACGAGCATGATCGCGTTCTTCGTCACGATGCCCATCAGCATCAGGATGCCGATGACCACCGGCATCGACACGGCGTCGTGCGTCAGGAGCAGCGCGCCGACGACACCGCCGACCGAGAGCGGCAGCGAGGCGAGGATGGTGATCGGCAGGAAGACGCTGCCGAACAGGAGGATCAGCACCACCAGCACCATCATGATGCCGGCGCCCATCGCCTCGGCGAAGCCGGCGAAGACCTCCGCCTGAATCTCGGCATCGCCGACCTCCTGCAGATGGACGCCCGCCGGCATGTTCTTCACCGCCGGCATCTGCATGATCGCCGCCATGCCCTGGCCGATCTCGTAGCCCGGCATCATCGAGGCGCCGACCTTGACCAGCCGGTTGCGGTCGTAGCGGTCGATGGTCGAGGGCCCCTGGCCGAACTTGATGTCGGCGACGGAGTCGAGCGGCACGGAGGCGCCGCTGGCCGTCGTCACCCTGAGGTTCTTGAGCGTCGACAGGTTCTTGCGGGCGTCCTGTCTCAGCTCGACGCGGATCGGCACCTGCCGGCTCCCGACATTGAACTTGGCGAGATTGGCGCCGACGTCACCGATGGTCGCGACACGCACCGTCTGGGAGATCTGGTCCGGCGTGACGCCGAGATCGGCCGCCTGGTCGAGGCGCGGGTGGATGCGGATCTCCGGCCGGGCGAAGGAGGCCATCGCCGAGGGGTTGGAGAACATCGGGTTGCGGCGCATCTCGCTTTCGAGCCTGGCCGCGACGGCCGCGACCTTGTCGCCGTCGTCGCCGAGAAGCCCGACGGACAGCTCGCGGTCGCCGCGATCGTTGACGTAGAAGGACCTCAGATCCGGGATCTGCGCCAGCTTGTTGGCGATGATCGGCTCGAGCTCGGCCTGGCTGCGCTTGCGCTCCCATTTGCGCGACAGGTTGATGGTCAGCGCGGCGCGGCGCACCTCCAGCGTGCCGGTCGGGCTGGAGCCGCCGATGACGAGGACGCTCTGCACCTCCGGCAGTTCCCGCACCATCTTCACGGCCTTGTCGGTGATGCGCCGCGTTTCGTCCAGCGTCGCGCCCGGCGGCAGTTCCAGCGAGGCGACGATGCGCGAGGAGTCCTCCTTCGGGATGAAGCCCGTCGGCAGGTACTTGATGCTGTGGATCGACAGGGCGAAGAGCGCCAGGCCGGCGACCAGCGTCACCCAGCGCCAGCGCACGGTCGCCCGCAGCACCGCTGTGTAGGCGCGCATGATCAGGCCGTCGTGCTCGGCGTGCCGGTGCGGCATGCCGACATAGGCGAGCACCAGCGCGAGGACGATGGCGCCGCCGCCGATCGCGATGGACAGATCCTTCGCCTCGGCGACCGAGACCGGCGGCAGATGCGCGGCATAGGACGCGACCGTTTCCATGACGCCGTGGCCGAGATCGGCGTCCGGCAGCAGCGCCAGCGCGAACAGCGCACCGATCGCGAGCCCCGCCAGCGGCCCGAGGACCAGGAGCTTGCGGCCGAACAGGCGGCGGAAGCCGGCGCCCGTGCGCCGATGCGGCCGGAAGAAATAGGCACCGAGCATCGGCGTGATCAGCCGGGCGACGAGCAGCGAGAAGAACACCGCCATCGCGACCGTCAGGCCGAACTGCTTGAAGTACTGGCCGGCGATGCCACCCATGAAGGACACCGGCGCGAAGACGGCCATGATCGTCGCGGTGATCGCGATGACCGCGAGACCGATCTCGTCCGCCGCCTCCATCGCCGCGCGATAGGGCGGCTTGCCCATCGCCATGTGCCGCTCGATGTTCTCGATCTCGACGATCGCGTCGTCGACGAGAATGCCGGTGACGAGGGTGATGGCGAGCAGGCTGATGAGGTTCAGCGAGAAGCCGAAGAGGTCCATCGCCCAGAAGGTCGGGATCGCCGCCAGCGGCAGGGTGATCGCCGCGACCGCCGTCGCGCGCCAGTCGCGCAGGAACAGCAGCACGACGATGACGGCGAGCAGCGCGCCCTCCTCCAGCGTCTCCATGGCAGACTGGTAGTTGCCGTGGGTCGAGGTGACGCTGTCGTCGATCTTCGAGAAGGTCACGTCCGGATAGGTCTTGGCGAGGTTCTTCACCTCGCCGGCCACGGCGTCGGCGACCGTCGTGTCGGAGGCGCCCTTGGCGCGGTACACCGAGAAGGCGACGACCGGCTGGCCGTCCAGCCGGGCGAAGGAGCGCGGCTCCTCCCAGCTGTCGACGACCTCGCCGAGGTCCGACAGGCGGATCTGCCGCCCGCCGGCCAGTGCGATCTTGGTCGAGGCGAGCCCTTGCACCGTGTCGGCGGAAGCGAGCGTGCGGATCGCCTGCTCCTGGCCGCCGAAGTCGGCGCGCCCGCCGGAGCGGTCGACATTGGTCGAGCGCAGCTGCGCGTTGACCTGCGCCGCGGTGACGCCGAGCGCCGCCAGCCGGTCCGGATCGAGCCGCACCTGGATCTCGCGCTCGACGCCGCCCATGCGCTCGACCCGGCCGACGCCCTTCAGCCCCTGCAGGGCGCGGATGACGGTGTCGTCGATGAACCAGGAGAGCTGTTCCGGCGTCTTGCCCGGCGCATAGGCGCCATAGGTGACGATCGACTGGTCCTCGACGTTCAGCCGCTGGACGATCGGCTCGTCGACCGTCGCGGGGAGGTCCGAGCGGATCTTGGCGATGGCGTCCTTGACGTCGTCGAGCGCCTTGCTGCTGTCGACCTCCAGGCGGAACTCCGCCGCTGTCACCGACATGCCGTCGGTGATCGTCGAGGTGACGTGCTTGAGGCCGGAGACGGAGGAGATCGCGTCCTCGACCTTCTTGGTCACCTGCGTCTCGAGTTCAGACGGCGCCGAGCCGGATTCGGTCACCGTGACGGTGATGATCGGCACGTCGATATTCGGAAAGCGGGTGATCGGCAGGCCGGAGAAGCTGACGAGGCCGAGCGCGATCAGCACCACGAAGAGCAGGATCGGCGGGACCGGATGGCGGATCGCCCAGGCGGAGAAGTTCCAGTTCATCGCTGCGCCTCCGCCGTCTTCACCGGCACCGGCGTGACGGCGTCGCCGTCGCGCACGAAGGTGCCGGCCGTCGCCACGACCGCTTCGCCGGCCTGGACGCCGGATTTGATTTCGACCGACGCGCCGTCGGAAATCCCGAGGACGACCTGACGCGTCTCGACCTTGCCGTCACGGACGACCTGGACGCTCGGCCGGTCGCCGTCGAAGATGACCGCCGTGCGCGGCAGGACGACGCCCTTGTCGCGCGCGACCTCGACGACGCCGCGCGCGAAGGCGCCGGCATGCAGCGCATCGGACTTCGGCAGCGCGATCTTGACGTCGCCGAGACGCGTCGTCTCGTCGACCTTCGGCGCCACCAGCCGGATCTCGCCCTGCACGGTCTTGTCGCCGCCCGGCAGGCTGACGCTGACCTTCTGCCCTTTCTCGAGCGCGCCGAGCTGGGTCTCGGGCACCTGCGCGTCGAGCTCGATCAGCCCGTCGCGCGCGATCTCGAACAGCGCGCCGCTGCCGGCGGAGACGACGCTGCCGAGCTTGACCGAGCGCGACAGGACCAGCCCGTCCGCCGGCGCCCGGATCTCGGCCTTCGAGCGTTTCAGTTCGAGCTGCTTGCGCGTCGCCTCCAGCACGGCCTTGTCGGCCTGCGCCACCACGACGCCCTGCTGCGCGTTGGCAAGGCTCGCCCGGCCCGACGTCGCCGCCTGGATGCGCTGGTCGAGCTCGCTCTGTCCGATGATGCCCTTCTTGGCGAGCGGCTGGGCGCGGGCGAGCGCCGCCTCGGCCTCGGTGGCGACTGCCTTGGCGTTCTCGATCTGCGTCTTCGCCTGGGCGAGGGTCGCGTCCGCCTTGGCGATCTGCGCGGCGTTCTGGGCGAGATCGGTCTCGATCATGTCGGTCTCCAGCCGGGCGAGGACCTGGCCGGCCTTCACCGTGTCGCCCTCGTCGGCGAGGAGCTGGATCACCCGGAGCCCGTCGACGTCGGCCCCGACCATCACCGTCTCGCGCGGGGTCAGCGAGCCCGTGACGGTGATCGTCGAAACGAGTTCCTTCACGGCGGCCGGGACGACGGTAACGCTCGGCGGCTGCGGCGCAACGCTCGCGGGAGCCGCGGTTTCGGCTGCGGCCGGAAGCGCGCGCAGGGCCAGCGGAGACACCGCAACGGCGGCCGCGAACAGGCGAAGGGCGAGAGGGCGGACGGACATGCACATGCCTCGACTTCGGATCGGACTTCTTCCGGCAGTCACATCCTGCCGACACGTCAATTGGGCGTTCGCATCGCCGAACGCCATGGGGCCCATGAGGCCAATCGAAGCAGCCGCTATCGCGCGGCCGCCGGTGCCAGCAGGCCGGCGACCACGCGCCGCAGATACGGCTCGATCCGGTCGAGATCGACCGGCTCCATCTGCAGCCGCATCACCAGGCCGTCGCCGACCGCCGACATCACCGTCAACGCCACCTCCAGATCGAGGGCGGGATCGACCTCGCCCGCGGCCTGCGCCCGGCGCAAGACGTCGAGGAACGCGGTGCGCATCTCCCGTTCCAGCTCGCGGAAACGATGGCCGACCGCGGTGTTGCGCAGGCTCTCCGAACAGATCTCGACCATCAGCCCGCCGGTGTCGGGGTCCATGGTCTGGCTGAGATAGTCCATGCCGACGCGGGTGATCCGGTCGACGATCGAGCCCTCGCCGGTCAGCGCGGCCATGCATTCGACGGCGTTGACGCGCTCCTCCTCGGCGATGGCCTCGACGATCGCGTCCTTCGACGGAAAATAGCGGTACAGCGCCCCCGGGCTCATCTTCGCCTCGGCGCAGATCTGCTGCATCGACGCGCCGTGAAAGCCGGCCCGCGCGAAGCAGGTCCGCGCCGCCTTCAGCACTTGCGCCCGGCGCTCCTCATGGGCGCTGGAAATGGAACGAGCGCCCTCAGGGGAGAGGGTCGAGACTGCGACTGCGGGTTCGGACAAACGATTACCAGAGAGTGAGAGCGAACGATCGTTCGCATATACGCGCAACGATGCGCCTTGTCGAGATGCGGTGCAGCAATGCGGCGCAATATCGGCGTACGCGGCTTCGTCACGAGCGGATCGAGCCGTTGGCGCTCCGCATCGACTTCGTCGATTTCCAACTCAAGGATGGCCGACCGGTTGGCGTTCGCGTCGCTGTGCTGGGGCGGCATCTCCATGAGCGTCTCGGAGAAGGCCGCAAGACCGGCCACGTCGTCCGCGACGCGCCCCGACGATCCTGTCGCCGGACTAGCCTCGAAAGCGGCCTGGCAGAGCGCCAGGCGTGCGCCGCCGGGGCGGTGATCATCCTGAGAGCGCTCCCCGCTGCGTCGACCCGCGCACCGGATGTCATCGACCTGAATCCGGACTGACATCGCAGCTTCATCCGCAGTCCCTATTGCAGCGCGACACCAACGAGCGATGACCAGCCGGCCCGGCGACGCTTGTCTGGCCGCAACCGCGATCGGGGCCTTGATGCTGAAACTGGACAACGTCACCCGGCGTTTTGCGACCTTCACCGCCGTCGACGGCGTGACGCTCGACATTCCCGCCGGCCAGATGGTCGGCGTCATCGGCCGCTCCGGCGCCGGAAAGTCGACGCTCCTGCGCATGCTGAACCGGCTGATCGACCCGACCGGCGGCGTCATCCGCTTCGGCGACATGGACGTCACCCGCCTCGGCGGGGCGAGGCTGCGCCGCTGGCAGCGCGACTGCGCGATGATCTTCCAGCAGTTCAACCTCGTGCCGCGCATCGACGTCCTCACCAACGTCCTGCTCGGCCGCCTCAACCACCGCAGCACGCTGCTCAACCTCGCCGGCATCTTTTCCGACGAGGAGCGGCTGCAGGCGCTCGCCGCCCTCGAGCGGCTCGGCATCGCCCAGACGGCGCTGCAGATGGCCGGCACCCTGTCCGGCGGCCAGCAGCAGCGCGTCGCGATCGCCAGAGCCCTGATGCAGGAGCCGAAGGTGCTCCTCGCAGACGAGCCGATCGCCTCGCTCGACCCGCTGAACGCCCAGATCGTCATGGACGCGCTGAAAGACATCAACGCCCGCGAGGGCATCACCGTCATCACCAACCTGCACACGCTCGACACCGCCCGGACCTACTGCGAACGCATCGTCGGCCTCGCCGCGGGCAAGGTGGTGTTCGACGGCGCGCCCGGCGCGCTGACGAGCGAGGCCGTGCGCCGGATCTACGGCGCCGAGGGCGCCGATCTGTCGGAGGCGATCACCTCGACCAGCCTGTCGCAGCCTCATCCCGCTGCCGTCGCCGCGCAGCGGCCGCAGGCCTTCCGGCCGGCGCTCAGCGCCTGAGCCTCAGATCCCGAACATGCTCTGCCGGCGCCGGCGAAGGGGGCCGCGGCGGCGAGAATGCCACTCAGCAGGCAGACGATTCCCCCACCCAACAGGAGAGATCCCATGATCAAGAAGATGCTTCTGGGCGCCGTCGCCCTCGCCGCAGTTGCCGCCGGCACCGTGTCCGCCTCCGCCTCGGAATTCCGCATCGGCATTCTCGGCGGCGAGAACCAGGCCGACCGGCTGCGCAACTTCCAGTGCATGGTCGACCAGCTGAAGACCAAGCTCGGCGTCGACGAGGTCAAGCTGTTCCCGGCCGCCGATTATGACGGCGTGATCCAGGGCCTGCTCGGCGGGACGCTCGACGAGGCCGAGCTCGGCGCCTCCGGCTACGCCAAGGTCTATCTGGAGAACAAGGACGCGGTCGACCCGATCCTGACCACCGTCCAGACCGACGGCTCGACCGGCTATCACTCGGTCATGGTCGCCCGGAAGGATTCCGGCATGACCAAGCTTGCCGACATGAAGGGCAAGAAGCTCGGCTTCGCCGATCCGGACTCGACCTCCGGCTACCTCGTCCCGAACGTCGCCCTGCCGAAGGACATCGGCATGCCGGTCGACAAGTTCTTCGCCTCCACCGGCTTCGGCGGCGGCCACGAGAACCTCGTCCTGGAAGTCCTGAAGGGCACGTTCGACGCCGGCACGACCTGGGCGTCGGGCGTCGGCAAGTTCGAGGACGGCTACACCTCGGGCAACCTGCGCAAGATGGTCGACAAGGGCGAGCTCGACATGAACGACCTCGTCCAGCTCTGGGAGAGCCCGCTGATCCCGAACGGCCCGATCGTCGTGCGCGCCGGGCTCGACAAGGACATGAAGCAGAAGTTCAAGGACTACATGATGAACCTGCCGAAGACCGACCCGGCCTGCTTCGCGGCGGTCGAAGGCGGTGACTTCAAGGGCTTCACCGAGGTCACCCCGGCCTTCTACGAGACGATCATCGCGGCCCGCAAGGCGACGATCGGCGGCTGATTCCAGCCCTTGAGGCGGCGCGTCGCGGCCATCCGCGGCGCGCCCCGCGAGCCCGGATGATCCCCACATGACCGCTTCCGCCGATGATCTCGGGCCCGAGACGCAGCTCGTCTTCCGCCACTTCCGCGAGCTGCAGTGGCAGCGCCGGCTCTACAGCTGGGGCGGCTTTCTGGTCATCCTCGCCGCGCTCTGCGGCTCGCTCTGGTTCGCCAACCAGACCAATGCCGGCAAGTTCTTCGACCGGCTGCCGCATCTCTTCGACTTCGTCGACCAGATGATCCCGCGCGACGCCACCGAGGTCTGGCGCGCGATGTTCGACCTGACGTCGCCCTATGACAACGGCAGCCTGAAATACGACTACCCCGTCGGCCGGGTGTATGTCGGCGACTGGTTCTACATTCCCGAATATTTCTACAAGATGATGGAGACGCTGAACATCGCGCTGGTCTCCACCATCATCGGCTTCGTCTTCGCCTTCCTCCTGTGCTTTCCCGCGGCGCGGAACCTCAAGGCGCCGTTCTGGGTGCGCATCCCGGTGAAGCGCTTCATGGAGATCGTCCGCGCCTTTCCCGAGATCGTGCTCGCCGGCTTCTTCCTGGCGATCCTGTCGATCGGCCCGATCCCGGCGATGATCGCCGTCTCGATCCACGCCATCGGCGCGCTCGGCAAGCTGTTCTACGAGGTGGTGGAAAATGCCGACATGCGGCCGGACGAGGGCCTGCGCGCGGCCGGCGGCTCCTGGGTGGAGCGGGTGCGCTACGGCATCGTGCCGGCGGTCCTGCCGAACTTCCTGTCGTACACATTGCTGCGCCTGGAGATCAACGTCAGGGCCTCGGTGATCATCGGCGCGGTCGGCGGCGGCGGCATCGGCGAGCCGCTGCGCCTCGCAATCAGCCGCGGCCACGAGGCGAAGACGCTGGCGATCATCATCCTGTTGTTCTGCACCATCGTCGCGGTCGACCAGCTCTCGGCGCATCTCAGGCGCCGCCTCGTCGGCAACACCGCCTTCCAGCTCGGCGGCTGAGGAGACAGAGATGAGCGCTCTTTCCGCAAGCGCGGCCGAGGACCTGCGCAGCCGCTACCCGGATGTCTTCCGCCAGTCGGTCTGGCGGCGCTGGCGGATCCCGGTCGTCGCGGCGACCACGATCCTCTACCTCTGCTTCGCCTGGTGGCTGTTCGGCGTCGGCACGGCCCTCTCGAAGGCGAGCTGGCATATCGCCGGCATCTATCTCGCCGACTGGGTCTCCTACGAGGTGCGGCCGACGGTCGAGACGAACGGCCGCAGCCTCACCGTCGCATATCCGCGCTTCTCACCGCTCGGCGACAATCCGAATCCCGACTGGCTGACGAAGGAGCAGGAGACGATCGCCGCGCCGCCGCGGGCGCCGGCCGGCGGCGCGCCGGCACCGTCCGCGCCGGAGACCTCGACGGCGAGCAGCGCCGGGAGCTTCATGGCACCGGCCGGCCCGGCGACGTCTGCTCCCACCACATCCACGCAGAGCAGCGCCGACAGTTTCATGGCACCGGCCGCGCCCGCGTCATCTGCTCCCGCTACGTCCACCCAGAGCAGTGCCGGCAGCTTCATGGCGCCTGCCGCGCCCGCGTCGTCGGCCGGAAGCGCGAAAGGTGCGGCCGATGCCCCGGCGCCGGCCGTTCCGGCCCCTCCAACGACGGAGACGGTGACCACCGCGACGCATCTCGCCATCGGCGCGGCGAGGGTCACCATCGCGCCCCGCACCGTCACCGTGGCCTACGAGGGCGAGACCCGCGTCATTGACATAACGCCCGGCAAAAGCGTGGTGATAAGGGGCGGTCCCCTGCCCGCCTGGGCGAAGCAGGACGGGCACGGCGGCACGCTGCGCTGCAATTTCGGCTTTCGTGGCTCGATCGAGGTGCGCGACGACGAGGTCAAGGTCCGCCACCGCTTCTGGGGCTGGCAGAACTTCTTCTTCGATCCCCAGTCCCCGTTCTTCGGCAAGCCGTACGGCGAAGTGCTGCGCCTGATCTGGTCGGATCCGCGGCTCGATCCGGCGCAGTCGAACCTGTCGCTCGCCTGGAACAACATCCTCAACAATTCGGAGTGGCAGCACGGCGACGTCTGGGAGAAGCTGATGCAGACGATCGTCATGGCCTTCGCCGGCACGCTCTTCGCCTCGATCGTCGCCTTCCCGCTGTCCTTCGTCGCCGCCCGCAACATCACCCACAACCGGCCGGTGAACCAGGTGACCAAGCGGTTCTTCGACTTCCAGCGCTGCGTCGACATGCTGATCTGGGCGCTGTTCTTCATCCGCGCCTTCGGCCCCGGCCCGCTCGCCGGCATCTTCGCGATCTTCTTCACCGACACCGGCACGCTCGGCAAGCTGTACTCCGAGGCGCTGGAGAACATCGACGACAAGCAGCGCGAAGGGCTGAAGTCCGTCGGGGCGGCGCCGGTGCTGGTGCAGCGCTTCGGCGTGCTGCCGCAGGTGCTGCCGATCTTCGTCTCGCAGTCCCTCTATTTCTGGGAATCGAACACCCGCTCGGCGACGATCATCGGCGCGGTCGGCGCCGGCGGCATCGGGCTGAAGCTCTGGGAGGCGATGCGCACCAACGCCAACTGGGAGAACGTCGCCTATATGGTGCTGCTGATCCTGATCGTGGTGTTCATCTTCGACGGCATCTCCAACGCCATCCGCAGCCGGCTGATCAAGCCGCAACGCTGAGCGCGGGCGGCCTTTCTCGGGAGCTTCGGCCGGCATGCGTGGACGCCGGCCGTCCGGAACGGACCGACAGGCATCGGCTGATCGGGGGCGCCCACGCGCCGACGACGACCCTTCGCGCCCAGACTCGCAACGTGGCCGGAACACTTCCGTCGAGCCTGCCGCAACCTTCGACCGCGACGGCCTCTGGTGCTGCGCCCGGCGATCGCATCCGCGCTTCGGACCACGTCGGCGCCAAGGTCTGATCCATCGGCGGCCGCTCCGATCTGCCGTCACAGGATCCGGCGAAGCAAGCCTGTCAGGACACCGGCCGAGCCTGGCCGAGGCGATCGATGAGGGTGTCGCTCGATATCGGGCCTCGATCGTGATCGACCAACCGTTTCACATTTGCCATTGCAACCGCGCGATGCACCATGCTCCACTGAGCTTCCCGGCTGAACGGAGGCGTCCGCGTGAATGGTTTCAGGCTCTTGATGCTCTTCTGCGTCTTCGCGGCGCTCATGCTCGGCCAGTCGGCCGGCGCGCTTGCCGCCACGCGGACCTTCGGCCCCTTCTCGACCGACAATGCCCAGCCCGACGTCATCACCATGCACGGCGCCATCGACGCCGGCGCCGCGCTGAACTTTCGCCGCGCCCTCGATGCCGCACCGAATGCCAAGCTCCTCGTCCTCGACAGTCCCGGCGGCCTCGTCGCGATGGGGCTGAACGACGCTCTACAACCGCTTCACGCGCTGGCGGGCCGCCGGCGTTTGGGATCGCCTTTTGGCAGCGGTCTCCGAAGCTTACGACGGCGACATCGTCATGATCGACTCATCCTGCGTTCGGGTCCACCAGCATGGTGCGGGCGGTAAAAAAAGGGATCTGCCGATCCTTGCATGGGACATTCCCGTGGCGGCCTGACCACGAAGATCCACGCCCTCGTCGATGCAGAGGGGCGCCCGGTCCGACTCGAACTGACGGCCGGACAGGCCGGCGACGCGCCGATGGCGACCAAGCTGCTCCACGCCGTCGCGCCGGGAGCGACCGTCATTGCCGACAAGGCTTACGACACGGACGGCATCCGTTCCTTCGTCGCCAGCCGCAAGGCCTGGGCGAACATCCCGCCGCGCTCGATCCGCAAGGCCACTTTCGCCTTCAGCCGCTGGGTCTACCGCCAGCGCAACCTCGTCGAGCGCTTCTTCAATCGCATCAAGCAGATGCGAGGCCTTGCGACACGCTATGACCGCCGCGCCGACAACTTCATGGCCGCCCTCAAGCTCGCTGCCATCCGCATCTGGATCAATGCACAATGAGTCCGCGCCCTAGGCTGGCGAGAATCCCGTCCGGTCTCGCAATGCCGCATTCTGGGGGCTCGTCAACAGCCGCACGAGGGAGAGGGCCGCTTCGGGATCGGCCGCGCGGGCCGCGACCGCGGCGGTGTAGGTGGTCACGAGACCGCACGGATCCGGAAGCGCGCCGCAATAGACGACGCCCGGCGTGTTCAGGATCTCAGTGACTTGGGTGCATCCGATCGGCTGCCGATCCGCCGCGGCCGCCATCTGTGCCATCGCCGTCTGGCCGTTCGGAAATGGCCGCAGCCGATCTTTCAGGGCTTCGGCTACTCCCAGACGTTCGAGCACGCGTGCGAAGTGGATGCCGGCCGTCGCCCTTCCCGGATCCGGGAGATAGACCGAATCAGCCTCCGCCAGTGCGGCCTTCAGCGCCTCCGGCGTGCTCACGTCGACCACGGGCATTCCCGCGCGAACGGCCACTCCTGTGACCACGTTGCCGACATCGGTGATGCTGTCGGCATCGACTGCCCCCTCCTCCGCCAGAGCTTCAATGACGCTCTTCGTGAGGATCAGGACGTCGACCGGCTCGCCTGAACGGACACGATCCCGCATGGCGCCGACCGCGCTGAACTCACCGGCGATGCCGTGACCGGTCAACGTCGTGAAATGCTGCGTCAGCGCGGAGACGAGCCCGTTCGCGGCCCCGCCGCTCAAAAGCTTGATGTCCATCATGTCTCTCCCATTCGATGCTATCTCTTGTCAGACGAGCGCGGCGATGATCCTGTCGCGCGTCAGCGGAAGATCGCGGACGGGAACGCCGACCGCCCGGTATACGGCATTGACCACTGCGGCCGCCGTCGGTCCTTGCGCCGCCTCCGCGCAGCCGAGAGGCGGCTCCTCGGGCCTGTCGACCAGCCGGACGATCACCTCCGGCACTTCGGAAAATGTCAGGATGGGATAGTCGTCCCAGGTCTGCGTGGCGACGGTTCGCCCGTCGAAGCGCACGGCCTCCTTCAGCGTCCAGCTGATCGACTGTAGGATGCCGCCCTCTGTCTGGTTGACCGCGCCGTCCGGATTGACAATCTCGCCCATGTCGACTGCGGCGTGGACATGCGTGACGCGGACGGCCTCCTCGACCTCGACCCGCACCAGGATGGCGCAGTAGGCCGCTGTGTTCTTGTAGCGGGCGAAGCCGAGGCCCCAACCGCCACCATCGGCCTCATTCGGCTTGGCGAATGGGTGTCCGGCGCTCTCGTCGGCAGCTTCGATGACCGCGCGTGCGCGTGCGTCGTCAAGATGCCGCAACCGGAAGGTCACAGGGTTCTCGTCCAGCGATCCCGCCATTTCGTCCATCAGGCTCTCGATGGCAATGACGTTGACGAAGCCCCCGAGCGCACGGAGCGACGAAGTCCGGTACGGCAGGTCGTGGACGATAAGCTTGCCGATCGAGAGGGCCGGGATCGCATAGCCGGGGACGGCGTTCCGGTCCGCGCCGCCGCCCGAAGACAGCGGAACGTCGCCGGACCTCGGGGGCGGAAACGGCGTCGACAGATAGGCCGCCGCCCGCAGGTTCGGACCGCCGCGACCCGGCCGGTTGCCGTGCGGGGCGCTGCTGGCCAGCACGTTCATCGCGCCGATGCGGCCGTCCGGCCCGAGAATCGCCTCGGCCGTCGTCACCATGGCCGGTCCGAGCGGGGCATAGCGGAATTCGTCCGCCCGGCTCCAGGTCACGAGCACCGGCCGGCCGGGCACGCTCTTCGCCATCAGCGCGGCATCCAGAGCCACGTCGTCGGCACCGTTGTGGCCATAGCATCCGGCGCCCGGACGATGATGCACGTCGATCGCCGAAGCGTCCATGGCGAAGACCTCGGCCAGCGCGGCGCGGAGCGGAAAGACGCCCTGGCTCTGGGTCCAGACCGTCAGGCGCCCTGCGTCCCAGCGGGCTGCGGCAGCGGATGGTCCGATCGACGCATGGCTGAGATAGGGGCGCGAAACTTTCGTGCTGAACCGTTCTCCCGTCACCGTTCCGGGCTCACCGGCCGCATGGACGATTTCGATATCCTCCTGCGACCGTTCGATGGCCTCGACGGGATCCGACGGCGCTTCCCCGGCCTCGGACCATTCGGCCCGGGCCGCAGCCCAGCGCGCCGCCCGGATCGCCTCGAACTCGCCGGCCGCGACGATGCCCACGAAGGACCCGTCTTGCGCGAGCGCGACGACGCCCGGCCTCGCTCGCAGCCCCTCCATGTCCAGCGAAAGAAGCCTTGCCGACATCGAAGGCGGGTGGATGGAGCGGCCGAAGAGAAGTCCCTCGAGCGCCAGATCCTGGACAAACGGGTGGGCCGCCACGCGTTCGCGAAGGTCGATGCGCGCCAGCGGGCGGCCGCCAAGCCGCCGCTCGCTCGCCGGCTTCGGCGCTGCATAGTCCACGACCGGAACCGCAAGGTCGACGCGTTCCGCGAGCCGCCACAGATCCAGGTCTGCATCCATTCCGCTCCGCACGATCCGCCCGGACTCGATCGAGAGAGCCGATGGATTCTCCTGCAGGAGCCGCGCGGCCTCGGCCAGAAGAATGTGGCGGGCGGCCGAGGCGGCGTAGCGCAGCGCAAGGCCGCCGACGGCGATGGACAGGCTACCCGATGTGAAGCCCTCGTCGGGCGTCAGCGTCGTATCGCCGCCGATGATCGAGCAGACGGCGGGATCGACGTCGAGTTCGTCCGCCGCGACCTGAAGCAGCGCCGTGAGATTTCCCTGGCCAAGTTCGACGCGGCCGGTCAGTACCTGGACGCGCCGGTCGGCAAAGCCGATCCAGTCGGACACGAGCGGCGCCTTCACGAGTGGCAGCGGAAGGTTCATCACTCGTCTCCCGCCAGCCGAGCCGCGGCCGTCTCGATCGCGCGCAAGATGCGCAGATGCGCCCCGCATCGGCACAGGTTGCCGTCCAGGGCTTCGGCGATCTCAGCCCGGCTGGGCCTCGGGCATTCGTCCAGCAGCGCCTTGGCGGACATCAGAATGCCCGGCAGGCAGTAGCCGCACTGCGCCGCCTGCTCTTCGACCACCGCTTCGATCAGCGGCGATCCGGCTTCGACGAGCCCCTCGAGCGTCACGACCGCCTTTCCGCCGACCGACCACACCGGCGCATCGCAGGAGCGGATGGCCTTGCCGTCGACGAGGACGGTGCAGGCCCCGCACATGCCGACGCCGCAGCCGAAGCGCGCCGAGCGCAAGCCGAGGTTGCCGCGCAGCGCGTAGAGCAGCGGCGTGTGGGGATCGGAGTCGATCGAGGCCGGGCGCCCATTCAGGGTCAGCTGGATCGGATCGCTCGCCATGGCCGTCCTCCTCTTCCCATTTCCTATCGTGCGAGAAACCAGATCGTCAGCGTCAGGCCGAGCCCGGCGACCGCCAGGCGCAAGAGCCAGTCCGGGACGAACCGCAGCAGGCGACCGCTCGCATAGCCGCCGATGAGCCCTCCCAGCAGGACCGTCGGCGCCGCCACCCAATCGACATGGTGCGAGAACGCCAGTGGAACGACCGCCGTCGAGTTGATGCAGAAGGCGAAGACGTTCTTGCGGGCGTTGGCATGGTGCAGATCGCCGGTGGTCGTGGCCGACAGCACCGCCAGGAGCATGAACCCCATGCCGGCGCCGAAATAGCCGCCGTAAAAGCCGATGCCGAAGAGAAGGACGACGGTCACCGGCATCATCGCGCCGCCCGGGAACAGGTGCCGCATCAGCTTCGGCAGCTGGCGGCCGAACAGGATCGCCGTAGCGGCGAGGGCAAGCAGCACGGGAACGGCCGAAAGAAACGACGCTGCCGGCAGGCTGACCAGGACAAGCGCGCCCGTCAGCGCGCCGAGCATGGCAGGCAGAAGCAGGACAAGCAGCGGGCCGCCGGCGGCAAGCTCGCGCCGGTAGAGCCAGGCCGCCGGAAGCGTCGCGGGCCAGAGCGCGACGGTGCCCGTCGCGTTGGCCGCGATCGCCGGAAGGCCCGACGCCAGCAGCAGCGGAAACACGAACAGCTTCGCACCGCCGGCTGCCGCGTTCACCACGCCTCCGGCTAGCCCGGCCAGGAAGAACAGCATCAGTTCGCGGAGCATCAGGACGGCCGGCTCCAGTTGGCGACGAGAGCCCGCTCCGTCCGCTGGAAATGGCCGCGCGTCAGGTC
Organism: Jiella sp. M17.18; assembly: GCF_041027365.1. Taxonomy (NCBI): domain Bacteria; kingdom Pseudomonadati; phylum Pseudomonadota; class Alphaproteobacteria; order Hyphomicrobiales; family Aurantimonadaceae; genus Jiella; species Jiella sp. M17.18. The sequence continues at coordinate 50,822 of NZ_JBFTEH010000013.1, read as the reverse complement.
GCAGGCCCGATCCGCATCGCGCGCGAGCACCGCCTCGGCAATCTCGGCATGTTCGGTGTTCAGCTTCCGCTCGCCCCGATCGCTGCCGATCGAGGCGCGTCGATAGCGCTCGCACTGGTCCTGCAGGCTGTTGCGCGCGTGCAGGAGCCATCGCGATCCGCACGCCGCCACTGTTGCCGCATGGAAGGCCGCATTCGCCCGCTCCCAAGAATCCGTAACGCAGCCGTCCGGAGCGGCGAGCGCGGCATCCTCCTTCTTCATGATGTAGGCAGCGGCGACCACCGCCGCCTCCCATGCGTCGCCGCCGTGGGCGATCGAGCGCCGGAGCGCTGCGAGCTCGACCTCGGTGCGCGCGACGTTGAGGTCGCGGAACTCCTCCAGATCGAGGGGCGCGACGGTGAAACCGCGGTTGCCCTCCGTCATGACCAGCCGCTCCGCCGAGAGCTTCTGCAGAGCCTCGCGAATAGGTGTCGGCCCGATCCGGTAGATCTGCTTCAGCTTCTCGATCCGAAGTCTCTCGCCGGGCGGGCGCACGCCTCGGATTATGTCCACGCGCAGGGTCCGATACGCGAAGTCGGTCAGGGTGCCGCTGTCGCGCATCGCGTCGTCATCGACGTCCGGGTTTCGCATCCAGGTCTCCGCCAACCTCTCGTCTCCCCTGATCCGGCAGTCCTGCCTCGCGTCGTTTGACAGCCGGCTTTCGATATGTATTGTGCTTCTATCGATAAAAAGCGCGGATGTCGAGAACATGAAAATCGTAACCGGCCGGTCCGATGGCGAACTGATCGCCGGCTATGTGGACCACGACCAGGTCGTCGTCTGCGAAAGAGGCGATGACGCCGCCGAGGCGGTGCAGAAACTCGTTGCGTCCGGTTCGGGGGCCGATGCGTGGGCGCAGAAGGGCCGGACGGGAGCGCCGCGCCTGCCGCTCGCGGACGTGCGGCTGATGGCGCCCATCCCCAATCCGCGGCGCGACATCTTCTGCGTCGGCAAGAACTATTACGAACACGCGGCCGAGTTTCACTCGAGCGGCTTCGATTCGAGCGGCAAGGAGGCGACGCCGAAGGCCCCAATCATCTTCACCAAGGCGACGACCAGCGTCGTCGGTCCGGACGACACCGTGATGGGCTCGTACGATCCGACGGCGAGTGTCGACTACGAGGGCGAACTCGGCCTCGTGATCGGGCGCCGGGCGTTCCGGGTGAGCAAGGACGCGGCCTACGACCACGTCTTCGGCTATGTCGTCATGAACGACGTGACGTCGCGAGAGCTTCAGCGCAAGCACAACCAGTGGGTCATCGGAAAGGGCATCGACACCTTCTGCCCGATGGGCCCATGGCTGGTGACGGCCGACGAGGTCGGCGACGTGAATGCCCTGGAACTGGTGACGACGATCAACGGCGAGGTCCGCCAGTCGGCCAGGGTCGCCGACCTGATCTTCGACATACCGACCCTGATCGAGACGCTGTCGGCGACGATGACCCTTCTGCCCGGCGACATCATCGCGACCGGCACGCCGGCCGGCGTCGGCATCGGCTTCGACCCGCCGAAATATCTGGCGAAGGGCGACAGGATGAGCGTCGCGATCACCGGCCTCGGAGAACTCGCCAACACGATCGCCTGAGGCCGGTCGCGTCCGGGAGGCGGACGCGACCGGCCGGCAACCATGGAGGACCGGCCCTGCGGCCGGACATCAAAGGGAGGAGAACCCAATGTTCAGGACTGTGAAGCTGTCGCTGCTGGCTGCCGCGGCCGCACTGGCATTCGGCGCGCCGTCCGCCTCGGCGGTCGAGACGCTCAACACCGTGACCGCGCTGCCCACGCAGCACACGCTGTCGCAGAGCTACATCAAGCACTTCGTCGAGCCTCTGAACAAGGCCGGCAAGGGCGTGATCCAGATCAAGCTGCTCGGCGGCCCGGAGGTGACGCCCGCCGACCGTGCGCCGCAGGCCATGCAGCGCGGCGTCATCGACGTCCTGTTCACGCCCGCCGCCTATGTCGCGGGCGTCGTCCCCGAAGCCCAGGCGATGATGCTGCAGACGGTCGGGATCGACGCACTGCACGAGAACGGGGCGTTCAAGACATACGACGACGTCTTCTCGAAGCGGCTGAACGCGCATCTTCTGGCATGGTCGGAAACCGGCGAAGGCTCCGGCTATTACCTTTACACGACGAAGAAGCCGCCCATGAAGGACGGCGTCATCGACCTCAGCGGCATGTCGATGCGCACGACGGGCGCGTATCGGCCTCTGGAGGAGGCGCTGAACGCCACGACCGTTCAGATCCCGTCCGGCGACGTGCCGACCGGGCTGCAGCGCGGCGTCATCGACGGCTTCGGCTGGCCGACGGTCGGCCTGAAGTCGATCGGCCTGGCGGACTCGGTGAAGTATCGAGTCGAGCCGGCCTTCTATCATCTCGCCGACGTCGTCCTGATCTCCAACCGGACCTGGAACGGCCTTTCCGACAAGGCCAAGAAGATCCTGACCGACACGGCCCGCGAGTACGAGAAGACGTCGGTCCAGGAGATCATCGATCGCAACAAGGACGACATCGCGGCCGGCGACAAGGCCGGCGTGAAGCCGATCACCATGACCGGCGAGGCCGGCGACAAGTACCTCTCGATCGCAAACGACGCGATGTGGAACCGGGTCACCGACAAGATCGGCAAGGACGAGCTGAAGTCGCTTCGCGGGATGCTCGACAAGACCAAGTGATACCCGGCGGGCGAGGATGCCGCTGCATCCGCCCGCTGCAGACATTCCGGTTTTCGCAGCCCAGCCAAGGGCCTGACGAAAATCACGATGCGGAGCCAGGGGGCATGTCCACGCCTCCTGGCCTGATCCCCACAGCCTGACGAGGAACCGCCGTGATGCTCGCGTTGCTCTGGCGTCTTTACAACTTCATCCTCATCGGATGTCTCGTGCTCGCCGGCACGCTGATTGCGGCGGCCATCGCCTTGGTCGTCGTCGACGTCTCGATCCGGGCGCTCGGCTTTCGTCCCTTCGACTTCACCGTCGCCTTCGTCGAGTACATCCTCCTCTACTTCGTCCTTCTCGCCGCGCCGTATCTCGTCCGGGAAAAGGGCCATGTCTGCGCCGAGGTCGTGTTCTCGCGGCTGCGCGGAACACCGCGCTATGTCTGCGAAAAGTTCGTCTACATCCTGTGCATCGTCGTCTCGCTCGTCTTCGCCTGGACGGGCGGCGTGCTGTTCGTCGAGGCGATCCAGTACGGCTATGTCGACGAGCGCTCGGTCGATGTCCCGTACTGGGCGCTATACCTGTTCTATCCCCTCTCCTTCACGCTGATCGCGATCGAGTTCGCGCGGTACCTGATCGGCGTCGATTCGATGTACGCGCGCCACGAGCCGATGGAGTCCATGTAAGATGGCGTGGTACGATGCGCTCTTCCTGCTGATCGGCATGGTCATCGGCCTGATGGCCCTCGGCGTGCCCGTCGCCTTCGCCTTCATGGCGACCAATCTCGCCGGCGCCCTGATCTTCATCGGGGGTGAGAGCGCCATCCTGCAGGTCGTGGACAATTCCTCCTCGCTGATCACGCGGTTCCAGCTGGCCCCGGTACCGTTCTTCATCTTCATGGGATCGCTGTTCTTCCATTCGGGGCTGGCGATCCGGGTGTTCGACACCCTCGACAAGTTCTTCGGCCGGGTCCCCGGCCGGCTGTGCTACGTGACCGTCGCCGGCGGGACGATCTTCTCCACCCTGACGGGGTCTTCCATGGCCAATACGGCCATGCTGGGCTCGCTGATGGTTCCGGAGATGCAGCGCCGGGGCTATCACTGGCGCATGTCGCTCGGCCCGATCCTCGGCACCGGCGGCCTCGCCATGATCATACCTCCCTCGACGCTCGGGGTTCTCCTCGCCTCGCTCGCCGGCATCGACGTCGGCCGATTCCTGATCGCAGGCATCATCCCGGGGTTCATGCTCGCCTGCTTCTTCGCGGTGCTCATCACCGTGCAGATCTGGATGAACCCGAAGCTGACGCCGAACTACGAGATCGAGCGGGTGTCGCTGCGCCGCGGCCTGAAGCTCGCGGTGACGAACATCGCGCCGATGGGCCTCGTCGTGTTCATGGTGATCGGGCTGATCATCTTCGGTGTCGCGACCCCGACGGAGTCGGCGGCCTTCGGCGTCGCCGGCGTCCTGATCCTCAGCATCATCTTCCGCCTGTTCTCGATCAAGGTCGTCAAGGATTCCATGCTCTCGACCATCAAGGTCAGCGCGATGGTGTTCTTCATCATCCTGAATTCGAGCATCTTCAGCCAGCTCTTGGCCTACTCCGGAGCAAGCGCCGGCCTTCTCGGCTTCGCGACCTCGTTCGATGTCTCGGTCGGGGCCGTGCTCGTGATGATCTTCCTGGCGCTGCTCCTGCTCGGCATGTTCATGGATCCGGTGTCGATCATGCTGATCACCATTCCGATCTTCTTTCCCCTCGTCCATGCGCTCCACATCGATCCGCTCTGGTTCGGGATCCTGATGCTGATCTCCCTGGAGATGAGCCAGACGACGCCGCCCTTCGGACTGCTGCTCTTCGTCATGCTCGGCGTCGCCCCGAAAGGCACGACGCTCCGCCAGGTCGCCTTCGCAGCCGCGCCGTTCCTCGCGTGCGACCTGGTGCTCGTCGGCCTGATGACGCTTTTCCCCGCGATCGTGCTCTTCCTGCCGGGGCTGATGTGAGATCATCCACTCGCCGGGACGGCCCCCGGGCATCGTCGGCCGGCAGTCGGCGCCCTTTCAACTCCTGCCTGGCAGCCTAACGTAATCCCTCGCCTGCAAAGCCGCATGGGAAGCATACTACCCGGCGGCCTTCCCGGACGACGGGCTCCGGCGAGATGCGGTCACCCAGCGCCAGACCGTGAACCGATCGCGCCAGAGCTTGATCCGCGATCGTATCCGCCGTTGCTCTGGCATCTTCGTCGATCCGGCCGAAGACCTCCGATGCGTTGAAGGCGGGCGTGCATAGCTGGCTTCACCGCCAGCTGCAGATCGCCACGGCGAGCTACCGTGCGACCCGCTCGGCTTGCTTGTGCCCGCCGGATCGAGGAGGAGCGCCTTTGCGCAGGGGTCGGTCAGGGTGAACTCGAACTCGTCGGCGCGCAAAGCAGGATCGAGCGGAGCCGTCGTCGCGCAGGGCGCGGGCGTGCCGAACGTGATCGTCCCTCTCCGGGCCGTCGGGCGGAACGATCGCCCCGCGGCCGGCTGCCCTTCGTCGGTCGGAAGAGCAGTCAGCGCTCGTATGACGGATCAAAAGATCTCGTTCGCGGCGCGCAGGTTCACAGTTGATGCGCGGCGCTCGTGCCGCCGCGTCGACGCGAGGCCTTCAGCAACGGCGGCAGGATCAGTGTGGCGGCGAGCATCATCCAGAGGATAATCGCGATCGGGGAGGAGAATAAGATGCCCGGATCGTTACCGGATATCCGCATCGACAGCAGGAACGACTTCTCGATCAGCGGCCCGAGGATGACCCCGATCAGGATCGCGGCGACATGGTAGCCGGTCTTGCGGGCGACATAGCCGATGACCCCGAAGACGACGGCGATCGCGATGTCGGCGACGAAGCCGCGCGGCACGAAGGCTCCAAGAAGCGTGAAGGCGACGATCAGCGGCGCCATATAATAGTTCGGGACGACCGTGATCCGGGACAGGTAGCGGGTTAGCGGAAAGATGACGATCAGCATGAAGAGGTACGACACGAACATCGACATGATCACGCCGTAGGCGAGCAAAGGGTCGGCGGTGAAGAGGCGGGGCCCGAACGGCACCCCCTGGAACTGCAGCACGATCATCATCACGGCGGCGGATTCGCCGCCGGGCACGCCGATGGCGAGCAGCGGCACGAGAGTGCCGGTCGTGACGCCGTTGTTGGCGGCCTCCGGCGCAACGACGCCCTGTTCGTGCCCCTGCCCGGGACGTCAGCCCGTTCGAGATCATGGAGACACGCATTCTGGTGGAGCCCTGCCTGGCCACGCCGGTCGTCGCGCGGGCAAACAGCGCGGATCTTCCGATCATCCGGGGAGCGATGGACGAAGCCGCCGGGGCCCGGGAATTCACCGCCTTCGAGCACTGGGACGGCCAGTTCCATCAGGCGATCGCGAACGCGACTCACAATCACCCTCTGATCGAAATCTACCGCACGATCACGGCTTCGCGCGAATACGCCGAATGGGGAGAGATGAAGCGGAATTCGATCACCGAGGAGCGTCGGGCGAACTATGTCGCGGAGCACGCCGAGATCATGGCAGCGCTCCAGGCGCGGGACGCCGCCCGGGCCGAGGCCGCGATGCGCGCCCATCTGGTCACGGTGCGGCAGAACCTGCTCGGCGCCGGTTTCGGCAGCTCGGCCGAATGAGCCTGCCGGCGCTTCTGTTCTTCGTCTGCCTGGCGATCCTCACGTCTTTCCTCGCCGGCATCTTCGGCATGGCCGGCGGCATGATCTTGATGGGCGGCCTGCTCTATATCGTGCCGGTCGGCGACGCGATGATCCTCCACGGGATCACGCAGCTCACCTCGAACGGGTGGCGCGCCATCCTCTGGCGCCGCTACATCCGCTGGAGCATCGCGGCCCGATACGGCATCGGACTCGTGGCGGCAGGCGCACTGTTCTCCTCGCTGAGGATCATGCCGCACGCCTCTCTGGTATTCCTGCTGCTCGGGCTTCTGCCCTTCGTCGGCCGGGTGCTGCCAACGAGCTGGGCGCCTCCGGTGAACAAGCCCTGGGGCGGAGCTCTGCGGCTTCGTGAGCACTACGTTCCAGCTTCTCTCCGGCGCGTCGGGGCCGCTGCTGGACATCTTCTTCATCCGTTCGCCGCTCGACCGCCGCGCCATCGTGGCAACCAAGGCGACCTGTCAGGTCATGACTCACCTGTCCAAGCTTTTGTATTTCAGCCTGGTCGTCGTCACGGAAACGACCGGAGCGATCACTCCCGTGGTGCTGGGACTTGCCATTTTCGCCGCGATCACCGGAACGACCCTGAGCCGCGCAGTCCTCGATCGGCTGACGGACGCCAACTTTCGTCGCTACACGTGGTGGCTCCTGTACGCGATAGGTGGCCTCTACCTTTGCAAAGCCGTTGCGGGGGCTGCAGGCTGGTGAAGGACTTTTCGCCGGTCGATCCGGCACTCTGGGCCGAGCACAACCTGCTTGAGGGAGGCGGTGCGACCCCGGCTCCTTATCCGCTTCGCTCCGGCATGAATGCGGCGGACTTCGGTGAAGCCCGCCGCTCTGCGAAATCCGTCGTGCTCTTCGCCCTGCCTCAGTAGGCCGGGTTTTCCCGGAAAGACGGATCGTGGATGTCGTAGGTGAAGGCGTGCGCCGCCCGCTTCTTCATGTAGGCGTCATGGTCGAACGGCACGAGCTTCTCGACATTGATGTCGTCATGGTTGAACGGGATCACCGAGACGAACACCGCCTTCTTGTACTTCTCGCCGGCAAAATAGGCCTTGATCTGCTGGTAGGCGATGTCGGCTTCGAGCGTCGCGGTTTCGTTGACGTCCATCGTGGTGGTGCCGTCCTTCACCCACTTCCACGACTTCTCTTTGCCGTTGCTGGAGCCGAGCCAGTACTTGCTCGGGTCGAGTCCGGCTTCCTCCATCGCCTGCAGGGCACCGGCCATCATCTCGTCGTTTTCGACATAGGCGCCGTCGAAGCCATCCGGGCCGAGACTGGTGATCGCGTCCTGCATCACCTTCTTGGCGGGATCGGCGAACCATCCGCCCGAACCCCAGAAGACCACCTGCAGGTCCTTGCCCCCGGCGCCCTTTACACCGACACTGTCGGCGAGGTTGCCGATGTCCTTGCCCTTGTCCTTGTAGGCCTGGAGGAAGCCCTGGGTCTGGCCGGCGGCCGTTCCCTGCCCGAGCTTGCCCTCGATCATGATGACGCGCTTGACGTTGTGCTGCATGGCGGATTCGCCCGCGAGCCGGCCGATATAGACCCAGTCGTAGCCTGCGAAGCCGGCAAGGCCCGGCTCGTTCGGGGGATTGTGGGTCAGGTGGAACTCCGGAATGCCGGCGTCCTTGGCGAGCTTGAGCGTCCGCGACGTCGTCTCCGGCGAGTTCTGCACCACCAGCAGCGCGTCAACGCCCTGGGTGATGAAGTTCTCCACCGCCGAGATCTGGTCGGGCGCGGTGCCCTGCCCGACGACATCGAGAACCGTCCAGCCCTCGCGCCCGGCGAGCGTCTTGAACACCTCGAAGCCGGCTTTGTAGAAGTCGTCGGAATTGTCCATGTAGTATCCGATGACCTTGCCCTTGCTGCTGGCTGCCCAGCTGCCGCCGGTCAGCGCAAGCGACCCCAGTGCGGTCGCGGTCATCAGCATCATCGTGCGTCTGTTCACGGTCTTCCTCCCTTTTCGTTGTCCATGGTCCGGAGCGGTGCTTCGCTGTCAGGCCGACAGGTCCTGCAGATCCGCCCGGCCTCCTCCCTGTTCGCCCGCCTCCCGCCGCTCCTTCGGCGGCAAGACCGTGCGCATGTTCGCCCGCTCGCGTCTGAGAGCCAGGAACTCCGAGATCCGCGACGAGACGTCTCCGGCCGACACCGCGATGATCACGACGAGGCCCTTGGCGAGGAACTGCACCTCCGACGGCAGCCGCAGCATGTTCATCGCGTTGGCGATCGAGCCGAGGAAGAAGACGCCGATCAGCGTGCCGACGATGTTGCCTCGCCCGCCGCTGAGCGCCGTTCCTCCGATGACCACCATGGCGATCGTGTCGATCTCCAGCCCCTGGCCGAGCGTGATGATCCCGGTGTTGATGCGGGCGAGCAGCATCGTCGCGCCGATGCCGACGAACAGGCCCTGGATGACGTAGACCGACATCCGCATGTTCCTGACGTTGATGCCGGCGAGATAGGCGGCGCGGGGATTGGTGCCGACGGCGTAGATCCGCCGCCCGTATTTCGTGAAGGTGAGCAGGAGCCCGCCGATCAGCGCGATGACGAAGAACAGGATCACGTAGGGCGGCACCCGCAGGAGCAGCCCGGTGACCGGATCGCGCATCCGCTCGAAGAGGTTCGTGGTCAGGAAGTCGAGCTCGCCCTTCATCACAACTTCGCGCGAGTTGCACAGAAGCAGGGCGATCCCCTGGAACGAGATCATCCCGCCGAGAGTGATGATGAAGGGCTCGACGCTGGTCCGCGAGATGATGAAGCCCATGATCGCTTCGAGAACGACCGCCGAAGCGATGCCGAGGGCGATCGACGCGCCGACGCCGAGGCCCCATTGCGACACGCCGAGGGCGACGACGATCGAGACCAGCGAGGCGAGCATGCCCACCGACAGGTCGATGCCGCCGGAGATCATCACCATGGTCATGCTGACGGCGATGATCCCGGGCACCGCCACCTGCTGCAGGATGTTGAGGATGTTGACCGGGCTGATGAAGGTCGGAAACTTCGTGCCGCCGGTCGAGATCAGCTGCAGGACGACGATGATGACGACGAAGCTGACGAAGATCGAGAGCACCCTGAGGTTCGGGTACCGCCGAAACAAGGATTCCTCGCGCTTTGCCGGCACCGTGGCTTTCTCGGGCTCGTTCACTGCAGTGTGTCTCCGATCGACAGGCTGAGGATGTTCTCCTCGGTGATGTCCGCGCCGCTGAGTTCGCCGGCGACTTCGCCTTCCTTGAAGACCAGGATGCGATCGCTCATGGAGATCACCTCTGGCATGTCCGACGAGACCATCAGGATCGCCTTGCCCGCCCGCAGCAGTTCGACCATGACCCGGTAGATCTCCTGCTTGGCGCCGACATCGATGCCGTGCGAAGGCTCGTCGAAGATGAAGATCTCGCCGTCGGTGTTGAACCACTTGCCGAGCACCACCTTCTGCTGGTTGCCGCCCGACAGGTTGCCGACGCGGGCCTGCGTGCTTGGGGCCCTGATGTTCAGCCGCTCGACATAGGTCTCGGCCACGGCCGCATCCGCCGCGGGACGGGCGAGCAGCTGATGCGTGTTCACCATGTTCGCCACCGCGATGTTCTCGGCGATCGACTGGGTCAGAAACAGGCCTGTCGCCTGCCGATCCTCGGTGATGAAGCACATCTTGTTGAGGATCGCGCTCTTTGGGCTCGAATGCCTGACCGGTCGCCCGTCGATGCGGATCTCGCCGGAGACGAGCGGCGCGGCGCCGAACAGCACCTCCATCAGTTCCGACCGGCCGGATCCGACCATGCCGGCGAGACCGAGGATCTCGCCCCGGCGCAAGTCAAGCGAGACGTCGTGGACGCCGTTGCCGGACACGTGGCGCGCTTCAAGCACCACCTCGCCGGGCTCGACGCGTTCGCGATCGTAGAAGGTCGAGGGATCGCGGCCCACCATGTCCTTGATCAGAGTCGTCTTCGTCAGCCCCTCGATCGGATACATGCTGATCCTGCGGCCGTCCCGCAGCACCGTCGCGCGGTCGCCGATCTCGAATACTTCCTCGAGATGATGCGAGATGTAGATGATCCCGACTCCATCCGCCCTGATCCTGCGCAGGATGTCCAACAGCGTCTCCACCTCGCGCGACGAGAACGAAGCCGTCGGTTCGTCGAGGATGATGACGTTGCTCCGGAACTCCAGAGCCTTTGCGATCTCGACGATCTTCTGCTGACCGCTTGTCAGGTCGCCCATCGCGGCTTCCGGCGACAGATCGCTCTTCAGGTAGTCGAGGACGCGGCGGGTCCGCTCCCGCATCGCCTGCCGTTGCATAAGGCCGAAACGGGTGATCTCCGAACCGGCGAAGATGTTCTCGGTGATCGTCAGATCCGGAAACACCACGTGTTCCTGGTAGATGGTGTGGATGCCCAGCTTCAGGGCCGCGCGCGGCGTCAGCGACACCTCCTTGCCGTCGACGAGGATGCGGCCGCCTTCGTCCGGCTGGTACGCGCCTGCGAGGATCTTGATCAGTGTCGACTTGCCGGCGCCGTTCTCGCCGCACAGGCAGTGGATCTCGCCGCGCAGGAGGTCGAACGAGATGTCCTGCAACGCCTTGACGCCCGGAAAGGTCTTCGAAATGTGCGACAGGCGCAAGATCTCGCTCATAGTCTCCCCGCTCAGGCGGACGCGGCTCAGCGCCGGCCGAAATCCGGCACGGCGACAATCTCGCCACCCCGAAGCGCCGATTGATGGGCGCAGATGCCGACGGCGGTCCAGTTTGCCGACTGTTCGGCGTTCGGGAACGGGTCGCGGTCCTCGAAGAGCGCGCTCAGGAACTCGTTGACGAGATGCGGATGCGAGCCGCCGTGCCCCCCGCCTTGGATGAAGGACAGATGCCCCTCGTCGGCGACGCCCCGCGTGAACTTGCGGATCGGCTCCGGCAGGCGATGCGCGAAGTCGGGCACCTCGACCCGCTCGGCGATCTCCGGCTCCGGCCGCTTCGCCGTGTGGAGGACCGGGTTCTCGCCCTCGATCAGCGGCCACTCGAAGGACTTCTTGGAGCCGTAGACGTCGATGCTCTCACGATACTGCCGCGCGGTGTCCCAGAGGAAGCGCCAGACATGAGCGGCGACGTCAGAGTCCTTGATCTTGATGTGGCAGGATTCCACCGCGAAGCGCGAGCCCGACCGGCCGGCGCACTCATCATTGATCGTTCCCGATCCGAAGCAGCTGACATATTCCGCCATGCCGTCGACGATGGCCATCAGCGGGCTGACGACATGGGTGGCATAGTGCATCGGCACCATGTCCTTCCAGTATTCCGGCCAGCCTTCCATGTCCTGCGGATGCGAGGCCTGCAGGTACTGGATCTTGCCGAGTTCGCCCTTGTCGTAGAGGTCCTTGATGAAGAGGTATTCGCGGCTGTAGACGACCGTTTCGGCCATCATGTACTTCAAGCCCGTCTCGCGGACGAGGCGGACGATCTCCTGCGCCTCGTCCAGCGTCGTCGCCATCGGCACGGTGCAGATGACGTGCTTGCCGGCCTTCAGGGCCGCGATCGTCTGCGGCGCGTGGTCCGGGATCGGGCTGTTGATGTGGACAAAGTCGACGTCCGGATCGGCAAGCATGGCGTCGAAGTCGGTGTAGCGCTTGTCGATCCCGAAGCGGTCGCCCACCTCGTCCAGTCGGCTCTTCGTCCGCTGGCAGATCGCCGCAATCTCGGCTCGCGGATGCGCCTGGTAGATCGGTATGAACTCCGAGCCGAACCCCAGCCCGACGAGTCCCACTCGCGCCCGTTCCATGTGTCGTCCTCCCCAGAACTCCCAAAGCCACTATCGGAGGGCCCAAAGAACTTGAACATGAGGAATGACGCGGAATTTCTGAGATTTTTTCCCACCGCAGCGCAGCATTACATCTGCGGGGACAAGTACATCATGCGGCGCCTGCTCCTGCCGGCGCGCCCGCGCATGCCGCGCCGGCCGGCCGTCATGTGGCACGTCGAGGCAAGATGCCCTCGCCGAGGTCAGTCCTGCGTCCGCAGCAGCGCGCGCCCGCGCACCTGATCGCGATATTCCCGCGGCGTCAGGCCGGTCTCCTTCTTGAAGAAGACGCTGAGATATTCGGGATGCTCGATGCCGAGCGCCTCGCTGATCTCCGACAGCGACATGTCGGTTTCCAGGAGAAGCTCGCGCACCGCATTGGTGCGCGCCCGCAGGATCTCCTGGTGCGGCGTGCGGTTGAGCGCCTGCCGGAACCTTGCTTCCAGCACCCGGCGCGACAGCGGCACGACCTGCAGGACGTCCTCGACCCGGATGTTCTTGTGAGAGTGCTGGCGGATGAAGGCGACGGCCCGCGCAACATGCGGATCGGCCACCGTCAGGACGTCGGTCGAGACGCGCTTGCGCACGCCGAGCGGCGCGATCGAATGCTTGCGCCCCTCGATCTGGCCGCCCCGCATCATCCGGTCGAGCATCTCGGCGGCATACGCCCCGGTGCGGAGCGCGTTCGGAATGACGCTGGACATGGTCGGATTGGAGAGCTCGCAGAGGAGTTCGTCGTTGTCGACGCCGACGACCGCGATGTCCTCTGGAACCATGAACCCATAGTACCGACAAATGTCGAGAAGCTGCAGGCCGCAGGCGTCGTAGCAGGCGAAGATGCCGACCGGCTTCGGCAGGCTCTCCAGCCATTGGCGGATGGCATCGCGCTGTGTCCACCAGCGCACGGCCGGCTCCTTGCGGACCGGCAGATTGAAGATCCGGGAGGCGACGATGTCGGGCCGATCGAGCAGGCGTTCGAAATTCTGCTGCCGCCAAACCGACCAGTTGTAGAACGGATCGCCGAAGAAGGCGAAGTTCTGCAGGCCGCAGTCGCGCAGGTGATCGAGCGCCAGCTGGGTGATCGCCGCGTCGTCGGTCTCTACCCAGGGAATGCCCTCGATCAGCCGTGCCGCGCTGACGTCCACGGTCGGCACCTTCATCCCGCTGATGATCCGGGCCATCTGGTCGGTCTCGATCCGCGCGATCGCCCCGTCGAACGTCCAGTTGCCGGCGAAGGATTCGTCGATCTCGTGTCGCCCGTGTTCGGTGAGGTACAGCGTCCAGCCGTGGCGCGTGCGGGCGTATTCATGGATGCCACGCAGGACGCCCCGCGCATAGCTGTTGGAGGTCTCGACGATGACCGCGACGTTCTTCTCGTCCATGCTTCACCTGCTCGCTCCCCGCCTCGTCCGGCACGGCCTCGCGCCGGACGGGCGCCACAAGCGCTTATACGGGTGAAGCGCCGCCTTCCAACGTCGCCGCGTTCGGGCGGCAACGGGAGGGCGCGGGCATTTCGCTCCGGCGCGGCCGCCCCGGAGCGGTGGCGACGAGGCTTCCAGCGGCTCCGGATCGAGGTTCAGCCGAGCAATTCGCGCAGAAAGCGGCCGCCCTCGCTCGCCAGTTCGTCCTGCGAGGGGGCGAGCGGGCGCCAGATCGATGCCGCCTTCGCGATCTCGACCGCGCCGGGCGTGAAGGATTCAATCACCACGGCACCGTCATAGTCGACCTCGCGCAGGGCATCGCGGATCCCGATCCAGTCCTGATGGCCGGTGCCGGGCGCACCGCGATCGTTCTCGCAGGCGTGGAAATGTCCGAGCATCCCCTTCCCGAGCTTGCGGATCGCATCCGGAATGCTCTTCTCTTCGATATTGGCGTGGAATGTGTCGATGTGGACGCGAAAGGCCGGGCTGCCGACGTCCCGCACCAGTGCCGCCGCCTGCTCCGTCAGGTTGATCATGTCGGTCTCGAAGCGGTTCAGCGGCTCGACGCCGACCGTGACGCCGGCATCCGACGCCACCTTGCCGAGTTTTTGCAGGTTCTCGACGCACCAGGCCCATTCCCGCTGCTTCTGACCCGCGTCGACGAGACGGGTCTTGCCGACGGCGGAGTAGACCGGCCCCGAGAAGACCCGAGCACCCACCGCCTCGGCGAACCGAATGCCGTCCCGGATGTAGTCGACGCCTGTCTGGCGCACCGCCTGGTCGTCATGGCTGATGTCCCGCGACGGCCCGAATGCGCCGCAGACGGTCACCGCGAGCCCGTTGTCCTCGACAATCTTGCGCAGGAGAACAGCATCGACGAGCGCGGGATCGTCCAGCGCGACTTCCAGCACGTCGAAGCCCATCGCCTTGATCTTCGGGACCAGTCCGAAGTCGTTCGTCGTGAATGGAGACGTCCAAACCCACGTGTTGACGCCGATCTTCATCGCTTTCGCCCTCCCGGAGATGCCGGCCGGACGGTACCGAGAGCGGCCGACTGGCTTGATGATGGCGGTAAGTCTCCACGAGGGCCATGAGCATCGTAAAGGAGCAATCGCGTCAGAAAGTTGAGATTTTTAACCGGAAGAATGGTGTGCGAGGCCAGCACGAGCGTCAGAAGTGACACTCAAGGTTCACCGCCGCTCCTGTACCAGCCGTTCCGCGACGCGCCAGGCGTTGGCCATGATCGTCAGCGTCGGGTTGGCGCCCGTCGCAGTCGGGAAGGGCGAGCCATCGACCGCGTAGAGGTTGTCGACCTCGTGCGCTCGGCACCAGCGGTCCAGCACCGACGTCTGCGGGTCGTCTCCCATTCGGGCCGTACCGTGCTGATGCGAGCAATTGCCGGTGATGCGATCGGCATACACCTTGCGGATATTCGACGCGCCGCTCGCCTCCAGGATGTCGGCACCGCGGTCGATGAGAAAGCGCCCTTGGGCGATGTCGTTTTCGTGCGGCTTCAGCGTGATGCGCGCCACCGGCAGGCCCCAAGCGTCGACGACCGCTTCGTCGAGATCGACCCGGTTGTCGTGCTGCGGCATGTCATGGAGCACCATCGCCACGGCCAGCGAGTGGTTGAAGTAATCGCGGTCGATCCTCTTGGCCTCGGCACCCCAGGTCGGGGCGCCCGGCAGGTGCCAGTTGATTGGCAGCGGGATGCCCACCCCGGCGACCGCCAGATGTCCCCCGGAGACGAACCCGCGCGAGGCGTCGTGCTCGTAGTGCTGGAAGGTAGAGGCGCTGACATAGCCGCCGCCGGCCCAGGCATAGATGGGATCGTCATAGGTGCCGACTGCAGCGGAATATTCGTGGAAGGTGACGTTCCGCCCGACGAGGTCGCTGCCGTTGGCGAGCCCGTTCGGGAAGCGGCCGGACCGCGACAGGAGGAGGAGCCGCGCCGTTTCCACTGCGCCACAGGCGAGGATGAAGACGTCCGCCTCTTGCTCGACAACGTCGCCGTCGCCGTCCTCATAAACCGCAGCTCTAACGCGCCCGTGCCCATCGAGGACGAGTTCGCGCACGACACATTCCGGCCGGATCTCGTAGTTGCCGGTGGCCAGGGCATCCGGCACGAAGACGTTCAGCGCCGACGAGCGGGTGCCGCTGGGATCGCCGTGCTGCTGCGCGAAGGCGCTGACGACAGTGGCCTTGCGGCCGTTATAGGGGCGAGAAAGGGCCGCCTGCGGCATTGGGAAGGAGTTCCAGCCGAGCGCGGCGCAGCCCTTGTGGAACTTCTCGACATAGCGCGAGACCGGCATCGGCGGGCACGGATAGCCGCCGGAGCGAGGGGATTCGAAGCGGTTCGCCCCAGCCTCGCCGGAGACGCCGAACGCCCATTCCACCTTGAGGTAATACGGCTCCAGCTCGTCATAGGTGATCGGCCAGTCGGCAAGGCTCGCGCCCGGCAAATCGCCGGCGATCGTGCGCAGGCGAAAGTCGTTCTCGGTGAAGCGCGGTAGCCAGCCCTGCCAATGAACGGTGCCGCCGCCGACCATCTGCGGCACAGGGCAGAACAGGTTGGGCGTCGCCGCGTCGGCGGCCGTCTCCCGCCACGTCCGCGGATTGAGCAGCGGGTCGGGCCAGAGGTTGTAGCGGTTGATATTGGCGAGTTCGTCGCCGCCAAAGCTTTCGCGCTTACGCCACGGCCCCTTTTCCAGCGCGACGACCTTGATCCCGGCCTCGCACAGCACCTTGGCGGCAGCGGCGCCGGAGGCGCCTGCGCCGACGATGACGACGTCGGTACGCTCGGGCTTGCGCTTAGAGACCATCGTGGAACTCCCGGACCTTCTCAGCCTCGCCTTCGGCAAAATACTGAAGCGTGGTGTAGCGGCCTTCGTGCACCGCCTTCAGCGAGGTCGGGCCGTCGAAGCCGATCGTCGTCCAGCCGGCGCGATCCCGGTTGCCGCCGTAGATCGGGTCGCAGTAGTAGCCCTGCCGCGTGTGGGCGACGAGGAGCGGGAAGAAGTCGAGATCGATCTCCGTCGAGGTCTGCTGCAAAGCAGGCTCGGCCGCCTCGGCCGTCCGGTCCAGCGCCGCTGTCGTCTCGGCGGGAGACCGCCCCGCCTCGAGCGCGCGAAGGATCGTTTCCTGCTGCTCGGGGTGAAGCTCGCTGAAGGGCGCGGAGAACGTCGCTCGCGCGCGTTCGTCGAGATCCGCGACCCCGTCGACATAGCGCCGGCGCAGGATGTCGATCCGGCGTCGCCAAGCGTCCGCGGCTCGACCGGTCAAGGTCTCGAAGCCCGACCCGTCGGGCTTGGCATAGATGAAGCCGATACCGGAGAGATAGCGGTCGACGAAGTCGATGCAGCCCGCCTCGCGCGCCCCAGGCATGTCGTCGGTCGGGATGATCCGGGCCATCGCAGCCGCGATCGTGGCGCGCTGGTGCGGGTTGAAAAACGTCTCGTCCGCCATCTGGTCTCCTCCCGTGAATACTTGCCCGGTCGCTCCCCCCAGGCGGCGCCGCGTTCTATGCGCCCGCTCGCAGGCGCCTCAGTCCCCGGCCGCTTCTCCCGCGACGAAGGCGAAGCTCTCCCTTGCTCCGCCGGCGGGGTCCGGCCAGCTGTCCAGTTCGTTGCAGATCCAGCCCTCGTAGCCGATCTCCTTCAGGGTCCGGATCACCGCGGCGTTGTCGCAGTCGCCCTGCCCCACCGGCACAAAGGCGAAAGGGTCGCGCCGCAGCCCCTTCAGGTGCACGTAGGAAATGCGCTCGGCGTGTTCGCGCACCAGTTCCGCCGCGTTTCCGCCGGCGGCCGCCAGATGCGCGGTGTCGGGGCAGAAGCCGATCTCGGTCTTGGCGAAGATCCGGCGTACTTCCTCGGGATTTTCGACGATCGTCGACAGATGCGGGTGATAATGCGCCGCCAGCCCGCGCTCGGATGCGATCGCGTCGACGCGGTCGAGGGCGCGCGCCAGCGCGTCATAGTCGGCATCGCGCGTCCCGCCGAGGCGCCGCGCGCCGCCGCCGACGACGAGATGCTCGGCCTCGAGCGCCTGTGCCGCGTCCGCCGCCTGTTCGACACGCGCGAGTTCTTCCTCGAGAATGTCCGGGAAGATGAAGTTGCCGCCGGAGTAGACAGCGACGAGCGCAAGCTTGGTCTCGCCGAGCAGCCTACGCATGGCCGCATAGCCGTCGTCGTGCCCGTCGAGGACGTTCCCGTCGAAGAACTCGATGCCTTCGTAGCCGGCCGCAGCGATGTCGCGTGCCGCCTGCCTCATGTCGCCGAAGGTACGATAGGTCAGGCGACCGATCGAGGTAACGCCCACAGGGTCGCCGCCGAGCGGTCCCCAGCAATTGGCATGGTAAGCCATCCTCCACTTCGCCATGGCTCTCCTCCCGTCTGTCCTATCGCCGCGCCAGTGCGACCGCGCCGATGATGATGGCGCCCTTGATGATCTCCTGGATCGAGGTCGAGAAGCCCATCACCAGCAGGCCGAAGCCAACGATTCCGATGAAGATCGCCCCGACGACGGACCCGACGATGCTGCCGCGGCCGCCGAACAGGCTGGTGCCGCCGATGATCACCGCGGCGATGACGTCGAGCTCGAGTCCGGACCCGAGGCTGGGATTGCCCGCGGTGCTGCGGGCCGCGAGCATCAGGCCGGACAGCGAGGCCGTGAAGCCCGACACGGTGAAGGCGAGTAGCTTGATGCGGTCGGTGCGGACGCCCGAGAAGCGGGCTGCCGTGACGTTGCCGCCGGTCGCGAAGACCCGCTTGCCGAGCGGCGTCAGGTGCAGAACGTAGAAGCCGACGATGGCGATGGCGATCGTCCACACGATCGGCACCGGCACGCCCGCCACCGATCCGTCCCACAGGGAGCCGGTGAAGTGGTCAGACACGATCGGCACCGAGCGTGTTCCGGTGATCGTCAGCGCGACGCCCGACAGGATCGACAGCATGCCGAGCGTGACGAGAAAGGAGGGAATGCGCAGCCACGTCACCAGAAGGCCGGAGAACGCCCCGACCGCGGCCCCGAAGAGCAGCGTCAGCAGGATCGCGGAAATCCAGCCGTAATCGGCCTGCAGCAGGAGCGCGCCGATCATGCCGGAGAGGCTGGCCATCGATCCGACCGAGAGGTCGATCTCCGCGGTGATGATGACGAAGGTCATGCCGACCGCCATGATCGAGACAATCGCGGTGATCCTGAGGATCGCCTCGGCCGTGCCGAGCGTGGCGAAGCTCGGCGCTGTGAATACGAAGTAGAGCGTGACCAGGCCGAAGATGAGGTAGGTGATGTGGTCCCGCAGGAACCCCGTCACGGCCAGATGTCTCGGCTGCAGGCCGGACCTCGATGCGTCGCTCATTGTGCTGTCCGTCGTTCGATGGTCTCGATGTTGCCGCCGAGAAGCAGCGCCTGGAGCTGGGCCGGATCGACCCCGTCCGGCGCGGTTCCGACGATGCGCCCCCGCTCGAGGAGAAGGATGCGGTCGCAGAGCGAGACCAGTTCATCGAGTTCCGAGTTGATCAGGAGAATGCTCAGGCCGTCTTCGCGGACAGCCTTGCGCAGCGCCGCGCCCATGTCCGCCTTGGCGCGGATGTCGACGCCTGCGGTCGGCTCGTCGAGGATCAGGAGGCGCGGCCGGCTGGCCAGCCATTTCGCGACCACGACCTTCTGCTGATTGCCGCCACTGAGCTGGGCTGCCGGCTGCGACGGCCCGCGCGCGACCAGCGCGAGACCTTCGGTGCCGCGCGTGAAGAGCTCGCGCACGCGGCTGTGCCAGACCATCCCAAGCGGACCGCCCGTCGAGGCGTGGCGCAGATTGGGCAGGGCGACGTTGGCCTCCAGCGCATGATCGATCACCAGGCCTTCGAGCCGCCGGTCCTCCGGCACGAAGCCGAGACCCTTGCCGAGGACGGCGTGGGGCCGTCCAGGGCGGATGCGCGTGCCGCCGAGCTCGATCGTGCCGTGAACGTCCGGGACGAGACCGGCGATCGCCTTGCAGAGGGTCGAGCGGCCGGAACCCACCAGACCGGCGATCCCAACGATCTCCCCCTGCATGACGGAAAGGTCGATGTCCTTCAGCGTCCGGGCCGTCGTGACGTTCTGGAGGCGCAGGACCGGGGGTTGCGCCGAATCGATCGCGCGTTTCTGCCCCAGCGGCTGATCGGCCTCCGGAAGCGCGCGCGACGTGCTGCTGAGTTGCGCGGAAATGTCGTCGATCCGGGCGTCGGCGATCGGGATCGGCGCGCCGCTGAGGCCGTCGCGCAGGATGGTGATGCGGTCGGCGATCCGCATGATCTCGCCCATGCGGTGGCTGATGTAGACGATGCCGTTGCCGCGCCGGGTGAGATCCTCGATCAGCTCGAAGAGCTTTTCTTCCTCGCGCGCAGTCAGCGCCGAGGTCGGCTCGTCCATGATCAGGACGCGGGCGCCGAACGAGGCGGCGCGCACGATTTCGACCACCTGCCGCTGGGCGAAGGGCAGGCTCTCCACGCGGGCATCCACCGGAATGGTGAAACCGTACTCCGCCAGAAGGTCGCGGGCCTTCGCCCGCACGGCACGGCGGTCGATCCGGAAGCCGGCGCGCAGTGGCTCGCGGCCGAAGAAGATGTTCTCGGCGACCGTCAGGTTCGGCAGCAGGCTGAGCTCCTGGAAGATCATCGCGACGCCGCGGCTGAGGGAGCCGCGGACGCCGGCGGGCGCGACCTCTTCCCCGTCGACCCGGATCTGCCCGGAATCGGCGCGGTGCACGCCCATCAGGATCTTCATCAGCGTCGACTTGCCGGCGCCGTTGCCGCCGAGGAGCGCGTGCACCTCGCCCGGGCGTACGTCGAAGCCGACTCCGCGCAGGACCTCGTTCTCGCCGAAGCGTTTGCCGATGTTGCACATCTCGACCAGTGGCGGCGCATTTGCAGCGACGACCGGCCGTTCAGAAACGGGAGTTGCCATGTTCATCGACCTGGACGCGACGGCGGAGATCCCCCGCCGCCGCGCGACCTCTTAGTAGCATTCGCCGTTGCAGAGCTTGACCACCGATTTCGGAGGCGGCTCCTTGGTGACGATCTTGAGGGCGCTGAGGAGGTCGAGTTTCTGAACGCGAAGGGTCGGGACCTCGATGTAGGGGGGCACTTTCTTGCCGAGCAGACCGAGAGCGGCGGCCTTCGCCTCGGCAACGCCCTGATCGTAGGGGCGCTGCGCACCGACGGCGTAGAAGTCGCCGCGAGCAACGTTCAGCGCGCTGTCCTGCGCGAGGTCGTTGGTCGTCACGACGATCTTTCGGCCGAGCGTCTTGGCCGCCGCAACCACCTGCTGGGCAGGCGTATCCCAGGCGACGAAGATGCCCTTGAGGTTCGGGTGGGCGGTGAGCATGGCGGTCGCGACACTGTAGGCCTTTTCCGGCGCAGTGAAGGTGCCGACGTCCACCAGCTTGATGTCCGGATGCTCCTTGAAAGCCTTCTCGGCGCCGACCTTCCGCGCTGCGACGGAGTAATAGTAGTCGTAGACCAGCGTGATGATGCCGACCTCGCCCTTGCCGCCGATCGCCTTCACCAGTTCCTGAGCGGCGTAGTAGGCGTTCTTCTCATTGTCCGACGCGACGACGGTGAGGTAATCCTTGCCGGGCGCGAGACCCTTCGGCACGTTGTCCATGAACACCAGCTTGATGCCGGCATCCGCCGCCTTCTTGTAGGCGGCCGCTTCGCTCTGCGGGTCGATCGGGATCGAGAAAATCACGTCCGGCTTGCGGGCGATCATCTGCTCCAGATCGCTGATCTGCGTGCCCGGCTCGAACTTCGCGTCAGTTACGCCGACGACCTTGATGCCGTACTTCTCCAGCGTCGTCTTGATGCCCGCGACCTGCAGTGTCGGCCAGCCGGCGTCCATGGTGTGCATGACGATGCCGGCCGTGAAGTTCTTCGACTTCAAGGTGGCGATTTCCTGGTCGGTGAGCTTCAGTACGTCCGGTGAGGACGCTGGCGCACCGTCTGGATAGCCCGGCACGACCTGACCGGTCGGCGAGATCGGCAGCGGCTCCAGAAGCTTGGCGGCTTCCGGCGGGATGGTCTTGGAATCCTGGGCCAGGGCCGGGGCTGCGAGCATGGCCGTCAGAGCCGTCGCAAGTCCGAGCGAATGCAGCATTTTCATCGTTGGTCTCCTCCCATAGCGATGATGATGAAGCGGTACGGCTAGCCGCCGTAGGGCATCAGGGCGCTTGTCGGCGCACCGGAATAGTTCACGTAGACGGTCTTCTTGCGCAGATACGTCTCCAGACCGTGGCTGCCGTCGTCTCCCCCCAAGCCACTGTCGTGGTAGCCGACGTGGAAGCCCTGCAGGCTCTCCGGGCCGACCCGATTGACGTAGATCTCGCCGAAGGCCACCTCGTTGACCGTCCGCATGATCTTGGCGATATCGTTGGTGAACAGGTAGGCGGACAGCCCATAGCGGCCGTCATTGGCGTGGCTCACCGCCTCGTCGAAGCTGTCGAACGGCATGATCGGGACCACCGGGCCGAAGACCTCGCTCTTCAGGATCCCCATGCCCGGCCGCACGCCGGTGATGACCGTCGGACTGTAGTAGAAGCCGCCGGGATGCGGCGGGTTCTCCGGCCGGCCGCCCCCGATGACGATCTCGGCGCCCTCCCCCACGGCTTCGGCGACGCGTGCCTCGACCTTCTCAAGTTCGGCCCGGCTGATCTTCGGCCCAAGGTCGGTGCTGTCCTCCATCGGATCGCCGATCCGCAGCGCCTTGCTGGCTGCGACGAACTTCTCGACGAATTCGTCGTAGACCGAGCGCTCGACATAGGTCCGCTCGTTGCAGATGCAGACCTGCCCGCAATTCATGTAGCGAGAGGTGACGGCCGAGCGCACCGCCATGTCGACATCGCTGTCGGCCATAACGATGAAGGGTGCCTTGCCGCCGAGTTCCAGTGAGACCGGCGTCAGGTTCTTCGCGGCATTGCCCATGATCCGCTTGCCGGTCGGCACGCTGCCGGTCATGGTGATGAGGTCGAGGTCGGCGCTGTTGCACAAGGCCTCGCCGACTACGGCGCCGGTGCCGGTCAGGATGTTGACGACGCCCGCGGGAAGGCCCGCCGCCTGGAAGATCCGCGCCATGGCGAGCGCCGATAGCGGCGTGTCTTCGTGGCTCTTCAGGACGATCGTATCCCCCGCGATGAGGGCCGGCGCGACCTTCCGCGCGACGAGCGCAAAGGGATAATTCCACGGGATGATCGCGCCGACGACGCCGATCGGCACACGCTGGATCCAGATCTGCTCGCCGGCATGATCGGAAGGCAGGATTTCGCCCTGGATCCGCCGGGCATACTCTGCGAAGAAATCGAAGAAGCCGGCCGCGCCGTCCACCTCGCCGCGCGCCTCGTTGATCGGCTTGCCCTGCTCGCGCACGATCAGGCGGGCATAGGCCTCAGCCTCCGAGCGGATGGCGGCGGCGATCCTGCGCATGTAGCCGGCGCGTTCGAGCGGGGCGAGCGCCCCCCAGGCCGGCTGTGCCCGGCGCGCCGCAGCGATCGCCTCGGCGGTCATCGCGGCATCGGCGAGCGCCACCTCGGCGAAGGCTTCGCCCGTCGCAGGATTAATGACCGGCCGGGTCTCCCCGGCGTCACGGAACCGGCCGTCGATAAGCATTTCGCGCGACGGAATCGTGTCGTTCATCATCGTCCTCCCCAATTCTTCAGTCTTCCGCCGTGCTTCAGACTGCTGCCGCGGCGCCGTGTCGCGAACCCGCCAGCGCCACGGCGTAGTCGATGGCCTCGACGAGGCTGTCGGCGTTGGCAATGCCGGTGCCCGCGATGTCGAAGGCCGTTCCGTGGTCGACGGAGGTGCGGATGATCGGCAGGCCGAGCGTCACGTTGACGCCGTTCAGCGCCTCCCAGGCGCCGGTCTCCGGATTCGTGTGGAAGCCGAGCAGCTTGACCGGGATGTGCCCCTGGTCGTGGTACATCGCGACGACGGCATCGTAGCGCCCGCCGCGAAGCTTCACGAACACCGTGTCGCCCGGCAACGGCCCAGAAACGTCCTCGCCCTGGTCGCGGTAGCGCGCCACGATGGGGGTCGTCACATCGATGTCCTGGCGGCCGAAGATGCCGCCCTCCCCGGCATGCGGATTGAGCGCCGCGACGCCGACGCGCGGCTTCTCGATCCCGAGTCGGCGAAGCGCGTCCAGCGTCAGGCCGATGGTGTGGGACAGCCGCTCGGGCGTCAGCAGCTTCGGCACGTCGGCCAGCGCGACGTGGGTGGTCAGATGCGTCACCCGGAAGCCGCCATGCGCGAGCATCATGACCGAGCCCTTCACGCCGGTCAGATGCGCCAGCATGTCGGTGTGGCCGGCGTAGGCGTAGCCGGCAAGGTTCAGCGCTTCCTTGTTCAGCGGCGCTGTGACGATCCCGTCGATTTTGCCCGCGAGCGCGAGTTCCACGGCCTTCTCGATCGCGAGATAGGCATGCCGGCCCGCCGCCGCGCTCACGACGCCGATCTGAGGGACTTCGCCGCCCGGCTCGATCGGAATGACGGCAGCGCCGGAGACGGCGTCAAGGTCGTCCGCACGCGGAAGGCGCGGCTCGCCGAGGGTGTCCGCCGCGATGTCCAGCGCCTCCGCGCAGCCGATGGCCAGAAGTCGCAGCGAGCCGTCGTCCAGGCGATCGCGGCAACGCGCGACAGCCTTGATGACGATCTCCGGACCGATGCCGGCGGGATCGCCGACTGTGATGGCGAAAGCGGCCACGTCGCCTCCTCGACTCTGCGCGACCGCGGTCGCGGTCTCATGACGTGACACGACACTCGCAGAAACTTTCAGAAGCTGTCAATACGCATCAAACGAATTCAAACCTCGTCAATCACCAACTGAACGAGGAGATCGACCGCCCCAAAGCCCCCGGACTTGGAGATGACCGGCAGCCCGTCCCAGACTCCGCCCAGGAAGCGGCTTGCCGGTACACCGGCGGCAACCTGGCCTTCGACCAGGAGCCCTTTCGCGCCGAGAGCCTGCGTCAGCACATCGAGGGTCTCGCCGCCGGTGACGAACAGACTGCCCGGGCGCGGCAGTTCGTGGACGGCGCGGCCGATCCAGAGGGCGATTGCCGCCGCGATCGCCTCCGCCTCAAGCCCGGCGGGCAGGCGCGGCGTAATCAGCTGGCTTCGCCCGTCGGCAAGCGCCATCGCCACATCTGCAAAGGTCGCCGCATCGGTCGCGACCGGCCGGTGGATGCCCGCGGCGCGCGACGAAACCCGTGCCACCTGGCGCAGGGTCTGCGGGTGTGCCGTTCCCGCGATCAGCAGCATCGGCGGTGTGAAATCGGCTATGCGGGGCGGCTGTGATATGCCGAGCGCGCGGGCCAGCGCCGCCGCGAGCCCCGAAGATCCGCAGAGGATGGCACCGGGACGCGCCAGTGCAGCCGCAGCGATCCGGTCGAGATCGGCGTCGATTTCGGCATCCCACAGGCTGATGCCTTCGGGAACTGCCGCGCAAGCCGACGAACATAATTCAACCGTCTCGCCCAGCGCTGCCAGTTGTCGGCTGATGTCGGCTGGTTCTAACGCCCAAGCCATGGCGGCGCTATCACGGGAGTAGAGGCGCCCGGATCGCATGATCCGCTGCTGGACCGGAAGTGCCGGCGCAACGACGATCGGTCGGTCTGGCGCCGCCCGGCGGACGGCGGCAATCTCGTGTGCCGCATAGCCGCGCAGCCGGCTGTCCAGCTTGTGGAACGGATGACCGACTGAGAGCAGCCACGGCAGGCTCTGCACGAAGACTTTTGCAGCGGCCTCGGCGGCCAGATCCCGTGCGCCGCTGGAACAGCCGAACACCCCGTCGACCGGGCTGGACCGTGTCACCAGCAAAGCCTTGTGGCCGCCGGAAAAGCAGACCGCCGTGTCGAGCGCGCCGGACAGGTCGTCCGCAAGGATCCGCAGATCGTCCACGCGCGGCGCTATTCGGACGGCGCGAGGGTCAGCTTGACGCCCATCGCCTCGTATTCCCGTCGTGTCGCGTCTGGCAGCCGGTCGTCGGTGACGATCTCGTCTACAGCGCCGACGGCGCAGATTTCGCAGAAGCTCTGGCCCCCGAACTTGCTGGAGTCGGCCAGAACGATGACCTTGTGGGCCGCAGCGATCATGCGCTTCTTCATCGCGGCGACCTCCAGCGAGGTCTCCGTAAAGGTGTCGCCGGAGATCGCATGGACGCCGATGAAAGCGATGTCGACGTGGATGCCGTGGAGAAATTCCTGCCCGGGGGAACCGACCAGCGTCGTCGATCCGGGACGGATGGCGCCGCCGGCCACGATCGTGTGGATGGCCGGAGCATTCGACAGAAGCAGGGCACAGGCGATGTCGTTGGTGACGGCTGTCAGCGGGATGTCGAGACCGCTGATCACCCGCGCCGTCTCGCGCACCGTGGAGCTCGCATCGAACAGGACGCTCTGCCCCGGCGACAGCCGCCGGGCCGCGATAGTGGCTATAGCGGCCTTCTGCCCCCGCGCGGTCTCCGCGGCAATCGACGCCTCCGGTTCGAAGCGCGTCGTCGGCACGCTCGGAATGACGGCACCGCCATGCGTCCGCTCGATATAGCCGCGCTCGGTCAGGTAATCGAGGTCGCGCCGCACGGTGGACGACGACGCGCCGAGCACAGCCGCCAGATCCTGAATCGAGGCGGCGCTGGCGATGCGCAGGCGCTCGAGGATCAGGGCCCGCCGCTGTGCCGGCAGAATCTCGACCCGCGAATTGCTGGACCGGTCGCTCATCCGACCATCGCAAGGTTGTTGATCATGGTTCCATGCATGGCACAGTCTTACATCCTTTGCCAAGATTTGCAGCTTTCTGACGCATACCTGTTGCTGCGGGGGAAAGCCGAAGGGACAAGCGGCGGCGCGCAAGGCGTTTGGTCAAATGGCTGTCGGCTGGCAACATGGCGGATTGCCGACTAATGGAGTTGTCCGGAATCCCATGACGGCGGCCATCGACCGAGCACGATCGATGGATCAACGCAGCGATCGGTGTCGAGCCCCTTCTTTGATCCAGGAAAGAATCGAGGCATCGATGACAGGCCACGCCCGTCACCACCTGGGGAAGGACGTCGGCATCCGGCGCGCAGGCTTGGGCTGACACCGGGTTCACGAAAAACTGCAGGCGGTCCAGCCCTGCTGCTTCGGAGCCTGTCGACAGACGGTGTTTCGGCGCGGCGGCATGCCCCCGGTCGATGACTCCCTCCGCTGCGCTTTCAGAGGTTTGTCAGCGTGACCCCACGCCGATCGGCGCCGGGACCCCGTTCCGATTCACAATGGCCTGGGATCACGGGCGGCAATGAAAAACAGCCCGTCCGGTAGCCGCCTCCAGCACGCGTTCCGATGTGCGATCTTCCACCATTTCATCGGACATACCGAAAGTCTTCACGGCATTCCGTTCCAGTCAGCTTGCACTTGTTCCTGGTGGCGGGCTATCAGCCTGTTTCTCTTATAAATGAGGTCCGAGGACCGCGATATGAAGCCGCCGAAAGACTCCGCGGACCGCGTCAACCGGATCTGCTCGGCCATCCGCCGCGCCATCATCGAGCGGGCGCTCTCCCCCGGCGACAAGCTGCCGGAAGACACGCTGGGCGAGCGCTTCGGCGTCAGCCGCACGATCGCCCGGCAGGCACTCGGCCAGCTTGCCTCGGAAGGACTCGTCGACCTCCGGCGCAACCGCATCGCGATCGTGGCAACCCCCACCTTCGAGGAGGCGCGCGACGTCTTCGACATCCGGGTGGAACTGGAACGGCTGGTCGTCAGGCATCTGGCGGGACGGCTGACAAAGGATCAGATCGCCGCCCTGCGCGCCCATGTCGACGAGCAGGAAAAGGCCTCGGCCGGGCCGGAGGCGACCTCGATCCGGCTCGCCACCGATTTCCATGTGGTCCTCGCCGAGATGACCGGCAAGCCGATCCTGATCCGCTACGTCAGTGAGGTCGCCTATCGCAGCGGACTCTCGCTGTCGGCCTATGGCAGGCCGCATTCGCCGGAATGTGCGGTCAGCGAGCATCGTCAGCTGCTGAAGGCGCTGGAGCGGGGGGATGCCGAGGCGTCTATCAAGCTGATGTCCTCGCATCTGGCCTCCGTCGCCGAACGCGCCTCGCTCGCGAACGGCGATTCGAAAAGCCGCGATCTGCTCGCGATCCTCGCGCCCTACGTCGAGGAATAGCGACGGGCCCGGAGTGTGAAGGCTCACGTCCGGCGGCCCCCTCTTCGCCCGATGCCGCTCGCGGCGTGGCTTTCGCATTCTCCGCTATCAATCAGTACCGCGCGTATGGAGACGCCGGGTGGCCGTGCGCGGTGCACGGCCGGCGAGCGTGCCGGCCGGCGGAGCGGACGCCGCGGCCGCGCGTGGGCGGCGCAAGAACGACAAAATCGTCGATCGGGCTTTCCCTGCCGACCCGGATCGCATACAGTTTCACTATAAAAGTGCATGCACTTTTTATCGGCACTTGCATGCCGACTTCTTGGGCGCCGTCGGGGAGAACGGGGGCGGCCGGCCGGGGCAGTTCGAACGCATCCGCATGACCTATCCGAACCCACACGACAGGAGATCTGGAATGTTTCGATCGACACTCATCGCAGCGGCTGCCGCCCTGTTGCTCGGCGCTGCGCCGACCATGGCGAAGACGTTGACCGCAGGCGCCAATATCGGCAACGTCCCGTGGGAGTTTCAGGATCAGAACGGCGATACGGTCGGCTTCGAGGTCGATCTCCTCAAGGAGGTCGCGAACCGGCTCGGCTACGACAAGGTCGACATCCAGAACATCCCCTTCAACGGGCTGTTTTCGGCCGTCCAGTCCGGCCGCATCGACGTCGCGATCTCGTCCATCACGATCACCGACGAGCGGCTGAAGTCGGTCTCCTTCGCGCAGCCCTACTACGACAGCGACCAGTCGCTTTCGACCAAGACCGATTCCGGCATCAAGAGCACCAAGGACCTGAAGGGCAAGGTCGTCGGCGTCGACACCGGTTCGACGGGCGACATGTATGCCACCCAGCGCAAGGACGAGTGGGGCCTGTCCGACATCCGTCGCTACGAGGGCCTGAACCCGGCCATGCTCGATTTGGCCGCGGGCCGCATCGACGCCTACGTCTCCGACATCCCGGCCGTCGCCTACTATCTCAAGGACAAGCCGCAGATGAAGGTGGTCGAGCGGCTGAAGACCGGCGAGCAGTATTCGATGATGTTTGCGAAGGACAGCCCGCTTGCTTTGAAGGTCAACGACGTCCTGACCACGTTGAAGAAGGAAGGCTTCATCGCCAACCTCCACAAGAAGTGGTTCGGCTCGATGCCGGAAGACACGACCAGCAGCGTCGCGGTCATGGACATGCCGAAGCCGAAGTCCTGACGCCTTGAGACCTTCAGAAGGATCCGCGCGCCCGCGCGGATCCTTCGCCTAACAAGCGAAGCTCCAGCGGACCGCGATGGACATCGTCTCGACCTTCTTCAACATCGACGTCCTGTGGCGCTACTATCCGCTGCTGCTGGAAGGGCTGTGGCGCACCCTCGCGCTCGGCGCCCTGTCGATCGTGCTCGGGCTCTTGGGTGGGCTGCTGCTCGCTCTTGTCCGTCTTTACGGAACGTCGGTGCTGCGCTTCCTGGCGACCGCCTATATCGACGTCTTTCGGGCCATCCCGGTGCTGGTCTGGCTGGTCATCGTCTATTACGCGCTGCCCTTCGTCGGCATCAGCCTGTCCGCCTTTGCATCGGCGACCGCGGCGCTGACGATGATCTCCAGCGCCTATACGGCGGAAATCTACCGGGCCGGCATCGAGGCGATCCCGCGCGGGCAGTTCGAGGCGGCGCAGTCGATCGGGCTCGGGCAATGGTGGCTGATGCGCGACGTCGTGCTCCCGCAGGCGATCCGCATCGTCATCCCGCCGCTCACCAACAACTCGATCAACGTGCTGAAGGATACCGCCCTTGCCTCGGTGGTGGCGCTGCCGGACCTTCTGAAGCAGGCGACACAGGCACAGGCCCTGGCGGCCAATCCGACGCCGCTGATCGGCGCGGCGGTACTCTATCTCGTCATCCTGTTGCCGCTGGTGCGGCTGGTGGCGCTGTTCGAGCGCCGTTACGCACGCCGGAGTGGACGCTGATGACGGCGGAGCGGCCCCTGATCGAAATGCGCGGCGTCGGCAAGCGCTACGGCGAGTTCGAGGCGCTGAGGGGCATCGACCTCACGGTGCAACAGGGCGAGGTGGTCGTCCTGCTCGGGCCGTCCGGCTCCGGCAAGTCGACGCTGATCCGCTGTATCAACCTTCTGGAAGAATACGACTCCGGCGACGTCGTGGTCGACGGGATCCGCGTCGAGAAGGGCAAGCGGCTCCTCAGCGTTCGCCAGGAGGTCGGCATGGTGTTCCAGGCCTTCAACCTCTTTCCCAATCACACCGTCCTCGACAATGTCGCGCTCGGCCCGGTCCGCGTCCGCAAGCTCTCCTGGGAAGAGGGCCGCAGCCGTGCCCGCACGCTGCTGGCCCGGGTGGGCATTGCCGAACAGGCGGACAAGTATCCGATCCAGCTCTCTGGCGGCCAGCAGCAGCGGGTTGGGATCGCCCGGGCGCTGGCGATGGAGCCGCGCATCCTGCTCTTCGATGAGCCGACGTCGGCGCTCGACCCGGAGATGGTCGGCGAGGTCCTCGACGTCATCAAGACGCTCGCCGGCGGGGGCGTCACCATGCTGCTCGTCACCCACGAAATGGGCTTTGCGCGGCAGGTGGCGGATCGCATCGTCTTCATGGAGGCCGGCGTGATCAAGGAGATCGCGACGCCTGACGTCTTCTTCACGAATCCGCAGAACGAGCGCGCCCGCGCCTTCCTCGATGCGGTTCTCAATCACTGACGCGCCGCGCACCGGCTGCAGCGGCCATTATTTTCTGAAAGGCACGACATGACCCTCGATCTCGACTTCGTCCGACGGCAGTTTCCCGCGCTCTCCGGCGACTGGGTGTTCATGGACAATGCCGGCGGCAGCCAGGTTCTCAGCCGCGTCGCCGATCGCATTTCCGACTATCTTCTCACCTCGAACGTCCAGACCGGCGCGACCTACGAGCCGAGCCAGCGCTCGACGGAGCGCGTGCGGAAGGCGCGCCGGGCCTTCGCGGGCTTCGTCAATGCGGCCGATGCCGGCGAGATCGTCATGGGCGCCTCGACCACGATGCTGATCCGGCTCCTGTCGGAGGCGATGACCGGACGCCTGCAGCCCGGCGACGAGATCATCGTCACCAACACCGATCACGAGTCCAATATCGGCCCGTGGCTGAAGCACGAGGCGCGGGGCGTCGCCATCAAGGTCTGGCGCTGCAATCCCGAGACGCTCGAACTCGAACTCGACGATCTCCGCGGCCTCCTCACCGAGCGCACGCGGCTGGTGGCTGTCACCCATGCCTCGAACATCCTCGGCACGATCAACGACATTCCGGCGATCGCGGACGTCGTGCACCAGGCCGGGGCCGAACTCTGCGTCGATGCGGTCGCCTATGCGCCGCACCGCGCGATCGACGTACGGGCGCTCGGCTGCGACTACTACATCTTCAGCGCCTACAAGGTCTTCGGGCCGCACTTCGCGGTGATGTGGGGGCGGAAGGAAAAGCTCGCCGGTCTCGACAACATCTACCACTACTTCTTCAGCAAGGACTCGGTGCCGCACAAGCTCGAGCCGGGGAACATCAACTACGAACTCGCGCATGGCTCGGTCGGCGCCATCGACTACGTCGCCGAACTCGGCCGGATGGCCGGAGCAAACGAGGGAAGGCCGGCGATCGAGGCCGGATTTGCGGATATCGCCGAGCAGGAGAGGGCACTCACCGAGCGGCTTCTTGATTTCCTGAAAAGCCGCAATTCGATCCGCATCTGGGGCCGTCCGGGAAGCGGCATCGCCGAGCGTGTCGCGACCGTCAGCTTCACCGCGGGCGAGCGGAACTCCAAGGAGATCGTCGACCGGGTTGACCCGCACAAGATCGGCATCCGGCACGGAGACTTCTATGCGCGCCGGCTGGTCGAGGATCTCGGCCTGATGCAGCAGGCGGGCGTCGTCCGGGTCTCGATGGTCCATTACAACACGTTGGACGAAGTCGACCGGCTGATCGCCGCGCTCGAGCCGGCGCTCTGACCGCGCCCCAGGGCTCTCGCTCGACCTTTCCCCCGCTGCTCAGCCTTTCGAGGTGTCCATGCCCTTCGACCTCCTGATCCGGAACGGCACCGTTGCGACTGCGTCGGACGTCTTTGCGGCCGATGTCGGTATCAAGGACGGCGTCGTCGTCCAGATCGGCCGCGACCTCGGCGAGGCCGCGGAGACGATCGACGCCTCAGGTCGTTACGTCCTGCCCGGCGGCATCGACAGCCATGTGCACCTGTCGCAGCCCCAGGCACCGGGCATCGTCATGGCCGACGACTTCGAGAGCGGCACCCGCTCGGCCCTTTACGGCGGCAACACCACCGTCCTGCCCTTCTGCCTGCAGGAAAAAGGCCAGTCGCTGCGCGCGGCGCTGACCGCCTATCACGCACTCGCAGCGGGCAACTGCTACACCGATGTCTCCTTCCACATGATTGTCTCGGACCCGACCGAGGCGGTGCTCGGCCAGGAACTGCCGGCGCTGGTCGAGGACGGCTACACCTCGTTCAAGATCTTCATGACCTATGAGGGGCTTCGGCTGAACGATGCCGAGATCCTCGCCACCATGGACTGCGCCCGGCGCACCGGGGCGCTCGTCATGGTCCACTGCGAGAACGAGGACGCGATCCGCTACCTCATCGGCCGCCACGAGGCGGAGGGCGACGTCGCGCCGCGGGCGCATGCGACGACCCGGCCGGTCGCGGTGGAGCGTGAGGCGACGCACCGGGCGGTCTCGCTCGCCGAGGTCGTCGACGTGCCCGTCGTGATCGTCCACGTCTCGAACCGCGAGGCGATGGAGGAGATCGAGCGGGCGCGCCGGCGCGGCCGCAAGGTGATCGGCGAGACCTGCCCGCAATATCTGATGCTGACCGCCGACGACCTCGGCGGCATGGACTGGGAGGGGGCGAAGTTCGTCTGCTCGCCGCCGCCGCGCGACGCCGCGAGCCAGGCCGCCTGCTGGGAGGGGATCGAGCGGGGCGTCTTCGACCTCTACTCCTCCGACCACTGCCCGTTCCGCTACGACGACCCGCAGGGCAAGCTGAACCCGAAGGGCCGCACGAGCTTCCGGCACATTCCGAACGGCATTCCCGGCGTCGAGACGCGGCTGCCGATCCTGTTCTCCGAAGGCGTCATGAAGGGCCGGATCGATCTGCCCCGCTTCGTCGCGCTGACCGCGACAAATCACGCCAAGACCTACGGCCTCTACCCCCGCAAGGGCACGATCGCGATCGGAGCCGACGCCGACATCGCAATCTGGGACCCCAACGAGACCCGCACGATTCGTCACGCCGACCTCCACGACGCCTCGGACTATTCGCCCTATGAGGGGCTGGTCGTGACAGGCTGGCCGACGACGGTCGTTCTCGGCGGCGCCGTGGCGATGCGTGACGGCGCCCTGACGGCCGGCGCGCGCGGCGGTCGCCACGTGGCGCGCGAGCGCTCCCCCCTGGCGGTGCCGTCTTCGATGGCCTGAGATATCGAATACCTCAACCGTTTTGACGAGACCGCGTCTCCTCTCCATCCGAACATCCGCAACACGGCGAGCGGCCACCGGCGTCTCGCGTCCGCTCGACCGACAAGGATCACAACATGACCAAGCTCAGGATCACCGCCGGTCCGTTCACCTTCGACGCCCGGCTGGAAACTGACCGGGCGCCGCAGACGTGCGCCGCCTTCGAGAAGATGCTGCCCTTCGAGAGCCAGATCGTCCACGTGCGCTGGAGCGGCGAAGGCGTCTGGATTCCGCTCGGCGACACCGACTTCTCCGTCGGCTACGAGAACCACACGAGCTATCCGGTGCCCGGCCAGATCATTCTCTATCCCGGCGGCATCAGCGAGACCGAAATCCTGCTCGCCTATGGCGGCGTCCATTTCGCCTCGAAGATGGGGCAGCTGGCCGGCAACCACTTCATCACGCTGACGTCGAACCTCGACAAGCTCGCGGAACTCGGCCCCTACGTCCTCTACAAGGGCGCCCAGCCGATCCGTTTCGAGCTGGCCAGCGACGAGGCTTGACGCGGGTGGGCCGGCGGATCCTCTCGGAGCAGCCGGAGCAGCACCTCAGCCCGGAAGACCCGGGTCCAGCGGGCGCCGGCCGCCTCACCGGGCCGGCCCTCAACGGGCATCCTGTTCCATCGCCTTTCGGGAATAGGCGCGGCCGAAATGCGCCTCGATTCGCGTCTGGACAAGATGCCAGACCGTCGTCATCTGTCATTCGACGCGGCGTGGTTACCCTACTCGATCTTGCTGAAACAACAGCTTATCGCGCCGATCGGCGTCGAGCCCCCCACGCCGATCCACAGAAGGTCCAGCCCGGTTTCTCGGCAGGGCCCGCAGAGCGGACTGACGACACGCCTGCCGGCGCCAAAATCGGGTGCCGATCTATGACAGCTGAATCCCAACCATCGTTCGTTTGGATCAGGGTGACTGGGCAGGCGTATTCTGCCGGCGCTCCGCGATCCCGCCGATGAAGGCTCGGAGGAAACCCTGCAGCTGTGGTTCGGCAGGGGACAATCGCTCAAGCGAGTCATGGCTCTCGTCGGACCGAGATGGCTCTCAGGCCACGATCTCGATCTTCAGCATGCGGGCGATGTTCTGCAAGTGAAGCCGCATCGTCTCCATGGCGGCATCGGGATCTCTGCTCTGCAGTGCTGCAAGGATTTGTCGATGATCATCGGCCGATTGGCGCCGCAGTTCCTTGTCCACCTGGGCGCGGCGGATATCACCCCACGCCTGCTGCCGACGGGCAGCGATGAGGGTTTCGGTGAGCGCCAGACTGATCGGGTTGCGCGTCGCTGAGCCCACCGCCCGATGGAACGCGCTGTCCCAGCGGCTCCAGCTGTCATCGTCCGTGGCCTCGGCGTTCTTGCGCACGCAATTCTCGATGACCGAGAGATCGTAAGGCGTCGCGCGGACTGCCGCCGTGGCCGCGATCACCGGCTCGAAGCGAAGGCGGGCGTCGAGGATCACGTGCGGGCTGAATTGCGAGGGGTCGGCGACCAGTCCGGTTTCCGAGCCGATCGGTTTCAAGCCAAGAAACGTTCCCTGCCCGACGCCTCTCCAGATCCGGCCGTCGAGTTCCAGCGCCAGGAGTTGCTGCCGCAAAGCCCGGCGGCTGATTCCGAGTCGCGCCGCCAGTTCGCGCTCGGGCGGCAGTCGATCGCCGTCCTGCAAGCCACTAGCTCCCAGGAACTCCAGCAACGGATCCATCGGGGCTCCGCCTCCACAATTTCTCGAACCAATAAACATTGGTTCCAACAAGTGATAGCCCTTCGGAGACAAAAGCGCAAATTCTAAGCAGTTTTCGTTTTACTATTGACATCAAGGCTGGATCGAACGGAAATTGGTCCCACGCAATCTCCCATAAGGATCAGCGATGGACAGAAGAACATTCCTCTCCCTGACGGCCGGATTGTCGGCAGCCTCGGTTCTTCCAGGAACGATCGGAGCGTCCTTCGCCGAGACAAAGCCCGATCATCTGACGGTGATGACCTGGGGCGGCCTGTGGGGCGACGCCATCCAGAAGAGTGTCGCCGATCCCTTTACGCAGAAGACCGGCGTTCCGGTCATCGAGGACCGCGGTTCAAGTCCGGTCCAGCGGATCACGAAACTGAAGGTCGGCCTCGATGAGCAGGCCTTCGATCTCGTCCAGCTTCATGACGGCCTATTCCCGCTGGCCGAGGCGCAGGGCGTTCTGGAGCCCATCGACAAATCGTCGCCGCGGCTGACCAACCTGCCCCATGTTTATCCGCAGTTCGTCCACGACCAATGGGTGGCGCAGATCTACTCGGCGATCGGCATCGCCTACAACTCCAAAGAGATCGAGACGCCGCCCACTTCGTTTGCCGACCTTTGGAAGGAAGAATACCGGGGACGGATCGTGCTGCCGGAAATCGCCCATTCGATCGGCACCTATATCATCCCGATCGGAGCGATCGCTGGCGGCAAGAAGCCGACCGATCTCGAAGCCGGCTTCCAACAGTTCCGCAAGATGGTCGACCTCGAGCCGATCTTCGTGGGCGACACCGATTCCATCATGAACGCCTTCGCGACCGGTGAGGCGGTGATCGGCCTTTTGTACAAATCGCAGACGATGACGGTGCAGCGGCGCAACAAGGCCGTTGAGTGGGTCTTCCCCGAAGAGGGCGCGATCGCGATCTCCTGGGGAACGGGCATCGCCAAGAACACGCCGAACAAGGCGCTGGCGGAAGAGTTTCTCAATCTGACACTGGCGCCGCAGGGTCAGATCGCGCTGACCCAAGCGTTCAACTATCCCGGCACCAACAAGAAGGCGCTCGATCTCCTCGATCCCGACCAGCGGCAGGCCGTCGAACTCACCGATGCACAGCGCGACAGCCTGATCCAGCTCGACCACAAGTTCATGAACGACCATCGGACGGAGATCGTCGACCGCTGGAACCGGATCGTCGCCGGCCAGTAGCGATGCGAGTCCTGCAACAGGGGAACGGCCGCCCGGCCTTCCCCATCGAATCGCATGCCGTGCGAATGGCCGCCGCGGGCTACGGGCTGCGCGTGCTCGCGACGAATGATGCGGCATTGCCGGCAGGGACCCTTCTTGCCGAGGATGCCGCCGCGCACCTCCTTCCCCCCGATGCGCCGCGTGTCGAAGCCGGCGAGGCGCATGACATTTCGCTTCCGAAGATCGCGCTGCTCCGGGGGCGCGGCTCTGCCTATCCGTATTGCGGCTACTACGCGCATGCTCTTGCCGCGCTCGGATATGTCTTCGACGTCGTGAACGGTCCCGACATAGCGTCGGGCGCGCTGGACGGCGTCGATCTCTTCGTGCTGCCGGGCGGCTTTTCGACCTGGGGCATCGATCGTTGCGAGAACGTCGCGGGCGCGGATGCCGCGGTCCGGCGCTTTCTGTCCGCCGGCGGGAGCGCGATCGGTTCATGCGGCGGCGCGTTCTACCTGTCTTCGGGACGGCCAGGATGGCTCGCACTCGCAGAGGCGAGTCCGCGCTACTCGCACGAATATCTCAAGAGCGGCGCCGGTATTGTCTCGATCGCCATGCAGGACGACGGCCTCGGCGCCGGAGTCGCCCCCTTGGTCGAGATGCCCTACTACCACGGCCCGATCTACGAGGCTGTGCGTGCACCGGTAACGGTACACGGCCGGTTCCGGTCGCTGTCAATGCCGGCCAGAATCCCGATCGACAATCCGCTCAGCGAGTCGCGCTTCGATCAAGAGATGGCAGGACGCACAGCGATCCTGTCGACGGCCGGCCCGAACGGACGCGCGGTTCTGTTTTCGGCCCATCCGGAAATGGGCGATCTCGTCCGGAAATATGTCTCTTTCGCCAGCTACATCGAACGGTATCTTCCGATCCGCGGCAGCACGGTCATGGAGGAGACGCTCGACTTTTACGTGCCGAACGCCGCACCATCCTTCCGCCTGATCTTCAACGCCGTTCAATGGTGCGCATCGGCCGGCGGTTCGCGGCGCTCCACCGGCGGGCAGGCGCTCGACAGGCAGCCGACGGACGTGTCCGAGCGCGTCAAGACGGCGGTGCTCGATGCGCTGCCCGCGATCGACTGCGGGTCCGGACCGCTGCAAGCGCTCTTCGAGCGCGAACGGATGCGCCTGACGAATATCATGCGATGCTTCGAGGCCGGTGAGCTGAATCCGGATCGCGGCATGACGATCATGCTCGAGGACGCAGCCGCCTCCCTAGCGACGCCGGCGCCGCTGTCCGGGACCGCCCAGCGCCTCCTCGACGCCGAACTTGCCCTACGGCTGCTGGAGGTGACGCGCCATCGCGACGCACTGGCCGCGGCTTTCCATGAGGATGGACGAACCGAATGACCGACGACACCAGCGATGTGCGCTTCGCGAGCGCCAGCAAGCGCTTCGGCCGGACGATGGCAGTCCGCGATCTCTCGCTGGCAATTCCGAGGGGCGCGTTCTTTGCCCTACTGGGGCCGAGCGGATGCGGCAAGACGACGACCTTGCGCATGATTGCCGGGTTCGAGACGCCGACTTCGGGCAACATCTTCATCCGCGGAGAGAACGTCACCCGAGTCGCGCCCTATCGGCGCAGCTTCGGCATGGTGTTCCAGAACTACGCCCTGTTCCCGCACATGTCGGTGGCCGAGAACGTCGCCTTCGGGCTCAAGATGCGGCACATCTCACGGAGCGAGCGCGAGGAGCGTGTCCGGGAGGCCCTGGCGATCGTCCAGCTGAACCAGATGGCCGACCGTTACCCCAAACAGTTGTCGGGCGGCCAGCAACAACGGGTCGCTCTCGCCCGCGCGATCGTCATCAAGCCCGCCGTTCTGCTTCTGGACGAACCGCTCGGCGCGCTGGACAAGCTGCTGCGCGAAGAGATGCAGGTCGAGCTGCGAAGCCTGCAGAAATCGCTCGGCATAACCACGGTCTTCGTGACGCATGATCAGGAGGAAGCCCTGGCCATGGCCGATCAGGTCGCGGTCATGCGCGCCGGCGAGATCGAACAGATCGACGCGCCCGGCGCGATCTACGAACGCCCGGCGACCGAGTTCGTCGCCAGCTTTCTCGGAGCGAGCAACTTTTTCGACGGTGAAATTCAGAGCGTCTCGGGGGATCGGGTGCGGATCGACATCGGCGGGTCGGTCATCGAGCTCCCCGCGGTCGGGGTTCCCCGGTCCGGGCGGGTGAAGCTCGCGATAAGGCCCGAGAAGATCAAGCTCGCACCAGCCGGCCAGGGACGCCCCGGCCAGACCATCGCGGCGGTCATTCGGGAAGTCGTCTACAAGGGGCCGACGACGCATGTGATCATGGATCGTTCCGGCACCGCGTTCTCCGGACTGCTGCAAAACGACGCCACCCGCGACTGGTCGCCGGCGCCCGGCATGGTGGTGGACTGCGCCTGGGCCGAGAGCAGCCTCGTTCCGATGAAGAGCGCCTGAGGATGCGGGAGAGTTCGGGAATGCGAATGCTGCGACCGACGCTCGTCGTCCTCGCCCTTCCTCCGCTGCTGATGATCTGCGCCTTCTTCGTGGCGCCGCTGGCCTTCCTCTTCGTCATCAGTTTCATGACACCCTCCCCGGAGGAGCTCTTTCAGTACCAGGTGACCATCGGAAACTATCTCGCCCTTGCGCAGGACAGTTTCTACTGGCTCATCCTGCAGCGCACGCTCGTCACGGCGCTGATCGTCCTCGGCACCTGCCTGCTGCTTGGCTATCCCGTCGCCGTGGTGGTCTCGCGCATGACGCCGCGCAAACGCCTCGTCATGCTGATGGTGCTCCTGTTCCCGCTGATGGTCAGCAATGTCGTGCGGGCCTATGGCTGGATCACGATCCTCGGACGCGAAGGACTGATCAACGTCACGCTCGTCGACATGTCGTTGATCCCCTACCCGCTGCGGATGTTGAACAGCGCCGGCGCGGTCGGCGCGGGGCTCCTGACCATCCTTCTGCCCTACATGATCATCTCCGTCGCCAATACGCTGGCGGGCCTCGACAAATCCTATCAGGAGGCGGCCCAATCCCTGGGGGCGGGCCCGGTTCGCAGCTTCATTCATGTCACATGGCCGCTGTCCAGCCCGGGCGTCGCAGCCGGGTTGTCGCTGGTGTTTTTCCTGAC
Source organism: Jiella sp. M17.18 (assembly GCF_041027365.1). Taxonomy (NCBI): domain Bacteria; kingdom Pseudomonadati; phylum Pseudomonadota; class Alphaproteobacteria; order Hyphomicrobiales; family Aurantimonadaceae; genus Jiella; species Jiella sp. M17.18. The sequence continues at coordinate 11,503 of NZ_JBFTEH010000013.1, read as the reverse complement.
GCTGAGCGCCTATGTGACGATCACGCTGCTCGGCGGGCCGCGATTCAAGCTCCTCGTCAGTCTCGTCTACGATTCGGTCACCACGCTACAATGGCCGAAGGCGGCGTCTCTGTCATTCGTCCTCCTGGCGTTCGCGCTGATTGTCGGCGCCCTCATCCAAGCCGGGCTCCGGCCCCAGCGCGTGCAGGGAAAAGGCTGATGCGGGCGATCAACGCAATCCTCTATGCCGTCACCGGCGTGGTCCTGCTGCTGATCATCGGACCGCTGGCGCTGGTCGTCCTCGCCTCCTTCTCGTCCGGCGACTACTTCAGCTTTCCCCCGCCAGGCCTGTCGCTTCGCTGGTTCCAGGAGTTCTTCTCGCTGCCCAACATGCGGAGCGCCTTTCTCCTCAGCCTGGAGCTCGCCGTCGGCACGTCGGTTGTCTCGATCGTGCTCGGCGTCATGGCCGCGCTCTACGTCTCCCGCCGACGCGGCCGCATGTCGGGGATCATGCAGTCGCTCTTCATGGCGCCGCTGGTGTTCCCGACGATCATTCTCGGCCTGGCCCTCCTCCTCTGCTACAGGCTGGTCGGCATGCCGATCCTGCCTGGCCTGGCGCTGGCCCATATCGTCGTCGGGCTGCCCTACTGCTTCCGCGCGACGCTCTCCAGCCTGCAGAGCTTCGATGTCTCGCTGGAAGAGGCGGGCAGCAGTCTCGGCGCCTCGCCCATGCGCGGCTTCCTCCTCATCACCCTGCCGCTGATCTGGCCCGGCGTCGTCTCGGGCTGGCTCTTCGCATTCATCGTGTCCTTCGGCGAATTGAACACCGCGCTCTTCCTGACCGGCCCGGGCGTCACCACGCTTCCGATCGAGATCTTCAGCTACCTGCAGTTCCAGGGAAGCCAGCTGGTGATTGCCGCGGCATCGACGCTTCAGGTCGCCATGATCTTGCTTCTGGTCCTCCTCGTCGAGCGCGCCATCGGCCTCGGGCGGATCGTCCGCTCCTAGAACCCAGCAGCCATCGGAGAATGTCACCATGAATTTCACCACCCGTCCGGAGTTGGTGGGCACGTTCGGCATGGTATCGACCACCCACTGGCTCGCCAGTTCGTCGGCCATGGCCGTTCTGGAGAAAGGCGGCAACGCGTTCGATGCCGCAGGCGCCGCGGGTTTCGTCCTTCAGATCGTCGAGCCGCACCTCAACGGCCCCGGCGGCGAAGTTCCGATTCTTCTCCGCAGCGCGCAGGAGGGCAAAGTTCGCGTCGTCTGCGGGCAAGGCGTCGCGCCACGGGGCCTTTCGATCGCGCACATTCGCGGACTCGGCCTCGATGTCGTGCCCGGGACGGGCCTTCTGCCGGCGGTCGTGCCGGGCGCCTTCGGCGCCTGGATGTTGATGCTGCGCGATTATGGCAGCCTGCCCCTTGGCGACATCCTCAGCTATGCCATCGGATACGCGGCCTCCGGTTTCCCGGCAGTGCCGCGGATGTGCGCCTCCATCCTGTCGGGGCGCGACTTCTTCCTTTCCGAATGGCCGACGTCGGCGGAGGCCTGGTTGGTCGACGGCGACGCGCCGCGCCCGGGCCATCTCTTCCGCAGTCCGAAGATCGCGGCGACGTTCCAGCGCATCGTCGATGAAGCGCAGGCGTGCGGTCCAGACGTTGCGGCGCAGATGACGCGCGCGACGGAGGTTTTCTACAAGGGCTTCGTCGCCGAAGCAGTCCACCGGTTCTTTCAGCAGGAGGCGGTGCTCGACACGTCCGGCAGGCGCAATCGCGGCGTCATGGATGCCGACGATCTGGCGTCCTGGCAGGCGACATACGAAGAGCCGGTCAGCTATCGCTATGCCGGCCACGAGGTGCACAAGACCGGTCCGTGGGGGCAAGGGCCGGTGTTTCTCCAGCAGCTCGCTCTGCTGAAAGGCTTCGATCTGGAGGCCATGCCGCCGACGAGCCCCGATTTCGTCCACGTCGTGACGGAATGCGCCAAGCTCGCCTTCGCCGACCGGGAAATCTTTTACGGCGATCCAGATTTCAACGAAGTTCCGATCGAGACGTTGCTGAGCGATGCCTACAACGACGCGCGCCGCAAGCATGTGGACATGGCGAGCGCCTCCCATGAACTCCAGCCGGGACGCATCGAGGGGATGGAGAGCCGGCTGGAATTTCTCCTGGCGAATGCCGGCAAGGGAGACGTGTCGACATTCGGCACGGGCGAGCCGACTTTCGCCGTCCTGCCGGAGATGCGCGGCGACACCGTGCATGTCGATGTCGTCGACAGGTGGGGCAACATGGTGTCGGCGACGCCTTCGGGCGGCTGGCTGCAGGCCTCTCCGACCATACCGGATCTCGGCTTCTGCATGACGACGCGCGGCCAGATGTTTTGGCTGGATGAGGCGATGCCGTCCGGTCTTGCCCCCGGCAGACGCCCGCGCACGACCTTGACGCCGACCCTTGTGACACGCGACGGCGAGGCGGCGATCGCCCTCGGCACGCCGGGCGGTGATCAACAGGACCAATGGTCGGTTCAGCTGCTTCTGCGTCACCTCCATCACCGGATGAATCTGCAGGAAGCCATCGACGCGCCCACGTTCCAGACGGCGCATTTTCCCGCCAGCTTCTATCCCCGCGGGATGCGGCCAGGCCATCTCGCGGTCGAAGCGCGCTTCCCTGCCGAAACCATCGAAGCTTTGCGCGATCGAGGTCATCTCATGGACGTAAAGGGCCCGTGGGATCTCGGACGCCTATGCGCCGTGGGACTGCGTGACGGTCGGATGTTCGGTGCAGCATCCCCGCGATACATGCAGGGCTATGCGATCGGGCGATGAACTGTCACGGGAAATCCGGAGCGGCTCCCCGCCCATCCCTCACGCTCCGAATACGTGATGATGGCACCGCGCAATCGTGCCGGGCCAGCGCTACGATTGCCGCGGGCTGGTGATGTTGGGCGTGGAGCGGCGGCTTGGGATCTCAGCGCCGATCGGCGCGCCTAGCCTTCGCTCCCACTTGGGCGGATGGGGGCGTCATGTGGTGCCGAAAGACAGTCGATTTCAGCGAGCGCATATCAGACTGCCGCGGCGGCGGCGGCTCTTGTGGCCGAACTGCGCAGCATCGTGGCGGCGTCGCCGGTGGGTGGCGCCGAAGACCTTGGCGTGCAGTCGCCAAGGCCCTCGTGGTTGTGAGCGACGACCATTGGACTTGCCTCGGAAAACTGGAGAGCTCTTCTGAGTGTGTGAATCGGCGCTGGGGTTCGACGCCGATCGGCGCAGGGTCACACCGATAAATATCTGGATCAGCAGCAGAGCGGATTATGAACCGGGGTCATAAAGGGGATCTGACTCACATAGGCGACCCGCAGCCGGCGCTCGACCAATTCCTGGTCCACGGTCTCGGCGACGCTGATGCGCGCCCCGAGACCCAGGCGCCCTTCCAGCAGAGCGACCAGCTTCGTCGCCTGCCCGAGGTCCGATGCATCCACGCCTCCGGCGCCCGCCGAGACCGCACCGAGAACGATTTCTTCCGCCGCCCGGCCGGCCAGATGAACAGCAAGCTGCGCGCGCAGCTCGGACAGGACGAGTTCGGTTTGCTCGCGCTCGTGCACCACCCTTCCCCCACCGGCGCAGGCGATCGAAAGGCTGTTTGGAACCCTGCCCTGGCGCAGGACCGCGGTAGCATGGCCGGCCTCGTGAACAGCGATCCGCCTGCGCACCGCTTCAGGCCGTGTGTCGGGTGGAACGGCGGCCGCCATCAGGTCGGCGGCCGACACGTCACGGCTCGCCGCTCGTGCGGCATGACGTGCATCGCGAGCGATCCGAGCAGCGTCAGCACCGGATGCCGTGCCGGCGAGAAAGGTCGCGACCGGCTGCACATCATCGTCCGCCAACTCCGGAAGGTGATGACGCAGAATTCGGCCGAGATCGTCGCTCGACGGCAACCCGACGTAGAAGCGTCTGTCGAGCCGCCCCGAACGAACCAAGGCGGCGTCGAGATTTCTGTCTTCGTTGCATGCGGCGAGAACGATGACGCCCGCTCGCCGGTCGGTGCCGTCCATACATTCGAGCAGCGCATTGATGATCGACCGCCACCAGTCGTCGTAGCGCCCGGTCGAGCCACGGGCCTGCAGCGTGTCGATCTCGTCGATGAAGATCAACGCCGGCGCGACTGCCGAGGCTGCCGAAAAGATGCGCCTCATTTCCTTCAGGACATTGCCGAGATGCCCCTCACCGGCACTTTGCCAGGCGGCGTAGGAGGTCGGGAAGAACGGAACATCCGCCGACCTCGCAAGCGAGCTGGCAAGCAACGTCTTGCCGGTTCCAGGGGGCCCTGCCAAAAGTGCGCCACCGTCGATGTCGGCCGCCGAGATCCGGCCGGCCCGAAAATCTTCGAGGGATTGCACGAGGCGCAAACCCCATTCCTTCGCGGCGCCGTACCCGTGAAGGTCTTCCAGGCGAGGGCCCTGCGAGACGTCTTGTGCGACGAGAGTCGGCACTGCGAGGCTGGCCGCCGCCGCACCCGAAGTCGCTGCTCGCGCGACAAGCGCATCGATGAGCATCGGCGAGAGGCGGAGCGGATCGACGGTGAGCGGCCATCCACCCGCTTCCTCGCCGAAGCGTCGCCTCCATGCTTGGCCCAGGCAATCCAACGGAATGGCCGACAGGTCGACTACGAGATCCACCATAGCCTCCAGTGCTGGATGGACGGTGTCGCGGCCGAAAGCGACCAGCAGCACGGAGGCGGTCATCAGTCGGGCCAGGACGCCCTCGACCCTGTCTTCCGGGTCCGAGCGCTTCCACTTTTCGGTCGAGATCTCCGGTAGCGTAATGAACCCCCTCGCCAGGGATTGTTCGGAGCCGAGAATGGCCTCCAGGGCGCGCGCGAAGCCATGTTCCGCAGCATCCCGCCATCGTTCGCTCGGCAGTCGCATGAGCACAAGCGTGCCCGCCTGCCTTCCCAGAAGTCGTGGATCGACCGCTTGAAGGGCCCGCTTGATCGCGAGATGAAGCGTGTATTCGGTGAAGCGCGCCCGCTGCAGGCGATCCGCGATCTCGTCCGCAATGTACTGCGCCAAATCCTGATCGTCGTCCAAAGTCTCAATCGGCTCCGCGGGAAGCGACCCGGACGTGTTCTTCGGCCCGAACTTGCTGATCTTCGCAGCTGCCATCTCAGATCTCCCCGTCTGCCGGTCCGCCGCGATCGGGCCTGCAGGCCAGCCAGGCCAGCACCATCCGGGCCGTCGGCTCGGCCGATGCCCGAGCCTCGAGGTGGCGGATCAGCCGCATTCGTTCCGACGCCGGGAGCCGCCGCTTGCCCAGCCGGAGGGCGGCCGCGACCAGAACGGAGATGCTGACCGGCAGGACGGTCGCGGAGCGTGAGGTTTCGACCCTGCTGGAGCCGAGCGGAGGGGAGTCGGTGGAGGACATATGGAAGTCTCCTCGATTTTGGGAGGATGAGCGCGGAGCGCATTTCGCGAAGCACAAGACGTCGGCGGGACGAGCCGAGGACGCAGACCCGAGACCAGCTGCACGCAGCGACCTCGGATCTTGGTCTCGGCGTGATTAATGCAGGCGATCCTGCCCGCCGCCGCGCCGTCGACGGGCTGCCGCACTACGGCGCACTTCCGCCGGTCCGATCAGGCGCGAGAGCGATAACCGGCCCTCTACCTTTCGACCGATGCCGAAGTTGGTGGGCGGCTTGTCGTCAACATCAGTTTCGACGGAGGTGCCCCAAGCCGACTTGTCTGCCTCGGTCGACCGATCGTGGAGCGAACAAGACTGGGGGATCGGCCCCAGTCGATGTTCGAGTTCTTCGCGGATGCGGGCGTCGAGACGATCGAGGTATGGAAGAACGGGAATTTCGAAGAGAGAGTCGAGTTCCTCCGGCCCGACCGTCATGGCCGCATCGTACCCAGCCCGTCCGTAGCGATCGATTACGCCACAACTGACAGTGGCGACTCTGAAGCCGTCTGCCTCCAACCGGCTCCGCGCGGAAAGCGCGGCGACGCGCAGCGTCCGCAGCGTCGACGCGATCTTGGGGGACGAGAACGGGACGCTCCCGCGTCGGCATTCCAAGATCGTGGCATGACGGGTCGTCGTGTCGATGACGATCAAGTCGGCCGTATAGGAGCCGACAGGGTGAAGGTCGTGAGCGAGGTCGATCTCGACAAGATGCCGGTTTTTTTCGACGACTTCGGTGGCGGCGCGCGTCAGCGGAAGCTCGAATTCCTGCAGCACCGTCAGATCGGGATCGTAAGAAAGGGCCTTCGCGATGACGGCGGGGATGGCTTGCCCAGCTCGCGTGACGATGGAGCGGAGCGCCGTCGCCAGGAACGAGTAGATCCCGAGCATGCTGCTCGGGTCCAGCACTTCTGCCGCAGCGACTGCGCCAGCCACGATGCTGACCGCAACCTCGTCGACATAGAGGGAGATGCCGTCAGTCGACGCGGCGCCTGCCGCTCTGTCGGGCGATGGATGACTGTCGTGGGGGCGGATTCCGAACGTGCGGGCGTGATTCTCGCGCGACAGGCGGCGCTTGGGCATGACTATTCTCCTGCTAGCCTCGGCCAGTCTTGAAAGGTGGGAAATGGACAGGGGCGCCGCCGCGAGCTGGCGGTGATCTAGATCAGAACTCTGGCGGCGCGACCGGTCGGCCTCAGGCGCTCGTGCCGACGTTCTCGGGGGCTGCGATCCGGACGAACGACCGATGCCCGCGGCTGGACTCATCGATCGTCACGAGCCCCAGCGCGCACAGCCGGCGGCAGAGATCCCGGGTGATCAGGTTGCCGGAGATCTCACGACCGGCATCTCCAACCGTGAGGAGCGTCTGGCGGATCAAGAGCGCGATCAGTTGGCGGGCGGCCCGGATTTCCGGTCCCGTGAACACGGGGCCGAAGGCGTCTTCCGGCGAGCTGGTTGCCGCGACCGACGCGGTGCTCTGCCCGCTTGCGATCACAGCCGCGCCTTCGCCGGCAGCGGCATCGCCCCCCGCCACGCACCGCCGGACGCTCAGATCAGCGTCCGCGTCGCTCTCGCGCTCCTGGAGCGCGCGCAGCGCGAGTTCGCTCTTGAGGTCATCCGGCAGGTCGGGGATGTCGTCGATCCGCATGATCGGAGCGAGTCCCGTCACGTAGGGCATGCCGCCGATGATCCGCGTGCCGATGGGGCGGGGGAACTCGTCCGACCAAGTCTCGCCGGGGGGGCAGTCATGCGGCGAGGGTCCGGGATGCACCGGCTTCCTCTCAGAAGTGGAAAAAACGTTGCGCAGCTCCGCTGCGCGCGCGAAAAGCGCGTTAGCCATCGAGACTCCTCCTACGAGTCGTTGGTGGTCAGGCTGCTGGTCGGGACTGCAATCCCACCAGCGGCCGCTCGGCCGCCTGCATCATGACCTGGTTGTCGAACGGGAATTCCCGCCGATACTCGCAACATAATCGGCAGGAGATCAAAGTAAAGTTCTGTCGCGAAGTTTCGCTGATCGTGCTTAATACGAATAATTTCAATAAAATTTTATCGGATACTCCGAATCCTATTAGCGGTCTTTTTAATCTGATTTCGCGCTTTCGTGGGAAAAGTGAACGCCCCTTGGGCAGCCACTGTCCGCGCGAGTTTGCAGGACGAGCGGCGCATCCAAAGTCGCGCATCATCGTTTGAACATCTTGGATCTTGCCAAGGAGCGGCAAGACGTCGCCGGACTTCACACGCGATCCGACTTGTCTCACCGCCTACCCCTCGCGGTAGTCTGTCGGCTCCTGAGGATCAACGTCAGCATTGTCAATCAGACGTGGCGGATCGAAGCTGTTACGGATCGGGCTTGACAGTCGAAAACCCTTCGCCGCTGTAACGGCGGTCGGGTCAACCCGCGAAGCCCCCATTTTCACGTGGGTTTCCGTGAAGTGACCTGTGACGAGGCCGTCCCGGGCTGCGTCCGCTCCTCCCTTAAGCCCTGCATCCTCCCGATGCTCGCAAACTGCATCGTTCGAAGCATCCGAAGCATTGCCGACGGATTCGGCCGCGATCGTAGCAACGGGTCCCTCCATCACCTCCGGGCGGTTGGGCACAAGCGAGACCATCCGCTCCCGAACGAGCTCCACAGCGTCCGCATCTCTCGGCCCGGCGTCGGCCTGGACCCTCATCACGATCGCGTCACTGGTGAGGCTTTCCCCAGCCTGCACGATCATCGTCACCGATTTTGCGATCAGGGCTTCCGCGCGCTTCGCCGTCTTTGCGGACAGCAGCCTCATTTCCCTGTGAAGATGAGCCTTGCGGGCCTTAAGTTGACGGATCTCGCTATCGATCCGCTCGATTTCACACGCGCATTTTGCTCGTTTGGACATCGTCATCAGCCTCCGCCGCTTCGTCGGAGGTTATCGTCGAAAGCCCTGAAAGTTGGAAATCTTCGTCTGGGTCTGTTCCTGTATCGAAGCGATCAACCACCTGCAGAGCGCGTCCCGCTTGCAGCGCCCATACATCGGAGAGCTCAGCTTCGACACCCAACTTGTAGCGTGCCCAAGAGTTCGGAGGCTCCCTGTCGTTAAGGATGCCGACAATTTCATCTTGCGAGGGTGCTGGAGCTCCCATCGACTGAAGAGCACCAAGCTCATCCACAATCGCTGCCAGCGCTTCTGATCGATCAAGCCGCAGTCCTTCTCGCCACGAAAGCAGAACCTCGCTCCAGTCGGACCGTCCTAGAATCCCGACGAGAAGAGTCGCTGTTCGATAAAAGCTCGACGGCGCAAGGCCGAGCAAGGTTGCCGGCGTGGAGGAAGTGTAGAGGGATGTCTTGGCGACGATCATGAAGTCGACGTGGTCCCAGCCCTTCGATCGTGCCAGGGCGCACACAAGTCGCGTGGCTGAGAACGTCACCCGGTCGACCCGGATTGCGCTGCCGTCGTCCCAGACAAGGTCATCGCCTTCTGCCGGATATGCCGTCCCCGCATCGCCTGGAAAGGTAACGGCTGCGGGCAGCGGACAAGTCCTCCAGCGCTCCACCGCCGCACGGTAGCCGGGCTTCTCACGAAATGCCGGCTGTTGCTCGACAACAGCAGCTTGCTCGGCGCGCCGCTTCGCGAGTGCTGCTTCAGAATTTGCCATTTCCCTCGCCGCCTCATCATACATCTGCCGAAGGCCGCGCTGACGCTTCCGAACGTCAAGAAGATGCCGCGCCTTCGCTCCCTCGGGATTTCGAAGCGCCCATTTCGGAACGGGATCCTCCCCCGGCGGCAAGTCTCTCGCGGAATTCGACTTCCCGTCGAACGTGACCGCGATACCGTACCTAGTAGCCGCATCGTTCAAGACTTTGGCAACATGAAATCGCGGCCCAAAGCCACCGGCCAGCCGGAACCACGTATTTAAGCGCCTGCACTTATGCGTGGCGAAGCCGCCCGATCCGAGGGGACGTGTCGAGATCAGCCCGTGGACGTGCGGATTCTCTCCTCCGCCTTCAGCCGTGGTCATCTCCAAGTCCGTCTGCGCGACCAGACCAAGATCACGGAACTGCCCATAGATCCCTTCGGCAACCTCCTCGAAAAGATCCAGCGGAAGCTCGCGAGGCCACTGGATATCCAGAAACCAAGCTTCCAAGGCATCGCGTCGGCGCTCCGCACTCGCGACGGCTGACCAAAGCTTCTCAGGATCGAAAACCCATGAAGGCGCATCGGGTGGAGCCAGAATCTTTTGGCGCAAGTGGACACCTTTATCCCGGTCCCCTACGCCCAAACCCATCTGGTACCGGCTACGAGTCAAAGCTGTATATCCGGTGCGGCGCGACACGCGGCTGTAGCTGACGTGGACACCCTTGGCTTTCATCACCCACCGATGTGTTAGTGAATTCATCCTCTCGATGATCATTCTCTCCCACGGCCGCTTGAAAGTTCCGAGGAGCCGGGGGCGAATCGGCTCTACTCGAACCTGCTTTCCGATCCTGCGGCTTTCTGAGAGCTGCCTGCCAGCAGGCGTGTGGGAAAGAACGATACCTGGCTGCGAGAGCCGCAGCTCCGGTGGTTCTGGCGCGGCGACGCCTCTCACGCGACCTGCTGCTGCATGGAAGGAAGGATTATCCTACGGTGTGGAGAATCACGCGACACAACCGATTCGGTGATCGATGCCCGCCGCGGCGCAGACCTTCTTCGAACAGCCCATCCTTAACTCCCCGTACCGGAAGCCGTCCCGTCAGTGGGAGCTGGATCTGCAGGGGCGGCCGACAGACCGGATTCTCGACACCCGCCGCCGGGCCGAGCTGATCTCCGCCATCCCGGCGCCGAAGAAGCGGTCGCGCGCGGAGCAGGCCGAGATGGTCTACGAAGCCGGCCACGGGCTCTCGACGGACGTCCAGGAATCCAACCCGACGCCGATCATCAACGAGCTCCGGCAGGAGATCGAGACCTGGCGAAGCCTGCCGACCCCCGAACAGTGGCGGGTCTCGCCCGTGACGGCGAACCTCCTTAGACATTGGCGGGCCCTGCAGCAGGACGCGAGCCGACCGATCCGCCCGTTCTTCTGCCAGTTGGAAGCGGTCGAGACGGCGATCTGGCTGGCCGAGGTGGCGCCGAAGGCCGGCGGGCGCGGCAGGCGCTTCCTCGATTGGCTAAGCGAGGCGAATGCCAGCGCGACGACGCCCGGGGCTCCCGATCTCTTCCGCGTCGCCCTGAAGCTCGCAACCGGCGCGGGCAAGACCACCGTGATGGCGATGTTGATCGCCTGGCAGGCGATCAACATCGCCCGAAGCCGGAACTCGAAGCTCTTATCCCGCAGCTTCCTGCGGATCGCCCCGGGAATCACCATCCGCGATCGGCTGCGGGTGCTCCTGCCGAACGATCCAGATATGGTGCGACGCATAAACTGCGACAAACACTCATAATAAGCGACTTTTCCTCGCAACAGAGTGGAATCGGGCGGACGGCGCGAGCCACCGCCCGGCGACGGGCGCATGCAGATCTCGATGTCATAGAACATGATTCGCGGCGAGCGGACGGACGAGCACGTCTCGCCCGCAGTCCAGCCGCACCGGTCCCTTAGCTCAGCGGATAGAGCAACGGTCTTCTAAACCGTAGGTCCCTGGTTCGAGCCCAGGAGGGGTCACCATTTGTCACGCGACGCATAGTTTGCGAATTTCCACCCAAAGAACTCAATTATTCCGCATCGCGAGCATTTTCTTGCTCTGAATGCGCATCGCGCGCTCGCTGCGCCGTCCTGCTTAGACGGTCTTTCCGGGCGCGGCTGTCGGCGGCGCCGCGAACCCTAAAGAGCGCCGCCGATCCTCTAGGCGTGGGTCCCAAGGCGGGCTTCCATGACTCCACCACAGACGCCGCAGATTACGGCCCGCGACCCGCAGGGCGCCGAATACCTCCGGCGTGATCGTCCCGGCAGCCTTCAGATTATCGTTGGACTGCATCCGGCGGTTCCTGAGGGGCTCTCCATGCCTAGGTGTTTAGTCCCGGTATGTGATGGGTCGGATCGTTTGTGAATCGTTCGGGCTCTTCTGTCCAGCATCGGACGACATGCTCGAACGGCGTGAGGCCTCTTAGGGTCTTCAGTCGT